>NZ_JAAIIJ010000002.1 GCF_012932445.1 Bifidobacterium panos
AGGCCCGGGGGTCCGCTGGGAAGCACGGGGACGCGCAAGGGGGACAGGAGTGACCAGAACGATGCCGAGCCCGTGTGGGGAGACTACCAACCAGTAAGCGTGCCGGCCACCTCGGACGGCCGGTTGTCTGGGGGTGAGCCAACTCTAGCGAAGACCGCGCGGTCGCGCGGGGCGAGCGGCTCCTCGCCACGTTCCACCACGATGTCGGCGAAGAAGCGGTTCAGCGCCTGCGTTTCCTGGGCGTGTGGGTCGGTGGCGGCCGTGCCGGAAAAGATGCCGCGCAGCATCCAGCGCGGGCCGTCCACGCCGACAATGCGGGTGGTCACCGCCTTGCCACCCTTGACGGAGACAGGCAGGCTGATTTCCGTGCCGAACACGCCGTCGGCGGCTTTGGCCTTGGTGTTGGATTCCAGGAAGTCCTCGCGCAGATCCCCCCACAGCCCAAGCGTTTTGGGTGCCGCATATGCTTCGACCTCAAGGCTGGAGTTCTTATAAGTGATGGTGGCGCCAAGCACGGCCCCCGTGGAACGGTTCGCTTTGATTCTCAGCTCGATCTGCTTCATGAACGGCAGATAGTAGGCACCAAGATCGAGATATTCGTCGTAATCGGGCACGTCCTCGTCGTCCACGTCCCAAGGGCCTCGGGTTTCGCCGCGCCCTTCGTAGCTGCTGGAGGCTTGTGGCAGCGCCTCGGCTGCGGTTTGCTCGGCGATTTCGCTGTCTTCCTTGGCGGCGGCGTTCGCGGCTTCGGCGGCTTTCACATCCTCATCCTGCACCTGTGCGTCGCGTTGCTTCTTCTTACCGAATCCGAATAGTCCCATTGGTTCCTCATTTGTCGATTTGTCGTACGTGCATAACCGTGACCAGCCTAGCACCTAGATATGCGAACGCCGGGCGCGACTGTCTGCAAATTCTCTTAAAATCAGCCCGCTTATATGTCGTAGGTGATGCTCACAGGGGCATGATCCGACCACCGGGTGTCATAGGACGAAGCTTTGTCGATGCTGAAACCCTGCGCCGTTGCGGCCAAGCCGGGCGTGGCGAACTGGTAGTCGAGACGCCAGCCGACGTTGTTGTCAAAAGCACGCCCGCGCTGGCTCCACCAGGTGTACGGCCCCTGCACCTCGCCTGCGAGTTGGCGCATCACATCCACGAAGCGATATTCCCCCAGCCACTTGTCGATATAGACACGCTCTTCAGGCAGGAATCCGGCGTGCGTTTCGTTCGCCTTGGCGTTCTTGATGTCGAGCGGCGTGTGGGCGATATTGAAATCACCGCACAGCACGGCTTGCCTGCCGCCGTCTGCCGCTTCGTCGCGCAATTGCCCCAATCGCACGAGCATGGTGTCGAGAAAGCGGTATTTTTGCCCCATTTTCACCGGGTCGTCGGCGTTGCCGGCATGCACGTACACGCACGCCACTGTCAGCTCAGCGCCGGACGGGGTGGTAATGTCCGTCTCGATCCATCGACCAGAATCCACGTCCTCATCGAGGCCGGGCAAACCGTAACGCTTGCCCGTCACCTTGAGGTTGGTGAGCAATCCCACGCCGGCGCGCCCCTTGACGCGGCACACCTCGTTGACGCGGGTGAGTTCGCCTTGGTCGGCAATGGCACCGGCGGTGGCATATTCGAAGGCGAACTCGTCAAAGATCGGGTCGATCTCCTCTTGTGGGGCGCGCACCTCCTGCATGCACCAGACGTTCGGCGTATGCTCCCCCGCCCATGTCTCGATGCCCTTACGTTTGGCCGCGCGAATGCCGTTGACATTCGATGTGGTGATGGTGATGGTCATGTGGTTTATCCTACACAACCTCGCCCGTCAGTCGAGGCCGAGCTGGAGCTTGCCTCCGGGAATGGCGTCGAGCAAATCGCGGGTATATTGCATCTTCGGATGGTCGAACACCTCATCGGTGGTGGCGTGCTCCACAAGCTTGCCGTGCTGCATCACCACGACTTCATCCGCGATTTGGCGCACCACGGCCAGATCGTGCGTGATGAACAGATAGCTCAGGTTCTTCTCGGCTTGCAAATCGTTGAGCAGGCGCAACACCTGATCCTGCACCAGCACATCCAGCGCGGACACCGCCTCGTCGCATACGATCACGTCCGGATCCAACGCCATAGCGCGCGCAATGGCGATGCGCTGACGCTGTCCACCGGACAGCTCGTTCGGATAGCGCTGCATGACGGATTTGGGCAGTTCCACCATATCGAGCAGTTCGCTCACACGGGCGACGCGGCTCTTTTTGTCGCCGATACCGTGGATGCGCAACGGCTCCTCGATGGAACGGAAAATCGAATACATTGGGTCGAGCGAACCGTAGGGGTTCTGGAACACCGGCTGCACGTGACGGCGGAAGTCCAGCAACCGCTTGCCCTTGAACTCGCTGATGTTCTGCCCCTCGTAGGTGACGGTACCATCGGTGGGATCGAGCAGTTTCAACACCATGTTCGCCACGGTGGACTTGCCGGAGCCGGACTCGCCCACGATGGCCAATGTGGAGCCGCGTTTGACGCTGAACGAGACGTCGTCAACGGCTTTGAACATTTCCTTCTTGCGCGGCAGTTTGAATTCGCGGGTCAGGTGGCTCACTTCGATAATCGCATCACTGTGTTCGAGCTTGTCCTCACCCACGACACGGTGTTCGAGCAACGCGTTCGCGTCCTGACCGCGTTCTTTGGCGGAGATGATGCGATGCGAGGCAAGCGAGGGAGCCGCAGCCACCAACCGCTTGGTGTAGGGGTGCTGCGGGTGCTGGAGCACTTCGAGAGACGGGCCGGATTCGACGACCTGCCCCTTGTACATCACCACGATATGCTGGGCGCGCTCGGCGGCAAGTCCCAGATCGTGGGTGATGAAGAGCACGGCGGTGCCCAGCGAATCGGTGAGCATGTGCAGATGGTCGAGAATCTTCTTCTGCACGGTGACGTCCAGCGCGGAGGTCGGCTCGTCGGCGATCAGCAGATCGGGACGGCAGGCCAGACCGATGGCGATCAGCGCGCGCTGGCGCATGCCGCCGGAGAATTCGTGCGGGAACTGGCGTGCGCGGGTGGCCGCGTCTGGCAAGCCGGCTTCGGACAGCAATCCGGCAATGCGATCGTCCATGGTGGAGCCGGTGACGTGGCTCTTGGCGATGGCCCATGCCTTGTCGGCGTTCACTCCGGCCTTGATCAGGTCGTCGGCCACACGCCAACGGGTTTCGGAACCGGGCACCCATTCCTCGGTGAAATAAGCCATTGAGCGCTCGGCTGTCTCGCCGGTGAGCCCGGCCTCGGCAATGGCGGCTTTGGCGGCTTCAAGCAGTGCCGGCAGTTCCGTCGAACCGATGAACGTCTCGTCGTCGCTATCGTTGAGCTTCACCTCATCGCCGGCAAGCGCCGTGGCCAAGGCGGAGCGCTTCTCGTGCGCCACGTCCATGTTGTTGGCCTTGAGCGCCTCTTTGACCTGGGTGCCGATGCGCCACACGGGGTTGAGGTTGCTCATCGGGTCTTGCGGCACCAAGCCCATGGCAGAGCCGCGCAGCTTGTCGAAATCCTTCTGCTTCAAGCCCACCAGTTCCTGGCCGTTGAGCTTGATGGAGCCGCCCACCACATGGCCGGTGCCAGGCAGCAAGCCCAGCACGCTCATGGCCGAGGTGGACTTGCCAGAACCGGATTCGCCCACGATGGCGACCCACTGGCCGGGATAGACCGAGAAGGAGGCGTCTCGCACCGCGTGCACGGCACGCTTGTCGTCGGTGGTGAAATCGATGGCGAGATTCTTGACTTCAAGCAGCGGGCCACGTTCTTTCTGCATGGCGACGAGCTTGGATTCGTTGTTTTCCATAATGTTCGATTCCTCTCCGGCTCAGGCAGTGCGGCTCTTCGGGTCGAGCGCGTCCTTCATGGCGTCGCCCATCATGATGAACGACAGCACGGTGATGGCCAGCGCCGCGGACGGATAGAACAGCACCATCGGGTTGGTCATCAGGTTGGTCTGCGCCTCGGAAATGTCTCCGCCCCAGCTGACGGTGGTGGTTGGCAAACCGACGCCGAGGAAGCTCAAGGTGGCTTCGAGCACGATATAGGTGGCCAGCGAAGTGGTGCCAATCACGATGATGGGTGCCAGGGAGTTCGGCAGGATATGGCGGAACAGGTTGCGGCTCGGTGACGAACCGAGCGCCGTGGAGGCGGTGTTGAACTCAAGGTTCTTCGTCTCCAACACGGCACCGCGTGCGATGCGGGCCGTGCTGGTCCAACCGAACAGGGCCATGACGAGCACGATCTTCCAGATCGAGCCGTTGGTCTTGAACATCTGCAGCACCACAATGGCACCGAGCAGAATCGGCAAAGCCAGGAAGATATCCGTCACACGGCTGAGCAGCGAGTCAAGCCAGCCACCGAAGAAGCCGGCGAGGGCACCGATGAGGGTGCCAATCAACACCACGAGTATCGTGGCGGCAAGGCCGACGCTCAGTGAGGTGCGGGTGCCGTACACCACGCGGGTATACACGTCGCACCCTTGGAAGTCGAAGCCGAAGGGGTGCCCCGGCGACGGCTTGCCCAACGAGTTTTCCAACACGCAGTAGTTCGGGTCCTGCTTGGTGAACAGGGTCGGGAACAGCGCCACGATCACGATGAACATGATAAGCAGGCCGGACACGATGAACAGCGGGTTGCGGCGCAACGTGCGCCACGCATCCGTCCACAGGCTGCTGGCGGGAGCGGATTCGTCGACGTTGTCGACATCCTGCAACGGAGTCTCGTCAAGCGGGGCGACGTAACGCTCCTGACCGGGAAGGGTGGTCATATCAGTCATTTCGTTCTCCTTTCCCAATCAGGCGTAACGGATACGCGGATCAAGAGCCGCGTACAACAAATCGACGATAAGATTGCACACCACGAAAATCAGCATCAACAGCGTCACGATGGATACCACCAGATTGCCTTCGCCTTTCAGAATGCTCTGGTAGGTCAGCCAGCCGACACCGTGGATGTTGAAGATGGTTTCCGAAATCATCGCGCCGCCCATCAGCGCGGCGATGTCCTGGCCAAGATAAGTCACCACGGGAATCAGGGAGTTGCGCAGCACGTGGCGCAGCATGACCTGACCGTTGCTCATGCCTTTGGCGCGTGCCGTGCGCACGTAATCCTCGGCGATGTTCGAGGAGATTTCGGCGCGGGTCAGGCGGATGATGTAGGCCATCGACACCGAGCCGAGCACCATCGCAGGCATCAGCAAGTCGATGAAGCCCGGATTGCTGCCGGCCGTCACCGGCAAGATGCTCCACTTGATGCCGAACAGGTATTGGCAAAGGAAGCCGGTGACGAACGTGGGCACGGAAATCAGCAGCAACGAAACCAGCAGAATCACGGTGTCGTACCACTTGCCCTTCTTCAGGCCGGAAATCACGCCGAAAATCACGCCGAAAATCGCCTCGAACACGAACGCCATCAACGCCAGCCTGATGGTGACGGGGAATGCGCGGGCGATTTCGTCGATGACGGGCTGGCCGGCGAAGGTCTGCCCGAAATCAAGAGTCAGTGCGTTCTTGAGAAAAATGAAATACTGAACGATGAATGGTTTGTCCAGATGATATTCCGCGCGAATCTGAGCCGCAACCGCCTGATTGACCGGCTTGTCGCCGAACATCGCCTTGACCGGGTCTCCGGGCAATGCGAAGACGAGGGCATACACCAGCAGCGTCGTACCAAGAACCACGGGGATCACCTGCAGCACGCGGCGCAGAAGATACTTGCCCATAGACTTCTCCTTGTCCCATGACCACTGCCGCATAACGGGGGAATAAAGACACCCGTAGGCATGGTCAACAAATACGCCTGACAGTTTACCGCAAGACTTGACCAACAAATGTTACGTACCGCATATCGAATTACGCACCGCATATCAAGCAGCGGGGCCGTGCGATAACAAAAGGGCGAAAGCCGAAGCCTTCGCCCTTATGCGACCTAGTGCGCAGATCAACTCACTGCTTGCTCATCTCTGCATAGGTCGGCAGGTTCTGCCAGTTCATTGCAAAACCGCTCTTGATGTTCTTGGAGGCGACGCCGTGAGTGTTCGCGTAATAGAGCGGGATTGCCGGCAGCTGCTCAAGCAGGATTTCCTCAGCCTGCTGGTAGAGCTTGTTGGCGGCATCGGTGTCGGTGGTGGCATACGCTTCGTCGAGCAACTTGTCGAAGTCGGCGTTCTTGTAGTCACCATCGTTCGAGCCATTGCCGTCGGCGGCCTTGGAATCGAAGATCTGGAACAGGTAGTTCTCGGCGGACGGATAGTCGGGCTGCCAGCCGGTGCGGAAGGCGCCGCTGATCTTGCGATCGGTGACGGCCTCACGGTACTCGTTGAAGGTCGGCATCGGATTGGTGGCGGCCACTTCGGTGCCCAGAACGTTGTTGATGGAGTTCACCACGGCCTTGTAGATCGACTCGTGGCCACCGTCGGCATTGTAGGAGAAGGTGAGCTGACCATCGAACTTGGAGATGGCGTCGGCCTTCTGCCACAGTTCCTTCGCCTTGGAGGCGTCGTACTTGAGGTTGTCAACGCCCTTGAGATCCGTGGAGTAGCCCGGGGTCAGCGGGGAGGTGAAGTCGGTGGGGGCAGTGCCGACACCGGAAAGCACCTTGTCGATGATGGAGGAGCGGTCGATGGCCATGGAGATGGCCTGACGACGCAGCTGGCCTTCCTCGGTGTTGGTCTGGAAGTGCTCAAGGCTGGAGGGAATGGTGAAGGTCTGAATCACGGAACCGGCCTCGTTGTAGGCCTGCACCTTGCTGTCGGACTGGAACGTCTTGGTGTTGGCGGCCGGGACGGTCTCCATCACGTCGAGGTTGCCGGCCTGCACATCGGCATAGGCGGCAGTGTCGGAGGTGTAGATCTTGAAGGTCACACCGTCGTTCTTGGCCGAACGGTTGCCCTTGTAATCGCTGTTCTTGACCAGGGCGATTTCCGAGTTGTGGGTCCAGTGGTCGAACACATACGCGCCGCTGCAGCCGTCCTTCGGGTTCTCACCGAAGGCCGTGGGATCCTTGAAGAAGGAGTCGGGCAGCGGGGCGAAAGCGGTGTAGCCCACCTTGACGGGGAACACGGAATCAGGCTGGCTCAGGGTGACGGTGAAAGTCTGGTCGTCCACGACCTTCAGGCCGGACAACTGCTCGTCGCCGCTCAGGCCGTCCTTCTGCAGGTCTTCATAGCCGGCAATGGTGTTGAAGAAGGAGGAGCACAGCATGGCGTTCTTGGAGTTGGCCACGTAGCTCCAAGCCTTGGTGAAGTTTTCGGCCTTGACGGTGTCACCGTTGGCGAACTTCCAGTCCTTGAGCTTGATGGTGTATTCGGTGGAATCGGCGTTCGGAGTGATGGACTCCGCGATTTCATTGGAGGGGTTGCCCTTGGCGTCGAAGGACACCAGACGCGCGAACATCAGGTCTGCGGGCTTGCCGCCACCGGTCTCGTTGATGTTGCCCGGAATGAAGGTCTTTTGGGGCTCGGAAGCGTAGGCGGTGATGATATTGCTGGAAGCGCTGCTGGAGGAGCTGCTGGACGAGCCACAACCAGACAGCATCATTGCAGCGGCGCACACTGCGGCGGCCGCGGCGAATGCTTTCTTCTTCATGAATGATTCTCCTAATTTCCTATACGGACGCGGGTTCGCGCCCAATCAGGCAAAAGAAACCGACCAGGCGCATGCAATACACCCGTTAGCCTCTCCGCTGATTCGCCCCCCCATTGTGCCGCACGTCGCAGACAGGGCGTCATTCCCCCGTAACAATCCGTTAAGATTGCGCACATCGTGCCGTTACGCGCCATGCAAGTCATATCTAGGCCTCGCCTTCTGAGCGGGAAAGCGATTCCTTTTATATGTTGTCTGTCAGCCGGCAAGGGGCGGAGGGCACATCCCGCTCACGCGCGGGGGAAAGCCTGGCCGTAACGCGACTTGAGCTGCTCGATGGAGACGTGGGTGTATCGTTGCGTGGTTTTCAGCGACGAATGCCCCAGCATCTCCTGCACCTCGCGCAAGTCCGCTCCACCGTCGAGCAGATGCGTGGCGGCGGAATGGCGCAGCGCGTGCGGGCTGATGTCGGGCACGCCGGCTTCGCGCGCCGCGCGGTGCACTACCTCGCGTGCCACACGCTGGTCGAGACGGCTTCCATGGACGCCAAGGAACAAAGCGGCGCCCGCCGGTGCCGGGCGCGGCTGAGGGTGGTTGGCGAGGGACGAGCCTTGTGAGCGGGCGGCCAACAGCTGTGGTCTGCCCCGCTCGACCCACACTTCGAGCGCGTGCATGGCCGGCACGCCGAACGGCACCACGCGCTGTTTGTCGCCTTTGCCGGTGACCTTGACGGTGCGCCCCGCGAAATCGACGTCGCCCACATCCAGACCCACCAGTTCAGCCACGCGAATGCCGGTGGCATACAGCAGTTCGAGAATGGCCGCGTCGCGCAAATGAACAGGATCGGATTGCGCAGCGGCAGCCTCGCCTTCGGCGTTCATCAGCTGACTGGCCTGTGCCTCGGTCAATACGGCGGGCAATGTGTTCGGACTCTTCGGCGTCATCAATGTGGCGGCCGGGTTCGCGCCCATCACGCCATGCTCATGCGCCCAAGCGAAGAAGCCGCGCACGGCCACCGTTTTGCGTGCCATGCTGCTGCGCGCATGCGTACGCGATTCGATGCCCATCCATCCGCGCAAATCATCGAGCGTCACCTCGTCGAGACTCCGTATTCCCTGTTCCCACAGGCACTCCAAGCAGGCACTCACATCACTGCGATACGCCTTCAGCGTATGTTCGCTCAAGCCACGGTTCGCCTTGAGATAATCAAGGAATGCATCAAGCTGCGCAGCGAACGCGATATCGGCCATATTCCCAAAGCCTACTCGACCTGACCCCCTGATAGACCAGACAAATTATTTTAGGCGAATCGCCGATAACGCATCGAGAGAATTCTGATAAACTAGCTATTTTAAGTAAATCGCCGATAATGCATCGAGGGAATATGGCACGACACAGCGCACGTAACCTGCGGCGGAACACCACGCATGACGAAGCCGTGGTGGCTCGCGCAATCGATCTGACGAAGACCTACGGCGAGCGCGACGCGCAGGTGATGGCGCTCAACCATGTCAGCGTCGAGTTCGTGCGCGGCGAGATGACGGCCATCATGGGGCCTTCCGGCTCGGGCAAGTCCACGCTGATGCATTGCATGGCCGGGCTGGACTCCCCCACATCCGGGCGCGTGATCGTCGAGGATCTTGAGGTGTCGTCGATGAACCAGCGCCAGCTCACGCGCCTGCGCCGCGAACAAATCGGCTTCATCTTCCAGTCGTTCAATCTGGTGCCTACGCTGTCGGCGGAAGAGAACATCCTGCTGCCGTTGCAGATCGCCAAGAAGCCGATTGACCGCGCATGGTTCGACAAGATCGTGGATGTGGTGGGTTTGCGCGAGCGTTTGAACCACCGTCCCAGCCAGCTGTCGGGCGGTCAGCAGCAGCGCGTCGCCTGTGCACGTGCGCTGATGGCCCGGCCCAGCGTGATTTTCGCCGACGAGCCGACAGGCAATCTCGATTCACGTTCCAGCCGCGAGGTGCTGGGCTTTCTGAAGAGTTCCGTGCGCGATTACGATCAGACCATCGTGATGGTGACGCACGACCCGCGTGCGGCCTCCTACGCCGACCGCGTGCTGGTGCTGGCGGATGGCAGGATTACGCAGGATTTACATCATCCCAGCTATGAGCAGATCCTTGAGGTGTTTGCCGGTGATGAAGATCAGGTCGACGGGGAAGAAACAGCAAAAACAGCGGGAACGGCAAAAATAGAAGAGACAGCAGAAGCACTCGCCCGCACCCAAGATGATGCGGCGGCACCGCACCCCGCTCAGGAAGGCAGGGAAGTCGAGGAAGCCAGGGAAACCCGCGAATCCCAAGACGCTGGCTTGAAAGTGCCCGACCTGCCGGACATTCCCGGCATGGTGTTCAACACGGAGCATGACGCATGATTCGCGTCGGACTGCGCGACGCGCGCGCCCATTTTTCGCGCTTCATCATGTCGATTATCGCCATCGCGCTCGGCGTGAGCTTCGTGGTCGGTTCGTTCTGTTTCCGCGAGATGCTCAACAATCAGGTCGATCAGATGATGGGATCGAACGCCGACCACGACGTGTATGTGCGTGGCTCCCAAGAGCAGAAGAGCGACGACGACTCGGATTCATCCTCCATCAGCCTGTCGACGACCACGAATACATACAACGACATCGACACCTCGTTGGTTGACACCATCAAAGGCGTCGACGGCGTGGAGTCCGCCGCGATTACGACCTCCACTTCGGGCGTGCTCACACTGGTCGCCAAGGACGGCAACGCCGTGGCCACGATGGGCAGCCCCACGATATCGGTGGGCTTGTCCGAGGGCACGTGGCGTTCGGCGCAGCTGACGGACGGGCGCTATCCGGAAAACCGCAACGAGATCGCCTTGCATTCCTTCGCCGCCGAACAGTCCGATTTGAAGGTGGGAGACACCACGACGCTCGTCTATCCTTCCGGCCCCGAGACAGTCGAGGTGGTGGGCGTCTTCACTACCGATAGTTCGCAGGCGGGAGCGATCATCATCGGGTTGGCACCGAAAGTCGAAGAGGAACTCTATCAGCAGAATTCCGGCACCAACGGTCAAGTGAAATACATCGGCGTATATGGTTCGGCCAACCACGGAGAGCCGCTGAGCGAAGAACAGCAGCAGGAGCTGGCGGATCGCATCAACAAGGTGTTGCCCGCCGACGCGAAGGCCACAGCCATCACCGGCGACGAATTGCGCGACGAAAACTCGAAATCGACCAAGGAAATGCTCGGCTTCATCCAGCCGCTGATTCTCATCTTCGCCGTCATCGCGCTGTTTGTGGGCTCGTTCATCATCGCCAACACCTTCTCGATGATTGTGCGCGAATCGATGCGCGGCTACGCTCTGTTGCGTTCGGTGGGCGCCTCCAGCGCACAGGTGTTCTCCACGGTAATCATCCAGGCGCTGTTGCTCGGCGCTGTCGGTTCCGGTGCGGGCATCGGATTGGGTTGGGGCATGGTCAAGCTCATTTCGTGGGGCATGGCCGAAATGGGTGTGCCGCTGAGCGGTTCGGTGAGCCCCCGCGTGACCGACATGATTGTGGGGCTTATTGTCGGCGTGGTGGTCACGCTGATCGGCGCAACCCTGCCCGCACGCCGCGCGGCGCTGGCTCCGCCGATTCAGGCGATGAACGAGACGGTGAACCCCGAGCCTTCCGTGGTGCCGCGAGCCATCATCGGCGTGGTGCTGATGGCAATCGGCTCGCTTTCGTGGCTGCTCTGCTGGCGTATCGCCGTTGCGGACGGCGACCCGACCCCTTGGGAGGCGGTGAACTCGCTGGGCGAGAGGCTCGGTACCGGCTGGACGCTGGCCCTTGGCGCCGCGTTTGTGGTCATCGGCATGATTGTGACGGCACCGGCCTTGGTCAAACCGACAAGCGCGGTGCTTGGATGGCTCCCCTCGCTGGTTTTCCCGGTGTCCGGGCGGCTGGCCGCGCGCAATCTCGTGCGACAGAAGCGACGCACGGCGAACACCGCGGCGGCGCTGTTCGTCGGCGTGGCGATTGTCAGCTGCCTTGGTGTGGTGGCCTCTTCGGTGAAAGCCTCGGTGTCCGGCATTGTGGACAACGGGTTGAAATCCGATCTCATTGTCATGTCGAACAGCGGGCAGATTCCCGACAATGCCATCGATAAAATCGAGCAGGTCGAAGGCGTCAAGTCGGTGTCGTGCAATCGTATGCTGCTGGGCATCACCTTCGATGGCGAAAGCGTGCTCTCGACCTTCGCCGAACAGCCCTCGCTGTTCTCGGACGTGTTCGAACCCGTCACCGAAGCCGGCGACCCGGATAATGCGTTGAGAAGCGGACAACTGGTGGTGGGCGAAGCCATCGCCGAGGAGCACGGCTGGAAGGTCGGCGACGAGATAACGGTCGCGGGCAAGAAAATCAGCATCGACGAAGAGGCCACCGCCAAAGCGCAAGCCGACTATCAGGCTCAAATACAGGCACAGATCCAAGCTTTGCAAACCGAAGCACAGCAACTGACGCTCAAAGGCGATACGGCCGGCGCCCAGAAGAAGGCCAGCGAAGCGCAACAGGTGGCCGACGACGCGCAGCATGTCGACCCATCCACACTGGTCAAGATGGAAGAAACAGAGACCCACGAGACGATGACTGTCGGGGCGATCATCTCCAATTCGTTCTACCGCAACGTCGTCTTTATGAACGACGAGCAGGCCGGCAAACTCGCCAACAAGCAGACCATGTACACTGTCACGGCGTATGTCACCGCGAAGCCAAACGCGGACACGACGGCCATGCGCAAGAACATGATCGAGGAAGTTAAGTCGTTCTATGTGCTGTCGGTGATGGATCGCGAGGAATACAAGTCAACGATAGGCTCGATAGTCGATCAGGTGCTGATGATCCTGTATGCCTTGCTCGCCCTGTCCATCGTGATTGCGGTTTTCGGCATCGTCAACACCCTGGCGCTGAGCGTGTCCGAACGCACACGCGAAATCGGGTTGTTGCGCGCCATCGGCACGTCAAAGGCGAAGATTCGAGGCATGTTGGCCATCGAAGCGTCTTTGATTTCGATATTGGGAACCTTGCTGGGCCTGGCGGTCGGCGTGGCCGCGGGTGCCGTCATCCAGAAGGCGTTTCAAGCGGATGGTTTGGAAAACCTAGCGATTCCTTGGAGCCAGTTGGGCTTGTTCCTGTTGGTCTCGATTCTGGTCGGAGTGGTTGCCTCCCTACCGCCAGCGCATCGCGCGCTCAAGGCGCCGGTATTGGATGCCATCACGACGGAATGAGCCGGTTATGCCATTGCCGAATCGGATACCTGCGGGCGCACGCATCGTGGTGCGCGTGAGCGAAGGGGTCGACCCCGCTGACGGGCGAACCAAATTCCGCGATTATGTGGGTCATGTGCGTTCCTGGGACGGCCATACGCTGGAACTGACGCGCGACGCCGCCGCCAACGGTTCGCGCCCCGCCCAGCACGTCACCATCGACGCCTCCACCATCGTGCGCCTCAAGCCCGTACCGGAGCGACGCACAGCGCGGTAGGCTGCGACTGAGGGTGGCACCACCGAACACGTGTTCGGTGGTGCCACCCTCAGTCACGCATCCGCGCGGACAGCTCACGGCCGACGGACGCCCAAGGCGTCGGCCAGCGCGTTCGCGGTGTCCTTGGTCATAACCGCGGTGCCACCGGTCACGTAAGCCTTGGATACCTTGCCCTTGAAACCTTTCGAGTAGGACACCGCAGGACTCGAGGCATCGGACACCAACAGCACCGGCGCCTTGTTACGACCGGCCAAGGGGCTGGACACCAAGGCATCCGGGTAGTTTCCGCCATACGCGTACACCACGCCATCCATGCTCAAGCCGTTCTTCTGCGTCCACTTGGCGATATTCACACTCGTCTCATACCGCGTCTGCCCAGCCAGGCGAATCATGCCGGGCAAACCGGACACATACTTGGCGGGCACAGCCTGCACACCGCCCACCACAACCACACGCTTGAACTTAGACAGCGCCGCGCGCTGCTTGGCAGTCAGGCCGGTAGCGGGATCGCACAGGAACACCGGCGCCTTGCCAGCGTATGCATACGAGCTCACACTCAACGCATCCGCATAACCCGCGCCCGACGACACAATCGCAGTCGAACCCCACGACTTACCACCCTGCTCATAAAGCAAATACGACGTATCGTAGCGCGTCTGGCCACCCAAACGGGTCACACTCGACGCATACGACTTCAACTGCGACGCCACATCATCGGACACCGCACTCACACCACCCACAATGATGATCCTCGAAGGATTCAAACGCTTAAGCTGCGCGGCAGTCTGCGAGGGCAAGCCGTTCGATTCGGTCAACACAATCGGAGCGTCCAACACGCCGGACAGACCCGAGGCGGACAAAGCATCCGGGTAGTTCGCGCCACTGGCCACAATCACCGTCTTCGCGGTACCCGAATACGCCTGGGAAACGACCCTGCCCATCGTGTCATACCGGGTATCGCCGGACAAGCGGATCATCTGGCCCTGCGACTGCGACTGTGTCCACTGCGCATACAAGGTCACCGTGCCATTGGCCGTCGCGGTCAGGTTCTTCACCGACTGCTTGTCCTTATACGCCGTACCCCTGCCATCAGCCTTCGTATTCCAACCAGCAAACGAATAACCCGTACGCTTGAACGCATTCGCCCTCAGATTCTGAGCCACGTTGTACGTGAACCGCTGATCCGCCATCGAACCAGAACCACCGTTCGCATTGAACTTCACCGTATACGAATTCGCCGTCCACTGCGCATACAAGGTCACCGTGCCGTTGGCCGTGGCCGTCAGGTTCTTCACCGACTGCTTATCCTTATACGCCGTACCCCTGCCATCAGCCTTCGTATTCCAACCCGTGAACGTGTAACCCGAGCGGGTGAACGCATTCGCCCTCAGATTCTGAGCCACGTTGTACGTGAACCGCTGATCCGCCATCGAACCGGTGCCACCATTCGCATTGAACTTCACCGTATACTTCACGTTCGTGTCCGCATTCGCCTTCCACTGCGCAAACAAGGTCACCGTGCCATTGGCCTCCGCGGTCAGGTTCTTCACCGACTCCTTGTCCTTATACGCAGTGCCCTTACCATCAGCCTTCGTATTCCAACCAGCAAACGTATAACCCGCGCGGGTGAACGCGTTTGCAGTCAGATTCTGAGCCGCATCATACGTGAACGACTGATCACCCATCGTGCCAGAGCCACCATTCGACTTGAACGACACCTTGTACGTAATCGGCGCATAATCCGCAACATACGTGGCCGCCGTACTCGCGGGAACCTCGGACGGAGCATACGCCACACCCGTGGATATGTCTTTCCACTTCGCCGTGTAACCGGTCTTCGCCGGCGCATACGGAGCCTCAAGACCGCAATCGGCACCAGACCGCTTGAAATTCGCACCCAACTTCAACTCCTGAAGCTTGGAAAGCCCTGCAAGCATGTCAGTGCTGTTCGTCTTCAGACCCGCATGGAACTTCGACACATCCAACGATGTCAACGACGAACAACCAGAGAACATGCTGGACATGTTCGTCACGTTCGACGTGTTGAACTTCGACACATCCAACGATGTCAACGACGAACAACCAGAGAACATGCCGGACATGCTCCCCACCTTCGACGTATCGAAACTCGACGACAACGACAATGATTTCAACGACGAACAACCAGAGAACATGCCGGGCATGCCCGTCACCTTCGACGTGTTGAACTTCGACACATCCAACGATGTCAACGACGAACAATCAGAGAACATGTAGCCCATGTTCGTCACGTTCGACGTATCGAAACTCGACGGCAACGACAACGATTCCAACGACGAACAACCAGAGAACATGCTGAGCATGTTCGTCACGTTCGACGTGTTGAACTTCGACACATCCAACGATGTCAACGACGAACAACCAGAGAACATGCCGGGCATGCCCGTCACCCTCGACGTATCGAAACTCGACGGCAACGACAACGATTCCAACGACGAACAGTTATAGAACATCATGGACATGCTCGTCACGTTCGACGTATCGAAACTCGACGGCAACGACAACGACGACAACTTGGAACAGTTATAGAACATGAAAACCATGCTCTTCACGTTCGACGTATCGAAACTCGACGGCAACGACAACGATTCCAACGACGAACAGTATTGGAACATGCCGTACATATCCGTCACCTTCGACGTATCGAAACTCGACGGCAACGTCAACGACGACAACTTGGAACAGTTATAGAACATGCAGAGCATGCTCGTCACCTTCGACGTAACGAAACTCGACGGCAACGACAACGATTTCAACGACGAACAACCAGAGAACATCATGGACATGTCCGTCACGTTGGACGTGTCAATCTGATCGAGGCCGACGAAACCGGTAAACCCGCTGAAATCCATGAACAGACCGGACGAATTGCCCGGGAACTTGGGATATACGCCGTCCGCGCCGTACACCACATCCCACATGCCATCGGCGGCCTTGGTCGCGCAAGCATACACGGAATCATCCGCCGTGGCGGAGTCGCCGGTGCCGGTGCTGTCGCTGTTGCCTGCGCCAGCGTCCCAACAAGTCTTTTCCCTGGAGGCAGTGGGCTTGATTTTTTCAAACGTGATGGTGCGAATCTGAGCCTTGTCGAGACTGCCATCAAGGATAACGCCAGCGGCATTGCCCCCACTGACATTGAGCAACATGCCCGACCCCGTCCCGGTTTGAACCGACTCAGCCGCCTCAACTTGAGCCGGCTCGGCAATCTTAGCTGTCTCGGTCGTCTCTTCGGCCTGGGCGGGGATGGCCCCCGTGGGGCACAGTACGGCCATCAAGGCAACCGCCAACAGACACGCCAGCAACCTCACGAACATACCACGGCGCACGACCGACACCTTGACTGATGCACGTCTCATCATCATTCAACTCCTTCAAGTCGACTTCTCCTACCAACGACATCGAGGAAACGACCGCACCGTTTCCTCCAACCGTCGGGAAACCGGGAACAGGCCCCGCGGCGGCCGCCATTGGCCGACCTTGGGCGCACGAAAACCCAATCAGCATCAAAATCTCCCCCCCCAGAGACGGGGAGACCCGCGGAAATAAGCCGAAAAGCGTGCCATTCCGGGGAACACCGATGGAAGGTCTGGCGTGTTGAAAATGACGTTTTAGAGAATTGGGAACAGTGATATGCACACTCGCAATTACATTGCCTTGGGAGTGCTGATGCGGGCTGTCCGGTCATCGAGGAAACCGGTGAGGGCTTCGCCGCGGCGGGCGGATTGCAGTAGAGCTTGCTGCCAGCCTTGCGGTGGGATGGGCAGGTTGCGCGTCTCGACCCCGTTGCCGTTCGCCTTGTAGTCGCGGAACGGCTGGCCTTCGGCGAAGAACGACTTGATGGCGTCTGCGTCGCCGTCGCGCAGATTGTCCGCCACGACGGTCAGGCGCGAGGCCATGTGGCGCAAGAGATGCTCGACGTTGGCGGCGTCCTCGTCGACCATCGCCCGCGTGCGGTTGGGGTCGGTCAGCGCCACGCGTGTCATGTCGCGCCATGAACCGGCGGCGAGCGCGGCGGCGATATTGCGGTTCTCGTCACCGACCAGCTCGTTGATCAACGCAGTCGCCACCACATGAGGCATGTGACTGATCATGGCGGCACAGCTGTCATGGGTGTCATCGTCCAGCACAATCAGACGGTTGCCCACATTGTCGGCAACCAATCGCGCCACGGCAAGAAAACGCCGATATTCGGTGCGTTCGTCCACGGTGAGCGCCCACAGGGCATTGTCATACAGCGCCGGGTTGGCGGCTTGCCAGCCGGACAGTTCGTTGCCCGCCATCGGGTGTGCACCGACATAGCACTCCCCCAGCCCGGCCTCAGCCACCTGCGCACGCACTTCGGCCTTGACGCTGCCCACGTCGGTGAGGGTGATATCGGGGTGTGCGTTGAGCAGCGGTTTAAGGGAATGCAACATATCCGGCATGGCCTTCAACGGATTGCACAGCACCAGTACGTCCGGTTCGGCATCCACCAGCCCATCCAATGCGGGCACGCAATGAATGCCCTCGGCTTCGGCCTGAGCATACGGGTGCGGGCGATGGTTCCACGCCGTCACCTCGACTCCGCGGGCAGCCAGTCGCCGCGCCAGCGAGCCGCCAATCAAGCCAAGCCCGGCAATCGCAACCTTTTCTACCACAACAGTTCCCTCCCCACGCGTTGGCCGGCTTGCCAGCCCTCTTCCAGATGCGTGGCGTCGAGCCGCACGCCGCCCGAGGGAAGCATCCACGAATCCACCGGAGGGTTCGGGTGTTCCCTGCGCGGATAGACCGCGACGGTTTTCACCCAGTCGCCATGCTCGGCCACCTGCGTGATCATGTCACGGAAACGCGGCTCCCAAGCGGCCGCATCCACGGTGGCGATGAAACTGTAAGTGCCGTCATGCCCTTTGATGGGACGTGAGATGAGGCTGGTCATATTGAGCCCCGCGTCGCGCACCACGTCCAGCAGATCAGCCACCACTCCGGGGCCGGTGGCCAGCGGGATGAACACGACAATGGTTTCAAACTCGGCTTGCTTGGCTTGCTTGGATTGCTTGGATTGCGCGGAGAGGGCCCTCACTTCGTCACGCGGCGCGACGACGAGGAACTCCGTGCGCGCGCCGGTAAAATCCTGCACTTGCCTGGCCACTGTTTCAAGCCCATAGAGCTCGCCGCAGATGCTCGGGCCCAACGCCACCTGCCCGTCGTTCAGGTCACGGCACGCCGCCGCGTTCGAAGAGGCGGGAACGGCTCGCAAATGATGTTGTTCGATAAAGCGCTTGCACTGCGCCAAACCGTGCGGGTGTGCGCAAACTTCGCACCCATCGATGTCTTGTTGCACCCCCGACTTGACGAATGCATCGAACGCAACATCGATGCCGACGCGGGCGAAACCGGCGGCATCATCGGCGTCGATCAGCGCATCGAGATTCGGCATCACATAGCCTTCAACGTTGTTTTCCCACGCAATGACGCCCCACGAGTCGCCCGATTCGACCACATGCATGATGGAGGGCACATCGGGTGCGGCTTCAAGTCGCGGCTGCGCCACGCCATATTCGCGCACCAGCTGGTCGGCTGCTTGCAGCGCGGCCTGATGGGTGAACGTGCCTTGGGGACCCAGATAGGTGAGCTTCGGTTGACTCATAGGCAACACTGTAGCGCTCGACCGCTACCGCAGCGGCGGCTCAGTCGTCGGCCGGCGTATCTGGCGATTCGTCGATTCGCGGCGGAATGACGAACCATGCACGAGGCAACACAAGCAGAACCACCTGCACCGCGATTAAGCCATACAGCCAGATGTACCCCGCGTGCCGGCTGAAAAAGGGCATGGCCGAAGTGAAACCAACCGGAACGAGCACATCGCCGGCGGCACCACCGATAGCCAGCCCCCACGCGACAATCGACGAGGCGATCAAGTGCAGCGCCAAGCCGGAAACTCCCAGCCGGGCGCGAGCGCACCACGCCGACAGCCCCAGAATCACGAACGCCAGCACCAGCCCATAGGGAATATTCGCCGAGGCACCCATGCGATGCGCCAGCGTGCCGACGAACCCGCTGCCGGCACCCGCCAGCACCGTCACGCTCACCTGCACGAACACATTCTGCCGATGCGACCACGGCATCAACTTGCGATCCCTTTCATCAGAACTCATACCCCAAACTCTACCCCGTCATCTGCGAAAAGCACCTTGGCCCCCGCAGGCGGGGGCTGTCGCGCGCAGGCGCGACTGGGGGTGGTCGCACACAGTAACATCGTTCATGTAGTGCCTTCATTACACCACGAACAAAGGAGTTCACTTTGCCGATTCCCTACAACGCGTCAAACGTTTCTCTGGCACGTAATTTACGCAAGAAAATGACACTTTGGGAGCGTAAACTCTGGTTCGGGTTCTTAAAAAATCACCCATTACGATGGCAACGCCAAAAACCTATTCTGAACTATATAGTGGATTTTTATTGTGCCGAGGCAAAACTGGCACTTGAGTTGGATGGCAGCGAACACCACTACCCGTCAAAGCAACTGGACGACGATGAGCGTACAAGAGCCATCGAATCCATTGGCATAACAGTATGTAGATTCGCAAACAACGAAATCGACAAACACTTCGTGTCGGTATGCGATGAAATTAACCGTTTGGTGGGTGAGTGTGCGGCTAACAAAGCAACCAACCACCCTCAGTCAGCCTTTGGCTGACAGCTCCCGCCAGCGGGAGCCCCCGCTGGGGTTTCACCCAGCGGGGCAACATCACGGCGATTTAGTTGTTTTGGGCGTTTTGGCGGCGCTGCTTGGCGCGCCACTTGTACCAGTCGTCGCGCTTGAGGATAATCTTGCGCACGCGGATGGCTTCGGGGGTCACTTCGACGCACTCGTCCTCATTGGCGAAATCCAACGACTCCTCAAGACTCATCCTGATTGGCGGCGTCAAGGTTTCCAGCACATCGGCGGTGGCGGAGCGCATGTTGGTCATGTGCTTGGCCAGCGTGATGTTCACATCCAGCTCGTCGGGCTTGTTGTTCACGCCCACGACCTGACCTTCGTACACGGGCGACTGCGGCTCGACGAAGAAGTTGCCGCGCGCCTGCAAGCGCTGCATGGCATAAGGGGTGGCCACGCCTTGGCGGTCGCACACCATCGAGCCATTCTGGCGGATGGTGATTGCGCCGGCCCACGGGGCGTATCCAGCCGAAAGGGACGAGGAGATGCCGGTGCCGCGCGTGGCGGACAGCAGCGCCGTTCTGAAGCCGATCAGACCGCGCGACGGCACGGTGAACTGCAAGCGCACCCAGCCGGAGCCGTGGTTGGTCATATTGTCCATGCGGCCCTTGCGATCGGCCATGAGCTGGGTGACGGTGCCCATGTATTCCTCGGGCACGTCGATGGTGGTGTTTTCCATCGGCTCGTTGATCACGCCGTCGACTTTCTTGGTGACCACTTGCGGGCGGCCCACGGTCAGCTCGTAGCCCTCGCGGCGCATCTGCTCGGCGAGCACGGCCAGCGCGAGTTCACCGCGACCCTGCACTTCCCAAGCGTCCGGACGTTCGGTGGGCAGCACCTTGATGGACACGTTGCCGATGAGCTCGCGGTCGAGACGATCCTTGATCATGCGAGCGGTGAGCTTGTGATCCTTGCCTTCGGTGCCGGCCAGCGGCGAATCGTTGATGCCGAAAGTCATGGAAATGGCCGGGTCGTCCACGTGGATGAGCGGCAGAGGCTTGGGGTCGGACGGGTCGACGATGGTCTCGCCGATCATGATGTCGCCCACGCCGGCGACGGCCACAATGTCTCCGGGGCCAGCGGACTCGACCGGAATGCGCTCCAAGCCTTGGGTGCGCAGCAGCTCGGAGACGCGGAAGTTCTCGATGGAACCATCCACGCGGCTCAGACCGTAGGTCTTGCCCTTCTGCAGATTGCCGTTGTAGATGCGCACGAGACCCAAGCGCCCGAGGAAGTCGGAGGAGTCGATGTTGGCGACGTGCGCCTGCAGCGGCGCGCCTTCCTCGTATTCGGGGGCGGGAATGTTGGCGATGATCGCCTCGAACAGGGGCTCCAGATCCTTGTTATTCGGCAAGCCGCCGTCTTCGGGCTGGTCGGTGGAGGCATATCCGGCCTTGGCGGCGCAGTAGATCACCGGCATTTCAAGCAGCTGGTCGAGATCGAGGTCGATGCCTTCATGCTGCACGTCGTCGGCCAGGCCGAGCAGCAAATCGGAGGTTTCGCCGACGACTTCCTCGATGCGCGCGTCAGGGCGATCCACCTTGTTCACGCACAGAATGACGGGCAGCTTGGCTTCCAAGGCCTTGCGCAGCACGAATCGCGTCTGCGGCAACGGGCCTTCGGAGGCGTCCACCAACAGCACCACGCCGTCGACCATCGAGATGCCGCGCTCGACCTCGCCGCCGAAATCGGCGTGGCCGGGGGTGTCGATGATGTTCAGGGTGATGCCTTCAGGGCAACCGTATTTCTCGGCCAGCGGGCCGGTGTATTGCACGGCGGTGTTCTTGGCGAGAATGGTGATGCCCTTCTCGCGCTCCAAGTCGTTGGAGTCCATCACGCGATCGGGCACTTCCTCACGCTCGTTGAACACATGGGACTGCTGAAGCATGGCATTGACCAGCGTGGTCTTGCCATGATCGACGTGAGCCACAATCGCCACATTACGGATGTCACCGCGAACCGCCATCGAAAACCTCTCTTAAGTGTCTTGCCATTGGAGCTTTGCAAACGCCGCAATCGGCGCATAAGCCGCAAACCGCACCAAGTCTAGCGACCTTGCCCGACACTAGTCGGTAAGTTCAAGGCCTTTGCGTTCAGGCAGACACAAGGCGGCGACGCAAGCCAGAACAAAAGCGAGGGCGAAGATGACGAAAGCGACGGACTTGTTACCGCCGGCAAGGGTGAGAAACCAGGGCACCAACAGCGGCGCGACGATGGCGGCCACGCGCCCGCACGCGGCGGCGGCACCGGCGGCAGCGGCGCGCAGACGGGTCGGATAAATCTCCGGCGTGACGGCATACAATACGCCCCACGCGCCGAGATTCGAGGCCGACAGCACCATGCCGAACACCAACACCAACGTCACGGAGGAGGCCTGCGAGAACGCGAAAGCGGCCGCGGCCGAGACGGCAAGGAATACGCTCAGTGTCTTGCGCCGTCCCCAGATTTCGACCAGCCATGCGGCGAGGAAATAGCCGGGAAGTTGCGCCAGAGAGATCACCAGCGTATATCCGAAAGATTTGGTCAGGCTGCCGAACTGGTCGGCCAGCAAACTTGGCATCCATGTGAATGCGCCGTAATAGGAGAAATTGACGAAGAACCATGTGCCCCAGATGGCGGCGGTGCGGGCGAGATATTCCCTACCAAACAGCTCTCTGGTGTTGATTTTCTCCAAAGGCCGGCCTTTCGGGGAGGCGACTGGAGCCACGCCGGAAGCAGCCTCGAAATAGCGCACGGCCTGCTCGGCCTCCTCTTCGCGCCCTTTGGCCTCAAGGAACCGCACGGATTCGGGGATGTGTACGCGCGTGACGATGGCATACAGCAGTGGCAACGCGCCGATGAGCAGCGCGTAACGCCAACCCCAATCGCCGGTGTTCGGAATTACGAAATAGCCGATGCAGGCGGCCACGATCCAACCGATGGCCCAGAAGGATTCCAACAGCACCGTCATGCGACCGCGTTGCTTGGTGGGCGAAAACTCAGAGACGAGCGTGGAGGCGACGGGCAGTTCCGCGCCAAGCCCCAAGCCAATCACCAGTCGTGCCGCCAGCAGCGCCGTCAGCGACCAACTGAACGCCATGCCGGCGTTGGCCAGGCCGAAGATGACCAACGTGGCCGAGAACACCGTCTTGCGCCCCACGCGGTCGGCCGCGTAGCCGCCCAGCGCGGCACCCACGGCCATGCCGATGAACCCGATGGAGAGCACCCAGCTTTTTTCGCTGGCGGTGAGATTGAAATGCGGGTCGGCGGCAATGGCAGCGACGACGAACGACACCAGGCCGACATCCATGGCGTCGAACGCCCAGCCGATGCCGGAGGCCACGAGCAGCTTCCTATGGGCCTTGTTGAACGGCAAGCGGTCAAGACGCTCGTTGCGCGTCAGTTGTCCATCGACGCCTGTGGTGGTTTCGGACATGATATTCCTCTCTCAATCATTGGCTATTGCAAGCCACGAAGAACCTTACAGCGCGGCTTCGTCGTTCTGCGATTGGCGGACGATGTCGCCCATGTCGGGCATGAACGGGGCGAGACTGGGCAACTGCTCAATGCTGTCAAGCCCCATGTTCTCCAGAAACAGCGGCGAGGTGACAAGCAAGGCGGCGCGCGACTCGGGGTCCACCCCGTCCTCGCGCACCAAACCACGCACCAAAAGCGAGCGCACCACGCCATCCGAGTTGACGCCGCGGATCGCGGCGATCTGCGCGCGGGTGACCGGCTGACGATACGCCACCACAGCCAAAGCCTCCAGCGCGGCCTGGCTCAGACGCGCCGTCTGCCCATCGGTGACGAATGTGGCCACCACCGGCTCGAACTCGGCGCGGTTCGCATATTGCCAGCCGCGAGCCGTGCAACGCAGCTCAAAGCCGCGCGACTGCCGCTCATAGCTTTCGCGCAACGCCGTCAATGCCTGCTCGACGGCGTCTTTGCCCACGGCGAGCACGCGAGCCAGATCGTCCACTTGCTGCGGTTGGTCGGCCACCATCAGAATCGCCTCAAGGCACGCGGCCAGCCCGCCGGGGAAATCCTCGACGGTGAAATCCACATATTCGGGGCGCACCTCGCCGCCCTGCCCAACGCCGCCATTCATGGGTTCGGCCATGTCGCCGCCTTTCACGCTCATGCGAAGTCGCCTTCCGTAATGGCCACGTCGCTCATCTCGTCGTCCACGCCGCTCACCCACCGCACATGCAACGGCTCATAGGGGCCGGACTGCTTGAACTGCACGACCCCCTGTTTGAAAAACGCCAGAATTGCAAGGAATCTGGCCACGATCTCGATGTTCTGTTTGGTATCGGCGGTCAACTCGGCGAAGGTGATCGACTTGCCCTCACCTAGCCCGCGCAACCGGGCGCGCACCAGCTTCGACTGCGCCTGCAAATCGACCAGCGGCACATGCAACTGGTGCACACTCACCTCGTCGGCGGGCGCATTGACGAACACCTGAGCCGCGAGAGCCGCCAACTCTTGCGGCCCGAGCGTCCAGACCAGTTCAGGCAGCATGGCCGACACCGATTCGTCCACCACACCGGGGTGAGGAAACCTGCCGGAATTGGCGGCAAGACGCGCGCGGAAATCGGCGGCGGCCTCCTTATATGCGCGGTATTGCACCAGTCTGGCGAACAGCAGGTCGCGCTCGCGCAACGCCTCCATGCTCTGCTCGTCGCGCTCGCCTGAAGCGTTGGAAGGCAGCAATGCCGCGCTTTTCGCCTCCACCAGAATCGAAGCGACATCGAGGAAGGCGCTGGCCTCGTCCATGTTCTCGTTGAAATCAAGCCCGCGCACATACACAAGAAACTCTTCGGTGATCGCGGACAGGGAAACCTCGGTCAGTTCCAGCTTCTTGTTGGCGATCATCGACAGCAACGCATCAAACGGCCCCGAATACACCTCCAGATCCACTGAAAAACGCGACGCGGAAATGCCTTCCTCCACCATGTCTGGACGCAATGGCGATCCGCCCGCCCGAACGGCTTCGGCTTCAGCTGTTTCCCCCGCTTCAACTGCCCCGGCCGCTTGCGGCGGCAATAACGTTTCAGGCATCCGCACCCACCGCTTACGCGACGACCCCATTGGCGATCAGCTCGCGCGCCACCTCGCGGTATTCCTTGCTGGTCTTGTGCCCCGGCGAATAGATGGTGATGGGAGCGGCGGCCACGGTGGAATCGGGCAGTTTGATCGAACGGGAGATCACCGTGTGGAACACCTTGTCCTGAAACGCCTCGTAGATGCGCTGCATGACTTCCTCGCAGTGCAGCGTCTTGGTGAACATGGTGACCAGCACGCCATAGACCTCAAGGCTTGGGTTGATGCGGCTCTGCACCTTCTCGATGGATTGCATGAGCAGAGCCACCCCGCGCAGGGCGAAGAACTCGGCGGCCACGGGGATGATCACGCCGTCCGCCGCCGTCAGCGCGTTCACCGTCAGCAGACCCAGCGAGGGCTGGCAGTCGATGATGATGATGTCGTATTCGGCTTTCAGCGGGCGCAGCACGTCCGCCAGCACCTGCTCGCGCCCCACCTCGGTGACGAGCTGGACTTCGGCGGCGGACAGGTCGATGTTGGCGGGGATGACGTCAAGATTCTCAAACTCGGTGTGCTGCACGATCTCGTGCACATCCGCGCGGGAATCGAACAAAGCCGTGTAGATCGTGTTCTCCACGGTGTTGGCGTTGATGCCCAAACCCACCGTGGCGGCGCCCTGCGGGTCGAAATCCACAATCAGGCAACGGCGGCCATATTGGCTCAATGCCCCCGCGATATTGATGGAGCTAGTGGTTTTGCCGACGCCGCCCTTTTGGTTGCACATGGCAATGACCCGCGCCGGACCGTGTTGCTTCAGTGGTTCGGGGGCGGGAAAAGTGGCATAATCGCGTCCAAGCAAATCCGTAGACATATCCCCCACCTTATCAACAGGCCTCGCCCCTTGAGGCAGATCAAAAGTCCCTTGCGAAAACGACGATTTACTCACGGTTCCAAGCCTACCTCACATCCGTCCGACACCCAATCCGCACCCAGAATCCGCACCCAGAGCTCATCAACGCGCACGGGGGTGAGCCGTCAGATAGGTTTCGATGAGATTCTCCGGGCTGACGTGCGTGTAGATCTGCGTAGTGGTGACGCTGGCGTGGCCGAGCAGCTCCTGCACGGTGCGCACGTCCGCGCCGCCCTGAATCAGATGCGTGGCAAAGGAATGGCGCAACGTGTGCGGGTGCAGGGGTTTGTCGATATGGGCGCGCTGGCCGGCCTGCTTGACGATCTCCCATACGGATTGGCGCGACAGGCGATGCCCACGCTTGTTGAGGAATATCGCCCGGCGCTCGGGCGTTTTGGTTTTGGCGAGGGATTCGAGTTGCGCTCGCGCTTGGGCGAGGTAGCGCCGCATCGCGCTGCAGGCGTATGAGCCGACCGGCACCAGCCGTTGTTTGGAACCTTTGCCGAGCAGCCGCGCGATTTTCTCATCCAAATCGATGTCGTCAAGATTGGCGCCCACGGCTTCGGAAACGCGGCAGCCGGTGGCATACATGAACTCAAGCAGGGCTTGGTCGCGCAATGCGACCGGGTCTGCGGCTTGGGCCTTTTCGGGAACCGCCACGGCCTCGAGCAGACGGGTGACCTCATCGACGGACAGCACGTCGGGCAGTCTGCTGGCGCCTTTGGGGGCTTTGACGGATGCGGAAACGTCATCGCGCACCAAGTGCTGGCCCAAGGCGAAACGGTGGAACTCATGCACGGAGGCGAGCCGCCGGGCTTTGGAACGCGCGCTTTCGCCCGCCGCATCGAGAAAGGCGACGTAATCCTCGATGTCTTGTTTGGCGATATCGTCGGGCTGCGTGATGCCGCGTTCGGCAAGCCAAGTGACATAGCGGTTCAGATCGGATTCATACGCTCTGACTGTGGCCTTGGCGAGCCCGCGCTCCACATCGATGTGCGCGAGGAACTGGCTCATTGGCCGCGCGAATCCGTCACTCATAGTGCCTCATTGTATTGCGTGGCGTTGCACTGTACCGAACAAAACGGCGAAACCCCGCCAATCGACGGGGTTTCACGTGATTCAAGCCGATATAAGCTCGGCTCAGGCCTCGACGGGCGCGTTGACGTCCTTCGGCAGAGCCTTCTTGGCGGCGTCCACGATGGCCTTGAAGGTGTCGGGGTCGGACACGGCCAGCTCGGCCAGGGCGCGGCGATCCAGCTCAATGCCGGCGGCCTTCAGACCCTGGATGAAGCGGTTGTAAGTGATGCCCTCGGCGCGGACGGCGGCGTTGATGCGCTGAATCCACAGCTTGCGGAAATCACCCTTGCGAGCCTTGCGGTCGCGGAAGTTGTAGTTAAAGGAGTGGAGCAGCTGCTCCTTGGCCTTGCGGTACAGGCGGGAACGCTGACCGCGATAGCCGGACGCCCTTTCGAGGACGACGCGACGCTTCTTGTGAGCATTAACTGCGCGCTTGACACGTGCCATAATCTATTCCTTCGCTTTCTTTGACGAATGTCTTAAACGGTTCTCTCACTTGCCCAGCATGCGGTTGAGCTTCTTGGCCTGCGCGGTGGGGATCACCTGATCGGCCTTCAGTGCGCGGCGCTTGCGGGCGGACTTGTGTTCGAGATTGTGGCGCATGGCGCTACCGACCTGCATCAGCTTGCCCGTGCCGGTGCGACGGACGCGCTTGGAAGCGGCGGAATTACTTTTCATCTTCGGCATTGCTGCCCTCCTTATTGGTGTGCTTCTTGCTGGAAGTCTTGGTGGTGGCTTTGCTCGTGGCACTGGCGGCCGTGCTCGCCGTCTTGTCGGAAGCGCTGGCGGCCTTGCTGTCAGTCTTGCTGGCGGAAGCCTTATCGCCGGTTTTGCTGTCGACTGTCTTGTCGACCTTGTCGGCGGCCTTGGGTGCAACCGCGGACTTCGCTTCGGCTGCGGCCTGGGCCTGCGCCTCCTGCTTGGCCGCAAGACGCGCAGCCTGACGCGCCTGGCGTTCGGCGCGGGACGTGGCGCCGCGACGACGCTGTTCGGACTGGGTGTGCACCTTCTTGCCCTTGGGCGCAAGCGTCATGATGATGTTGCGACCCTCCTGCTTGGGCTGATATTCGACGGTGCCGTATTCCTCCACATCCGCCGCAAGACGCTGCAGCAGCTCCACGCCTCCGATGGGGCGGGACTGCTCGCGGCCGCGCAGCATGATGGTGACCTTGACCTTGTCTCCGCCATTGAGGAAGCGGACCACATGCCCCTTCTTCACTTCGAAGTCATGATCGTCGATCTTCAAACGGAAACGGATTTCCTTGATCTCAGCCGTGTTCTGATTGCGGCGAGCCTCACGAGCCTTGATTTTCTCGTTGTACTTGTATTTGCCGTAATCGATGAGCTTGGCCACAGGGGGCTTGGCGTTGGGCGCCACCTCGACGAGATCGAGGTTCGCCTCTTTCGCCAGGTTCAGTGCAACCGAGGTCGCGATGACGCCCACCTGCTCGCCCTTCGGGCCGATCAGGCGCACCTGCGAGACGCGAATCTCGTCATTAATGCGTGGTTCGTCGCTGATGATGACTCCATTCCTCTGTATTGCGTAACGGGGCGGCGAGGATGCACATTGCAGCGTTTCGGTTTCACAGCAAAGCACACGCGAATCGAATACGCGCATGCGTCAACGCATTTCCCAAGAATTAATTGGGAAATATGCCATGAACCCGAAGCCCTGAAAGGCTTCCAGGTGGGGTTGCCCCGCTTTCTTGATTTCTCAAGCCTTGAAGATAATACCACGCCCCCCGACAAAGCCCGGGGTTCGGCGGGCGCATTACACTTGGGTGACCATGAGCGAGATATGCGTGGTATTCGGTGCCGGGGAGTATTACGACGAGCGGCCAGCGGTGCCGCAAGGCGCGTTCGTGGTGGCGGCCGACGGCGGGCTGGATCATGCGCGGGCGCTTGGTGTTTCGGTCGACGTGACGGTGGGCGATTTCGATTCGCTTGCCGGTTCGATGCCCGAATGCGACGAACGCACCGTCAAGCTGCCGGCCGAGAAGGACGATCCCGACATGCTGTCCGCGCTGAAAATCGGATGGGCGCAGGGCGGCCGCGTGTTCCATATTTACGGCGGCCTCGGCGCGCGCGTCGACCACACCATCGCCAACATTGAGCTCATGGCGCTGTTGGCCGAACACGGCGGCCTCGGTTTGTTGCATGGCGACGGCCAGATCGTCACCGCCGTATGCGACGGCGCGTTGCGATTCGCCCAGAGCGACGTGCCGCCCGGACGTATGGTGTCGGTGTTCGCGCACAGCGACGTCGCATGCGCAGTCAGCGAATCCGGGCTGAAATACGAAGTGACGAATGCGACGATGACGCGAACCCAGGTGGTGGGATTGAGCAACGAGTTTCGAGACGGCCTGCCCGCCACCATCGATGTGCGGCACGGCACGCTTATCGTCACGTTTCCCGCAGAAGCGCCGTTGCCGCAGTTGGTGTCGCATCGCACCTTTCAGGGGGATTTGGGCGAACTCGACACCGAAGTATCGGCGTTCCTGCATCAATAGGAGAGCAGGCGAGCGGACGGCGCACCACCGGCGTTCGCACGTGTCTGAAGTACAGGAGGGGCATTACAGTAGGAGGCGTTGGTTAAACCACGGTTCGGGGCACCTGAACGCATACCGAACCTTCCCCAAGGGAGAATTACATGACAGTTAAGATTGGTATCAACGGCTTCGGTCGCATCGGTCGTCTCGCTTTCCGTCGCATTTTCGAGCTGCAGGCTCGCGGCGGCCAGGCCGGCGACATCGAAGTTGCCGCCATCAACGACCTGACTTCCCCGGCTGCCCTGGCTTATCTGCTGAAGTACGACAGCACGCACGGCACCTTCCGTCACGACGACGGCACCCCGGTGGAGGTGAAGGCCACCGATAACTCCATCGTGGTGGACGGCAAGGAATACAAGGTTTACGCCGAGAAGGACGCCAACGACATCCCGTGGGTCAAGAACGACGGCGTCGAGTATGTGCTCGAGTGCACCGGCTTCTATACCTCCGCCGAGAAGTCCCAGGCTCACATCAACGCCGGCGCCAAGAAGGTGCTGATTTCCGCTCCGGCCAAGGACGACACCACCCCGACCGTCGTGTTCGGCGTGAACCACGACATCCTCAAGCCGACCGACGTGATCGTGTCCGCCGGTTCCTGCACCACCAACTCCATGGCCGCCATGGTCAAGCTGCTGAACGACAAGTGGGGCATCCAGGCTGGCTTCATGACCACCATCCACGCCTACACCGGCACCCAGATGATTCTGGACGGCCCGCGTGGCACCAAGTCCGGCCGCGATCTGCGCGCCGCCGCCAACAACACCATCGCCCACTCCACCGGTGCCGCCAAGGCCATCGGCAAGGTTGTGCCCGAGGTCAACGGCAAGCTGCAGGGCCATGCGCAGCGTGTGCAGGTGCCGGACGGCTCCGTCACCGAGCTGACCACCGTGCTGGGCAAGGAGACCACCGCCGACGAGATCAACGCCGCGTTCAAGGCCGCCTTCTCCGACACCGATTACTACGGCTACAACGACGAGGGCATCGTCTCCGGTGACATCATCGGCGACACCCACGGCGGCGTGTTCGACCCGACCCAGACCGATGTCAACACCGTTGACGGCGTGACCCTGGCTCGCACCGTCTCCTTCTACGACAACGAGTACGGCTTCACCTCCAACATGATCCGTACCCTGCTGTACTTCGCTGAGATCTCCGAGTGAGCCGACGCGGAAGTCTTCCGCTCGGTTCATAACGAACTCGACCAAAGGGCTTGTCGCTTGTACGCGGCAAGCCCCTTTTCATACGCCTAACGCTGCCGGCGCAGTTCGGACGGCAATACGAAGTGCATGTTTTCCTTGGTGGTATTCACCGACTGCATATCGATGTATCCCATGCCCTGCAAGGCGCGAACGACGCCTTCGACATAGACTTCCGGCACGGAGGCACCGGAGGACACGCCCACGGCGTCCACATCCTCGAACCACGAGGCATCGAGTTCGCCGGCGTCGTCCACGCGATGCGCCAAGCCGCGCCCTCCCGTTTTCGCCGGAGCGTCAGGCGAGCCGAATCGCGCATCCAGCCCCTCCTGACCCACTTCCACCAGTCGCACGGAGTTCGACGAATTGGCCGAACCGACAATCACCACGCAGTCGGAGAGCATCGCCACCTTTTTGATGGCCTCCTGACGGTTCGAGGTGGCATAGCAGATATCGGAGCTGGGCGGCGTCTCAATCCACGGGAACCGGCGTTGCAAGGCGGCAATCGTGCCGGCGGTCTCGTCCACGCTCAACGTGGTCTGGGTGAGCATCACCAGCTTGGTGTCGGGCGCGAAATCAAGCTTGCATACGTCGTCCTCATGTTCGATCAGATGCACGTGCTCGGGGCTCTCCCCCACCACGCCGACCGCTTCCTCGTGCCCCTGATGGCCGATATAGACGATTTCATATCCCTCGCGCACGAAGCGCAACACCTCGCGATGCACCTTGCTCACCAGCGGGCATGTGGCGTCGATGACGTTCAGCCCGCGTGCCTCGGCCTCGGCTTTCACCGCGGGCGAAACGCCGTGGGCGGAAAACACCACCGGCACGCCGGCCTCGGCCGCCTGAGGGGGGATCTCGCTGAGCTCCTCGATGAACACGGCCCCCTGGAACCTAAGTTCCTCGACGACGTGGCGGTTGTGCACGATTTGGCGGCGCACATACACCGGGGGCAACCCGGCTGGCCGCGTGCCGTTCGAGGCGGTTTTGAGAATGGTCTGCACCGTCAGAATCGCCCGATCCACCCCGGCGCAGAAACCGCGCGGATCAGCCAGCACAATACGTTTGCCCATAGTCACCTTCCGTGGAACTTTTTCGAAACACCAGCATAACCAATGCCATGTCGAGCGCCGTCGCGCCCGTAGGGACCAAGAGGTGCGGCGGCGCGCTAGACTGGGGTGTTGGCGACAATAACCGTTCAAACAACCATGTATGAAAGAGACACTATGGCAACGAACCGCCCCCCGCGCACCGGTCAACAATATTCCCTCACCCACGGCGACTGGCAGGCCGTCGTCACCGAACTCGGCGCCACGTTGCGCACGCTCACCTATCAGGGGCGCAACGTCGTCGTGCCGCTCGGGCAGGACGACCCCGTCACCTGCTGCCACGGACAACTGCTCGTGCCGTTCCCCAACCGCATTGAGGCCGGCACCTACACCTTCCAAGGCGAGACCTACGAACTGCCGATCGACGAGCACGAACGCAACAACGCCATTCACGGCTACGGTTATCGCTCGTTCTGGAAGTTGGAGAGCTCAAGCGAGAGCAGCGTCACCCTGTCGTGGCGCGTGCCGTTCCTGCTGGGTTATCCGTTCGACGTCACCGTCACGACCACTTATGAACTGACCGACGAGGGGCTGAACATCATCGTCAGTGCCACCAACAACGGCGATACCGACGCGCCGTGGGCGCTGGCCATCCACCCGTGGCTCGACAACGGTTTCAACGGCTATGGCGACGAAATCGACGGCCAGAACGCGCAGTGTACCCTCACTGTGCCGGGCAACACGCATGTGACGGTCAACGAGAACCTCATCCCCACCGGCACCGAACCGGTGGATGGCACTAAATACGATTTGCGCCAGCCGCGCCTGCTCACCGAACAGCCGTATGACGATGCGTGGACCGACCTTGAGCACGATGCCGACGGCACAGTCACCGCCACGTTCACGCGCCCCGACGGCCTGAGCGTGCGCATCGGCGGCGACGAGACGATCACCTCCTATCAGGTGTGCACCGGCACGAAGTTCCCGGCCTTCAAGCACCCGGCCGGCACCGCCGTCGAGCCGCAGACCGCGTATGCCAACGCGTTCAACACCGGCAATCAGCTCATCGTCATCAAGCCGGGCAAGACGAGCACCACCAAGCTGTTCATCAATGCGTCCCTTGAGTAGGAGTAGGCCGATGAGTGGTTCAATGCCTCCGTCTGGAGGTTATGGCACAATACACGAGGCTTATTCTTTAATGCAAAGGAGTTCATCATGGGTATGCGCGGACGTAAGCGCAAGGATCGTCGCAAGAAGGCCGCCAATCACGGCAAGCGCCCGAACGCCTGATTATTCGTAACGAATAGTGCAAAACCCGCTGAATCGTTTCGGTTCGGCGGGTTTTCCATTGCGGCGCTTAGTCTTGGCCTGACTTGGTTTGGCTCGGCTTAGCTTGGTCTGGTCTGGCTCGCTGCTTCCTTATTCCTGACAGCAGCAGCAACGGTCAAGGGTTTCCTTGAGACGCGCCATCAAGCACTCGGGGGCACTTTCGGGGCGCAGATATGCCCTGAGCGCGGCTATCATCGCCTGTTCGTGCGCATCGCAGCAGACGGCGGGATCGAAGCAATCGGCCACGGCTTGCGATTCACCCAAAATGACCCTTTGCGTGATCGATGTGGCGCTGAACGTCGTCTCGCCACACGCTCCGGAGACAACATGCACCTGACGCACCACGACATCGGCATCGGCATCAACGCGGGTGACGGCGATATGCCGCCGTTCGAGCGGCGAGCAATCACCGCAACAAGCATCGTCATGTTCCATATTGCTCATAAGTCACTCCTGTTGTGCATTATCGCCCCGAGCCACGGCCTCAGCACCCGTTGTCTCGCCACGCGAGCCGCCTGGCAGCTGCCGGCCATAACCACGCTCACGCGCGTAGGCCGCAAGTTCGTGTTTGAGCTGTGTGCGGGCGCGATTGAGCCGGCTCATCACCGTGCCGATTTTCACGCCCTGCTCTTCAGCCACTTGGGTGTAGGACTTGCCGTCAATCGCCGCGTCAATGAACACCTGACGCCGTTCGTCGGGCAGTTTGGCGAGCGCGTTCATGATCTCCTCGGGGGCGAATGCGTCCAAATACTCGTCCTCGGCGGATTTCAACCCGTCCGACGAATGTTCCGAAGCGGCGTAGATATCCCAATCGTCATATTCGCCGGAGGAATCGTTGGCGCGCTGCGGGCGGCGCTTGGATTTGGCATATTGGTTGAAAAAGGCGTTGCGCTCAATGGTGGTCATCCACGCGGCGAAGTTCGTCCCCGGCGTGAACGAATCGAAGGCCTTGAACCCGCGTTCGAAGGTGTCTTGCACCAAGTCCTGCGCGTCGTCCGGGTTGTTCGTCAGCCTCATCGCCTGACGATACAGCGCGTCGACCACGGGCATGGCAAGTCCCTCGAAGCGGGCACGCCGCTGCGCCATGGTCTCCCCGTCGTTGTTTGTCACATGTGTCATTGTAATCGCGCCGAGCGTGATGTCTGGCGCAACGCGCACAGTGGTATGAGAACGCCCGATGAAAGGATGCGCATGAGCCTGACGCTGAACCGCGCCGTAGCACTGTTGAAGCAGCATGATCTGTTGCGCGAAATCGTCACCCCCGGCCGCTGGACGCTTGATGCCGCGAGCTGCGCGGATGCGGATCAGACATTCGCCGCCATCACCTACGACACGCGTCAGATCGAACCGGGCACCCTGCTGGTGTGCAAGGGGCGCTTCAGCCCCAAGTTCCTCGACAGTTGCGACGAGCGCGGGCTTGCGGCCTATGTGTCCGAAACCGAGTTCAGCGAACATACGCGCACACCCGGGCTGATCGTCAGCGACGCGCGCAAGGCGCTGAGCCTGCTTGCCGCTGAAGTTTACGGCCACCCGGAGCGCCAACTCACGCTCATCGGCATCACCGGCACGAAAGGCAAAACCACCACGGCCTATTTCACCCAAGCCGTGCTCAACGCCCATAGCGGCGGCCATTGCGCCCTGTTCTCCTCGGTGGACAACTGCCTCGACGGGCGCACCTATGTCGAATCCGACCTGACCACCCCCGAATCGCTCGATGCGCTGCGCATGATGCGCCAGGCTGTCGATAACGGCATGGAATACCTCGTCATGGAAGTCAGTTCGCAAGCCTACAAGGTTCAGCGCCTGTATGGGATTACGTTCGACGTGGGCGCGTTTTTGAATATCTCGCCTGACCACATCAGCCCCATCGAGCACCCCACATTCGAGGATTATCTGTATTGCAAGCGCCAGCTCATCGCCCATGCGCGCACGCTGGTGTTGAACGCCCACGCCGCGCATGTGGATTTGCTGCGCGAGGATGCGGCTGGGGCCGATGTACCCGTCCATGAGTTCGCTTTGCTGGGCGAGCAGCCGAGCTCGCACTCCCCCGCCACCTGCGGCTGGCCGTGCGGCGGCAAAAATGCTATGGCATATCAATTCCGACTCGACGGCGAGGAACTGGGCGACTATGCGCTCGACTTGGCGGGCGATTTCAATGTCGAGAACGCGCTTGCCGCCGTCACCATCGCCCACGCCGCGGGCGTGCCGGCAAACGCGACCGACGCCCTGCATGCCATGCAGCACACGCGCGTGCCGGGACGTATGGAGCAGTTCGACGACGAGGAAAGCGACACGCACGCCATCGTCGACTACGCGCACAATTTCGCCTCCGTCAAGCGGCTGATCGACTATGTGGACGCTCGTTATGGCGAATGCAAGCCAGCGATCACGCTGGTCACCGGCTCGGCCGGCAACAAGGCGCTCGACCGCCGGCGTGAAATCGTCGAGGCGGCGCAGAATCGCATCGCAAGGTTCATCTTCACCACCGAAGACACCGACACCGAGCCGCATGAAGACATCTGCAAGAGCATGCTGGCGAACGTCACCAACCCGGAAGTCAAGACGTCAATCGTTATCAACCGCGCCGACGCCATCGCCGACGCCATCGCCGACGCCCAAGCGCACGCCGGGCGCACCGATGTGATTCTCATCATCGGCAAGGGCAACGAGCGCTGGATCAAGGATTTCAACAAGCACACGCCCTATGAAGGCGACGACCATGTGGTCGAGCGGCTGCTCGCCGCCTAACGGCCCATATACACCCCGATACACCCCGCTTATCCCAGAACTTCAGTCAACCAACCAAAGGATTATTATGATCACGCTTGAGAAAGTCGATTCCGCCACACTCCAACGCGAGGCCGCCGCAGTCGGCATTGAACTGCCTATCGAGCAAACGGGCGTGTGGTCCGCTTTCCAAGCGGACATCGAGGGCCGCACCCCGTGGGGCGACTATCTGATTCGCCGCGAAGGTACCACCATCGCCGTAATCTCGCTGATCGACTTCGAAACGCACGGCTACCATTACCTGCGTTCGATGCACGGACCAGCATGGGCCGCGAAACCTTCCGAAGCCGAGGAGCGCGAGGTGATTGATGCGCTGGTTGCGATGGTGCGCACGGCGGACAAGAAGGTGGCGTTCCTGCGCGTGGATACGTGGAGCGACGCCGGCACGAAGCCGGTGCTGTCCACTGTGCCCTACGATCTGACCGTCGTCATCGACGTGACCGGCGGCGACGAGGCGATTCTAGGGCGCATGAAGCGCCGCGGCCGCCGCGACGTGCGCAAGGCCCTGCGCGAATGCCCGGCCGAAGTCGCCGATGAGACCTCGGCGGCACTGTCCGATTTTTCCGAATACTACGATGTGATGGTGGAAACCGGCAAACGCGACGGCTTCACCCCCGCGCCCATGTCCGATTATGCCGACATGATTCGCGCACTCGGTGCCGAGCATTGCCGCGTGTTCGCCGCGCGCATCGAGGATCGCGTGGTCGCCTGGTCGATCGTCACCGTGAACGGCACGCACGCCGTGCGCTACTATGCCGGCATGCGCAACGAGGTGATGCGCATGCATGTCACCGACAAGCTGCTGTATTGCGAATGCTGCATCTTGGGCTCGCAGGGCATCACCGCGTATGACCTGATGGGCATCGGCTCCGATTTCGCGCCTTCGTTGAAAGGTCTCAATGAGTTTAAGACCAAGTTCACCGAGGAAGTCACGCCGGTTGCGCCGGCGCGCGATGTGCCTGTCAAGAAGGCCTTCTACAGTCTGCTCTGCTTCCTGAAGTCCCTGCGCAACAAGCTGCGTGGATGACAGCGCGGTGTGCTGGACGAGCGGCCCAAGGACTGTTCGTTAGCGCACCGCGCTGTTCACCGTCGTTAATGCTCAAGTTTTTGGCTCACTACGGCGGTGACGCCATCGGCGCGCATGGTGACGCCATAGAGCGCGTCGGCAATGCTCATCGTGCGCTGCTGGTGCGTGATGATGATGAGCTGGGCGCGCTCGCGCAACTGGTTGAAGGCGTTGATCAGGCGCGTCAGGTTCACATCGTCCAACGCGGCTTCCACCTCGTCCATCACATAGAACGGGCTGGGGCGCGCGGTGAAGATGGCGAACAGCAGGGCCAGCGCGGTCAACGAGCGTTCGCCGCCCGACAATAGGCTCAACTGCTTGACGCGCTTGCCGGCGGGACTCGCCTCGACCAGCACGCCCGATGTGAGCAGATTGTCCGGGCTTTCCAGGCGCAAACGCCCTTTGCCACCCGGGAACAGCGTCGCAAACATCTTCTCGAACGCCTCGGCGGTGTCGTCGAAGGCGGATTTGAACACCTCGACCATTGTGGAATCCAAGTCCTTGATGAGCTGCATCAAGTCGTCGCGCGACTTGGCCACATCGGCGCGCTGGTCGTTCAGATATTTGTTGCGCTCCTCAAGCGCATCGTATTCCTCCATGGCCAGCGGATTGACCTTGCCCAACGCGGCCAAATCGCGGCGCGCCTTGTCCAAGCGCTTCTGCTGTTCGGAGCGGTTGTAGGCGACGGTTTGGTATTGACCATCCGACTTGTCGTTACCTGACTTGTCGCCCTCCGACTCACCACCGTCCACCGGCACCGGATTGCCGCTGTCGTCGAGCACGGGCACGGGCTGATCCGGCCCATATTGCTCGACCAGCTCCTCAAGCGTTAGCCCCAGTTCGTCGCTGACTTTCTGCGTGAGTTGACCGTATTCGGTGGCCAGACGCTCACGGTTGACATCCAAGGCATGTTCACGTCCCGTCAGATCGGTGACCTTCGGCTCGATCCCGTTGCGCTGGGTGCGCAGAGCCTTCAACTCCTCGTCGTGGCTGGAAGCGGCTTCCTGCAATTCCTCGCGTTTGGAAATCACTTCGCCGATGGCGCGTTCCACCAATGAGGCGACTTCGCGGGCATCGGCGGCCACGCCCTGCATATGTTCGGCTTGGGCGCTGCGCTTTTCGTTCAACGCTTCGATGCGGGCGCGGCGCTCGGTGGCTTCCTTGGCGTTGGCGCGCAACAGCGAAGCCTGGCGGGTGAGCGATTCCGTTTTGCGGCTGGCCTCGGTCCAGGCGATTTTCGTGGCCGTTTCCTGATCGCGGGCCATGCCCAATGCGGCTTCCAAGGCTTGTTCGCGCTTGACGAGTTCCTCGGCATCGACCTGCCCGTTTTCCGCGTTCTGCGCGGCGCTCAGCGAGGCTTGCAAATCGTCGAGTTTCGTGCGGTGCGACTGCGCCTCTTCGCCGGCCTTCGCGATTTTCTCTTCCAACTGGGTGATCTGCCGTTGAAAGTTCGCCACGCGATCTTTGGCGGATCGCAATGATTTGGCGGCCTGTTCGGCCTTGAGCTTCACCTCGGTGCGTTTCGTCGTCTCGGCATCGAGCGTGCGCGAGGCCTCGTCGCGCGCCGCCGTCGCCTGTTCGACCTTGGCGGCCAAATCGTCGGCTTGCACAGACAGCTCCTTGACCTGCTTCAATGCCTTGTCACGCCGCGCGGCCAGCGACAGGTCGCTTTGCGACAGCGACGAACCGCCGACTGCGGCCACACCGGCGACGAACACCTCGCCGTCGCGGGTGACGGCGCGCTGCGCGCTCGACCCGCGCTCGACCAGCTTCTGCGCCTCCTCGGGCGTGTCAACGGCGGCCACGTCGGCAAGCAATGCGCGCACGGCGTTGACGATGGCTTCGGCTTGTGCGGCGTCGGCGGCGTCCGGGTTGGCGGTGACGAGATCCGACGCCGGCGACCACCCCCGGTCAGTCTCACGACTGACAGCCCCCGCTTGTGCGGTAATCACCACGGCCTTGCCCAGCTTGTCGTTTTTGGCGCGCTCCAACGCATGAAGCATATTGCCGGCTTCGGGCACGATAATGGCGCTGGCGAACTGGTCGAGCGCGTGCGCCACGGCCTCCTCCCAGCCTTCGGCCACATGAATGAAGTCGGTGAGCCGCCCCAGCGCCCCCACGGCTTCGTCGACTTCCAGCGAACCGGAGGCGTTGCGGCTTTCCAGAGTGTCACTCAACGCATCCGCCTTGGCCTGCAAGGAGATGATTTTCGATTGCGCTTCGCGTTGCCTGTCCAACGCCTCGTTCAACGCCTCGCGGCACTCCGCCAGTTCGGCTTGGGCCTGTTCAAGAGCCGAATCGTCCTGATTGCCCGCCTCCTCGGTTTCGGCTTCCAACTGCTCGCACTGCGATTCGGCTTCAACGCATTGCTTGCGCAATCCCTCACGTTGCGAGGTGAAATCCTTGGCTCGGGTCTCGGCCAACTGCACAGCCGATTCCTCTCGCGCAATCAGTTCGCGCAACTTGGCGATCCGCGCGTCGCGCTCCTGCGCGGTTTTCCGCAACTCAGTCAGGGTCTGACGCACCGAAGCGAGCTGTTTCTCATTGTCGGCGCGCTCCTCGGTGGCCTTGTCGAGAGCCAAACGCGCATCATTGACCGCGCCGGCCTGGACCTTAGCCTGTTCTTCCAGTTCGTCGGCACGCTTGTGCAATATCCCTGCGTCCTCGCCCATATTGGTCACGATCTGACCCGACAGCGAACGCGCGCGTTCCTCGGCAATGGAACCCAAAGAACTGAGCCGTTCCTGAATCTGCGAGAGCGAATGCCAAGTCTGATTGACCTGTTCGATGGCGGGGCTGGATTGGTGGCTCAGCGCCTCCACCTGCTCGATGCGCACCTTGACCTGCGCCAGCTCACGTTGTGCCTCATTGAGCGCGCCGCGCACCTCGGTCAGTTCGCCGCGCACCAAGGAACGGCGCTCCATCGCCTTGAGAGCATCTTCGGCATACAAGCGCGATTGGGCGTCACGCAGCGACACCTGAATCGACTGCGCACGCCGCGAAATACGCGCCTGACGCCCCAACGGCCCCAACTGGCGGTGAATCTCCCCCAGCAAATCATCCAAGCGGCTTAAGTTCGCCTCAGTGTTGGCGAGCTTGCGCAACGCGCGCTCCTTGCGCTTACGGTGCTTCAGGATGCCCGCCGCCTCTTCGATGAACGCGCGATGCCCAGACGGGTCGGCGCGCAATATGGCATCCAGCCGCCCCTGCCCGACGATCACGTGCATCTGCTGGCCCAAGCCGGTGTCGCTCAACAGCTCCTGGATGTCGAGCAGACGACATGCCGAGCCGTTGATGGCATATTCGGAGCCGCCGTTGCGGAAGATGGTGCGCGAAATAGTGACTTCCGTGTAGTCGATGTTGAGTGTGTGGTCGGAATTGTCGATGGTCAGGCTCACTTGGGCGCGACCCAGCGGCGGGCGCGACGAGGTACCCGCGAAGATGACGTCCTCCATCGAGGTACCGCGCAGGTTCTTCGCCCCCTGCTCGCCCATCACCCAAGTCAGGGCGTCCACAATGTTGGACTTACCCGAGCCGTTCGGCCCCACCACCGCGGTGATGCCCGGCTCGAAGCGCAGCGTCGTCGCCGAAGCGAACGACTTGAAGCCGCGCAAGGTGAGTTCCTTCAGATACATCGACGTTCCTTTAGCCCTATTTAGCCCTATTTAGCCCTATTGTCTAGTCCTGTGCTGTCTGTTCGGCAGATTGTTCGGCGAATTGTTCCGCGGATTCGTCGCCATCGTCCGGCTCCACGACTGCCTGATGGATGCTCATAGCCTTCTTCATCACCGGGCTGGCGTGTTCCTTGAGCATGGTGCGCGCGTCCCCGGCGGTGACGAAACTGCCACAGATCAGCACGCCATGGCCATATCCCACGCCCAGCTCGTCGTGAGCGTCCACCAAGTTGACGGCTTGCTGGATGGCGTCGGGAAGATTCGGCTCCTTGATGACACGATCGCGCCCGAACACACTTACGGCGATCTGTTCAAGCCGATCGGCCGGCATCACGCGCTCTCGCCATGAGTTCTCGGTCACCACCACCTGGCTCAATATCGGCTCGAGCACGCCCAGATATTCTTCGACCTGCTTGTCCTCCATCATGGCCACCACGCCGACGAGCTGCTCGAAATGGTAGTTTTCCTCCAGCGCGGCACGCAACGATTCGGCGGCACCCACGTTGTGCCCGCCATCGATGATGATGGTGGGCGAAGTGCGAATCTGCTCGATGCGCCCGGCAATCTTCACGCCCGACAGCGCCTCGGCCACAAGATCGCCATCAAGCGAGCCGGAAACGGGAATCACCGCTTCGCAGGCGGCGAGCGCGGCAAGCGCGTTGTGCGCCTGATGCTCGCCGAATTGGGCGACGGGCACATCGGCGTAAGTGCCGAGCGGCGTGGCGAGGGTGACGACCTGTCCGCCGACCGCCGGCATGCGGCTCATCACTTGCATTTCGCGGCCGTCGCGCACCAGCGTGGCGTGGCTGCGTTCCCCGGTCGCCTCGATAATCGGCATCACGGCTTCGGCGTGCGGCTGGGGGCCAATGATGGCGGTGCAGCCGGGCTTGATGATGCCCGCTTTCTCCTCGGCGATTTGCTCGACGGCCTCGCCCAGCCATTTCATATGGTCCATATCGACCGGCCCGATAACGGCGGCATCGGCGTTGAGCACATTAGTGGCATCCCACGCCCCGCCCATGCCGACCTCGACCACGGCCACATCCACCGGCGCGTCGGCGAACTTCCAAATCGCCATCGAGGTGAGTACCTCGAAGAAACTCATGCGAGGCTTGCCCAATTCCCCCATCTTGGCATCCACCAAGGCAACGAGGTCCTTAATCTGATCCCATGCGTCGATGAAATCGTCGTCGGAAAGCTCCTGCCCATCGATGGCGATGCGCTCGTTGACCTTTTCCAGATGCGGCGAAGTGTACAGCCCTGTGCGCAATCCGTAGGCGCGGCAGATCGCCTCGGCCATGCGCGCGGTGGAACCCTTGCCGTTGGTGCCAGTCACATGAATGACGCGAAACGATTCCTCGGGGTGGCCCAGCAGGTCGAGCATGAGGCTCATCCTGTCAAGATCGAGGTTGGTGGTGTTATGCTCCGGCGGGCGGCTCATGATGTCCAGTTCCACGTCGCGGATGGTTTCACCGTTCCTGTTCGGATGCTCGAATGACATGCTTGCCTCTCTGATTGCTTAAACCTCCCTTATTCTAGCGAGCCGCCGCGATTGAGAGGCGCAGGGCAGGTTGTGACTAGGATGTGGGGAGGCACAACTTGAAATAACTGAGATAACGATGTGCGAAGGAGTTATGAGATGAGCGAAGTGGTTACCGACAGGGACAAGGAGTACGAGGTCCGCGAGCAGGAGAGCGCGCCTGATGCGGATCAGGCGATGGACGAGCGTGTGAACAACCGTTCGTTGCGCCCGCGTTCGGAGGCGTTCAAGGAGTTCATGCGCTCCGGTTGGGCCGACGACGACCCCGATATCGCACCGCTTGAGGCCTCGAAGTTCACCCCCGCCCGCCTTGAGGCGCTGGGCAGGGCATTCGTGGGCGAACGTCTGGTCATCCCCGCCGGCCAGCCCAAGGTGCGCAGCAACGATTGCGACTACATGTTCCGCCCCGACACCACGTTCGCCTACTACACCGGCCTCGGCACGGACTATGAGGCGGGCGCCGTGCTGGTGTTGAACCCGCTCGACCCAAACGGCCCCGAAGCGAAGGCCGGCAAAACGCACATGCCGGAACTGTTCGTGGCCCCTCGCGCCGATAACTCCACCACCGATTTCTTCACGAATCCCCATTACGGCGAGTATTGGGTGGGGCCGCGCGCCGGCCTGAGGGAGATGCAGGCAATGACCGGCATCGAAACCCACGACATCGCCCAACTCGCCGACGCGCTGTCCAAGGACGTGGGCACGCAGGCCGGCGCGGTGCGTGTGCGCGTTGTGCGCGAAACCGACCCGGAAATCACCGCGCTGGTGGAAAACGTGCGCAAGGCCAACGGTTTGGGCGACCCCGACGGCAACGCCGCCGACGACGACAAACTACACGAGTTCGCCGCGGAAGCCCGTTTGACCAAAGACGCTTATGAAATCGGTGAGATGCGCAAGACCATCACCGCCACCAAGGCCGGGTTCGATCGTTTGCTCTCCGCGTTGCCCGACGCGTTGGACAAGCCGCGCAGCGAGCGCATTCTGGAAGGCGCGTTCAATTCGGTTTCGCGCGAACTGGGCAACGCCGTGGGCTACGACTCCATCATCGCCTCCGGCCCGCACGCCCCGATTCTGCATTGGATGCGCAACACCGGCTGTGTCAAGTCGGGCGACCTGCTGCTGGTGGATGCCGGCGTAGAAGTCGATTCGCTCTATACGGCGGATATCACCCGCACCTTCCCGACGAACGGCAAGTTCACCGACTTGCAGAAGCGTCTCTATCAGGCTGTGCTCGACTCCCAGCAGGCCGGTTTTGAGGCCGCGAAGGTGGGTGCCACCTATTGCGATATCCATCACGCCTGCATGCGCGTAATCGCCGAGCGCTTGCACGACTGGGGATTGCTGCCGGTGAGCGTCGAGGAAGCTCTTTCCCCCGAAGGTCAGCAGCACCGCCGTTGGCTCGCCTGTGGCGTGGCGCATCATTTGGGGCTTGATGTGCACGACTGCGCGCAGGCTCGCTTCGAGGCGTATCAGGGCGCGCCAATTCGCCCTGGCATGATCTTCACCATCGAACCCGGCTTGTATTTCCGCGAGGACGACATGCTCATTCCGCCCGAGTTCCGCGGCATCGGCATTCGCATCGAGGACGACGTGCTGATGGGCGAGAACGGCCCGGAATGGCTAAGCGCTAGTATCCCGAAGGAAATCGACGCCGTCGAGGCCTGGATGGCTGAACACGCCCAAGCCTAACTCGGAACAAACCTGAGTCAAAGAACGAATACGAGCGAAGGGTGTCGGGGTTGTTATCGTTGACGTAAAGACTTGGCCCAAGCGGCCCGGAGCGGTGTCAATGATAACAACCCCGACACTCTTCGCGGACAGTCCAAGTACTCGATGTAAACACATCAATGGAGGAACCATGCCAACGCCTGAATTTGTGTTGAAACTGCGTGAAAAGATCGGTCACGATCTGCTGTGGCTGCATGGCGTGACCGCCTTGGTGAGGAACGAGCGCGGCCAGATTCTGCTGGGCCGCCGCTCCGACAACGGCAAATGGGCACTGATCTGCGGCATCAACGAGCCGGGCGAGCAACCGGCCGACACGGTGATGCGCGAGGTCAAGGAGGAGACCGGCGTCGATGTCGTCGTCACCGACTTGGTGTCCGTCACCTCCGACGCGCGCGTCATCACCTATGCCAACGGCGACAACACGCAGTATATGGATCACTCGTTCCTGTGCGAGCTGAAGCCCGGTGGCAACACCGAACCGTTCGTCGGCGACGAGGAGAGCCTTGAGGTCGGCTGGTTCGACTGGGATGACCTGCCCGAGCCGCTGGCGGCAAGCACCGTCGAGCGGCTCGCACTGTTCCGGCGATATCTGGACAACAAGGCCAACGGTGACGCGCACGCCCTGTTCCGCTTCGACGGCGAACAGCGCTGATTCACCCGCCATTTCAGACAAACCCGTCCCGTTTATTGTCATTTCGAGCGAAGCGAACGCAAGTGAGCGAAGTCGAGAAATCTTAATGGAAACGCTCTTACCTTAATAACAAAAAGATTTCTCCACTCGCTCCGCTCGGTCGAAATGACAAGGGACGGGCCTCGGTCGAAATGACAGGGAACGGAACACCTCAGTCGAAATAGTAGGGTGATATTCGGCTTTCGAGTTATTTCAACGCGCGCCCGGCGCACCAGACATGTTCCACCGTCCAATCCGCCGGGTCGATCAGGTTGAAATCCGCGGCGAAGCCCTTGGCAATCAAGCCTATCGGCGCACCCGTCACCGCGTTGGGCTTGTCAAACCCGAACGCGCGGGCGGCAGTGAGCGTGGCCGCTTCGACGGCGGCGACGGGGCTGATGCCCAGCTCGTTGACCGCGCGGGCAACCGCAACCTCCAGCAGCAACGTGGAACCGGCAATCGCCCCGTTGGAGACGAGCCGGGCATGCCCGTCCACCACGTTGACGTCCAAAGCACCAAGCTTGTACGCCCCGTCCGGGCAGCCGGTGGCGGCCATCGCGTCGGTGACGAACGCCGTGCGGTGCGGCGCGAAGCCGAAACCGAGCCTGACCATCGGGTCTTGCACATGGAAGCCATCGTTGATCAGTTCGATGGTGACGTGCGGGTTCTCCACGGCGGCGGGAATCGGGCCGGGTTCGCGGTGGTGCAGGCCGTTCATCGCATTGAACATGTGTGTGAGAATGCCCGCTCCGGCGTCAAACCCGGCCTTGGCCATGCCATAATCGGCATCGCAGTGCCCTACGGCTGGCACCACACCCGCCGCCGCGAGGGTGCGAATCGCCTCGATGCCATGCGGCAGTTCAGGCGCGATGGTCACTTGGCGGATGCAACCGTCGGCCGCTTCGAGCATGGCCTCGACAATATGCGGCTCGGGATTGGTCAGGCACTCGGGGTCGTGCGCCCCTTTGCGGCCCACGGCGAGGAACGGCCCCTCCAGATGACAGCCAAGAATGTCAGGGCGCTCGTCCATCTTCGCACGCACGGTGCGAATGTTGGCGCACATCACGTCGAGAGGGTTGGTGATCAGTGACAGCACCTGGCGCGTGGTGCCATGCACGGCATGACCGGCACGCGCAACATCGATGCCATCGGCACCGTCATCGAAGCTCGCCCCCCACGCGCCGTGCGCATGGATGTCCACATATCCGGGAGTCAGGATACGCCCCCGCGCATCGATGGCCTCCCGCGCGTCGAGCCCGACCTGATCACAGGCCTGTGCGAACTCGCGTTGCCCCGTTCCCGTGGCGACGATCACGCCTTGGCCGCTGCTGACGACCCAGGAATCATCTCGCATTCCATCTGCGTCGATGACGCGCGCGTTCCCGATGGCAACCGGCCGCGCGGCACCTTCGAGGGCCGCCGTGACACGGGCCACGTCCTGTTCATGAACGTTCATGTACACATGCTCCTTGAATCAAGCGGCCCAATGTGACGACGGCCCTGCGAATCGAATGCATGGCTTAAGCCGCATCGATGCCGGGCCGGTCGTCACGTTCCGTTCGTCTCGTCAGATATGCTGCCACGCGGGCTTGTGGGCGTAGGCGTAACGGTAGTAATCCTTGTGGCGCAGGCGCGAAGCGGCCTCTTCGTCTATGATGATCGTGGCGTGGGGATGCAATTGCAGCGCCGAGGCCGGGCAGAACGCGCTGATGCCGCCCTCGACGGTTTCCGCGATGGCCTCGGCCTTGCCTGCGCCGAACGCCAACAGCACCAGATGACGCGCCTTCATGATGGTGCCGATGCCCTGCGTGATGCAATGCGTCGGCACTTGATTGACGTCGTTGTCGAAGAAACGGGCGTTGTCGGCGCGGGTCTGTTCGGCCAGAGTTTTGACACGAGTGCCGGACGCCAGCGAGGAACCCGGCTCGTTGAAGCCGACGTGCCCATCGGTGCCGATGCCAAGAATCTGGACGTCGATGCCGCCCGCCGCTTCTATCGCCGCGTCATAGGCAGCCCCCGCACCGGCGACCTTCGCGCCGTCTTCCAAGGACGCGCCGTCAAGCGCGTCGCCCGGCACGTGCACCTTCGCCGGGTCAAGACCCAACGGCTCGACCACCGTGCGGAAGATGGTGCTGTGGTAGGACTCGGGGTGGCTCAGCGGCAAGCCAATGTACTCGTCCAGCGCAAACCCCTGCACTTGGCTCATGTCAATGCCCTCATCGTGCACGATGCCCGCGAGCGCCTGATAGGCGGCCAGCGGACTCGACCCAGTGGCCAAGCCCAGCACCGCATTCGGCTTGGTCTTAATCAGATTGGCGACCGAATGGCCGTAAATCGCGCCCGCTTCCTGCTCATCCTTGACGATGATGATCTCTGACATAATTATGTTTCCTTTCTGATTACACAACGCTGTGTGTAAGTGTTATTCATCAAGCGCCAGCGCGGCACCGATGGCCCCGAGGGGCTGATCCGTCGAAGCCAAACGTAATCTCGAGGGGATGTCAATAGTGGACAGGAAATGACAACCCTCTTGCCTTCGTTGCAACTCCCGCGTGACGAGTTCCAAGAACGGCCGGCCTGTTTTACACATGCCACCGCCGAGAATCAGCACGCGCGGGTCATACGCTTGGGTCACCAACTGCACGGCGTCGCCGATACCGTAAGTGACCATATTGAGTATACGCGTCGCCGCTACGTCACCTTGGGAAGCTTTCGCCAAAAGATTCGGCATGGACGGCCCGTCACAAGGCCACAAGCGCGCCACGGCGCCCCCGGAGGCAATGGTTTCCAGGCAGCCGCGCTGTCCGCAGGGGCACAGAAAGCGGTTGGGATCGACGGGCACATGGCCGATTTCCCCCAACGCGCCACGGTAGCCTCTCTCCAGCTTTCCCGCGCACACAACCCCCGCTGCCAGGCCTGTACCGAAATTGAGAAACACCACGGTGTCGTGAGCACCGACATCACCGGCGTCCACCGTCTTCGCGCCGAGCGCGGCCGCGTTCACGTCGTTCTCCACATGGGTGGGCACGCCAAGGCGTGCCGTCACTTCAGGTCCCAATGCCAGCTCGGTGATGTTCAGATTGGCGATGGCTCTCACCACACCGTTGACGTTGTCGACTTGCCCGGGCGTGCCGATGCCGACCGGCACCGGCGTGGCGCAGAGCGTTTTCGCCATGCGAACGACGTCATTAATGAGATTATCCGAGCCAGCTCTGGCCGGAACCATGCTAGTGTCCAGCACCGTGCCGGCGGCGTCAATCAATACGCCGGCGATTTTCGTGCCCCCCACATCGATGCCGATGCGGTATGGGCGATTCGTGGTTGTCATGGCCTCTCCTTGCCCAATCCGAGCCCCTGCAAAAAGACTCGGTATCTTCCTTTGCGCGCAACACCGCAACGTTTCCAAGCATACACGTCCGGCGACACGCCGGGTGCCCCACCTATTGATTAACTGAGTTAATATCTTAATCAGGTTCATATTCAATGGCGAATGGCAAGGAGGTGTCGATATGACCACTGCAACCGACACCGCAGCGACGCAGGCCAGTGTCGCGGAAGCCAACCGCTCACGCATTCTGCGCCACCTCTACCACCACGGCATCAGCTCGCGCGCGCAGATCGCCAAGGCGGTTGGGCTGACCCCGGCAGCCATCACCAAAATCACCGCTCAGCTCATCGAAATCGGCCTGATCGACGAAACCGGCGATATCGAAGGTGCCAAGAACCGCCGTTCCATCGGGCTGAAGCTCGACGCATCACGCTTCCATATCATCGGCGTCAAGTTCGCGCGTTCGCTGGTGCAGATCGGCATATTCGATCTCGCCGGCCAAACGATCAAGCTGGACACCCTGCCCAACGTCTACGAACACACCATCGACGAAACCATAGCCTCCATCCACAAGCGCATCAAGACGATGCTTAGCAAAGACGGCTCCATCGTCGCCATCGGCATGGCCGTCCCCGGCCCGTATCTGCGCAACGCGGGGCACACCGCCGTCGTCTCCTCCATGCAGGGCTGGCGCAGAATCAACTTCATCGAGGAGTTCACCCACGCCTTCCGCGTGCCCGTGTTCATCGAACAGGACGCCCGCGCCGGCGCGCTCGCCAACTATCTACTCTTCCCCGGCAACCGGACCGACAACCTCGCCTATTACCTCATCGGCGAAGGCGTGGGGTTGGGTGTCATCGACAATGGACGCATCATCAACGGCGCACTCGGCGTCGCCAGTGAAATCGGGCATGTCTCCATCGACGTGAACGGCCGGGCTTGCGACTGCGGCAACGTGGGATGCCTCGAACGCTATTGTTCCGCCCCGGCCATCCATGCCATGCTCGTTGAAGAAGGCACGCTTGTCCCCGACGCGGCCGGCATGGAGCACGCCGAAGCCTGCCGCCGCCTGTTCCTGCTGGCCCAGGAAGGCAACGCGCAAGCCCGCGCCATGGTGCGCACCATCGGGCGGTACGTCGGCTACGGCTGCCTCATCATCTTCAACACCTTCAACCCCGAACGCATCGTCATCGGAGACATCGTCTCCGAAGCGGGCCAGGCCCTGCTCGACGAAATCGAACGTGTGGTCGAGCAGCGTGCCATCGGCGCAATCGCCGAAACCACCACCATCACGCTGTCCACCATGCCCACCGACGCCACCGTGCTCGGCGCGGCGGCGGTGGCGACAACCCAATTCCTCGACCACCCCTCGCAATTCTTTCCTCTGAAATAACCATACGGATACAACATCCCCCACTGAAAGGAACACATAAAATGAGCAAGCCAATCGTTCTTTCACTCGGCGAACTGCTCTGGGACATGCTGCCAAGCGGCAAACGCGCGGGCGGTGCCCCGGTGAACTTCGCCTATCACGCCATGAAGAACGGCGCCGAAGGCTATTCCATCAGCGCGGTCGGCGAGGACGAACTCGGCGACGAGCTGCTGGCGGAAACCGCCAAGGCCGGCATTCATGCCGTCATTCAGCGCAACGCCTGGCCCACCTCCACCGTCGAGGTCGAGCTGCGCGGGGGCATTCCCGAATACACCATCATCAAGGGCGTGGCGTGGGATCACATTCTCTACACCCGCGAACTCATCAACATCGTCGAGCAGGCGGACGCGATCTGCTACGGCACCCTGGCCCTGCGCTCGCCCGAATCGCACGCCACCATCACCGAGCTGCTCAAGCACGCCAAGCCGGGCGCGATGAAGTTCTTCGACATCAACCTGCGCGGCGACCACTATTCCAAGGAACTCATCCAGGAACTGCTCGAACATGCCACCGTGTTCAAGATCAACGACGAAGAGTTGCTGTTGCTACGCGACATGTTCGGCATCCGCGGCACCTCCGGCGAGGACGCCTGCCGCTGGTTCCTCGATCAATACAACCTGGATTACATCATCCTGACCGCCGGCGCCGCCTATTCGACCATCATCTCCAAGAAGGGCGAGACCTCGACCGTGGACACCGCGCGCGTCGAAGTGGTGGACACCGTGGGAGCCGGCGACTCCTTCTCCGGCACGTTCACCGCGCACATCCTGCTCGGCGATTCGCTGGTCGAAGCGCACCGCAAGGCCGTGAACACCTCCGCCTATGTGTGCACGCAGAACGGCGCGTGGCCCGAATACCCGGACGAGATCCCCGACTACCTCGCCGCCGCCGGCAGGTAGCCAAAACGCCGAGTTATATTCCGAGGGCGGCGGTGTCGAAAGTGAGAGTGACGGGGCCATCGTTGACGAGGCCGACGCGCATGTGAGCGCCGAAACGCCCCTCACGCACGACAACGCCGCCCGAACGCAACGCCTCGTTAAACTTGATCCAGACGAGATTCGCATGTTCGGGCTTGCCGGCGTTGACAAAGCTGGGGCGATTGCCTTTCTTGACGTCGGCAAACAGCGTGAACTGCGAAATCGAGAGAATCTCGCCGCCGATGTCCTGAATCGAACGGTTCATCTTGCTTTGTTCATCCTCGAACACCCTCAGGTTCAGAATCTTGTGCGCCAGCCAAGCGATCTGTTCATCGCCGTCCTCGTCCCCGACACCAACCAGCAGCATGAAGCCCGGGCCTACTTGCTGCGGCTCAAATGTGGGGTCGAGCGTACCCAGTTCGTTGATGACATCGACGCTGGCTTGGCTGACACGCTGCAATACGATTTTCATGGCTCCACTGTACCGCACCCCGCAAGCGCTTCCAGCGAGTATTCAGCATCCATTCGGGCAACATTGCAAAGTTCACCGCGAGCGTCCCAGAAAGCAACAAGAGCGCATACAGGCACGAGACGCATGATGGGTTCTGGCGCGGCAAGGCACCCGGCCAGCCGCTTAATATAATTCAAGGAAACTCCCCCATGTTCGTGTTGAAGAACGCTTGGCGGTCTGTCGTGCGCAACCTTGGCCGCAACATTCTTATCGCCATCATCGTCGCCGTTATCGCGGCGGCCGCCACCATCGGACTGGCCATCCGTAACTCGGCCGAAACCGCACGCCGCGACGGCCTGAACTCCACCACCGTCACCGCCACCATCGGCCTGGACCGAGACAAGGTGATGCAGCAGGCGCAACAAGGCACCTCGTCCGGTAGCAACGACAAGCCAGATGTCGATTCCATGCGTGAGGCGCTCAACCAAGACGCATTGACGGTCAGCGAATATGACAAGTACGCCAAAGCCTCCAGCGTGCCGGTGACGACGTATTACACCGAAACCACGTCGGTGAACGCCACCGACAACTTCCAGCCGGTCGAATCCTCCAGCTCGGCCAGCACCGATTCCTCCACCCAGTCGGGCAATTCCGATTCCTCCGGCTCGACCGGCAACGCTCCGGGCGGGCAACCTGGCGGTGAAGGCGGCGAAAACGGCTCCGGCGGCGGCCCCGGCGGCATGGATTCCGGCGATTTCTCGCTCGTCGGCTTCTCCTCCGACACGGCGGTGGCCAACGCCGCCAACGGCACGTTCACCATGTCCTCAGGCGAGGTGTTCGATTACGAATCGGACGGCAAGGCGATTATTTCCCAGGCGCTGGCGCAATTCAACGGACTGAACGTCGGCGACACGATCGAAGTGGCGGATCTGTCGGGAAGCGACACCACATACCAACTCACCATCGTCGGCATCTACAAGAACACTTCGTCGTCCGACGCGAACGCGCGCGGCCCGAAGTCAGGCACCTCCTCCGATGCGGACAATGCGATCTACACCTCGGTCAACACGTTGAAGAAGCTGGGGCTGGCAGTTGACGAAAGCTCATCAAGCGATAGCTCCAGCTCCTCCAGCTCCTCCGCCACCTCCGCTTCGCGCACGCAACTGAGCTACTCCTATGTGCTTGCCAGCAAGTCCGATTACGACACGTTCACGACGGACCTGAAGAAAGCCGGCCTGGACGATAACTACACCGTCTCATCCGCCGATGTGGAGAATTACGAAACCAGCCTCATTCCCTTGGACAATCTGGCCAAATTCGCGTTGACGCTGCTCATCATCGTGCTGGCGGTGGGCGCGGCGGTGCTCATCGTCATCAACCTGTTCAACGTGCGTGAACGCAAATACGAGATCGGCGTGCTCACGGCCATTGGCATCACCAAGGTCAAGGTGGTGGCGCAGTTCGTCACCGAGCTGCTCATCGTCACCATGATCGGCATTGCGCTGGGCGTGGCGGGCGGTGCCGTGGCATCGGTGCCAGTGTCCAATCAGCTGCTCGCCCAGCAGGTCGCCAGCCAGCAGTCGCAGCAGTCGGACCGTCAGGCGCAGTTCGGGCGCAACGCGGACATGCCCGACGCCCCGGGGGCTTCCGGCTCGAACGAAAACAGCTCTTCCGCTTCCTCCTCCGACAAGCCCTCCACCGATGGCAAGCCGGGCAACGACGACCAGCGTGGCTTTGGCAAGGCCGCGAATTATGTCAGCGAGATCAACGCCACGGTGAGCTTCAAGGTGATCGGGGAACTCATAGCAATCGGATTAGCGCTTACGCTGATCTCCGCACTGGTCGGCGTGATTGCCATCGTGCGCTACGAACCGTTGCAGATTCTGGCCGACCGCTCCTGAAAGGACATGACATGACTACCGACCAAACAAACGAAACCACCCCCATCCTCGCGCTCGATCATGTCACCTACTCCTACACGAAAGGCGGCAAGAAGGTCGTCAACGACCTGAGCCGCGACTTCCGGCCGGGCAGCCTCACCGCCATCACCGGGCCTTCCGGGGCGGGCAAGACCACTGTGCTTTCGCTGCTGTCGGGCCTGACCTGCCCGAGTGAAGGCCGGGTGCTCTATGACGGCAAGGATCTGGCGACGTTGAACCGATACCGTTTCCGCAGCCATGACATCGGCGTGATCTTCCAGAGTTTCAATCTGCTGCCCTCGCTGACGGTGGCGGAGAACATCATCCTGTCGATGGAAGCTTCGGGGCGCAAGTTCGACCGCCCTAAACGCGAGGTGGTCGCCGATCTGCTGCGCAAGGTGAGGCTGCCGATCGAATACGCGAACGAGCGCATATTGCACCTGTCGGGCGGCGAACAGCAACGCGTGGCCATAGCCCGGGCGCTGAGCTATGAGCCGCGGATCGTGCTGGCGGACGAACCGACCGGCAATCTCGACATGGCCACCCAAGACGACATCATGGCGATTTTCCGTTCGTTGGCGCACGAAGAAGGCAAATGCGTGATCATCGTCACGCACAGCCCGGCCGTCGCCCAGCAGTCAGACGATCTCTTCGAGCTCAAGCCCCTGCGCCGGAGCTGACGCAACCCAGCCGGATAGAGAATAGTGACTTGGGGGTTAGCCGATGCGAAGAGCGTAAGGCCGACGCTCTTCGCACGTCAGGCGGCAGGCAAGCAGTTGGCGCCAAACAGAATCTTGATTTCGGCGAACAGGCTGGTGTCCCGCTTGACGCGGAAGCGATCGCCGAAAGTCATCACCTGGGCGTTGCCCTTGTCGTCCATAAGGGCGAGCTTGACCTCGCAATAGCCCGGATGGTTGGTGAGCACCTGACCGAGCTGCATCATGTTGCGCCGATCGAGCGCGCCTTGCGGCAACGTGATGATCACCGGCCGTTCGTCCACCGATTCCAGCGTCGGCACTTGCATTTCGGTGGCTCTCAGGCTCACGGTTTCGTCGCGCAGGTCGACCTGCCCACGAATCTGCACCACCTGATCGACGGCAAGTTCGGCGGCCGCGGCCTCATACACCTTGCCGAAGAACATGCACTGGATGGAGCTTTCCAAATCCTCGACGGTGACGATGGCCCAGGCGTTGCCCCGCTTCGACACGCGCCTGTCCACGCCGGTGACCAGCCCGGCGATGGTGACCTGCTGGCCCTCGCCCATCGTCTTCGCACGGTCGATCAGGTGCGCGATGGACATCTCGCGCAATCCGGCCAGCACAGCCGTCATGCCGGACAGCGGATGGTCGGAGACATACAGGCCAAGCATTTCACGCTCGAAATTGAGCTTGGTTTTCTTGTCCCATTCCTCCATGTCGGGCACGCTGACCTGGGCGTCGCCCATGTCCCCGCCGTCATCCGCGTCGGCGAACAGGTCGAATTGGCCTTCCGCCTCCTTGCGCTTCAAACCCACCACCGAGTCGATGGCCGTTTCGTGAATCTGGTACAGGGCGCGGCGGTTCGGGTCGATGGAGTCGAACGCGCCGGCCTTGATCAGCGATTCCACCAAGCGCTTGTTCAACGCGGTCAGCGGCACGCGACGTATGAAATCCATGAAGTTGACGAATTTGCCATGCTCGCCCTCGCGCTCGGCGATGATATCGGCCACGGCCTTGTCGCCCACGTTGCGGATGGCGCCGAGGCCGAAGCGCACGACGTCGCCGACGGCCGAATAGGCGTAGACGGACTCGTTGACGTCCGGGGAAAGCACCTGGATGCCCATGCGGCGCGCCTCGCCCAAATACAGGGCCGTCTTGTCCTTGTTGTCTTTGGTGCCCTGCAACAGGGCGGCCATGAACTCGACTGGGTAGTGGGTCTTGAGATACGCCGTCCAATAGGAGATCAGGCCGTAGGCGGCGGAATGCGCCTTGTTGAAGGCGTAACCGGAGAACGGCACCAGCACGTCCCACACGGCTTGGGCGGCCTCTTCGGAATAACCGTGCTCCTTCATGCCCTCGAAGAACGGAATCTTCTCCTTGGCCAGCACCTCGGGCTTCTTCTTGCCCATGGCTCGGCGCAGCACGTCGGCCTTGCCCAGCGAATAGCCGGCGAGAATACGCGCGGCCGACTGCACCTGCTCCTGATAGACGATCAGGCCGTAGGTCTCGTCGAGCACCTGCTTCAACGGCTCGGCGAGCTCGGGGTGGATCGGCTCGATTTTCTGCAAGCCGTTCTTGCGCTTGGCGTAGTTGTTGTGCGAGTCCATATCCATCGGGCCCGGACGATACAGCGCGATCAGAGCGGAAATATCGTTGAAGTTATCGGGTTTGAGCGACTTGAGCAGCGAGCGCATGCCGTCGGAATCGAGCTGGAAGACGCCCAGCGTGTCGCCGCGCGCCAGCAGCTGGTAGGTTTCCTTGTCGTCCAGCGGGATCTTGGTGTAATCCACCGCTTCCTTGCCGTTGGCCACGATGTTCTTCAACGTGTCCTGGATGACCGTCAAGTTGGACAGGCCAAGGAAATCCATCTTGACCAAGCCGAGCGTTTCGCAGGTGTGGTATTCAAAGGTGGTGGTGACGGTGCCGTCCACGCGCTCCAGCAGCGGCGAAGTGTCGGTGATGGGCTCGCTACCCATGATGGTGGCGCAGGCGTGCACACCGGTCTGGCGAATCAGGCCCTCGATGGTTTTCGCCTTATCGATGATCTGGTGCGCGTCACGGTCGGCGTCATACAGTTCGCGGAATTCGCGCGCTTCGGCGAAGCGGCCGGACGTGGGGTCGAAGATCTCCTTGAGGCTGGCATCCTTGCCGTTCTTGCTGGGAGGAAGCGCCTTGGTGACCCGCTCGCCCATCGAGAACTCATATCCCATGATGCGGGCGGAATCCTTCAGGGCCTGCTTGGTTTTGATGACACCGTAGATCACACATTGGGCGACCTTGTCGCGGCCATATTTTTCGCCGCAATAGTCGATGACGTTGAGGCGGCCGTCCGGATCGAAGTCGACGTCGATATCGGGCAGGGAGACACGCTCGGGGTTCAGGAACCTCTCGAAAATCAGGCCGTGCTTCAGGGGGTCGAGTTCGGTGATGCCCATCGCATAGGCGACCATCGAGCCTGCCGCCGAACCTCGGCCCGGGCCCACCATGATGTCGTGATCCTTGGCCCATTGGATGTAGTCGGCCACCACGAGGAAGTATCCGCAGAACTGCATCTGGCAGATCACGCCGCATTCATAGTCGGCCTGTTTGGACACCTCTTCGGGCACATTGCCGTCGTAGCGGCGCTCCAGGCCCTCCTCGACCTTCTTCAGGAACAGGGAGGCCTCGTCCCAGCCCTCAGGGCAGGGGAACTGCGGCATGAACGCGCCGTCCTCGTGGTCGTCGAACATGATGTTGCACCGTTCGGCGATTTCAATCGTGTTGTCGCACGCGCCGGGGAATTCCTTGAACAGTTCGCGCATTTCGGCGGCGGGCTTCAGGTAATAGCCGGTGCCGTCGAACTTGAAACGGTCGGGGTCGTCCAAGTGCGAACCGGAGTTGATGCACAACATGGCGTCCTGCGCTTCGGCGTCCTCGGCGCGCACATAATGGGAGTCGTTCGTGGCCAGGAGGGGCGCATTCAGCTTCTTGGCGATTTCCAGCAAGCCGGGCACGTTGCGGTTTTCGATGTTCAGGCCGTGATCCATGATTTCGATGAAGAAATTGCTTTTGCCGTAGATGTCCTGCAATTCGCCGGCGGCACGCAACGCCTCGTCGAATTGCCCCAGGGCAAGTCTGGTCTGAATAATGCCGGAGGGGCAACCGGAACCGCAAATCACGCCTTTGGAATAGGTGGACAGCACCTCTTTGTCCATACGCGGATAGCGTTGCACGCGGCCTTCCAAGTTGGCCACCGAGCTGGCTTTCAGCAGGTTCATCAGGCCTTCGTCGTTTTCGGCCCACAAGGTTAGGTGGGTGATCAGGCCGCCGCCCGACACGTCGTCGCGGCGCTGCGCCTCGGTGCCCCAATGCACGCGGGATTTGTCTTGGCGGGCGGTTTCGGGCGTCACATACGCCTCGATGCCGATGATCGGCTTGACGCCGGCCTTCACGCAACTGGTGTACATCTCATAAGCGCCGTGCATGTTGCCATGGTCGGTGATGCCAACGGCCGGCATGCCCAGTTCGACGGCGTGCTTCGCAAGATCAGGAATCTTCGAGGCACCGTCCAGCAAGGAGTAGTGCGTGTGGTTGTGCAGATGGACGAAGTTTCCCGAGTCAGCCATACGTTCCAATGTACCCCATCCCGTGTTCCAAGCGCACTCCCCCACCACCGGCGCAATAACGGCATGCCCTGCCCCAACAATCGCATGTATTCAAACAAAACCGGCGAATCATGCTTTGAGAGCGAAACGCCAAAACGACGGCGCGAAAACTTCGGCTACCGAGCGGTGTGGCGGGAACGCATCGTTTCCAGCGCATGAGTCAAATCGGACGGATAGGAGCTGGTCACCGTGGTCCACACATGTGTGCGCGGGTGGCGGAACTCAAGCCGCATGGCATGCAGCCATTGGCGTTCCAACCCCAGTTCGGCGGCAAGCACCGGGTTCGCGCCGTACATGTGATCGCCCGCCAAAGGGTGCCCTATCGACGAGAAATGCACGCGAATCTGGTGGGTGCGCCCGGTTTCCAAGTTCACCTTGACCAGTGTGGCCTCACTGCCGAACCGTTCCATTACATCCCAATGGGTGATGGCCGGCTTGCCGGACGGCGTGACGCAGAATCGGAAATCGGCGACCTTGGCTCGGCCGATCGGCGCATCGATGGTGGCTTTGTCTTCACGCAAACCGCCCTGCACCAGGGCATGATAGGTTTTCACCACCTCGTGCTCGGCGAACTGGCGGCGCATCTGCACGTAGCCGAGCTCGGACTTGCATACGAGCATCAGGCCGGAAGTGCCCACGTCCAAGCGGGAGACGACGCCCTGGCGGCCGGGAGCGCCATACGAGGTGATATGCACTCCGCGTTGCTTGAGCGAGCCCACCACCGTGGGGCCGGTCCAACCGACGGAAGGGTGGGCGGCGACGCCGATCGGCTTGTCGACCACCACCACGTCGTCGTCCTCATAGACAACGGCCATGTCGTTGGCCGGAGGTTCGGGAATTTGGCGTTCTTCAACGAGGTCGATTTCGACCGTCTCCCCCGCCTGAAGCACGGCGGATTTGGCCACTTCCCGGCCAATCACGCGCACCTGCCCGCTGTCAATCAGACTGGCCGCCTTGGAACGCGACACTCCCAGCATTTTGGCAACGGCCACGTCGAAACGCGAGCCAATCAAACCTTCGGGTGCGGGCACAAGTCGGCTCATGCCCGTTCGCCTTTGTGTTCGTCATCGCTTTTGCGCTCAAACGGCACATTGAACGCCAGCATCAGCACGATGGCCACGCCAACGATGACCAGATAGATGTCCGCGATATTGCCCACGGACCAGCCATAATCGATGAAATCGACGACCTTGCCATCAAGAAAACCGTCCGCATAAGCCACGCGATCAACCAGATTGCCGAGCGCGCCGGCGAATGCAAAGGCCAAAGTGAGCACCCAGGCATACGAGGTGGTGCGTAAAGCCAGCACGACCAACCCCACGCAGACCGCCATGGCCAACAGGGAAAACACCCAAGTGAACCCGGAGCCGAAACCGAGGGAAGCGCCGGGATTGCGCACCAGCGTGAAGGAAAGCTCTCCCTCGATCACCGTCAGACTGCGGCCGTCGGACAGCGCCGACAAAGCCCACTGTTTGGACAGCTGGTCAATCAACAACGCCACCGCCGCCACGCATACGAAGACGGCCACGCGCCAGCGTAGCCGTCCTGTCGTATTGTTGCCGTTCACTGAGCAGGCTGCTCGGTCTTGTCGTAGTTGTTCGTATCGGACACCTGGCTCATCAACTGGCCGAGGAACTCGGTGAGACGGGCGCGATACTCGGTCTCGAACTGCTTGAGACCCTGGATGTTGCCCTCGACGACCTTGGACTGGGTGGCCAAGTTGACGCGCACCTGCTGGGCGTACTCATCGGCGGCGGAACGGGTCTGCTGATCGTATTCGGCGGAACGACGCTGCACTTCGGCCTCGTACTGGTCGGCCTCGGTATGCTTGCCGTTCATATAGGTATCGGCGTCCTGACGGGTCTTCGCGGAATACGAATCGGCCTCGGAACGGGTCTGCTGCAGATAGGCATCCGCCTGCTGGCGCACCTGCTGGCTGTAGTTGTCGGCTTCGGTGTGCGTATGGTTGGAGTATTCCTCCGCCTTGGCAACGAGTTCGTCGTAGGCGCGCTGGGCCTGATCCTTGAGTTCGGTGGCCGTCGCCTTGCCCTTGTCGACGTACTGATCGTGCAGTTGCATGGCCAGCGTGAGCATCGCCGTGGCGCGCTCGGGTTCGGTGCTGGCGGCAGCGGCGGCACCCGCGATCTTCTGCAGGGAACCGGTCTCGGTGTTCGGCTCGACCTTGGAAAGCTGTTCGCGCAGCTGCTCTTCGCGCTGCTTGGCTTCCTGCAGCTGACGGGAAAGATCCTCGCCTTGGGCACGAAGCTGGTCGCGTTCCTGCTGAATGGCGGCGATCTGCTGAGCCACTGCCTCCTGATTGCCCGAAGCCTGAGCCGCCTGGGCGGTGAGTTGATCGATCTGGGCGTTCAGATGATCGACCTGCCCCTTGAGCTGCTCGTTCTGGGCAGTCAACCCGCGGTTCGATTCCTCCGCCTCGCTCAGCTTCGCCATAACGGCCTTGTCGCCATCGGCGGCCAGGGACTGGGCGTTCTTGAGGTTGCTGTTTTCGTTCTGCAACTGCTGGACCTGCGCGGTGAGATCCGAAATCTTGCCGTTCAGCTCCGCGACATCCGGCCCCAAGGACTGAGTGGACTGCCCTCCTGCAACGGCCTGCTTGCTCAACGCCTCAATGGTTTCGGTGACTTGATCAAGAAACTCATCAACCTCGTCGGCGTTGTATCCCTCTTTGAAACGCACGAGCTGGAACTGATGTTCCCGAATGTCCTTCGGCGTCAACAAAACCATAACCAATACTCCTCACTTCGAGGCAGCCGCCTCTCTTAAGTGCATACCATGAAAGACCATACCACGACCCCCGCACCCACGCAGGGAACGGGGTTGTCATATAAGAACGCGGAGCACCACAAGGAGGAAATAGAGGACGATGAAACTCATATCGAGGGCGACGGCACCCATGCGAATGGGAGGTATATAGCGGCGCAACCAGCGAAGCGGGGGTTCCGTGACGCGATAGATCACGTCGATGATTTCTGCGAGCAAGCCGCGCGGATACCAGCGAGGGGACAGAACGGCCACCCAATCGAGGATCATCCTGGCGAAGAGCACGGCTATATAGGCGTCAATGATGGCATTGACGACACGCATCAGCAGATAGAACAGCATGACTTCACCGTATCAGGGGCGGATGGCATTTCGCCCGAGACGTAAAACGGGGCGAAAACGGCCATAGGGGAATCAGTCAGCGAACAGGTCGTGCGAAGAGCTCGCGGGAGCCACCTCTTCGACCTTGATGTTCACTTGGGAGGGGCTCAGCAGGAAGACGCGGGGGGTGACGCGCTCCATCGAACCGTGCACGCCGAAAACGACACCCGCGGAAAAGTCGACGATGCGATAGGCCACGGATTCGGAAACATCGGTCAGGTTCAGCACGACGGGCACGCCGTCGCGAATGGCGCGACCCACCATCTGCGCGTCCTCATAGGACTTCGGATGGATGGTGGTGATGCGGCTGAGCTTGCCGGGGAACGGGGTGGAGGTGCGGGACGAAGACGCCGAGGCCGTGGAAATCGGGGTGACGGTGTGGTCTGAATCGAACGAGCCTTCTTCCTCTTCGATGCTCTCATCGACGGTAAAATCGTCGTCCTCGGCCACATCGGACATGCCAAGATACGACATTGCGTTCTTCATAAACCCGGCCATGACAGGTTCCTTTCCTTAACGTTCCTCAAAAACCTACGATCCGCTCACCCTGATCAGCGCAGAAAATCGGGGATATCAAGATCATTCGTTGCATCGCCCGTGTCGCCGGACGGCAGATCCTCCAACGACTGGATGTTGTTTTCGCCGTTTGCTGGGGCGAAATTGAACGGCACCTGCCCGGTGGGAACGGCAGGCGTTTGCGGCGTTTGCGGTGCCACCGGGGTGTCTGGTTCCACTTTGCTTTCCTGATTCGAGGCCGATCCCATATTGGACTTGTTGGCATCGAAGCCCGCGGCAATGACGGTGACGCGCACCTCGTCGCCGTATGCGTCGTCCAACGCGAGACCCCAGATGATCTGGGCTTCGGGATGGATGGACTTGCGCACCAGCTCAACCGCCGCGGAAGCCTCCTGCAAGCCGATGTCGGTGGGGCCGGCGACATTGATCAGCGCGCCGTGGGCGCCTTCGATGCTCTCCTCCAACAGGGGGGAGGAAATGGCCAGCTCGGCCGCTTGGGTGGCGCGATCCTCGCCGCGAGCCGAACCGATGCCGAACAGTGCGGTGCCCGCCCCGCGCAGGATGGCCGTGACGTCGGAGAAATCGACGTGAATGTAGGAGTTGGAAGTAATCAGATCGGTGATGCCCTGCACGCCGGAAAGCAGCGCGCTATCGGCGGTCTTGAAGGCCTCCATGATCGTGATGGAACGGTCGGAAAGCTCAAGCAGACGGTCGTTGGGGATGACGATGAGCGCGTCGACTTCATCGCGCAGGTTGGTGATGCCAAGCTCGGCGGAAGCGGAACGCTGCGGCCCCTCGAACGTGAACGGGCGGGTGACCACCGCAATGGTGAGCGCACCCTGCTGGCGGGCCGCACGCGCGACAATCGGGCTTGCACCAGTGCCGGTGCCGCCGCCTTCACCGCAGGTGACGAACACCATGTCGGCGCCTTTAAGCGATTCTTCGATATCGGACTGATGATCCTGAGCGGCTTTCGCACCCTTCTCCGGGTCGGCGCCCGCGCCAAGACCGCGGCTGGAATTGTCGGAGAGCGAAATCTTGACATCCGCATCGGAGCGGAGCAGATCCTTCGCATCGGTGTTGATGGCCACAAACTCGACGTTCTGCAGACCTTCGGAAATCATGCGGTTGACGGCATTGCCGCCTGCACCACCGACGCCAACGACCTTGATATTGGTTTTGTCGTTCAACTCAGTCTGGGCGATTTCGCTCACGTTTGGCTCCTGTCATTCCACGGTCACGCATAACTGTAGCGCAGAACAGGCCGATATTGTGTGACATTTGTGCGCGTGTGCGCAGTTTATTTACCTAATCTCACCGATTTTCCGGCGGTTGGCCGAGCGTTGAATCATCACGCGGCGCATTACAGGCGCTCTATCAGGGGCGATATATAACCCCGAAGGCAATTTGGCGCGATGGCTAGTAGCTGGCATCCATCGGGTCGTCACCGAACAGCGTCTCGCGTTCCTGATGGGTGGTGGTGCGTGAATCAAGCCAGCCGTAAGGCAGATGCACTTTCTTGGCGAAACGGACACGCCCACGGGGCTTGTCAACCACACGTTCGGGAAAGCGCACACTCGGATCGAGCCGGTCGATCTGGCAGCGCACGTCGTCAAGACTTTCGCATTCCATGAACGACTTGCGCGTGGCCCCTCCCACGGGGAACCCTTTCAGGTACCAGGCGATATGCTTGCGCAAATCATGCACGGCCATCCGCTCGTCGCCGTCATAGAACTCGGTGAGCAACTCAGCGTGGCGCATAATGACGCGACATACCTCACCCAGTGTGGGGTTGCAACGCTCAGCGGAACCGGCAAAGGCGTGCTTGATGTCGGCGAACAGCCACGGGCGGCCTTGGCAGCCGCGCCCGATGGCCACGCCGTCGCAGCCGGTCTGCTCGACCATGGCGAGCGCGTCATCGGCGCCCCAGATGTCGCCGTTGCCGAACACGGGGATGTCGAGTGCTTGCTTGAGCTGGGCGATGCGGGTCCAATCGGAATGCCCGCCATAATATTCGGCGGTGGTGCGCGCGTGCAGCGTGACGGCGGCGCACCCCTCATCTTGCGCGAGACGTCCGGCTTCGAGGAAGGTCTCGTGCTCGTGGTCGATGCCGACGCGAATCTTGGCGGTGACGGGGATGTCCGCCGGCTCGCACACCCGCACCACGCGGCTGATGATTTCGGCGAACAGATCGGTTTTCCAAGGCAGGGCGGAGCCTCCCCCGCGACGGGTGACTTTGGGCACCGGGCAGCCGAAATTCAAGTCCACATGGTCGGCCATGTGCTCGTCCACCACGATTCGCGCGGCCTGTTCGACAATGGCGGGGTTCACTCCATACAGTTGCAGCGAGCGGACATTCTCGCTGGGGGCGAAGCGACACAGACGCAACGCCTTGGGATTGCGGGCCACCAGGGCACGGGCAGTGATCATCTCGGCCACATACAGGCCGTCGGGGCCGTATTCCTCGCAAATCACGCGGAACGGCCAGTTGGTCACGCCGGCCATCGGCGAAAGCACCACCGGGGTGGGCACGCTGATGGGGCCAAGCTTCACCGGGCGCATGGGCCGCGAGGCGACGTGCGAGGAGCGCTTTTGCGAGCGCGGATCGACACCCACGCGGCAATCGCCCCGAGCGTCGAGATACTCGATGTCGTGGTCGTCGCTCACGCTCGACACCCGGCTCAGTACAGGCCGCCGGCCTCGGCGATATGAACAGAATCAGGCCAAGCCTGCCCACCCATGGACACCGGCATCTGCGGCACGCTGACGTGCTTCTCGCCGATGCGCTCGGCCACATAGTCGGCCACCTTGTCGAGGCTGACACGCTCCTGGGTCATGGCGTCGCGCTCGCGGATGGTGACGGCCTGATCGTCGAGCGTATCGAAATCGACGGTGACGCACAGCGGCGTGCCGATCTCGTCCTGGCGGCGGTAACGACGGCCGATGGCACCGGCCTCGTCGTAATCGATCATCCACTCGCGCTGGCGCAGATCGCCGGCCAGTTGCTGGGCCACGTTCTGCAGTTCCGGCTTCTTGCTCAGCGGCAATACCGCGGCCTTGACGGGGGCGAGACGCGGGTCGAGGTGCAGCACGGTGCGCTTGTCCACGCCGCCCTTGGTGTTCGGGGCTTCGTCCACATCGTAGGCATCCACCAGGAAGCACATCAGGGAACGGGTCAGGCCCGCGGCCGGTTCGATGACGTAGGGCACGTATTTCTCGCCGGTGGCTTGGTTGAAATAGCTCAAGTCCTCGCCGGAATGCTTGGCGTGCGCGGACAGGTCGAAATCGGTGCGGTTGGCCACGCCCTCAAGCTCGCCCCAATCGGAACCCTGGAAGCCGAACTTGTATTCGATATCCACGGTGCGCTTCGAATAGTGCGAGAGCTTCTCCTTCGGATGCTCATAATGGCGCAGGTTTTCGGGCTTGACGCCCAAGTCGAGATACCACTGGGTGCGCGCGTCAATCCAATACTGGTGCCAATCCTCATCCTCGCCGGGCTTGACGAAGAACTCCATCTCCATCTGCTCGAACTCGCGGGTGCGGAAGATGAAATTGCCGGGGGTGATCTCGTTACGGAAGGACTTGCCCATGTTGGCGATGCCAAACGGCGGCTTCTTGCGCGAGGATGTCATCACGTTCTTGAAGTCCACGAAAATGCCTTGGGCGGTTTCCGGGCGCAAGTAGTGCAGGGAATTCTCGTCCTCCACCGGGCCCAAGTGGGTGCGCAGCATCATGTTGAAATCGCGCGGTTCCGTCCACTTGCCGCGCTCGCCGCAATTGGGGCAGGCGATGTCGGCCATGCCGTTCTCGGGCAGCTTGTCGCCGTGCTTTTCGGCGTAGCTTTCCTCGAGTTTGTCGGAACGCTGGCGCTTATGGCAGTTCAGGCACTCGACCAGCGGATCGTTGAACACCGCCACATGGCCGGAGGCCACCCACACGTCGGTGGGCAGGATGATGGAAGTGTCCACGCCTACCACGTCGCCGCGGGTGACGACCATGGAACGCCACCATTCGCGTTTGATATTGTCCTTCAACGCCACGCCGAGCGGACCATAATCCCACGCGGAACGGGTGCCGCCGTAGATTTCGCCGGCGGGGAACACGAAGCCGCGACGCTTCGCAAGGGAGACGACTTCATCAAGTTTGGACTGAGCCACAATGCACCTTCTGGTTTGAACGGTTTGGGGGTCTTACAAATTCCGAAGCATATCTGTATATGTTGACTAGACATTGAATTTGAATTCGACGATGTCGCCGGGCTGCATGACGTAGTCGCGGCCCTCCTGGCGCAGTTTGCCTTCCTCTTTGATCTTGGCCATCGAGCCCTCCGCGGCCACGAAATCGTCGTAGGAGACGATATCCGCCTTGATGAAGCCCCTCTCAAAATCAGTGTGAATCACACCGGCGGCCTGCGGGGCGGTGTAGCCCTTGTGAATCTGCCAGGCGCGCACTTCCTTTTCGCCGGCGGTCAGGAAAGTCTGCAAACCGAGGATGTCGAAGCCCACGCGGGCCAGCTGGTCGAGGCCGGATTCCTCCAGCCCCGCGTCGGCAAGCATTTCGCGCGCGTCCGCCTCGTCCAGTTCGGTCAGATCGGCTTCAAATTGCGCGTTGAGGAAGATGGCCTTGGCCGGAGCCACGCCGGCGGCCAGTTTGGCTTTCAACTCATCGTTGGCCAGCTCGTTGTCGTCCACGTTGAACACGTAGATGAACGGCTTGGCCGTCATCAGGTGCAGGTCGTACACGTCGGCCTTGCCGATTTCACCTGCCGAGGCGGCCTCGTCGATGGTGCGTCCGGCCTCAAGAATCTCTTTGGCTTTCTTGACGGCATCCATATAGGATTGCTCGATCTTCTTGCCGCGCAAATCCTTTTCCAGTTTCGGCAGGGCGTTCTCGATGGTCTGCAAATCGGCCAGAATCAGCTCGGTGTTGATCGTCTCGATATCGTCGGTGGGGTCGACCTTGCCGTTGACGTGCACGATGTCGTCGTCCTCGAAGGCGCGCACCACCTCACAGATCGCGTCGGCCTCGCGGATGTTGGCCAGGAACTTGTTGCCTAAGCCTTCGCCTTCGGACGCGCCCTTGACGATGCCCGCAATGTCCACGAAAGTGACGGTGGCGGGCACGACCTTCTCGGTGTGCACCAAATCGGCCAAAATCGGCAAACGGCCGTCCGGCAGGGGCACCACGCCGGTGTTCGGCTCGATGGTGGCGAACGGGTAGTTCTCCGCGAGCACGTTATTGCGGGTCAGGGCATTGAACATGGTGGACTTGCCCACGTTGGGCAGTCCGACGATTCCGATGGTAAGAGACATGATTCCCTACAGTACTTGCCCGCCTTGTCATCCGACGATGGCATCGATGGCGTCGATAACTGCGCCGCGGAAAGCGTGCTTCTCAAGGCTGGCAACGCCCTTGATGGTGGTTCCGCCCGGCGAGCAGACGGCGTCCTTCATCGCGCCGGGGTGGGTTTCGGCGGCCATATACATCGCGCCGACGCCTTCGATCATCTTGGCGGCGAGACGATATGCCGCCGCGCGCTGCAAACCATGTTTGACGCCGGCGTCCCCAAGCGCTTCGAGATACATATCGGTGAAGGCGGGGCCACAGCCGGCGATGGTTCCGGCGACACCCATCAGCGGGGCATCGACGCGCTCGATCAGGCTGATCGCCGAGAACAAACGTTCAAACGTCTCGGCTTGATCCGCTTCGAGCGTGTGTTCGGCTTCGGTGACCAGCACGCCTTTGCCGACGGCCATCGGGGTGTTCGGCACCGTGCATTGGATGCGCAGGCTGGCGAACCGGTCGGCGAACAGTGTGCGATACGTGCTCAACGTCCAGCCGGCCGCAATCGAGACGATGAACTTGCCGGGCTTGGCGAGCTCGCTGGCAAGTGGAGCCATGACCGATTCAATCTGATATGGCTTGATGGCGATAATCACCATATCTGCGGCCTGCACGACGGCGCTTGCGTCACGCAACGGGCGAATGCCGAGCTTGGCCGCGTTTGCTTCGAGCTTGTCGAAATGCGCGGCGCATGCGACGATATCGCCGCCCGTGAGCGCGCCGGCATCGACCAACCCCTGCGCGATGGCCTGGGCCATATTGCCGTATCCGATGAAACCGATGGTTGGATTGGACATAAATCACTCCCTTTATTTCATGCGTTATTTCATACGCTGTTTCAGACGCTGTCAGAACAGTTCTTCCAAGTCGCCGCGGTTCAGCGCCTCGGTGAAGATGTGCTTGAACACCACACATCCGTGCAACCCGTCATGCTCGAACTCATTGGTAGTCCAATAATGTGAATTGCCGACGCGCGACAGCGTGTCGAGCTGCATGCCGGAATCCACATACATGTCGTCAAAATACACCGCGGCTTGCAGTGGCACTTCGTTGCGCGCCAGCTGCTCGACATCGTAGATCGTGCCGAAATGCGTGTCTTCCATCAGCGCATCCATGGCCGGTTTGAACGGGCGCAACGCGCTCTCCTGCTCAAACATCCACGGAAAGACGCACTCGCCGGTCATCATCAACGGGCGGCGGCCCGTGTCGAATTCGGCGGTGTCGTCGCGCACGCGCTGTGCGGCCCAACGAATTGGCTCGTCCAGCTCGCCGTTGGCATAGATGAACTCCTGCAGCGGCCAATAGAGCGGGCGCGAGGAGGTGGCATCCATCACCTTGGCAAGGAACTCGTCAGACAGCCGCGCATCGACATCAGCCGAGCCGTCGCCATCGAGGAAGGCATCGTCAAGAATCCAATGCACGCGCTCGAAACTCGGTTTCATGCCGAAATCGGAGCCCAGGCATTGCAAACGCTGCACGGTGAGCGGGTCGCCGTTCGGCAGTGCGATATCGCCGGCCTCGAGTTTGTCGGCCACACTCGCCATACGTTCGACATCCTGCGGATAGCGCTCATAGAACTGCTTGGTCTTGGCGACCATGCGCGGGAAGGTATGGCGGTACACCTCGGTGGCATCGGCCGGAACGTGCGGAATGCCTCCGGTGGTGAAGCTGGCTGCCACACCTCGCGGGAACAGGGAAAGGTATGTCAGCGTCAGGAACCCGCCGTAGCTCTGGCCGAGCGTGACCCAACGCGCGCCGCCGAACTCGCTCAAGCGCAGGTGCTCGAAGTCGCGCACAATCGAATCGGCAAGGAAATGCTTCAAATAGGCCGCGCCCTGAGCGCCATCCATCGTTTTCATCACGTGCGTGTCCACGCGCGAGGAACGCCCGGTGCCGCGCTGGTCGGGCAGGATCACACGAAAATGCTTGATGGCCTCTTCGATCCAACCGTCCGAGGCGGGGCTCAGCGGGCGCGGCCCCGAATCTCCCGGCCCCCCTTGCAGGAACACCAGCAGCGGCAAATCGTCATGCACATGCTCCGGCGCGGCGACCACGCGGTAGAACAGCTTGATGGTTTCCCCGGCAACATCCTGGCCGGGCTGGCAGGCCGACCAGTCGAGCGGCACATCAATGGAGTGATCTTCAACGGCCAAACCGGGCACATAATATTTCGCAAGCAATGTCATATCCCCGACTGTATCGCACAAATCAGCCGTACGAGTGATGTCGGCTCGCGAACGCGCACATTATTCTTGAAACTTATGAACGCTGACGGCCGCCTGAAAACATGGGTCGTATCGAATCGCACGCTGTTGCTCGATACGCTACTGGCCGTGCTGCTAGTCGGCACGGCCATCGGTCTCATCGGCATCACCAACCAAGACGATGTGCCGGGTCTGCTGTTGCCCACATCTCCCGCGGCATTGGCGGGGTGGACGTTGCCCGCCTTGATTCCGCTGGCTTTGCGGCGCATCAAGCCCGAGCCTGCGGCCTGGATGTTCATTGCATTGACGATGATTCATCTGATATTCGGCCCAGCAACCGCATACAGCGACTTCTATGCGCCGCTGATGCTGTATTCCGTGCTGGTATATGGCGCGTACAACCATACCGTTCGTTTCATTACGACGGCGATGGCGATGTGCGTGTTCGCCACGCTCATCTGGTCATGGGCGACACGATTGGACGGCAGCATATTGTCATTCGCCCTGGCCAGCGGCATGTGCGTGGTCAGCGTCGTCATCATGGCGTTCTGGCAACGAGCACGGCGCGCCACGGTGAAAGCCATGCAGGAACGCAACACCTTGATCGCCACACGAGCACAAGATGAATGCCGCATTGCCGCACAAGCCGAGCGCGCACGCATCGCTCGCGATATGCACGACGTGGTGGCGCACACGCTGTCAACAATCATCGTCCAATCCGATGGAGGGCGATACGCCGGCACGCAGGATCTCGATGTCGCGCAACGCACGATGGCAACCATCCGCGCGGAAGCGCAACGCGCGCAACATGATATGACGGGCCTGTTCGACATATTCGCCAATTCCGACAACGCCGGTTATGCAGGGCTGGACACGCTTATCAGGCACGCCCAATTGCCCGTGACGCGGCGCATCAACGGCGTCGCGCGGCCGGAATTGCTGAACGGGCAAACCAGCGAGGCGTTGTTCAGGCTTGTGCAGGAGGCCCTGTCCAACGCGCGCAAATACGCCGGTGCCGACGCGAACGTGATCGTCACCGAAATATGGTCGTCGGGCACGTTGCTCATCAGCGTGTCGGACGACGGGCAAGGGGCGCGAGTCTGCTTGGACGGGCACACGCCGGGCTATGGGCTGATTGGCATGCGTGAGCGCGTCGAAGCGGCCGGAGGCACCGTCAGCGCCGGGCCGCAAGCTGCGGGCGGTTTCATCGTGCAGGCCAGCTTGCCGTTGGCGAACGTCCAACAGCACTCCCCGGACTTTGTGCCCAAGGCATTCACCGCGAAACTGCACGAGATGGCGAGCGCGTTGCGTTCCAAGCCGTTCGCGCAGGACAATGCGTCGAAGGTCAATTGGATCGCCACGCTCTCCCTGTGGTGCGAGCGGCATTATCTGCTGATGGATATGCTGATCGCACTCGCGCTGATGATTCTGCTGAACTCCACCACATTAAGCGAGATGCTCATGTCAGGGCAGTTTCTTGACAGCGGCATGACGCGCCTTATCGCCACACTCGTCACCGTGGCGCTCTTGTTGCCGCTGGCGTTTCGGCGGCGTTTGCCCGAAACCAGCGCCCTGACGCTGGCCGTGCTGTCGCTGTTGCAATCGCTGTTCTTCCCCGCGCCGCTACTGACCGTCAACTTCTTTGTGCCGATTTCCGTATATTCGGCGGTGATGTATGGGCGGGACAAGGCGTGGCGCTGGGTGAGCGTGGCGCTGGTCATCGATTCGTGGGTTGCGGGCATGCGCATCATGGCCGGATACAATGGCGTCGCTTCGATATACCAAGTGCTATTCGTGGATTCCACAGGCTTCAATGTCCCCGCGCTGCTGTTCGCCGGAATCCTTCCCAGTGCGATAATCATGATTGGTTGTTTCGGGTGCGTGGCCTTGGCGCGATGGACGCGTTCGCAGGGAGCGAACGCGCTGGTTCTGCAACAGCGCGAGGAGGCGTTACGTGCCGAGGAGGAAAGGCAAAAGGTGCTGGCGGCCAATCTGGAACGCAATAGGATTGCCGCGGCCATGCAGGAGGATGTCACAGCCACGCTGGGCACGGTGATCAAGCAGGCCGACAACGGCTTGGCTCTGTTGGGCGGCACTGCGCGCCCCGTTCCCACCACCGAAGACATCGCCGGGGCCTTCGCTTCAATCGGAGAGCAGGGGCGCCGGGCGCTGGCGCATATGCGTCAGCTGCTGGCTGTGTTGCGCGAGACCGGGTTCAGCGACGACAGGCACGAGGATGTTCAAATGCGTCTCAAACCTGCGGCGCGCCTGCAAGAGCAGATAGAATCAGGGGGATTTCAGGATATGTCGAACGATGACGGCAACGTCTCTTCATTAAGGTGAGGGTTATGAGCGCAGAACGAATTCGTGTGGTTATCGCCGACGATCAGGAACTGGTCCGTGCCGGTTTCGCCATGGTGATTGGCTCCCAGCCGGATATGCAGGTGGTCGGCCAAGCGGGCGACGGCACCGAAGCGGTGGCATTGGCTGAAGAGCTGCGTCCCGATGTGATTTTGATGGATGTGCGCATGCCGCAGATGGATGGGCTCGAAGCCACCAAGCACATCACCGCCACGATGTCCGGCCAGACGCATGTCATCATCCTGACCACTTTCGATTTGGACGAATATGTGATGGCGGCGATCAACGCCGGTGCCTCCGGATTCCTGCTCAAAGACACCGAACCGGAAACATTGCTCGCTTCGATACGCACGGTGCTCAACGGCAATGCGATCATCGCGCCATCGGCCACCAAACGTCTGATCGAAACGATGATGAAAACCGGGTTCGCCAACGGCACCAACAGCGCCGGAGCGGCCAGCGCCTCGTACACCGATCCCGAGCTGGACGACCTGACCGACCGTGAACGCGAGGTACTGGTCGAAATCGCGCACGGCCTGTCGAATCAGGAGATTGCCGACAAACTGTTCATCAGTCTGCCGACGGTGAAAACGCACGTGGCGCACATCCTGTCGAAAATCAACGCACGCGACAGAGTGCAAGCCGTGGTGTTCGCCTACGACAACCATTTGGTCTAGTTGGTCTCTAGACATACTGCGGTTTTCGCTGGCTGAATAAGCTGAATAATATAGCGCGGCGGCCCGCATCGCGATATGTGCACGATGCGGGCCGTCGAAATATATTCAGCCAGTGAAAAGCCGTGGCTACTTGGCCAGGCCGGATGCGCGCAAAGCCTCGAAGCCGCCCTTCAGGTCGTCGAGGATGTCCTCGATGTTCTCGGTGCCGATGGACAGGCGGATGGTGCCCTGATGGATGCCCTGATCCTCCAGCTCCTCGGCCGTCTCCTGGGAGTGGGTGGTGGAGGCCGGGTGGATCACCAGGCTCTTGGCGTCGGCCACGTTGGCCAGCAGGCTGAACAGGTGCAGGTTGTCGATGAACACGCGCGCCGCATCCTTGCCGCCCTTGATGTCGAAGGTGAAGATGGAGCCGCCGCCGTTCGGGAAGTACTTCTTGTACAGCGCGTTGTCCTTGCGGCCTTCGATGGAGGGGTGGGAGATGGACTCGACCTCGGGCACCGTCTTCAGATAGTCGACGACCTTCAGGGCGTTCTCGACGTGACGCTCGACGCGCAGCGAGAGGGTCTCGGTGCCCTGCAACAGCAGGAACGCGGCGAACGGCGAGAGCGTGGCGCCGGTGTCGCGCAGCAGGATGGCGCGCACGCGGGTGACGAAGGCCGCGCCGCCCAGCGCCTCGTAGAAGTTCAGGCCGTGGTAGGAGGGGTCGGGCTCGGTCAGGGTGGGGAACTTGCCCGGTACCTCAGCCCAGTTGAAGTTGCCGCCCTCGACGATGACGCCGCCGAGCGTGGTGCCGTGGCCGCCGATGAACTTGGTGGCCGATTCCACCACGATGTCCGCGCCGTGCTCCAGCGGGCGGAACAGGTAGGGCGTGGCGAAGGTGTTGTCGACGATCACCGGCAGGTGGTGCTTGTGCGCGATGGCGCTGATGGCCTCGAAGTCGGGCAGGTCGGCGTTCGGGTTGCCGAAGGTCTCGAAATAGACGAGCTTGGTGTTTTCCTGAATGGCGTCCTCGAACTCCTGCGGGTTTTCGGCGGAGACAAAGGTGGTGGTGATGCCGTCGCGCGGCAGGGTGTGGCGCAGCAGGTTGAAGGTGCCGCCATAGATGTTCTTGGCCGCCACGATGTGGTCGCCACTCTGGGTGATGTTGCGCACCGCGTATTCGACGGCCGCCGCGCCGGAAGCCACGGCCAGGCCAGCCGTGCCGCCTTCGAGGGCGGCGATGCGATCTTCGAACACGCCTTGGGTGGAGTTGGTCAGACGGCCGTAGATGTTGCCCGCATCGCTCAGGTCGAAGCGCGCCTCGGCATGGTCGAAGTTGTGGAAGACGTAGCTGGTGGTCTGGTAAATCGGCACCGCGCGGGAGTCAGTGGCCGGGTCGGCTTGTTCCTGACCGACGTGCAGCTGCAGGGTTTCAAAGCGATAGTTCTTGTTCTTCTCGGTCATGTTGGCTCCTTTGTGGATTCGATTTACGTTGTTCCCGTCACCCGCCTGCCGTGTGGCGGTTGGCGAGGTGCTGGTTATGAACGTATTCGTTTGCGGGCTCATAATGCAAGCCAAACGCTATCGGGGTTGCCTATAGCCCCTTCTAAACCGTTGGAATCACTGGGGTTCAAGGGAGTTTTAATACGATTTTCCCCATATCGGAAAGTCCTCGCGACACGCCGAGGCCCGGCCGAATGTGGATAACCGCATCTCTATCCACACGTTATCCACGACACGCCCGAGGCAGGGGGTCGAGTACACATTCCTCCCCACGGTTGCATCAACGCTTGGGCACCCCGCACAGTGGAGGCATGAGCAACATATCGACACACCAACAGGCGCTTGACGTCGTCGCCGCGCAACTGTGCGACGAGACGCTTTCCAGCCGCAAGCTCGGCTCGCTCGGCGAAGACTATGCCGCGACATGGCTTGCCGCGCAGGGCTGGCGCATCCTTGAGCGCAACTGGCATTGTCGTTACGGCGAACTGGACATCGTAGCGGTTGACGACGAAAGCCGCATCGTGTTCGTCGAAGTGAAAACAAGACGGGCCACGCGATTCGGCACGCCCCAGGAGGCCGTCACGCAAGCCAAGCAGAAGAATCTGCGCCGCGCCGCCGTGCAATGGCTGTTGGCCCCGGAACATCGAGCCAGGCATCGCGGCGTGCGCTTCGACGTGATCACCGTGGTGATACAACACGGCGGGCAACCGGCCGTCCACCACATCAAGGAGGCGTTCTGATGGCTATTGGAGGCGCATTATCCATAGGTCTCATCGGCTTGAAGGCCTTCACCGTCACGGCTCAGGCGTTCATCAGCCCGGGCCTGCCCTATTTTTCCATCATCGGCTTGCCGGACACTTCGCTGTCAGAGGCGCGCGAACGCGTGAAATCTGCCTGTCAGGCGAGCGGCTTTTCATGGCCGCAAACCCGTGTGACCGTGAACCTCTCCCCCGCGGCGATGCCCAAACGCGGCTCGTCACACGACCTGGCCATTGCCGCGGCGGTGCTCAGCGCGGCCGGCGCGATCGGCCACGACTCCCTGGCCTCAACCGTGGTGATGGGCGAGGTGAATCTCGACGGCACGGTGCTGCCCATCAACGGCGTGCTGCCGATTCTGCTGCATGCCCGCGAGCGTGGCATCACACAGGTGATTCTGCCCGAAGGCAATATGGATGAGGCACATCTGATCGACGGTTTGCACGTGCGTGGCGTGCGGCATGTGGGCGAACTCATCGAACTTATGGGAGGGCAAGCACGATATCGCATACCCGACAACTACCGCCCGAACGAGCGGGTCGCTTCGGCCGACGAGCCGCTCATGTTTCCCGGATTGGGCGATATGAGCGAAATCGTCGGTCAGGAGCATGCCAAATGGGCGCTGGAGGTGGCTGCGGCCGGCGGCCATCACCTGCTGATGACGGGGCCTCCCGGCTCGGGCAAGACCATGCTCGCCTCGCGCATGCCGGGCATCATGTGCCCTCTGACGGACGACGAACAGTTGGAGGTGGCGATGATTCGTTCGTTGTGCGGCGCATTGCCCGCGCATGGCATCAGCGACGTGCCGCCGTTCGAGGCACCCCACCACACCGCTTCCACCGCGGCGTTGACCGGAGGCGGCACCGGCCTTGCGCAACCGGGGGCGATCACGCGCGCGCATCGCGGCGTGCTGTTCCTGGACGAGGCGCCCGAGTTCTCCGCACGGGCGATGCAGACGCTCAGAGAGCCATTGGAATCCGGGTATATCGCCATATCGCGCTCAAAAGGCACCACGTATTACCCGGCGTCGTTCCAGCTGGTGATGGCGGCCAACGCATGCCCGTGCGGCATGTCCTACGGCACCGGCGAGCGTTGCACATGCAGCCAACGCGAGCGGCAACGCTATTTCGCCAGACTTTCCGGCCCTATTCTCGACCGCATCGACATTCAGGTGGAGGTGCCGCCGATTTCGCGCATCATCGTCAATCGCGAGGTGATGGAGCCTCGCGCCACCAGCGCCCAGATTCGTGGGAGGGTCATCCAAGCACGTCAGATTGCGCGCGAACGCTTCCGTGCGCACGGCTGGAATTGCAATGCCCAGGCTTCGGGCACTTGGCTGCGCGAACATCTGTCGGCGAGCGCGCTCGAACCCATCAACCACGCTCTCGAAACACACCGTCTGAGCTTGCGGGGTGCCGACCGCGCCATGAGATTGGCATGGACGCTGGCCGATCTTGCAGGCGCAACCTCCCCCGGGCGCGACGAAATCAATCAGGGCATCGCCCTGCGCACCCATTTGAGCTAAGGAAACCCGCATGAATGCCGCAATCCATCCCCCATTGAGCACAGAGGCGCTGGCACGCGCCACACTCACGTTCTGCCTCGATGGCGCGGACGCGCTGATGTATGCCGCGCTCAAAGGGGCGGGTTCGGCGCAGGAGGTGTTGGAGCTCATCATCGCCTCGCGTCCCGACGCTTCTGGGCAAACGGAGGCTTTGCATCGGCTTGATCAGGTGTTCGCCACGGGATTGTCCCGATGGGGGCGCAAACCCACGGCTCAGGCCCTTGCCGCGTTCCATCGATCGTTGGACGGGTGGCATGCGAGGCTCGCCCAACTGCCTTCCTTGAATTGGCAACAGTTGGGCGACTGGTTCACGATGGATGGCGCCCAGTGGATCGTTGGGCCGGACAGTGCGTTATGGCCGCGTCAGTTGATGGACTTGTCCACGCGCAAGGACTGGGCGCCGCCCTTGTGTCTGTGGGGCATCGGCGACGCCGAAGCGTTGACTTGTTGCGACAACCCCGTGGCGGTGGTCGGTTCGCGCGGTGTCAACGACTATGGCCGTGGCGTGGCCCGCGAGGTGGCGGCGTGCGCCGCTTGTGATGGGCATTTGGTGGTTTCGGGAGGGGCGTTGGGCACCGACGCGGCGGCGCATTGGGGTGCCCTATCCGCCACGCAACATCGCGGGCTTGAAGCTTCAGGCCGCACGGTGGCGGTGTTCGCCGGAGGGCTCAATCATATTGGCCCGCCGTCGAATCTACGCCTGTTCGACCAGATCACGGCGAATGGAGGCGCGCTCATCAGCGAACTGTGCCCCAGCACCATTCCCGAGCCGCGTCGATTTCTGATTCGCAACCGCATCATCGCGGCATTGGCATCAACGGTGGTGATCGCCCAGGCACGCCTGCGTTCGGGCGCGCTCAACACCGCGGGGTGGGCCAACGAGCTGGGGCGCACGGTGGTGGCCGCGCCCGGAGACATCACTATGCCGCACAATGCCGGGTGCAACCGGCTGATTTCCCGCGCGGAGGCGCTGATTCTGACCAGTCCGCCAGACATCAGGGAGTTCTGTCATGCCCCGCACCCTCCGCTCGGAAGCGACGGTTTCAACGACAAAGAAACCGACGGCCCACCTGCCGGGGATGATCATCTGACGGATTCCCAACGCACGCTCATCGACACGATTCGATTATGTCACCGACGTCATCTGACGGCCACGCCGGACGCCCTACTGTCATGCATGATGCGACAGGCGAACGCCAGCAAACCGACCATCGCCCAGATCATGGCCGACTTGGGGACTTTGGAAGTGCAGGGTCTCGTCGAATACAACGGCGCGGCCAATCTCACCACGGGCTGAACGGAATCTATGCCTGCCATTGGCACCGGTCGAGATCGACGCGCCAGCCGTCGGCACCGGCGTTGCCGTTGGGGGCAGGCGGGATGAATGTCACGCCCTCGTCTTCAAGCAGGGCGCGCTGCTCGTCTGGCCCGCCGAAGGCGAAGCCGGGGGCCAGCGACCCGTCGCGGAACACCACGCGATGGCATGGGGTCACGCCAGGTTCGGGGTTGGCATGCAAGGCATACCCCACCGTTCGCGCGTTGCGCGGCGCTCCGGCCAGCGCGGCCACCTGCCCATAGGTTGCCACGGTTCCACGCGGAATACGCTTGACCACTTCATACACGCGACTGTTGAATGATTGCTCCGCCATACCTCTCATTATGTCCATTATGTCCGCCAATGGCCCCGACTGTGCGATTCGCGCGCAAAACCGTGCGGCAATCGGGCAAAGCCGCGGCCCCAAACACCCAATCCCGACATGAGCCATCTTCTCCATGACGCGCCTGCCCAGCCACAACCGACCATCTGCCCGGCAAGTCACCCCTTGTTGTGAGAATGGCAGATATGAGCCCGAAGCACTTGGAAAACATGTATGACGCGGTGATTGTCGGCGCGGGAGCGGCCGGCCTGTCGGCGGCGTTGGGGTTATTGCGTTCCCCCGAAGTTGGGGACATGCGGGCGAGCGGAACCGAGCCGAAGATCCTGGTGATATCCAAGCTGCAACCGCTGCGCTCGCACACCGGCTCGGCCGAGGGAGGCATCGCCGCGGCCCTGGGCAATGTGGAGCAGGACGATTGGCAGTGGCATTATTACGACACCGTCAAAGGCGGCGACTGGCTGGTCGATCAGGACGCGGCCAAGCTGCTCGCGCAATACGCGCCTGAAACGGTGATCAATCTGGAGCGGCAGGGCGTGGCCTTCTCCCGCACCGAGGACGGGCATATCGCGCAACGTCGCTTCGGCGGCCACACCCGCGATTTCGGCGGCAATGCAGTCAAACGCGCCGCCTATGCGGCCGACCGTGTGGGGCATCAGATTCTGCACACGTTGTGGCAACAGTGCGTGGCCAATGGCGTCGATTTCGCCGAGGAATGGTACGTCACCGATCTGGTGCTCGATGACGAGCGTTCGCGCGTGGCCGGCGTGGTCGCCTTCGACACGCATGCCGGCACGTTGCATGCCGTGCATGCGCGCAACGTGCTGCTCGCCACCGGCGGCGCCGGGCGTCTGTTCCACACCACTTCGAACTCATGGGACTTGACCGGCGACGGCATGGCGCTGGCGCTGGCGGCCGGATTGCAGTTGGAGGACGCGGAGTTCGTGCAGTTCCATCCCACCGGCTTGGCGCACACCGGCATTCTGCTGTCCGAGGCGGCTCGCGCCGAAGGTGGCGTGTTGCGCAACGCGCGAGGAGAGGCGTTTATGGAACGGTATGCGCCGGGGCATGGCGATCTGGCCGCACGCGATGTAGTGAGCCGTTCGATCATGGCCGAAATCGACGCGGGCCGCGGTGTGGTCGACCCGAAGGAGCCGAACGGCCCCAAGGATTGCGTGTGGCTGGATCTGACGGGCATCGACGCCGAACATATGGAGCGCACCTTGCCCGAAGTGGTCGAGACGATACGCGCATACGCGAACCTCGACCCGACGCGTGATCTGGTGCCGGTCAAGCCCACGGCGCATTACACGATGGGCGGCATTCCCATCACCACGGATGGCGAAGTGTATCGCTGGGAAGATGGCCGGCGAGCCGTCATCGAAGGTCTGTTCGCCGCGGGCGAGTGTTCCTGTGTGTCCGTGCATGGCGCGAACCGCCTGGGCGGCAACTCCCTGCTCGACGCCTGTCTGTTCGGCACCCGCGCCGGCAAGGCCATTGCCGCGCGCCTCGACGCGCCGGCAGCCGGCACCGATGATGTTGATCCCGCAGTGGATACCGCCGCATCGGCACGCAAAAGCGACCTCGATGCGTTATTGTCCGCTCAAAGAGACAACGAGGACAATCCCTACCGGCTGATGGCCGATCTCGGCATCGTAATGGAGCAGGCGGCTGCGGTGCGTTGCAGCGAAGGCACACTCGCCAAGGCAGCCGACGCGCTGGACGGCGAACTTGCGTCACGCGCCGCGGCACTCACCGCCCATGAGCATTCCCCCGCTTTCAATCAGGAGGTCACCGCCATTTGGGAGGCACGCCACCTCATCATGCTGGGCAAAGCCGTGCTCACCGCCTCCGATGCGCGGCACGAATCCCGCGGCTCGCTCAAGCGCACCGACTACCCGCAGCGCGACGACGAGCATTTCCTCGCGCATTCGATGACCGACGCGAGCCACACGGTGGCTTGGCAGCCGGTGCACATCGTGGACGTTGAGCCAAAGAAGCGCGAATACTGATAGTTTGCGGACAAACAGTTCGCGGACAATGGTTTGTGACACAATAGTGTGCTGAACGAATAGGAGACTTGCGCATGACGAACACCACGGTGACTTTGCAAGTGCATCGGTTCGCACCTCGTCCCGAACGCGATCGCGGCAGCAGCCCGTTTGCCCGCACAAGCTCACCGTTCGGCTCCTCCGGCGAAAGGCGTCGTCGCCCTCGCGGCAAGCAGTGGGTGCAGGAATATACGCTTGAAGCGCGCCCCGAAGACACGGTGCTCGACTGTCTGCTGACCATCAAACGCACCATCGATCCGACACTGGCCTTCCGCTATTCGTGCGGACATGGCATGTGTGGCTCCGATGCGGCATCCGTCAACGGCACGCCCACGCTGCTGTGCACCGCAACGTTGAAAGATTGGGCCAAACCGTGCGTCCCCGGCTCCGCAACCGATGATGAGGGGTTCCGTTCCACAGGCGAGCCCGGTGCCGGCACCGTCTCTGCCACCGAACACAGCGAAACCGGAGGCCGCAATCTCGGCGTCATCGAGCTTGCGGCCCTGCCCGGCTTCCCGGTGCAGCGCGACCTGATCGCCGACATCGACCCCATGCTCGAACAGATCAAGAAACTCAAGCCGTTTCTGCAGGCGGACGGCGTGCTTGCCACCACTAAGGGCGGCAAAGTCGATGTCTTTGAATACCTGCAACATCCCGACGAACTCGCGCGCTATGAGCAGTTGAGCAACTGCATCGCCTGTGGCGTGTGCGAAGGCTCCTGCCCCGTGTTCGCGGGCGGCGATGCCTTCATCGGCCCGGCCGCGTTGATTTCGGCCAGCCGCTTCATCAACGATTCACGCGACAGCGCAGCCCAAGCGCGCCTGGATGCCATCGACACCGCCGACGGCGTGCCCGCCTGCCAGTCGGTGCGCGCCTGCACACGCGAATGTCCGCGTGGCATCGACGTGGGCGAGGAGATGTGGCAAATCGTCGCTAAGGTAAGGGAACGTTAACGAGCGTAAAGGAGCTTCGCATCATGAATCAGACCACCTACACCAATCTGGCCAAGGCTTGGGGATATGTGGAGGATCATGCGTTCGCTCGACAGGCACCCGAACTCAACGAGGCTCGCACGCATGCGCAGGCGGCCGGCATGCCCCAGGGCTCGGCGGCGCAGGCTCATCTGCTGGCCTTGCTGGTGCGCATAACAAATGCGAAATCCGTCATCGCCGTCGGCACCGGCTCCGTGGTCGAGACGCTTGAGCTGGTGCAAGCCCTTGAGTCAGAAGGCCAACTCACGGCGGTCGACTCGTCTTCCCAGGGCATCACGCTTATTCGCCAGGCGTTCGCGCGCCTCCAGGACGAGACATCCACCACCCTGCGCGCCGTGAATGCCAAAGCCAGCGAATTTCTGCCCCGTCTCAACGGCGAGGATTACGATCTGATCGTTGTGGCCGGCGACCCCGGCAATTACGCGCCCGCATTCGAGCAGGCGTCGCGACTGTTGCGCACACGAGGCACCATCGTGTTCACCGACATGCTGGCTCTCGAAAGCGAAGGCAGCAACGGCGGCGTGATCAACCCCGCAGACCGCGGCGACAAGGCCACCGCAATGCGCGAGCTGCTCGGCACCATCGAAGCGGACGAGCGATTCGACACCGCCCTGATCCCAACCGGCACTGGGCTGCTGATCGCCGTCAAGCGCTGATTGCGCCGGTGGCGACGCGCACCGCTTCATCCACGTCATCGGTGATGGTGACGAGCTGTGGATCCACGCCGGAAATCATGCCGCCGCTCTTGACGGTCCCGTTCAACCAGTCGAACAGGCCCTGCCAGTAGTCGCAGCCAAACAGCACCACCGGCATCGAGGTGACCTTGTGCGTCTGCACCAGCGTCAGCACCTCGAACAATTCATCAAGCGTGCCGAAACCGCCCGGGCACACGATCATGCCCGACGAATATTTGACAAGCATGGTCTTGCGCACGAAGAAATAACGAAAACTCATACCGAGGTTCACATAGTCGTTGATGCCCTGCTCACGAGGAAGCTCGATGCCGAGCCCGACCGACTTGCCGCCCGCGAGCGCGGCGCCACGGTTGGCCGCCTCCATAATGCCAGGGCCACCGCCGGTGATGATGGCGATTCCACGCGAGGCGATCGCCTTGCCCATGTATTGCGCCGCCTGATAATACTGTGAATCCTCGCGGGTGCGAGCCGAACCGAAAACACTGACGGCCGGGCCAAGCTCGGCGAGCGCGCCGAAGCCGTCAACGAATTCGGATTGTATGCGCAATACGCGCCACGGATCGCGATGCAGCCAGTCAGTGGATTGGTCGGCTTTCAGCAGTGCGGCTGTGGAGCTGTCAGCCGGAATCAGGTTTCCGCGCAGAATCTCCGGGCCACGGCGGTATGTGCGCTCAAATGGCACGGACGGGGCGGAACCGCTTGAAGCGGCTGCCGTACGCTCGATTGGGTTTGATGATTCGTTGCGTTGTATAGTCATACGTCAACTCCACGCCTATATGTCTTCTATATCTATATTTACTGTCGTCTGCTCATTATTGTAGCGAAATGGCATGTTTATTCGGCTGACGAAAGATTTCTCCGCTCGCTTCGCTCGGTCGAAATGACAATCCCGTTCACTGTCATTTCGAGCGGAGCGAACGCAAGTGAGCGCAGTCGAGAAATCTTATAAACAATTACCGATTCTCTTCGGTGCCCGACGCTTCAGGCGAGGCGATGCTGCCAGAACCGAACGTCTCGACGCTCATGCCCATAGTGCCACCAGAACGCTCAACACCCCTCGAAACAGACGGTTCATCCGCATGTTTCGCCGCCGCCTGATCGGCGTACCGTTTCGATTGCCGGCTCAACAGCACGCCTGAAATGGCCGCAGCCAACAGCGAGGCGACCAATACGCCGAAACGCGCTTCGGCCGACAGCTCCGCATCAGGATAGGCCAGCGAGGCAATCAGGAAGGAAACGGTGAAGCCGATGCCGCAGGCGCAGGCCGCGGGGAACAGATCGCGCACGCGTAAGCCCTTGGGCATCTTCAGCCCGGCCACATGCGTGGAGATCCATGCCACCAGCATGATGCCCACGGGTTTGCCGACGACCAACGCGACGACGATGCCGACCACCACGGGGGAAACCATCAGCGCCAAAGTGAGCGATTCAAAATGCACGCCCGTGGCGAACAAGGCGAAGATGGGCAGGGCAACCAAGGCGGACAGGGGCTGCAATTTGTTGTGATAGCGTTCCGCTCGCGGCGACTTCTCGCCATACATCTCGCGCGAGGGCGTGAGCAAACCGACCAGCACGCCGGCCAATGTCGGGTGCACGCCGGCCTCGAACATCATCACCCATGCCAGCACGCCAACCAAGCCGGCCAGCAGCCAGGGAATCTTTCTCAGTCTGACCAGATAGGCCCAAGCGACGGCGCACACGGCAATGCCGATGAACCAATACCACGCATTCAACGACGAGAAGAACAGCGCGATCAGCACGATGGCAAGCAAATCGTCCACCGTGGCGAGCGTCATCAGAAACGCGCGAATCGAGCCGGGCAGCGCTTTGGCGAACAGGGCGAGCACCGCCAGCGAAAACGCGATGTCCGTGGCCGTGGGGACGGCCCAGCCTTGCGCGATGGAGGCAAAGGAATGTACCGCGCCGGAGGCGATGGTCTCGAAACCAGGGCCGGGAGGCGCGAAATACGAGAACAGCGCGGTGACCGCCAGGAAGAGCACCGGCGGCACCAGCATGCCGCCCACCGCGCACAGCATGGGCACGGCGGCGGCTTTGGGGTTGGCCAGCGAGCCGGTGGTCAGTTCCTGCTTCAAATCAAGCCCGACCATCAGGAAGAACACCGTGAGCAGACCGTCCTGCGCCCAGTGGCCGAGCGGAAGGTCGATGTTCGTGTGCGGGATGGCCACATGCGTTTCGGCGATGGTTTCGAACAGATGCGCCGTGGCGGGCAGGTTCGCCAGAATCAGGCCGAGCAGGGCGAACGCGAGCATGATGAGACCTGAGATGCGATCGGATGCGGCGATTCGTCGGATGGTGGCCCACCATCCCCCGGTCGTGTGCTCGCGGGTCTCGCCCATTATCACTCCTTAACGCTTCCGGCATGCCCACTGAATCGGCCTGCCCCATACCAGTGCCAACAATACCGAAACCATACGAATGATTTCGCCCCCAGCGTTACGCAAGCCCCACCAACCAGAAAAACCCGCCGCAACTAGGCGACGGGTTCCTGCGGTGCGCCAGACAGGATTCGAACCTGCGACCTGCTGATCCGTAGTCAGCTGCTCTAATCCGCTGGGCTACTGGCGCGTATTGCCTCGTTCAGGCAACTCGACTCATGTTACTCAGGGCCCATCCCTTTCGCAACCCGGCGTGTCACCCTAGTCACCCTATGCCGCCCGCCGCTTGCGCATGGAAGCGGCTTCATCTCGTTCGGCACGCACGATCTTCGGCGCGCCCGCGCCCAACACCGCGGATTCATCGACCACCACTTCGGTGACGTCATCCATGCTGGGCAGCTGGAACATGGTGTCCTGCAAGGTGCGTTCGATAATCGAGCGCAACCCGCGCGCGCCGGTGCCCTGACGGATGGCGGTGTCGGCAATCGCATGAATCGCGCCATCGGTGAACTGGAGTTTGACGCCATCCACAGCGAACAGCTTCATGTATTGCTTGACCAGCGCATTGGATGGCTGGGTCAACACCGCGGCCAAATCGCCGGCGGTCAGTTCCTTGAGCACACTGATCACCGGCAGACGCCCGATGAACTCGGGCAACAGGCCAAACTCCGCCAGATCGTCGGCGCTGACCTGTTCGAGCAGCTCCTCATCCGCCACCTCGTGGTCGTGCCATTTGGCGCCAAAGCCGCTTTCCCTAGCACCGAGCCGCGTCTTGATGATGTCGGTCAGCCCGACGAACGCGCCGCCGCAGACGAACAGGATGTCGCGCGTGTTGACCTGGATGGTCTCCTGATCACGATGCTTGCGCGTGCCCTCGGCAGGCACGGAGGCGATGGTGCCTTCGAGGATTTTCAGCAGGGCCTGTTGCACTCCCTCGCCCGACACATCGCGGGTGATGGAGGTGTTCTCCCCTGATTTGCGGGCGATCTTGTCGATTTCGTCGATATAGATGATGCCGTGCTCGGCTTTCGCCACATCGCCGTCCGCCGCCTGCAGCAGCCGTTGCAGCACGGTTTCCACATCGTCGCCCACATACCCGGCCTCGGTGAGCGTGGTGGCGTCCGTAATGACAAACGGCACATTCATCACCTTGGCGAGCGTTTGGGCCAAGTAGGTTTTGCCCACGCCGGTCGGTCCCATCAGCAAAATGTTCGATTTGGCCACCTGCACGTCGGCCAGCGGGTTGCGTTTCGCGGTGCCGCGCGCCTTGCCGTCAAGCTGCCCGGAGGCTTGTTCAAGCTCCATATTGACGCGCTTGTAATGGTTGTACACCGCGACGGACAGCGCTCGTTTGGCCGCCGCCTGACCGATAACGTATTTATCCAGATACGCGTTGATCTGCACCGGCTTGGGCAAGGTCAGCGCGTTGACTTCGGCGTCCTTGCGCCGCTCGTCGGAGATGATGCCCACGCACAGTTCGATGCACTCGTCGCAGATGGCGGCGCCTTGGCCGGTGACGAGCTTGCGCACCTGATGTTCGGTTTTGCCGCAGAACGTGCAGGTCGGCACGTCGTCGTTATAACTCACCACACGTGGCATGCGTCCTCCTGACCATCTGCCTGTTTCCTGCAGACAGAATACCCCTGCCTTCCATCGGGCAAGGGTATTCGTTTGTAAAGATACGTGGCGTATGGCCGAGTCGTCACTGACGGTGCTCAAGCACCTCGTCGACGATGCCGTATTCCTTCGCCTCCGGTGCCGTCAGGAAGGTGTCGACTTCGATGTCCTTGCGGATCTTCTCGACATCCTGACCGGTGTGTTTGGCGAGTGTGTTTTCGAGCCATTCGCGCATGCGCAGCATCTCGCGCGCCTGGATCTCGATTTCGGTGGCTTTGCCGAAGCCCTGGTCGATGGCCGGCTGATGGATGAGCACGCGCGCGTTCGGCAGCATCAGGCGCTTGCCTTTGGCACCCGCAGCCAGCAGGATCGCGGCGGCGGAGGCAGCTTGGCCGAGGCACACGGTCTGCACGTCGGGCTTGATGTACTGCATGGTGTCGTAGATGGCCGTCATGGCCGTCATCGAACCGCCGGGCGAGTTGATGTACATCATCACGTCGCGGTTCGGATCCTGACTTTCGAGCACCAGCAGCTGGGCCATGATGTCGTCGGCGGAGGTGTCGTCCACCTGCACGCCCATGAAGATGATGCGATCCTCGAACAGCCTTGAATAGGCATCCATCGTCTTCATGCCATACGGCGTCTTCTCAGAGAACTGCGGCATGATATAACGGTTGGTCGGCCCGGCCAAACGCTGGGCGCGGGCGACGAACTGCGCTTCCTGACTTGCCATGTGGCTCACTCCCCTTCCGTCATCGTGTCGTGCGTGGTGATGATCTTGTCCACGAAGCCGTATTCCAGCGCCTCGGAAGCGGTGAACCAGTGGTCATATTCGTTGTCGCGGTAGATTTCCTCGACGGTGTGCCCGGTCTGCTCGGCGGTCAGCTCGCTCATCGTCTTCTTCATGTCCATGATGAGTTCGGCGTTGATGCGCACGTCGGTGGTGGTGCCGCCGATGCCGCCGGACGGCTGGTGCATGAGCACGCGGGCGTGCGAGGTGAGGAAACGCTTGCCTTTGGTGCCCGAGCTCAACAGGAACTGCCCCATCGAGGCGCACATGCCCAAGCCCACCGTCGCCACGTCGGGCTGGATGAGCTGCATGGTGTCGTAGATGGCCATGCCGGCGGTGATCGAACCGCCCGGCGAGTTGATATACAGCCAAATGTCCTGATTGGGGTCTTCGGCGGCCAGCATCAGCATCTGCGCGCAGATGCGGTTGGCCATATCGTCTTTGACTTCCTCACCCATCCAGATGATGCGGTCTTTGAGAAGTCGGTTGAAAATCGGATCAGCCGGCCCTTGGGGCGCGTCGTCGCCCGTCATTACCGGCAAAGGTGCCAGGGTATTGCTCACCATTTTCTCCATTCGAATACACGTCGAACAAACATTGTCCAGCCTACCGCCCTCAAGCGACCGCGCGCCGCATTCACCCCCTTTTCGGCTCCGCGCGTATTGCACTGCCCATCCCCGCTCTTACAATAAACCGCCCATATTCCATTCGGGTCGATCTCAACGTGACGATTTCGCGATGCACGAATACTCGTCCACCAATCGAGACAGCTTGGCGGCCGCGTTGGCAGGGCTGGTCGAAGGCAGTTGCGTCATCGGCAAATCAGTGATGCCGGCATCCGCCAGTCGCGGTTCGCACAATTTGCGATACAGCTGCGCGGCTTTGGTTCCGGTGGTGAATACGTGCGCGATATGCGAGGCTTTGATCAGCGCGACCAGGTCATTCGGTTCGGCGTTGCGAATGCTGGCATCGCTGGCACCGACGATATCACACGAGGCGATGACGTCCCACAACGCCACATGATGCCGCAACGCGAACCGTTTGCGCGCCTCGACCAGACGCTCGCCATCAACGCCGCCCGCCAAACAACTATCGTCGTCGAACACCGCCGCCATCACCGGCCAGAAACGATTGCGCGGGTGCCCGTAATAGAACCCCATCTCGCGCGATTTCGGGCTGGGCATCGACCCCAAGACCAGCACGCGGGACTCGGCGTCGAACACCGGCGAGAACCCATGCTCCACATGCTGCAAGTTTTCGAAGGTCAATGCATAACCGGCGATGAAGCTCTCATTCCAGTCATGCTCGTTACGGCAGGTCTTGCCCAGCTCGTCAATCAGCCCGTGGAACTCCTTGAGCTCGTCAATGTCCCAATCGGCCACGAACGGCTGAACGCGCGACCGGAAGCCTTCATAGGATTTCGGCAAATCAGCAATCCCCAACGTCTCGAACAGACGGCGGGCGTAACGATCCGCAATGAATGCGGGACGATCGAAAACATACAGCAGAATGTCATCGGCCGTCTCGCCGCCAATGCCTCGGACGGCGAGCAACTCGTCGCGCAACTCGGCATCGGTGCGATCGCGCACCATATCGGGTATCAGGTCGTCGTCGCGTAGCTCGCCAATCGACGAAAACCAAGCACAGAACGCTTTGACGTAACCGGCTTTCGTCCGCCAGTAGCCAGCCGGGCGAATCAGTTCGCCCAGTTCCTCGTCAGGCATGTCGAGCAGGGCTTGCGGCTCGAGCACGTTGCGCTCTTTGAGTTGGCGCAATGCGGTTTCGACATTGCCCCATGCCGTATTCTGCGTGAGAATCGCGCCAATCGCAATCTCAAACCGACCGTCGGCCGGCCACCACCACGTGCGCCCCATACGCTCGAGCATCAGCTCATACAGCCCGCGCACCGTAATCCATGCACCCATACCCATCAGCCTACACACTAGGCCATCGACACCCCCATTTTTCGGGGGTAACCTCGCAGCGCGATATGGGTTTACGCTGTACCCCCAGTTCGCCGACGACGGCGACACCCACAACCTTAAAAGGGGGTTCCAATGTTGGATTTTGTGATATGGGCGGCGCTCTGCCCACTCGCCATCGTGTTGCTGTTCTTCGCACAGCGTCCCATACGCAAACGCTCATCGGTCGTATTGAACATCATCATGTTCATCATCAAAGCGTTTCTGATGGTATTGTTCGCGCTTCTGGCCGTTACCTTCGATTCGATACTCAGTTGGGGACTTGTCGGCCTCACCTACGCGATATACATCGCGTTCCTTGGCGATCTTCTCTTCGACTGCATTCGCGGGATTGTCTATGTGGTTCGACGCGACACGGCAATGCTCGACAAAAGCCTCACGGCCAGCCTCACCCTCAGCCTCGTATGCGGGCTTGGGGTGATGGCATACGGCGGCATCAACTCGCAAATCGTGCGCAAGACCACCCGAACCTACTACTCCAGCAAACTCACCAGCGAACACAACTTCGTGTTCCTTTCCGATGTCCACGTCGGCGGTGCGCAGTCACATGACACCTTGCGCAAAGTTTGCGAGCGCATCGATAAGGACAACCCTGATTTCGTTGTTCTCGTCGGCGACATCACGGATGAATACACCACGAAACAGGACATGCAGAACACCTATGAGCTGTTCGGAGGACTCAATGCACCCGTGTATTTCGTCTACGGCAACCATGATCGCCAATACAACTCCCACTTTACGGACGGGCGCAAATACACCGAGGAGGAGCTCCGCGACGCCATCACCGGCAACGGTCTGACCATTCTGAAGGACGAGTACCAGCGTATCTCGGACGATCTGGTGTTGATAGGGCGCGAGGATCTGACCGCAGGAAAGGGGCGCAAGGACTCGCAATCCCTGCGCAAACGCAACCCCGACGCGAATGCGTTCCTGCTGGCCGCGGAACACCAGCCATACAACACCGCCGACACCGTCGCGCTGGGCCCGGATCTGCAGGTTTCCGGGCACTCCCACGGTGGGCAGCTGTTCCCGTTAAGGACCCTGTACACGGCTCTCGGGTATGAATCCTTTGGCGAATACCAGCACGGCGACACCACACTGCTTGTCAGCTCGGGCGAATCGGCTTGGAAACTGCCCGTGCGCACCGAATCACCCTGCGAATACGTGCACGTAACCCTCAAACCGCAGTGATAGGGGCACCGCGCCATGCCAGTCGCTTGTCGTACTGGCTGGGTGAGAAACCTTTACAACCCGGCGGGCGCCAATGCAATCTGAGCCATTGGCCCCCGCCGCAAACTTAAGCTTCCATGAAATAGAGTCCCAAGACTTCCATCCGGCCAATGATGGTAATTTGATTGCTGGCGTTCCTTAAAAGGAAAAAGCGGCCTTCAGCTTAATCCAACGCTTACGTCTCTGCCTTCACGTCTCTGTCGTTGGGAAATCGGATACCTAAAAAGGTACCTAAAGGGCACGTTACCTGCATCATGTTTTCGAGGAACACTTTCACGCCATGTCGCTGGAATTAGGGCAAGGTGATGTAGTCGATGGTTTCCTTGATGAGGTCGTACCGTCCGCTAGTGGCGGCGTAATAAAGCCTGTTGGCGGTAATGTCAGCCGCCCGCACGAGCGAATCCTGACATGAATCCTTAAGCTGGAGATTGACCGCGCCCATGCCTGGGAAAAGCGGGGGAAAGAAATGTTCCCACCGATAGTTGTATGTGCCAATCTTGAACTCATTCTCAAGCGCTTCACCCAATTCGTACCGGCCGTCAGTGGCAGTGGAATGCTCGTCCATAAACACGAAGAGATCATTCACGGCATCACAACTGATCTCACCATTGCGAATCATGGTCTTGAATGCAGATTTGAGTCCCATTTTGAATACGTAGTCAAGGTAGCGCTGCTTGCTTTTCTTGTTCTGGTAGATGTTCTCCAGAACATCTCGCTGCCGAACAACAACACCGAATCTATGACAATGGTTCATGGCACGGAACATTGCCGCCTTCTGTTTGTTGCTCAGATAGACGGCCTTCATTTCGCGGTGTCCTTTGGCAGCGCCCGCCTTGCGCTGTTCGCGTTCGGCTGAGATATAACGCCTCTGGGCAATGTCGCGAGACTTCTTGTTGAGGAAAATGAGCCCGCCGAACACGAAGAAATCGTTGTGCACCTGATCGAACACGCCCGACTCGTCGGCGTACACGAATATGTTCATCGGCCCTCCTTACGAATGCAGAAAAGGCCGCTGTGGAGCGGCCTTTTCTCCATGGGGCCGACGCCGGTAACACGACGCTTAAACGTTAATTCGGAATCCCATGTATACAGCGCATATCTGCCTGTACCAGTCAGGCTACCACACGGCACCCCCGCAATGGCGAATCTTGCCGAAACCTCTTCTCGACATAACGCCTCCTATCGGCATGTCTCGGTGCCCGCCCGTGCCGCCCTGTGCGCTCCAAACGTGCCCTTCAGCCTGTAGAAACCCGCTTAATTTAGTAGAGATAGGCGAAATATGCCCCACCAAGAGAAATAAACAAAATCCGCAGAACATTGATATTCCGCGGATTTCAGTCCATACATTGTGGAGCTGAGGAGATTCCGTATATTTGTTGCTATTCCAATGATTTTACGTCTTTTTTATAGAATATGGTGATTTTATTGGGTATATAAATGATATCTAGCATATCCATTCTGAGCTTGCGTACACCCGTTCACAGGCGGATGCGACTTCGCATACGGGGTTCGATCCATCGCATTGGGATACGGCGACCCGACCGCACGAGATGAAGCGGATCGCGACCCACTGCCCGGGCCGCCCGACCTCAGTCGACGAGCACCCGAACTCGGCTGGGCTCCCGTCGACTGGTCAAAACCGCCGGTCAGGCCGAAGCAGACATTCCCGGGTTTGAGGGGTTGGCTGCACAAAAGGCATCTCGATTCTCGCTACAGGCGGGAGTGGAAAGACTCACGGGAATACGTCGAATGGCGCATCAGACAGATATGGGCGGAAACCTCTTCAGAGACGAACGGGCGGAACGCAACCCGGTAGAAGCCACCGGGCTGCTGCGGGTCGCCCACCCCTTTACGGGCATGAAAAAGGGCCTTCGGAATACTCCGAAAGCCCTATAGGAACGAAGCCATGAAAAAGGAGGGGATCGTATGGAGCCTATTTGTTGACCCTAATTAAGAGACCAGCCGTAGCCCCCCGCGCAAGAGTCTCCATTAATGCTTATATCCACTGAGCAACCGACCCAGCCATCGTGCATTTCATAATCACCAGTCACCCACCAATGCCCTTCGTTGTCGTTCGACTGCGTGTTGGTTTGTGGCGTACTGGAGGTGGAGCCGCCGCCACTGCCGGAGCTGGAGCTGGAGCCGCTGTTGCCTCCGCTCGTGTAGCCGCTGTAGCCGCTGTAGCCGGTGTTCGTGTACGCGGGCGTATACGACTGGGCTTGCGCGGCGGCGGCTTCCGCAGCGGCCTGGGCTTCCGCCTCCGCCTGCGCCCTGGCCTCCTCATCCGCGCGGGTCTTCGCCGCGACGGAATCATTCACCCTCGCGACAGCCTCGCCGATGGCCCGCTCGTCCCTGCCCTCAATGGCCTTCGACAGGTCGTCACGCACCGCATTATCCTGCACCTTACCGTCCGAATCGTTCAACAGCGTCGTGGCGTCATCAATGATCTTGTCGAGCTTCGACTGGTTGACGTTCTCCACGGCCTTGTTCAGGCTTTCCTTGTGGGTCTTATACCAGTCCGTCTGTTCACCCAGCTTCACGGTCGCGTCCTTCAAGCCCTTCACGTCCTTGACGGGACAGTCCACGACCTCCGGCTCGCTGGCTTTCAATTCCGTGGCAAGGTTTTCGACGGTCTTGCCGTCCTTGACCTGCTCGACCGTGATCCCGCTCGCGGTTTTCGCGTCACCGGCCACCAGCTTCGCATACCCCGCCTTCACGCTCCCCACCGATTCCGCCGCACTCGCGCAATCCGCCTTCGCCACGTCCAGCTCATGCTTCGACCACGCCAGCCAGCCGCCCACACCGGCCGCAACCAGCACGACCACCACAACCGCCGCGATGATCGCAACCAGCCGTTTGCGGTCACCCTTGCCGGTGCCAGTCTCCGCAGCCTCCTCGGCCTCCTCGGCACCAACGGCGCTAACGTCCTCGTCCAAGTCCTTGTCGTCCATACTTCTCAAACCCTCCTTGAAAGGTCTTTTCCAAACCTCACGGTCATACCTGTTGCTCTACATGCGGGGGTGTTTGCCGATTGAGTTAGCTTGTTTCGTTTCCCTTTCGTCTCCGGGGTCCGTTCCAGGTTTCCTGTCACAGGCCTCCGTTCTTTTCCGCATCCGCAGAAAGCTACATTAGTGTAGCTACATGTATGTTAGCGCGCGCTTAGCCTGACCGCATGTCGGATGTCGAGGAATGGGCCTTGTACGCGAAGCGGGTCGGGTTGAACCTGCAGAAGGCGCGTTTGGCCAAGGGGTACAGCCAGGAGCGCGTCGCCTATGACGCGGGTCTGTCGAAGGTGCAGTACCAGCGTTTGGAAAACGGCGGTTTCGCCGGTGATCCGCCAAGTAATCCGACCATCCGCACCCTTATGGCCGTTTGCCAGATTCTCGGGGTTCGCCCGGACGACGTGCTGCCCGAGCCTTGGCCGGACCTGCACGCGCGATAGGTTCCGCGAAGGCCGCCCGGCGGCCTGCCGTTTTCCCCGGCCGTTTTCCCTCGCCCCTCTCATACAGGGGTTTTCCGCCCGCATAGTCGCGGTGTATCACGGGGGTTGTCCCCGTGGGCACTGTCACGGGGTGCATTTCCCGTGGATAAGGGGGAATATCAGTCATGATTATTCCTGTTGATTTGTCTCGGTTCGCTGATCAGGTGCAGTTCCTGAGCGTCTCGCCCGTGGAGGTGTTCGAGGACGGGCATCGTGTCGAGGGCATGCAGGCCGTGAACTCGGACGGCGTGCCCTTGTGGGCGGTGCAGGCGCTGGTGCTGCGTCAGGGGCGTCGTCCCCAGTTACTGAAGGTCAAGGTGCCTTCGGACAAGCCGTTCGGCATTCCGCCGACCCGTCCGATTGTGTTCGACGGTCTGACGGCCGTCACGTGGGAGCGCAACGGGCGCAGCGGTGTCTCGTTCAACGCCTCGGGTATCGCCGAGGCCTAGTCCCGTCCGTATCGGGACGGCAAGGCCCCGCGATCCAAAGCGGGGCCGTCCGCCCTTCGTCTTTTAGGAAGTGATGATATGAAAAAGATTGACGGGAAATCGCGTGCGGGCCTGTCCTTGGCATGTTCGCTGCTGCGTGCGGTGTGCGCGAGTCTTGCGTGGCTGATTGTCGGGGTGGTGTTTTCGCTGGTGCCGGGCCTGCCCCTGTGGGTGCGTCTGTCGCCCGTCGCCTGCCTGCTCGCCCTGACCGGCGTGTGCCTGTGCAGGAGGTTGCCCGAACGGGTCCGCCGTGATGCCGGGTACTGCATTCCCGTGCTTGGCGACCTCATGCGTCGCGACCGCCGCCGACGGCGGCGGGACGCGAATGGGTGGCTGCGCGAATGCGCCGTGGTGCGCCGTGACGATGAAACCGTGTACGAGGTGTACCTGCGTCGCCCTTCCCTCAAGTCGACGGGTCTGCTGGAAGTGGACGACCTGCCCGTATATGGGATGAGCGAGGAACGGTTGCGCCGCGCCCTGCGCGACGGGATGGCCGCGTGTGACGCGGAGGATTTTGACCTGTACCGGCCCGACCCGGTGCGTTGGCCGCATCGGTGGCGCGCCACCCTGTATTACAACGACCGCCTTGCCGGTTTGCGCGAACCGCGACGATTGGACGCGCTGCCCGACACGCAAGTGGGGACGGGCCACCTGTCCGTGTTGGTGGGACGCGCCCTGCACGGCGAGCGTCGCCTCGAACTGTCCGAACTGCCGGGCCTGACCTTTGCCGGCATCCCCGGCATGGGCAAGACTGCCGCCGCCAGCTTGCTGGTGTCGGGACTGCTGTCACGTCCCGATCTGGTGGACGTGTACGTGGCCGATGGCAAAGGAGGCGGTGACTGGCAGTGGGCCGGGCGTTTCCTGCCGGAAGACCGGTACACCAATGACGACTCCTACGAGCACGTGCTGGCCATGCTGCGCCATATCCAGCTGATCATGCGCGAGCGCCTGTCGAGCAACGCGGCTAGCCACGGCGACAGCAATTTTTGGCATTGGGGGCCCACCCGCGAGCAGAAGGCCGTTGTGCTCGTGCTGGACGAAATCCAGACATGGACCGATCCCGCCTCGCGCACCAAGGCGAACCGGGACAAGGCGGCCGAGTTCACCGCTCTGGCGACCGATCTAGTCAAGAAAGGCCGCAGCGCTGGCATCAGCGTGCTCGCCATGACCCAGAAGCCCACCACCGACAGCCTGCCCAGCGCCCTACGCGACAACGCCGCCATGAAAACCGCGTTCCGCTGCACCACGCCCGACATGGCCAAGGCCGCGCTCGGCACCATCCCCGACGACGCCCCGGACCCGACCCTCATCCCCGGCAACGCCAAGGGCCTGTCCGTGATGACCCGCCCCGACGGCGGTGCCGAATGGGTCCAATGGGATTGGCTGCCCGAACCCCTCATCCCCCGTCTGCTGGAGACAGCGCGCGACGACACGCCGCCGCCCCCACGGCGGTGAGGACGGGAGGGCGGCCACCGGGGCGACCGGAGGCCGCCCTTTCGCATACCAGGGAACCCTAAGGAGTGCTTTCGGAGGGACGGGGACGAAAAACAAACCTCAGGCCGGTCCGGTTGCGTCAATGCGCGGCCGAACGGACGCGCCGAACCCCAAAGGGGTTCGTCTCCACGAGTTGACGCAACCGGACCGGCCGATACACTCGACAAACCCCCGCACCCCGTCTCACCGGCACTGTCCCGTCGGCGACACGCCCGACCCCGCAGTGGACGCGATTCCCCAAAACCCCTTCCACAGGCCTCCGACCGAACGGAATCCACCACGACAGAAACTAAAAAACGTTGATTTTTCAACGATCCCGCGAAGACACGTTTGTGTACAAATCGTGAAAGTGTGATGTAAATCACATTCCAGACGCGCGAAGGCGCATTTCTCCTTGAAATCGCAACGGACAGGAAAAACGGCTTAATTCCGCCATTCCCCCGACTTCCGGCAAACATCCGCCCGAATGCATGGGACGCATATACGCGGGCATGAAGATAACAATATCGCGTGCACCCGGCGTTACAGGGGCCTCGAGTGAGGGAAATTCAGGGGGTAGTGTTACCCCTGAATTTCCCGTGCCATGTGCCAAAACCTATTCCATCGTTGGAATTACGCCATTTCTGATGGCACATCCGTCTGGCACTGCTTACATGCCGTGCCAAGAACCTGCAATTCCATTCCCGCATAGGCGGTGCGTATGACCACCGCAAACAGAACCGCCAGAGGCGGGAAGAAGAAATCCCTCAAGGCGCGCGACTGGTGCGTCACCATACCCTTCGAGGACATGGGATTGGACCAATTATCCGCACTGATGCAGGACAGAGGATGGCTGTGGATCGCTTCCCATGAACGCGGAAGCTCTTCCACCGAACGGAACCCTGATGGGTACGAGCATTGGCAGTTGTATTTCAGCGCTCCGAACGCGGTGCACTTCACCGCGCTCAAAAAGGTCTTCCCATCCTCGGCGCATTTGGAGCCACGGCGAGGTTCGGTCGCTGACGCAGTGAATTACTGCATGAAGATGGACGCAACGCATGTGGGCGGCCCCTACGGCAACAAACCGGAAGATTTCAAGGGGTGGAAACCGGAAGGCCAAGCCGAACCCCATACTCCCTCCGAAAAGAAACGCGATGCGGTGCGACGGGCGATCAGGTCGGGTATGTCTTTCGACAAGCTGTTGTCGGATGACTATCTGGCAACGATTGCGTTCGGAATGCAGAAGTGGGCGATTGATGCGTTGTTTGAGCAACAAGCCAATCAGGGTGCCCGCAATGTGACGGTCGTCTGGGTTGAGGCCAATGACGTCTTTGAGGTGTCCAATTCGGCCCGCATCTGGCTGTCCAAGCGTTTTGGTTCGCAATGGGGTGAGTGGAAGCTGGACGAAAGTTTGGGAGTCGATAAGCTGCAGAGTGGGTTGACTCCTGCCACTCGCGCGGTGCTGCTAAGCTGCCCCGCGTCGATTAACTCGTCCACGCTGGACGTCCTGCGACTTCTGGTTGCCGAGTCACCGATGCAGGTTCCGCGACGATGGGGCGAAACGTTCTGGGCCGGCTGGTCGCTCGTGGTGATCGTGGCGACGAATTCCCCCGAAGTGCTGAATATTGCCGGGCAGAACGGTAAATTCATCACTGGGCGAATCTCTTCTTGGGGCAAGATTGCTTCGGAATGTCCCGGGACGGACGCGGCCCGATTTAACGAACTGCTCGACAAAGCGGCGGTCGAGGGTGGCCTGCGGTTTTTAAAGCATTTCCTCGGAGCCCGCGAACTCACCTCACACACAGCTGACGAGCTCGCCGACAATGACCGTTTTCTCCCGTTGTCGTGGGATGGCTATCCCGTCTTCGACAACGTGAAGTCCCATGTGGACGTTCTCCGTTCCGGGGGTGATGCCTAATGCACTTCACCCATGAATGGTGCACGAGACGGGAAGCCGCCGACTACTTGCATGTGAGCACGCAGACGATAGACCGCTGGCGCTTGCAAAAGCGCCTGACATGGCGACGTGTGGGACCGAGAATGATTCGCATCAGAACGGACTCGATCCAACGACTTCTCGACTGGGATTATGCCGCCTGATGCGACATCTTGGCTAGCTCGGTTTTCAACCGGGCTAGCCGCTCTTCGGCTTCGCGTATCTCCGCCTCGACCTGTGCCGCGTTTCGGGGCATAAGCGTCTGCATCGCCTTGTTGATGCCCTCGCGCTGCCGCGTCGCCTTGTCACGCTGGTATATGAAGTTGATGGTTTCGCTGGTATGTCTTGCCGCATCCGCGGTTTCCCTAGGACTCAAACCGCCCTCGTTGATGAGGGTATCGGTGAAAAGGGCTTTCAACTGGTGCGGCGTTAAATCCGGCCTTCCGGCGATTCTCGCGGCTGTCTCGAAATGCTCTCGGACAGTGTTGTCACTGATGATGCGACGCCCTTCCGCCCGGGACTCTATCAGCATTGATTCAGGGTCGTTTGGCTGCCTGCCCATGCGTTCCTCGAGCAACGGCACCAATGGGTCCGGTATGACCAGATCCGAAGAGCTCGTCGGGGTTTTCGTTTCCTTGAGCCTTCGTTCCCCCCGGTCATGATCTCCCCTGCCTACACTATGACGGACATGGAGTATCTTGCGTTTTAGGTCGATGTCCTTTAGCTGCAGGGCGCAAACCTCGTTGATTCTCAGTCCGCAGAAAGCTGCGACATAGACAAAAATTCGGGTATATTCCGGCATGTTCTGATAGATGATTCGCAACTGGTCACCGGTGGCCGGTTCCACACTCTGCCTCTTGCTTTGGGGGACTTTGGGGTTCGGGAGAACGCAGGGGTTCTCATTGATGATGCCCTCGTTAATCGCCTTGCGCAGAATTCTTTTCAGAAGCATGTAGGTACGACGCTTGGATGAGGGCTTGTCGTTCATCTTCGTCTCGTACCAAGTTTCTATGTTTTCCCTTGTGATTTCCGCTATTGTGCCATGAGTGAAACCCATCTCATCGATATGGGACAGGGCTTCGCGCAGTTTTCTTTTCGTCCCCTCGGTCTTGTTGATGCTGAATTCCGCAACGGCTTTTGCCGCGTAGGGCATGAATGGCTGATGCTGTTTCACCCATTCGGCCTCTTCCTTCTTACGCCTCTCCTTCGGGGGCAGCCACCGTTGCTTGCCAAGCCGGTGGAGACGCACCAGTTCTTTTTCTTCAGCCAACCATGCGTAGGCTTCACGTTTGGTTTCAAAGGTCGGGCTTTTGATACGAGCAGGTTTGCCACCTTTGATGGGGTTGGCATAGGTGCCCCTGTACTTACCGGATGGAGTTTTCTCCGTGCTGCCAAATGTGTCTTTTGTGCGTGCCATATATTTCAGCCCATTCCTGATGGGGATATTTTTGGGTATATCCATGATATCTTATGGCTTTTTATGATATGTACAGCCAGCAGATGTGATAGCCGACAAACGTTGATATTCCGCCATTTTCGGCATGAAAAAAGGGTTTCCGGATTTCTCCGAAAACCCTGCCGGTGGAGCTGAGGAGATTCGAACTCCTGACCCTCTCCATGCCATGGAGATGCGCTACCAGCTGCGCCACAGCCCCGTATTCAATTATCGGTTCGTTTGAAACCTCGTCTACCTTACGACAGAAATCCCGATTCGGCAAATATGGCGTGTCGCGTGCGGCGTCATGTTCAGCGCTCGCGTTCCCACTCCTGCGTGTCGGCTATGGCGGGGCCATGATTGTAGTCCATCAGACGCCAGCGCACGGTGCCATCTGCGAAGTCCATCGGCACCAGGCGAACCCAGTGCGCATTGCGCATCGACAGCATGCTTGCGAACGTCGGATCGACCTGCTCAAGCCCCAGCAAAGTCTGCAGCGTCTGCGAAATCCACGCGCCGTGCGAGAACATATACAAGTCCGTGTCGCCTCCCCCGCGCGAGGCCCAGTCCAGCAACGCTTCGACACCGCGACGCCCCACCGCCGCCTTGGGTTCCGCGCCGTACTTCATCTCGCCGCCCTTGTGTTCGGCCCACAGCCGGTAATCTTCGGGGTAGCGCTCCTGCAAATCGCTGACGGCGCACCCGTCCCAATCACCGAAACTGCGCTCACGCACGCGCTCGTCGGGTTGTACGGCGACATCAACGCCGGTCTCGCCAAGCACATCAGCGAAGGCCTGAGCCGTGGCGCGCGCACGCACCAGATCGGAGCAGACGATGAGCCTGTTGCTCACCTGCGGTCGCTGATCCACATACAGCTCCTTCAGCGCGACCGCCGTCTGACACGCCTGCCAGCGCCCCACGGCATCGAGGGGGATATCGACCTGCCCTTGCAAACGATGCGCCGCATTGTAGGCGGTGCGGCCATGACGTACCAGAATAATGGAACGGACGTGTTCAGCCATAATTTCCCGGCCTTTCTAAGCGCTTTGGGGGTGTTCGAGTTTCAGGTCGACCTGCGGGCAGTCGCGCCACAGCCGTTCGAGGCCATAGAACTCGCGTGATTCGACGTGCATGACATGAATTACGTAATCACCGTAGTCGAGCAACACCCACTGCCCCTCGGTCAGGCCCTCGCGTTCGCGCGGCTGACGTTTGGAGCATTTCGTATACAGGTCGCGCTCGATTTCCTCGGCCACTGCGAGCACCTGCCGCTCGTTGGAGGCGGTGGCGATCATCATGATGTCCGTGATGCCGAGCGGTCCGGTCACATCGAAAGCGACGATATCGGTGGCTTTCACTCGGTCGGCCGCCGCCGCGGCGATGCGAATGTCGTCAATGGATGATTGCAGTGCTGGCATATTGTCCTTTCAGCGTTCCCAAGCCGGCTTCCAGTTTTCGACGGTGTGTTGCGTGTTCTCCGAATACACCATGGCGTCGTCGGGCACCTCGTGGCGCACCACGGAGCCCGCGCCGGTGGTCACATTGTCCCCCACCTCGACGGGCGCAACGAACATGTTGCCCGCACCCACATGCACGCCCGAACCGATCTTGGTGCGGTTCTTGTGCACGCCGTCGTAGTTGGCGGTGATGCAACCGCCGCCGATATTGGTGTGGTCGCCCACTTCGGCATCACCCACATAGCTTAGGTGCGGCACTTTGGTGCCGTTGCCGATATGCGCTTTCTTCATTTCCACGAACGCACCCGCCTTTGATTCCTCGCCGAACTCGTTGCCCGGGCGCAGATACGTCCACGGGCCGATGTTCGCGGCGCGGCCGATGTGGGATTCCTGCACGCGCGAGCGCTCCACAACCGCCTGTGCGTCCACGGTGGCGTCGATCAGCGTGGTGTAGGGCCCCACGACGGCTTCCTCGCCGATCACCGTATGCCCCTGAAGGAAGCAACCGGGCAGGATGGTGGCGTCGCGGGCGATTTCGACCTCGTCCTCAATCCATGTGGTCGCCGGGTCGAGAATCGTCACTCCGTCGCGCATCCAGCGCTCGCACACGCGCAGGTTGTGCGCCTTGGCCAGTTCGGCCAGCTGCACGCGGTCGTTCACGCCTTCGACGCTCAACGGGTCAGGCGCGGCGAAAGCGCCCACGGCACCGTTCTCTTTAGCCGTCTCCAACGCGTCGGTCAGATAAAACTCACCTTGGGCATTGTCCGCCTTCAGCCCTGCAATCGCCTTGGTGAGCACGGCGGCATCGAACACATACACGGAGGTGTTCACCTCGCGCACGGCCAGCTCGCTGCTGTTGGCGTCTTTCTGTTCCACAATGCGCAACACATTGCCGTCGCGATCCCGAATGATGCGGCCGTAGCCGGTCGGGTCGTCGAGCACGGTGGTCAGCACCGTGGCACCGTTGCCGCTGCGCTCATGGAAATCAAGCAACATACCAAGCGTGTCGGAGTCAAGCAATGGCATGTCGGAGGCCGCAATCAGCACCGATCCGGTGAGTTCGCCGGCGGCTCCAAGCTGGTTCATGGCACATTGCACGGCACGGCCTGTGCCCGGCTTGTCATCCTGCTCGACAATGGCGGCGTCTTCGCTATAGGAACGTGCGGCCGCGGCCACACGTTCGGCTTGATAACGCACCACCACGGCGAGCGTATCGGGGTCGAGCGCCGCAACGGAATCCATCACGCGGTTAAGAAAGGTCTTGCCCGCGAAGGTGTGCAACACCTTCGGTTTGGCCGAACGCATGCGGGTGCCTTCACCCGCGGCGAGAATGATTGCTGCGGACAATGCCATGTTCTCGTAACTCCCGTCTGTATCGCGGCGTGTCGGGACACGCCCGGAAAACAAACAGCCATCCGTTCAGCGGGACTGTCGGATGGCCGTAGGTTCGCTCCCCCACCTGGACTCGAACCAAGACAAAGGGTTCCAAAGACCCGTGTGCTGCCATTACACCATGGGGGAATCGGCGGGCCGTGACCCACCAAGTATTCATTTATACCACAGACACAACCTATAGGCGAGTCTTTAGGCAAATAGGAAGCCCTGACCGTGGTGCTCCGGGTAGGTGTCGAACAGTTCCGCCACGGAACCGTCCTCGAACACCGCGCGGATGGCACCGGCCAGCAGCGGCGCGATGGAAAGCACCGTGAGCTCGTCCCAGCGCTTGTCGTCGGGAATCGGCACGGTGTCGGTGAGTACGACCTCTCGCGCGCCGCAGCCCTTGAGCCGTTCGACGGCGGGGCCTGAGAGCACGCCATGCGTGGCCACCACGGTGACCGACTTGGCTCCCGCCTCCTGCAACACCCGGCATGCGCCAACGATGGTGCCGGCCGTGTCGATCAAATCGTCGACGAGCACGCAGTCTTTGCCCGCCACCTCGCCGACCACGCGGTTGGCGACGGCCTGGTTGGGTCGGGTGATGTCACGCGTCTTGTGCACGAAGGCGAGCGGGCCTCCGCCAAGACGCTGCGCCCACTGCTCGGCCACGCGAATGCGCCCCGCATCCGGCGAGACGACGGCGACGTTGTCAAGCTGACCTTGGAAACGATCGCGGATGTAATCGACGAGCACCGGCATGGCAATCAGATGATCGACCGGACCGTCGAAGAAGCCTTGCGACTGGGAGGCGTGCAGATCGACGGACATGATGCGGTCGGCACCGGCGGTTTTCAGCAGATCGAAAATCAGACGGCAGGAGATGGGTTCGCGCCCACGATGTTTCTTGTCCTGACGCGAATATCCCACCAACGGGCACACGGCGGTGATGGAACGCGCGGAGGCGCGCTTCAACGCATCGATCATGATGAGCTGCTCCATAATCGCCTTGTTGATGGGCATGTAATGGCTTTGCAGCACGAACACGTCGGCACCGCGCACGGATTCGGTGTAGCGCACGTACATCTCGCCGTTGGCGAAGTCATATGCGGTGGTTTCCAGCACCTCGATACCGAGCTGATCCGCCACTTCCTCAGCGAGTTTCGGATGAATCCTTCCCGTGACGAGAATGAGGTTCTTGTCGGGTTTCCCTTCGAGGATTGCGCTCACCGTATCTCCCAAATGTTGATGTGGCCATTGGTGACAAGCCCAGTGTAACGGCCCGCGCCGACCGGTGCACAGGTGCGGGTGCTCCCTTGCCATCCTGAGCGCAGTGTGCACCGTTCCTCGTCATCCTGAGCGCAGTGACAGCGGAGCCGAAGAGTCCGCGCATTCGGGAAGGGTGGGAATGTCAGGCAGGGGCGGTTTTTAGTGGTGGCTGCAAACACTTATGCGGTGGACATTCAGGCTTGCGATTCAAGAAGCTCGCCTTCGCTCGCCATGAAGTCGACCATGTTCATATGGCGCACTCCCTCACGCTCTTGCAGAAGCGGGTCAAGTGTGAAAAGGAACCTTGGGTAACCGTCGCGAATGCGGCTGAACGGGCGGTACTCGCGCTCTTCCACGTTGGGATCGGCGATACTCATCGACACTTGGATGTAAGCGTACGCGTTTCGCCTGCGGGCGATGAAGTCGCATTCCAGCTTGCCGATGCGGCCCACAGCGAGCTTGTATTCCCTAGACCTCAGGTACAGATAGAGCGCGTTCTCGAGCGAGGGGCCGTAGCTCGGCCTGACATCGACGTTCCTCGCGAAGTAGATTCCGGGGTCGGCCAGATAGTACTTCTCCTCCCCTCGGAGCGACTTGCGCGACTTCAGGTCGAAGCGCGGGCAGCGGTAAAGGAGCTTCGCGTTCACCAGCAGCTCGATATACGATGCGATGGTCCTGCGTTGAACGGCGATCTTCTCGACATTGTTGAAGTGGTCGACGATGTTGGTCAGGCTCGTGGGCGCCCCGTAGTTGTTGATGACATATGTCATGACGCGTTCGAATGTTTCGAAGTTTCGGATCTTCTTCCTGGCCTTGATGTCCTTGTCAATGATTTGGCTCACGACGTCCTCGATGTAGCGGGCTTTGGCATCCGGGTCGTCGAATTCCAACGAGCGCGGGAAACCGCCGTAGCGCAAGTAGTCCTCGAACTCAAGCCGGGCATCGCGAACTTCCTTGCCCATGAAAGTCTTCATGCCGAGGTACTCGGCGAAGGAGAGGGTGAACATCTCGAACTCGACGTAACGCCCCGTGAGCTTGGTCACGAGTTCGCCGGAGAGCAGGTATGAGTTGGACCCCGTGATGAAGATCGAGAACCCGCCGTCGGTGTTGAAACCGTTTAGGACCTCCTCGAAGCCCTCGACGTTCTGGACCTCGTCGATGAATAGGTACTTGAAGTCGTTGTCTGAAAGACGTGTCTCGATCGCGGCCTCGAGCTGATCGGGAGTCTTGATGGAGCGGCTGCCCCGCTTGTCGAGGTTGAGAAAAACGATATCCTTGTCTTTTACGCCGCGCTCCTTGAGCTCCTCGGCAACGCACTGCATGAGGCACGATTTGCCGCAGCGTCGCACGCCCGTGATGACCTTGATCAGGTCGTCATCGTAAAAGGGCCTGATCTTCTTCAGATACTGCTCTCGGTGGTATAGCTTCAAGCAAATCGCCTCCTTTGCAAAGAATAACAAAAGAGACGATAAACGGCAGTTAAGGAACCAAAATTATAAGTTTTGGGAAAAATTAGTGCATTAAACGCGAGTTTAAACCTACTTCCATCTAATGGCGAAAGCCTCTTCGGTTGGTTCCAGCTTGCCGCACTCTACCCCAGTTTGCCCCACTCCACATAGTTCCTATTTAAGCCGTCCAAGTTTTGGGACGCAGTTCGATCTTGGATGAATTTTATTTTTGATTCGAATACTTGCTTCAATGTGCATGATCCAATGTCGGGAGAAGGGCATCCGAAGTAAACCCCTGACGTCTTTTCCGCACCAGTATTCAATCAACCAGCAAGCACTTTCGTCCGTGCTTACTACCTGTAGCCTCTGCAGCCTCTCCTTGTCTGCCTCCCCGAATTTCCTGTGCAAATCTCGGTATGAAAGTTGCTTTAACAGCCTATCTGTGCTGTCTTTGACTGCGACTGCATAGGCATACAGGGCATCCAGATCGATTGCTTTAGAAAAATCTTCGATTTGACTGCCGGCCAATTCATTGCCCGTGGTGATAATCGGTGCACCGATTTTACTCTGATACGCATTGAATATCTCGCTGTCGTTCTGAATCAGGCTGTGCGCTACAATGTCCTCGATTCTGAAAACATGCCAGATGGAATAAGCGATAGTTTTGCTGTGATACCCCTTTGCGTTCGGAAAGGGCATAGCGTTGAAATCCTCACGGCGCAGCTCATGCTTCATATTAAGCAACTCATCCATAAGAGCCTGCCGCAAGGTCAAAAGGGTCTTGATCCCTTCTGAAAAGGTTGATTCTTTCCTTAGCTGCATCTGAAGGGTTTTATTTAAGTCAGACCATTCCTTATTCATAATTCATCTCCATATTTTTTGAGCAGGTCTTGGAACACTTCTGTCATCATGCGCCGTGTTTCCCGTTGCGAAAATCAGCAGGTTTTTGCGGCGCGGCTGCTTCAACCTCTTTTTATTATGGACATCACGCCGCGCCGTCGCAACGAACTTCCAACTCAAGCCAGTTCCCCATCTGACGCCATGAAATCGACCATGTTCATATGGCGCACTCCCTCACGCTCTTGCAGAAGAGGATCGAGCGTGAAGAGGAACTGCTCTCGGTGGTATAGCTTCAAGCAAATCGCCTCCTTTGCAAAGAATAACAAAAGAGACGATAAACGGCAGTTAAGGAACCAAAATTATAAGTTTTGGGAAAAATTAGTGCATTAAACGCGGGTTTAAACCTACTTCCATCTAATGGCGAAAGCCTCTCTTCAGTTGGTTCCAGTTTGCTGTAGTTTGCTCCAGCCTGTCCCACTCCACATAGTTCCCATCTAAGCCGCCCAAGTTTTGGGGCGCAGTTCATCCATCCTCGCGCTCCCTGCAGTCTTACGAGCTCTTGGCACTAAAGTCGAGACCGTTGCCGATTAAGTCGGTCACGTTCTCGTGGATGATCCCGCTCCTGCGCTGGATCGGGTCGGAGCGCGTGATCACGAACTTGGGGTAATTGTCGCGGATCCGCTCAAGCGGACGGTACTCGCGATCCTCGGCCTTCTCACTGCCCATGATCGTCATGGCCACTTGGACGTAGGAGTAGCCCATGTCGCGGCCGCGCATGATGAAATCGCACTCGAGCTTCCCGATCCGCCCCACGCTTACCTCATAGACCAGGCTCCGGGCGTATCGGTACACGATATTTTCAAGAACGGGTCCGTAGTTGATCCTGTTGTCGGTGTTGAGCGCGTAGTAGAAGCTCAAATCGGCAAGGTAGTACTTCTGCTCGCCTGAAAGCGACTTGCGCGACTTGACGTCAAACCTGGTACACCTGCTGATTATCTTCGCGTCCTCAAGTATCTGCAGGTAGCGGTTGAGCGTCTCGTGGCTCACGCGGACCCCCTGTTTGGATTCGAGGTCGGACTTGATGTTGCTAATCGACATGGTGGCACCGAAGTTGTTTATTACGTAGTCTCGGACGAGGTTGAAGACAGAAGCGTTCTTTATCTTCACGCGCCTTTTGATGTCCTTCTCGAATATCTCTTCGATCACCGACTTGGCGTAGGAGCGCTTGTCTGCTAGGGAGGGGTAGTCGAGGGCCTTCGGAAAGCCACCGGCAAGGATGTAATCGTCAAGCTCGGCTGCTGGGTTCGGATTGATCTTCTGACCTAGGAAGCGCTTCATCTCACAGTACTCGCGGAAGTTGAGCGTCTGCATTTCAAACTCAATGTAGCGCCCCGTGAGCTTGGTCGCCAGCTCGCCGGAGAGTAGGTAGGAGTTGGACCCCGTGATGAAGATCGAGAAGCCGCCCTCGGCGCGGAACTCGTTGATTACCTCCTCGAATCCCTTCACGTTCTGGATCTCGTCGATGAAGAGGTACTTCAGTCCGTCGACCTGAAGCATTGGCTCAATCAGCTTCTCGAGTTGGTCGGGCGTCTTGACGGACCTGAAGCCGTAGCGGTCCAGGTCGAAGAAGGCGATCCTCTCTTCGGAAACCCCGCTTTCCCTAAGTTCCTCCGCAATCGTGCGCATCAGACAGGATTTGCCGCATCTGCGCACGCCCGTGATGATCTTGATCATGCCGTCGTCATGGTAGAACCCGCGTATCTTCTTGAGGTAGTCCTCGCGTTTGAACAAAAGCATGCTGCCTCCCGATTCTCGTCAGAGATAGCATAGCAAATTTGCGCGTTATCGTGGTATCTACGGCAAAAAAGTCTGTAAATACCACGACAACTAAAGAATTTCCTCACTCCCACTCGATGTGAACATCTCTATCATGGATGCCCTGACGTGATTCTTTGTATCAGTGGTTGCGGTTTCGTCTCGTTCGCGCACGTTTTTCTGGCACCCAAAAAGTACCCCGTGCTGAAAGGCCTTCTACAGCAGTTTCTTGCGGATTTTCTTGAGCCAGTTTTTCTTGAAGTATCCATATGTTCCAAAAAAGCGATCGTATGTCTTAGTCGTCTCACCGGCCTCGAACCTCAACGCTGCCAACTCAAGTGTGCAGATGAGGTCGGCAGCCTGCGCGAGGCGGTAATCCTTAGGACTGCCGTCCTTGTACATGACCGCCTCGGTGGAAAGCGCGTATTCCACGGCGTCGTGCAATGCCTTGGTCACGACCTGTTGGCCGTCGTCATAGTAGACCTTCACCTTGTCGAACCCCTGGAGATAGTCGAGGTTGTCGAAGATAAAATTCACGACGTCGCGCTTCATCCTAGCCTCAAGTGCTGCGCCATCGCGAAGTTCGCTCTTCTTGTACGAGAATGTATGATATTTGATGGGCATATGCTGAAGCATGGTGAAAAACGACTGCAGCAGCCGTTTCCTGTCTTGAATGTCCATGCCGGCGTAGTCATCTTTGGAGTACATGAGCGGTGAAGTGTGTAGCGGAATGTTTGGCAGTCTCTTCGCACGCAGGTCGTTCTCATAGATGTCTATGATTTGAAGGATATTGTCGGATTGCTCGTGGAGAACTAGTGTGAGCAAATAATACTTCGACTGCGTCCCGTTCTCGCCGGACTCGTCGACAAACAGGCTCGCTTCGAGCATTCGTTTCTCCTTGCGTGAATATAAAAAATGCCGGGGGACAACCCCCGGCTCCTGATGGCCCTTCCTTACGGAGAGACTAAATGTAGTATCGCACGCGCCATCGTAAAAAGCAAGGACTGGTTTGAGAGGGCCTTATAACCCTAAAAAAGGTGCTCTGCAATATGGCAAGGCACCTCCAATAGGTACTGCATTTTGTAAGGAATCACTCCCACTCGATGGTGGCGGGGGGTTTGGAAGTGCAGTCCAGCACCACGCGGTTGATCTGGCGACATTCGTTGGTGATGCGGGTGGAGATGGCGGCAAGCACATCGTAGGGGACGCGCGACCAGTCGGCGGTCATGGCGTCTTCGGAGGAAACGGGACGCAGAACGATGGGCGAACCGTAGGTGCGCTCGTCACCTTGCACGCCCACGGAATGCACGTCGGCGAGCAGGACGACGGGGCACTGCCAGATGTCGCGGTCGAGGCCGGCCTTGGAAAGTTCCTCGCGAGCGATGGCGTCGGCTTCGCGCAAGAGGTCGAGGCGTTCGCGCGTGATTTCACCGATGATGCGGATGCCTAGACCTGGGCCGGGGAACGGTTGGCGCCATACGATTTCGTCGGGCAGGCCGAGTTCGGTGCCGATGGCGCGCACTTCGTCCTTGAACAGGGTGCGAAGTGGTTCGACGAGCTGGAACTTGATGTCTTCGGGCAGGCCGCCCACGTTATGATGCGACTTGATGTTGGCCGCGCCGTCACCACCGCCGGACTCCACGACGTCCGGGTAGAGGGTGCCTTGCACAAGGAACTTCACTTCCCTACCTTGGGCACCGGCTTCCTCGATGACCTGACGCTGCGCCTTTTCGAAAGTGCGGATGAACTTCTCGCCGATGATCTTGCGCTTCTTCTCCGGCTCGCTCACGCCTTTGAGCGCTTCAAGGAAGTCGGCGGCGGCATCCACGGCGATGAGTTTGATGCCGGTGGCCTTGACGAAATCGTGCTTGACCTGCTCGACTTCGCCCTTGCGCAACAGGCCGTGGTCGACGAACACGCAGGTGAGCTGGTCGCCGATGGCTTTGTGCACCAAGGCCGCGGCCACCGCGGAATCGACGCCGCCAGACAGCCCGCAGATTACTTGGGAGCTGCCCACCTGTTCGCGGATTTTGGCGACTTGGTCTTCGATGATGCTGGAGGCGTCCCAATCGCAGCCAAGACCGGCGCAATCGTGCAGGAACGTCTCGATGAGCTTCTGCCCCAGCGGGGTGTGCTTGACTTCGGGGTGCCATTGCACGCCGTAGAGCTTGCGTGCCGCGTCTTGCATGGCGGCGACGGGCGCGCCTTCAGTGTGGGCGAGCACTTCGAATCCTTCCGGCGCCTTCTTGACGGCGACACCGTGGCTCATCCACGTGCTCTGCTCGTTCGGGGAACCGGCGAGCAACCCGCGCGTATGGTCGATGACGGTGCCGGTTTTGCCGTATTCGCCCAACGCTGCCTTGTCCACGTCACCGCCGAGTTCGTGGGCCATGACCTGGAAGCCATAGCAGATGCCCAACACGGGAACGCCCGTCTCGAACACCTTGGCGTCGATGGTGGGGGCACCCTCCTCGAACACCGAAGCGGGGCCGCCCGACAGAATGATCGCTTTCGGATCTTTGGCCAGCATCTGATCGACGGGCATTGAATGTGGCACCAGCTCCGAATACACGTTCGCTTCACGCACACGGCGGGCAATGAGCTGCGCGTATTGCGCTCCAAAATCGACGACGAGCACGGGACCGTTTGCCATTGACTTAAATCTCCTAGATACCTATATACAAAAGGATGGGCAACTGCTTTGATTATGGCGGCGTTAGCAGACATTGTAATGTGCATTGCGATCCGTCTGCGCACTTCGGCATCGAAGCGATGAGAATCCCAAATAAATGCAACATTTCCTTTCATAAGTAGCTCAACACGCCGGTTGAGTGGGAGCTTAAAACGAACGCTTCACAATGAGAAAAAGCCGTTTCGTTATTGATATTTCAACATTTCTCAAGTAAACCGGCAAAATTGTGCGATTCACAAAACGACCATAGAAATAGCACTTTTTCTATCTTTTTTACAACTTTTTCGCACATACCTGAAAAAAACCGGCCAAAACGTCGCACACTGCTCGTACCATGAAGAGCGATTGGGCGTGAGATTTCCAAGGAAACGCGGGAATCGAACAACCGAACCTATAGTAATCAAATCGCACTACACAGTGCAGGAGTACAGGAGTACACATGACGAATCCTGTTATTGGCACCCCTTGGACGAAGCTCAACACCGCAGTTTCCAAGGAATCCCTGGAAGGCGTTGACAAGTATTGGCGCGCCGCCAACTATCTGTCGATTGGCCAGATTTACCTTCGTAGCAACCCGCTGATGAAGGAACCGTTCACCCGCGAAGACGTCAAGCACCGTCTCGTCGGTCACTGGGGCACCACCCCCGGCCTGAACTTCCTCATTGGCCACATCAACCGTTTGATCGCCGATCACCAGCAGAACACCGTGATCATCATGGGTCCGGGTCACGGCGGCCCCGCCGGCACTTCCCAGTCCTATCTGGACGGCACCTACACCGAGACCTTCCCGAAGATCACCAACGATGAGGCTGGTCTGCAGAAGTTCTTCCGCCAGTTCTCCTACCCGGGCGGCATCCCCTCCCACTACGCTCCGGAGACCCCGGGTTCCATCCACGAGGGTGGCGAGCTGGGTTACGCTCTGTCCCACGCCTACGGTGCGGTGATGAACAACCCGTCCCTCTTCGTGCCGGCCATCGTCGGCGACGGCGAGGCCGAGACCGGCCCGCTGGCCACCGGCTGGCAGTCCAACAAGCTCGTCAACCCGCGCACCGACGGCATCGTGCTGCCGATCCTGCACCTCAATGGTTACAAGATCGCCAACCCGACCATCCTGTCGCGCATTTCCGACGAAGAGCTCCACGAGTTCTTCCACGGCATGGGTTACGAGCCCTACGAGTTCGTCGCCGGCTTCGACAATGAGGATCACATGTCGATCCACCGTCGCTTCGCCGAGCTGTTCGAGACCGTCTTCGACGAGATCTGCGACATCAAGGCCGAGGCTCAGACCAACGACATGGCCCGCCCGTTCTACCCGATGATCATCTTCCGCACTCCCAAGGGCTGGACCTGCCCGAAGTTCATCGACGGCAAGAAGACCGAGGGTTCCTGGCGTTCCCATCAGGTGCCGCTGGCCTCCGCCCGCGACACCGAGGCCCACTTCGAGGTGCTCAAGAACTGGCTCGAATCCTACAAGCCGGAAGAGCTGTTCGACGCCAACGGCGCGCTGAAGCCGGAAGTCACCGCCTTCATGCCCACCGGCGAGCTGCGCATCGGTGCCAACCCGAACGCCAACGGTGGTGTGATCCGCGAAGAGCTCAACCTGCCGAACCTCGACGATTACGAGGTCAAGGAAGTCAAGGAGTACGGCCACGGCTGGGGTCAGCTCGAAGCCACCCGTCGTCTGGGCGTCTACACCCGCGACATCATCAAGAACAACCCCGACTCCTTCCGCATCTTCGGACCGGACGAGACCGCTTCCAACCGTCTGCAGGCCGCTTATGAAGTGACCGACAAGCAGTGGACCGCCGGCTATCTGTCCGCTCAGGTCGACGAGCACATGGCCGTCACCGGTCAGGTCACCGAGCAGCTCTCCGAGCACCAGATGGAAGGCCTCCTTGAGGCCTATCTGCTCACCGGCCGTCACGGCATCTGGAGCTCCTACGAGTCCTTCGTGCACGTGATCGACTCCATGCTGAACCAGCACGCCAAGTGGCTTGAGGCCACCGTGCGTGAGATTCCATGGCGCAAGCCGATCTCCTCGATGAACCTCCTGGTCTCCTCCCACGTGTGGCGTCAGGATCACAACGGCTTCTCGCACCAGGATCCGGGCGTGACCTCCGTGCTGCTGAACAAGTGCTTCAACAACGACCACGTCATCGGCATCTACTTCCCGGTGGATTCCAACATGCTGCTGGCCGTTGCCGAGAAGTGCTACAAGTCCACCAACATGATCAACGCCATCATCGCCGGCAAGCAGCCGGCCGCCACCTGGCTGACCCTGGACGAAGCTCGCGCCGAGCTTGAGAAGGGTGCCGCCGAGTGGGAGTGGGCTTCCACCGCGAAGACCAACGACGAAGCGCAGATCGTGCTTGCCTCCGCCGGCGATGTCCCCGCTCAGGAGATCATGGCCGCCGCCGACAAGCTCAACGAGATGGGCATCAAGTTCAAGGTCGTCAACGTCGTGGATTTGGTCAAGCTGCAGTCCACCAAGGAGAACAACGAAGCCATTTCCGACGCCGACTTCGCCGACCTGTTCACCGAGGACAAGCCGGTGCTGTTCGCCTATCACTCCTATGCCCGCGACGTGCGTGGTCTGATCTACGATCGCCCGAACCACGACAACTTCAACGTCCACGGCTATGAGGAGCAGGGCTCCACTACCACGCCTTACGACATGGTGCGCGTGAACAACATCGATCGCTACGAGCTCGTCGCCGAGGCTCTGCGCATGATCGACGCTGACAAGTACGCCGACAAGATCAACGAGCTCGAGGCCTTCCGTACCGAAGCCTTCCAGTTCGCGGTCGACAACGGTTACGATCACCCGGATTACACCGACTGGGTCTACTCCGGTGTCAACACCAACAAGCAGGGCGCGGTCTCCGCTACCGCCGCCACTGCCGGCGACAACGAGTGAGGCATTTGCCTAGCTAATTAGGAAAGGGGATCGGGATTCGTCTCGGTCCCTTTTTCTATACCATCCCGTCGGCTCTGTTTCCACTGATTTTCGGATGGCATACGAGCCTAAATTTCGAAGGAGCACAACCCGACGCCCCAATAGGGAGGACACCTACGTGCGTAGTTGCATACAGCGATTTAAAGACAGATTCTATCGCGAGTATCTCTGGTACACGGCGCTGGAGACCGATCTGCTGTTCTTTGTGGTTTGCGACGTGCTGTTTCTGACGCAGGTAAAGGGGATGTCAAAGGAAAGCTTCTCCCTGCTGACGTTTCTCTCGCTTGCCTTCTCGCTGATAATCCAATATCCATTGCTCAGGTTCATCAACCGAGTCGGCAATAAGACGGCGGTGCGTACCGGCAGTGTGGTATTTGCACTCTCGGCGGTATGCATCACCTTCGCACCCGGTTTCATCACGGTGCTGATCGGCGGATTCCTGAAATGCATCGGTCACACATTGAACGCGATGGGTACGGCGATTTTAAAGAACCGACTGACAACGGAGCATCGGGAAGATCGGTTCGTTTCGTATCAATCAGATGCCAACGCCGCGACGTCGCTGATCATGATGTTGACCTCCTTGCTCTGCTTACCGCTGTTTACGCTCAACGAGTATCTTCCGATGGTCGCCTGCATTGTGCTCAGTCTTGTGGGAATCGTTTTCGCTTTTCTGATATCACACGACGATGATTCTGCGCAGGAGATCAATTTGGCACCAAATCTCAAACAATCCGCCAAACGACAGAGGAACGTGTGGAATTCCCTGAACATTCTGCTGTTCGCCTCTTTTGCGATTTTCTGCGCGCTAACAGGGACTGGGCTGTCGTATGCAAAACTGAATTTCCAGCAGTATCTGATCAATCAGGATCCGGAATACATCATGATGCTGCTGAGCGTCATAACGACGGTTGTTTATCTCATCAGAATCGTGTCCAATATGGCGATGCGGAAGGCGTATGGCAAAGTCAAAAATCGCGTCGCAATCTTCGTCTCGATACTTTTGGCTGCAGGATTGGTGATGCAGACCTTGCCTTGGTTCTCTTTCACAGGAGATACGATCGCCTTCCTGTGCATCGGCTATCTGCTGATGGCGTTTGTGCGCGACCCGTATATCACGCTGATTCGGCATATCTCACTTGAGGATGATGACAAGGCAAGGCAGCAGAGCATGCTAATTACTCTCAACGGCGCCCAAAAAGCGGGATCGCTGATCCTCTCGGCTGTGGCCACCCTGATGCTGAACCATTGGGATGTGCTGTCCGTCATGATTTTGATGACCGCCCTCGCGATGGTGACTATCGTGCTTTGCGTGCTCATAATCAGGAAGTACCAACAAACGTCATGATTACCAGTTAAATATGCCGCAACCCGAACAGTTGTCGCCGCATGCACAAATACTAAGTGATATTCAAAAATCGCGTCGCAATCGAGAACGCGTCGTAATAGAGAAAAGGTGTGTCTGGATAGATGAGCAGAACTGTTTTGCAGATGTTGGAACAGCGCGTGATGGATACGCCGAAACGCACCGCGGTTATCTATGAACCGGATGATCGAATCACATATTCCGCGTTGTGGGAACTGTCCGGCAGGGTTTATGCATGGCTGAAAACGCGGGGCATCGGTGCGGAGGATATCGTGATGTACTGCCTGCCCAGAGGAATCGGCTTGTATGCGTGCATCATCGGCACGCTGCGGGCGGGCGCCGCCTTTGTGCTGACGGAAACGGACAATGATTGCAAACGCACGGCCTACATACGAAAAGACTGCGGATGCAAGTTCTTTGTGGATGAGGACTGTTGGAATGAGATCATTGAAACCGAACCGATCAACGGCTACGAGCCAATCAATCTGCACAACCTCTGTTACATTGCCTATACATCTGGCACAACGGGAAATCCGAAGGGCGTCCTGCATGAATACGGCTCGCTGGAAAACGCGTGGAAGTCGGTCAGGATGGACGGTAAACCCCTCCTGAGCGAGGAGGATACCTTTCTGGCGATGAGCCCGATGAATTTCGTGTCTCTGCCAATTATTTTTTCGCTCTCTTGCGCGTTCGGGAACGCCGTGGCGCTCATGCCCTACTCGTACCACAGTGACGAAGAGCGCTTCAATGAATATCTGAAAGATGCCGGGGTGAACTGCGGCTACTTGACCCCCTCCTTCCTGCGCAACCACTACCCTTTCCACCAACAGTGGAGGATGTGCATCCTGTCCAGCGAACCGGCGGACGGACTCTACATCGATGGCATGAAATGCTATAACTGCTATGCCTCCACCGAGTCGGGATGCCTGCTGACGGTATTCGAGTTGCCTCGCGCCGTCACTCCGGCTCCAGTGGGCAAATCACAGTCGGATATCGAGCTGTTCATCCTTGACGAGGACGAGATGGAGACGCCGACCGGTGAGGTTGGGGAAATCTGCTATCGCAATCCCTATGTTCGCGGGTATCTCAATCTGCCTAGCCGCACAAGGAAATTGCTGCGCGGCAGGATTTTCCACACCGGTGACGCCGGGGCATTAACCGCTGATGGCGATCTCATCGTTCGCGGACGGCTCGATGAGATGTTCAAGATCGCAGGCTACCGCATCGAACCAGACGAGGTCGCCAATGCCATCCGCAGCGTGAGCGACCTGCAGCACCTTGTCGTCAGAGGGTTTGTATATAAGGACATATCAGCCATTGTCGTGTTTTATACGGATGATGTCGAAATCGATGAGGTCGCCATCAGAGAACGACTGCTGCAAATACTCCCGGAGTATATGATTCCGACAAATTACATCCGCTTGCGGGACTTCCCCCTGCTGGAAACAGGCAAGTTGGACAAGCTGAGCTTGCTGCCGCCGGAAGGAAGCTGGGAAAATCTGCGGAAACTGTCTTCCGCCAATCTGCCGGTACTTGGAAAAGGCAGGACCGCCACCGTGTTCGCCTTTGGGCAGGATAAAGTGCTGAAGCTGTTCAAGCCGTCGATTCCGTTCGCCATGATTCGCCAGGAGATGGTACTGACCAAAGCGGCGCATTCGATGGGAGTCCCAGCGCCCAACACCTATGAGTTGGTTCGTTCCGGAGCTGGTTACGGTATTCTGACGGATAAGGTGAGCGGCACGGTCTTGCAAGAAGTGATTGGCGCGCAGCCGCAGGAACGCCAACATCTCATCAGCCGGTTTGCGAGCGCCGTAAAAGCGCTGCATCAGATTCATGTGTCGGACGAGCGCGTGCCCGATATCAGGGAGGTTTCCATAGCGCTGTGCGAACAGCTTGATCCGGCTTTGTATTCACCGGAGGATACAGCAAAGATTCGCGCTGTTTTTGAGAGTATTGCGCCTGCCGAAACATTTGTGCACGGTGACTGCCAACCGGGTAATGCCATCGTCAAGGGCGATGACACCTGTTTCATCGACTTCATGCTGTGCGGAAAAGGAGATCCGATCTTCGATCTGCTGTGTATGTATTCGCATTACATCTTCCTGCCGTCCTTTGTATCAGACGAGAAATGTGTGGCGGAACTCGGCATGGACAAAGTCGGCGCGCAGGCTTTGTATGACATGTTTATCAAGGCCTATTATCCGACACTGTCGGATGCGCAGATCGTCAGTGTGGAGGAGCGGATCGAGCGCGTCCATGCCGCGAGGATATGCCTTGCCTCCGTTGTTCTGCCGGGTGTATTTCCTGTCGATGTGCTGCAGAAGGCAAAAGACAAGGTCGTCCGATTCTGAAAGCACCTTGCCGTTTCCTTGCGGCCTCAAGGAAGTTCGGAAAACGGCAAGGCGGCTCAGTTCGCTTGGATTCATCTCTTATTTCCTCATGTTTCAAGCGATTTGTGTGGTATATCACACTGCAATTCAAGGCAATATTCGGCAACATGCCGTGGATTCACTCACCTCTCGCATTACAATGGGCAACGGTGTGAACATCGAGGTCACCCGCCATATCACTAGCTACATAGGAGACAAAAGTGAGTCTTACCACTGTCACCATCATCAGTCCCGAAGCCGCCAATGGTCGCAATGTCGCCGCGCTTGGCGTTGTCAACGCCCTTGCTGGCGTCAAGAAAACGGGCGTGTTCCGCCCCGCGGTATGCAAGAAGGAAACCTTCACCGACACATTGCTGACGGCCAGCAACGCCGGGCAAAGCCGCGAACAGGCCGTGGGCGTGTGCCCGAAATGCGCGCGGGCGGACAAGGAAGGCTCGCGGGCCGATATCGTGGCCGCCTACGAGACCACCGTGGGCAATATCGCCCCCGAAGCGATGGTGATTGTCGGAACCGACCGTTCCAATGTGAATGACCCCGAGCTCTTCGGCTTCAACGCCGATGTGGCTGCGGACCTCAAGTCCCCCGTGTTCCTTGCCGTATGCACCATCAACCGCACCCCCGAACAGGTGAAGGCCACCGTCGACGCCTGCACCGCCGCCGTCGAAAAAGCCGGCACCGCCGTGCTGGGCGTATTCGTGACGGGTGCCGAAGAGGGCCAGGCAGCCGGCATCAAAGAAGCTCTTGCCGGCGATGTGCCGGTATGGGTGCTGCCCAAGGTGGATTTCGAAGAGGAAGGCGCCGCGGACAAAGCCGCCAAGGTATTCGCCGAGAATGCTCCCGCAGATGAGGTGCTCGCCGCGCTGGACGCGCCGTTCACCGCCCCCCTCACCCCCTATGCGTTCCAATACAGCCTGCTGGGCAAAGCCAAGGCGAACAAGAAGACCATCGTACTGCCCGAAGGCGAGGAAGATCGCATCATCAAGGCTGCCGATTACCTGCTTGAGCGCGACATCGTGAATCTGATCATCGTGGGAGACAAGAACGCCATTCTCGCCCACGGCGGCGAATTGGGCTTGAAGTCGCTCGATAAGGCCGAATTCCAGGCCATGGACGACGAAGCGGTGCTTGGGCCGATGGTCACCAAACTGTGCGAACTGCGTGCCAAGAAGGGCATGACCGAGGAACAGGCCCGTCAGCAGCTCAAGGATCCGAGCTACTTCGGCACCATGCTTGTGGTGCTCGGCAAGGCCGACGGCTTGGTGTCCGGCTCCGTCAACTCCACTGCCAACACCGTGCGTCCCGCTTTGCAGGTCATCAAGACCAAGCCGGGCGCTTCGCTGGTCTCCGGCGCATTCCTCATGTGCTTCAAGGATCATGTGGCCGTGTTCGCCGATTGCGCCATCAACCTGAACCCGAACGCCGAGCAGCTGGCCGACATCGCCATCCAGTCCGCTGAAACCGCCGCCGCATTCGGCATCGAGCCGAAGGTCGGCATGCTCTCCTACTCCACGCTCGGTTCCGGCAAAGGGCCGGATGTGGATGTGGTCGAAGAGGCCACCCGCATCGTCAAGGAGAAGGCCCCCGATCTGGCCGTCGTCGGTTCCATCCAGTTCGACGCCGCATGGTCGCCCACCGTGGCAGCCGCCAAAGCGAAGGGCAACGATGTCGCCGGGCATGTCAACGTGTTCGTGTTCCCGGACTTGTGCGCCGGCAATATCGGGTACAAGGCCGTGCAACGTTCTTCCGGGGCGCTCGCCGTCGGCCCGGTGTTGCAGGGGCTGAACAGGCCGGTGAACGATTTGTCCCGAGGCGCCCTCGTGCAGGACATCATCAACACCGTGGCCCTCACCGCCATCGAAGCTCAATAGTTTTGTAGCAAGCACAGAGTAGTCTAAACAACCGTAATCCGTGTATAAAAACGGAAGAAAACAGTACAAAATGGAGGATGCCCACCATGGCAAAAACCGTCCTTGTCATCAACTCCGGCTCCAGCTCGATCAAGTATCAGCTGGTCGATCTCGAATCCGGCGAAGGCCTCGCTTCCGGCCTCGTAGAGAAGATCGGCGAGCCTGTTGACGGCCACTACAAGCACGAATACAACGGCGAAAAGCACGAGCTCGAAGAACCGATTCACGATCACGAGCAGGGTTTGAAGCGCGTGCTCGGCTTCTTCGATGAGTTCGGCCCCAAGATTGACGAGGCTGGCATCGTTGCCGTCGGCCACCGCGTGGTGCAGGGTGGTTCCATCTTCCCGGACCCGGCTCTGGTCACCGACAAGACCATCAACCAGGTCAAGGACTTGGCCGTGCTCGCCCCGTTGCACAACGGCCCTGAGGCCAAAGGCGCCGAGGTCATGCGCGCGCTGCTGCCGGACGTGCCGCAGGTGTTCGTGTTCGATTCCTCCTTCTTCTTCCAGTTGCCGAAGGCCGCCAGCACCTACGCGCTGAACAAGGAAATCGCCGACCAGTATCACATCCGCCGTTACGGCGCCCACGGCACCTCCCACGAGTTCATCTCCTCCGTGGTGCCGGATGTCATCGGCAAGCCGGCCGAGGGGCTGAAGCAGATTGTGCTGCACGTGGGCAACGGCGCTTCCGCCTCGGCTGAAATCTCCGGCAAGCCGGTTGAGACCTCCATGGGCCTGACTCCGCTGGAAGGTCTGATGATGGGCGGCCGCACCGGCGACATCGACCCGGCTGTGGTGTTCCATCTGATTCGCAACGCGCACATGAACGTGGACGAGCTTGACACCCTGTTCAACAAGCGTTCCGGCATGATGGGCATGACCGGTTACGGCGATTTGCGTGAAGTGCATCGTCTCGTCGCCGAGGGCAACGAGGACGCCAAGCTGGCGCTCGAAGTCTATGTGCACCGCATCGTCGGCTATATCGGCAACTACACCGCCCAGATGGGCGGCGTGGATGTCATCACCTTCACCGCCGGTGTCGGTGAGAACGACGACATCGTGCGCAAGATGGTGTGTGACAAGCTCAGCGCGTTCGGTGTGAAGCTTGACGAGGAGAAGAACGCCACCCGCTCCAAGGAGCCGCGCATCATCTCCGCTCCGGATTCGGCCGTCACCGTCTGCGTGATCCCGACGAACGAGGAGCTGGCCATCGCCCGCAAGTCCGCCGCCATCGCGGACGCCGGCGAAGACACCTACGGCAACAAGGTCGCCTGAGTCATCTCGGATATCAACGAAAGGCCGCTCCCGTGAGGGGAACGGCCTTTTTTCATATAAAATCTTAAAATTCTATGCCAGCATGCCCTGCCACATGGCGACGAAATCGGGAAGGGTTTTGCGCGTGGTTTCGACGTTACGCACGGTGATGCCGTCAATGCGCAAGCCCAGCATCGCAGCGAAAGTGGCCATGCGGTGGTCGGCATAGGTTTCCATCTCGGCGGCATGCAGTGTTTGCCTGCCGACTGGTTCAATGGCAATGCCGTCGTCCAACTCGCGCGCGATGCCGCCCACGCGAGTGATTTCGGCAACCAGTGCCTCAAGACGGTTCGTCTCGTGCCCGCGCAAGTGTCCGATGCCGATCATATTGGTCGGCGCGTCGGCGAATACCAGTATCGCCGCCAGCGAGGGAGCTATCTCCCCCGCCGCCGTCAAATCGAAATCGCCAAGCCCATGAATCACGCCGGTGCCAGTCACACTGCAATAGCGCACGCCGCCTCGCACCGGGAACGACACTTCGGCTCCCATACGCTCCAAATACCCCGGCAGCAACCCACCTGGCTGTGTGGTGTGTTCGGGCCAGTTCGGCACATGCACGGTGCCGCCGGCGATAAGCGCAGCTCCGAGGAACGGGGCGGCATTCGACAAATCCGGTTCAACCGTCACTTGCTCCGGCAGTTGAAGCCCATGCGGGGCGACGTTCCATACGCGAGCCGTCTCATCGGCATCAACAAACCCACCAGCCGCCTCGACATCCGCCACCGTCATGCGAATATGCGGCAGGCTGGGGGTCTTGGCTCCCGTATGGCTCAGTGTCATGCCGCCGGGCAGACGCGAACCAATCAACAGCAAACCGGAAACGAACTGGGATGACCCCGAGGCATCGATACGCACATCAACACACCCAGTCGGCAACTCATCAGGAGGAATGACGGTGAACGGCAACCGGCCGACCTCACCGTGATATTCAATGCGCGCACCGAGCTGTTCCAAACCATCCAGCACCGGCTTCATCGGACGCGCATACGCCTGCTCGTCGCCATCGAAACGCACCGGACCGGCGGCGAACAACGCAAGCCCGGGCACAAAGCGCATCACAGTCCCCGCCAACCCGCAGAACACCTCGGTGTCACCGTTGAACACGCCGGATTCAGGCGGTGTCACACGCACCGTGGTGGGCGTATCGGCATCAATCTCGCAGCGCACCCCAAGCGCGCCCAAAGCATCCATCATCAAATCAGTGTCACGAGAACGCAACAGACCGACCAGCCTCACCGGCCGCCCACCCAACGCCGCAAGCACCAGATAGCGATTCGACAACGACTTGCTGCCCGGAATCTCGACCGTGGCATCAAGCTCAGCCTCAGCCGCCGGAGCCGACCAAATGGTGACGCTCATAAAACAACTCACTTCTTACTTGTGGAATCATATCCTTGCTCAAGAGCCGTCTTCAGACGATCAAACGGCTTGGCCGGGCTTGCATTGTCGAGGGTTTGCTGGAGCTTGTCAGAATAAAAATCACTGAACATGCCGGACGAAATGTCAAGGTCGACCAGTTGGGAAGACAATTGCGTCAACTGCTGGCCTTTCGCTGAACCGGTGGAAATGCCGACGGGGCTGCCGATGTCCTTGAGCTGATTGAGGATGTCATTCGTCTGGTCAAGAGTGCTTGACAGCGTGGCGGCGAATTCGGTGACGACCTTGGCCGGGGCCTCGGCGAGCTTGTCGACGCTGGCCCTGCATGACGAGACATACTGCTCGTATTCGCTCGTGTAATTCGAGTCGAACACAGTGCCGCTGGGGATGGCATCGCATGCCGTTTTCGTTTCGGACAGCGCCTTGGTGGATTGGGCAAGATTGTTCGCAAGTTCAATGAAGCGCTCGGCCTGACGCTCGTACAGATCGTAGGCGGCATTCACTTCCTCATCCTTGTTCGTCACCCTGAGCTGGGCGAACGAATCGATGGATTGACGCAACTCGTCGGTGTGCTTCGCCACATCCGAAACCGCGGTGGAATCATACTGCGAGGATTGCGAAACCAAAAAAATCAACGACTGATCAAGCGATTCGGAAACGGCAGTATATCGCGTCTGCAAATCCGAGGCTTGGGAAACGCCAGATGCGTAATCGGTGGCTCTCAATGAGCTGAACGGCTTGACCATGGCAATGACGACAACCAGCGCAATTGCCACGATGCAGGCAACGGCGCCACCCAACACGGCAGGCAACGGAGGGCGTTTGCGAGGCAGTTTCACAGGAGCCATCAAGTCCTGGAATCGGGGAACGTACAGCGCCTCTTCTACGGCCACGTTGCCTTTGTCCTGTTCGTCGGTCATATACCGATTTCTCCCTATACTGTTAACGGCAATAACAGTCGGGCCGACAGGATTTGAACCTGCGACATCCTGCTCCCAAAGCAGGCGCGCTACCAAACTGCGCTACGGCCCGTTGCCTCGGCATGCCGGGGCACATCCAGCCATTGTACAATACAGCTTGACGCAATCGATAAAAGGGGAGAGTTCATGGGGCGCCATCAACGCGCCGAAACAGGCGGCTTGGTTTCGTTCATCCTGTGCGCGATTATCGGCGTGGGCGGCATGGACGTCTATCTTCGCTACGCTCCCGCAATCTGGCAGCTGACGCAACGCCGCTTCATCGTGTGCTCCGGTCTTGTGGCGGCTTGCGCCGTGTTCTCTTTTCTGATCGGCTATATGAGCCATTCGCGCTCGTTGACGCTCAAGCGCGGCTGGTGGACGCCATTGCGCCGCGTGTTTGAATCCGTGGCGTTGTCCGTCGTCTATGCGGCCACCACTTTCCTATCGTCCTTCGCGCTGCTCAGCGCCATGAACCAGATAATGGGCGGCACGATTTTCGCGGGGTATATGTCGTCCGTCTGCGCCGGTTTCTGTGGCATCGTCGGTTACATGACGTTCGTGCAGGCGCGAATGATGAACGCGAAAACCCTTGCCTCACTGCTGCCGTTCTTCGTCATCTCCGGCGTGTGCACGGCTGGCCTGACCACCGACGATCCCTACTGGTATCACAACAATTTCTCCCAGTTGGGCGACCGCACCACCTTCGCCGCCACCATGTTCAATTCCACACTCATGCTGGCCGGCGTGTGCGTCATCATCGTCAGTTACTTCGCCGTCTCCGAGCTGGTCACCACCGAGCGCTTGATGCGGTTGCGCCACGACCACACGCGCGAGGATCCGAATCGCGGGTACGATATCGCGCACTTCATGGCGCGCATCATCGTGCTGACCGCCCTGCTGACCCTGTCCGGCTTGGCGTTCATCGGCATCGGCGCGTTCCGCTACACGCCCCACTATCTGATGCACAACATCTGCGCGAAGGGACTGCCGTTCATCATGCTGGCGCTATTCCTGGCGCTCCCCTGGCTCGCCCCTCGCTTGAGCCGCGTCACGATGGTGATTTCCGATCTCGCGGCGCTGCTGTGCGCGGGCTTTTGGGTGAACATGATGCTGGGGCACAATACGCTCACCAATGTGGAGGCGCTGGCGGGCATGATGTTCCTCGGCTGGTTCATCGTGTTCTCACGGCAAATCGCCGCCATCGAAGCGGATCGCGTGGCGACTCAGCTCGTCCAAGCGCAGGCACTGGGCAACGGCCATCAGCAGGAGCCGTTGCCCGAATCTCGCATTTCCTCGGATCGGTGAATCGCCATCAGACGGCCGTGTCGGGCTTGTCCGGCTTGTCGACGCTCATCAGCAGCATGAAGCTGCGCGACTGCGCGGTGACGGCAAAACCGGCCTCATAGTTGAGCACAGGCCCCTTGGGATTGTGCGTGTCCACCACCAGCTGCCACTTCTGGCTGTATCGTTCGTCGGGCAATGTGAACTGAATCGGCTCGTAGTGGGCGTTGAAAATCAGGATGAAGTCGTTGTCCACCATCGGATTGCCGTAGAAGTCCACCTCGGGAATATCCGAACCGTTGAGATATACCATCATCGAGAAGGCGTGCGTGTTCTGCCAGTCCTCCATGTCCATGATGGAGCCGGTGTGATCAAACCATTCGACCTGCGGAATCATCTCGGAGTCGTCACCCGGCTCGCGCCCGGTGAAGAAGCGACGCCGATGCAGCACGGGGTGCTTCAGGCGCAGATGAACGAGCTTGGACACGAATTCCAGAAGACCCTCGCGCTCCTCGTCGAGATCCCAGTGCGTCCAGGAAAGCTCGTTGTCCTGACAGTAGGCGTTGTTGTTGCCCATCTGCGTGCGAGCCACCTCGTCGCCGCCGCAGATCATCGGGATGCCTTGGCTGATGAGCAGTGTGGAGAACAGGTTGCGCATCTGGCGTTGACGCAGCTCACTGACATCGCGAATGGTCGTGGGCCCTTCCACGCCGCAGTTCCACGAACGATTGTTGCTTTCGCCGTCGCGGTTGCCTTCGCCGTTGGCCTCGTTGTGCTTGTCGTTGTAGCTCACCAAATCGTTCATGGAGAAGCCGTCGTGCGCGGTGATGAAATTCACCGAAGCGACGGGGCGGCGTCCGTTGACCTGATACAGGTCGGAGCTGCCCATCAGACGCGAGGCGAATTCAGGCAGGGTCGAAGGCTGCGAGCGCCAGAAATCACGCACGGTGTCGCGATACCGCCCATTCCATTCCGACCAGCTGGGCGGGAAGCCACCCACCTGATAGCCGCCGGAACCAAGATCCCACGGCTCGGCGATGAGCTTGACGCGGCTGATCACCGGATCCTGCTCGACGATGTCGAAGAAGGCGGAGAGCTTGTCCACCTCCTGGAACTGACGCGCCAGCGTGGCGGCCAAGTCGAACCTAAAGCCGTCCACATGCATCTCGGTGACCCAATATCGCAGCGAATCGGTGATGAGTTGCAGGGCGTGCGGCGAGCGCATGAGCAGCGAATTGCCGGTGCCGGTGGTGTCGAAATAATGGCGCTGGTCGTTGTCGACCAGACGGTAGTACGACCTGTTGTCGATGCCTTTGAAGCTCAAGGTGGGGCCAAGATTGTTACCTTCGGCGGTGTGGTTGTACACCACGTCGAGAATGACTTCCATGCCGGCCTGATGATAGGCCTTGACCATGGCCTTGAACTCGTTGACCTGCTGACCGCGTTCGCCGGAGCTAGAATAGGCGTTGTGCGGCGCGAAGAAGCCGATGGTGTTGTATCCCCAGTAGTTGCTCAGGCCCTTCTTCTGCAGGAAGGTGTCGTTGACGAACTGGTGGATGGGCATCAGCTCGATGGCGGTGACGCCGAGCTTTTTCAGGTATTCGATGACGGATGGGTAGGCCAGCCCCGAGTAAGTGCCGCGAATGTCCGGCGGCACGTCCTGGTTGAGGTTGGTCATGCCGCGCACATGCGCCTCGTAGATCACCGAATCGTGGTATGGAATGTTCGGGTGCTGATCGTTGCCCCAGTCGAAGTAGGGGTTGATGACCACGGATTTCATGGTGTGCGCGGCGGAGTCGAGGTCGTTGATGAGCGTAACGTCATCGGGTGACTTCAGGTCGTAGGAGAACAGGCTCGCGTCGTCGTCGATGTTGCCTTCGATGGCTTTGGCATACGGGTCGAGGAGCAGTTTGGCAGGGTTGCATCTCAGGCCCTGATTGGGGTCATATGGGCCGTACACGCGGTATCCATACCGTTGCCCCGGCTGGATGCCGGGCAGGTAGTTATGCCAGATGTAGGAGTTCTGCTCCGTCATCTCGACGCGCGTCTCTTGGTCGTCTTCGTCGAACAGGCACAGTTCGACACGCTCGGCCACTTGGGAGAACAGGGCGAAATTGACGCCGGCACCGTCGTAGCTGGCACCCAGCGGATAAGTGAATCCTGGTCGTATCTGCATGATTACAGTATCTCACGCTTCTTCTGTGATCGAGCGCGCCCACGGGTCGGTACAGGTGCGCAGCCAGTTGACTTGGGGACGTTGGCCACCGGCGCGTTCCATTGCGTCCGGCACGTCTTGGATGGCGTAGTTGAACCACATGGATTCGATGGCCGCGTGCGGCGTGTTGATGAAACAGGGACGCACTTGGGCATCGCCGGAATCCCCCTGCCCGAGGGCGATGCCTTGGCCACGCAACGCGGCTTCGTAGCGAGCCTGTTCGATGGCGTCGGTGACGGGATGGTGGCGCAGGTCGCTGGTCACGTACACGTCCGCGCCGCTTGCCCGCGCCTCATCGAACAGCGAGTCGCCGGAACCGGGCAATACCGCCACAATGCGAATAAGCGCGTCCGGGTTGCCGCACACCTGCACGCCGAGCGCCGTGTGCATGCCATATTCATTCACCTGATTGAACACATGCTGCGCGAACGCCTCCAGCGTCGTCGGTTCGGCAAGTCTGCCCACGCGCCCCAGCCCCACCGGGTGCTCGGCATCGTCAATCGGCACCAACGGGCGTTGATCGACAAGCCCGAGGAAATCGGCGGCCGCCTGCCCCACGCCGCGCCACGCGGCATCGGCGTTGGTATGTCCCACCCATAAGGCGCAGCCGGCACGGTTCAGCCGGTTCACCAACGCGCCCCGGAACCCAAGGCCGGAGACCTCGTGCACCGAGCGGAAAAACAGCGGGTGATGGACGATGAGCAAATCCGCTCCCCAATCAAGCGCCTCGTCAATGATGGCGCTGGTGGGATCGGCGGCGAAGGCGATGCGCGTGACGGATTGGGAAAGCTCGCCCACAATAAGCCCCGGCTCGTCCCAACTTTCCGCATAACGCAATGGATATAAGGCTTCCAGCACGTCAACTGTCTCTTTGAGATTCATATAACCTTGTCCTTTCGAAAAATCACCACCCGAACCAGCAGATAGTCGCCGAGCCCATCAATGCGCGGCGAGCTGCCAGTCGGCACCGATGCCGGTGGAAACATCCAGCGGGACGTCGAGTCGGACGGCCGTTTCCATCGCGTTGCGGACGAGTTCGGTCACCTGCTGCGCCTCGCCCGGCACGACTTCGACCACCAGTTCGTCATGAATCTGCAGGATGATCCGGCTTTTCAGACCCGCTTCCTGCAATGCCCGGCTGGCGCGAATCATGGCGACCTTCATGATGTCTGCGGCACTGCCCTGGATGGGGGCGTTGAGCGCGGCGCGTTCGGCCGCCTCACGCGCGCTGCGGTTCGTCGAATGCAAGGCGGGGAAATAGCGCCGCCGCCCGAACATCGTTTCGGTATAGCCGCGCCGACGCGCCTCGCTGACACACGATTCCAGGAAATCACGCACTTTGCCGAACGTGGAGAAATACTTCTGCTTCAACGCTTCCGCTTCACCCGGATTGATTTTGAGCTGCTGCGCCAATCCATAGCTGCTCAAACCGTAGGCCAGGCCGTAGCTCATGGCCTTCACATGGGTGCGCTGATCGGCGGTGATTTGGTCGACGGGAACCTGATGGACAAGGCTGGCAACGTACCTGTGGAAATCCACGCCGCTCCTGAACGCTTCGATCAGTGCCTCGTCACCAGACAGATGCGCCATAATGCGAAGCTCCACCTGCGAATAATCGCAACTCACCAGCGATTCGTACCCTTCACCTGGGATGAAAGCCGAACGTATCTCGCGTCCCACGGCATTGCGATTGGGAATATTCTGCAGATTCGGGTCGGCGGAGCTCAACCGCCCGGTGGCTGCCACCGTCTGCTCGAATGTGGTGTGGATACGTCCGTCGAAGGGATTGATCGTCTCTATCAGCGTGCCGACGATCTGCTTGAGTTTGTTGGTTTCCCGGTGACGCAGCAGCGCGCCGAGGAACCCATTGGCGCGTTCGTCGTTCACCGAACGCATGTACAGCGTTTGCAGGGCGTCGGCGTTGGTGGTGTATGCGCCTTTTTTCGTCCGTTTGGTGGGCTTCAAACCCATATCCTCAAACAGCACTTCGGACAACTGCTTGGGACTTTGCAGATTGACCTCGCGCCCCGCCCACTGCCATGCAATCTCCTGTGCCTGGCGCGCGTCGGCGGCGAAACCGTCACGCATGTCCTTCAGACGCTGCGTGTCGACTTTTGCCCCTTGCGCCTCCATCTTCTGCAACACCCGCGACACCGGCAGTTCCAACGTTTGCAGCAGACCGAACTGTTCGCACATGTCAAGTTTCGGGGCAAGAAAACGAGCCAGCGCGGCAATAATGGCCGCATGCTTCAACTTGCCGGCGTCGGGATCGGAATCCACGTCGCCATCGGCACCCAGATCAAGCATGCCCTGCGTGGCCGGCTCGTCCTGATCCGCGTGAATGTCCAGAAAATGCGACGCGGCCTGTTCCAACGATTCGGCGTGAAAATCAGGTTGCGCGAGATAGCCGGCGAGTTCGGTGTCGAACAGGGGATATGGCAACGCGAGCCCAAGGGCGGAAAACAGATGCAACTGTTCCTTGTAGCCATGCACCACCATGCCGCTCGCATGGGCATCGATGATCCCACCCAAAGCGTCGCGCAAATCCTCATCAAGAGGAGCCTGCAACACCAGCGCCTCGCCAGCGCACAGCAACGTCACCGAGGACGTCGAGACGCGTCCCGGCTTGGCGTTGCCGCACGCATTCAGCACCCACGAGTGTTCAATGGCCTCACTGCAACGCGCGCTGTGATCGATGCCGGATGTCGCTTCGTCGTTGCCGCTTGGCAACTCACCGACATCAGGCCGCCTGACCGGGGCGGGCAAGTGGGCACTCGCCCAATCCCTCAATTCTTTGACGTCATGGGCTCGCTGGCCGTTGGGCAGAACGATGTTCTCATCTTGTTGCGGTTGCGCGGCCTGAGTCTTGGCCGTCTCTTCATTATTGAAGGTCTTCAGTACGCGGTTTTTCGTACGCGCGCCGAACTCCAGCTCATCGAACAGCGCATCAAGCTTGTCGACGTCCACCTGCCCGAACGTGAGATCCTCGACGGTGACACCCAAATCGACGTCGCGGACAAGCGCGTTGACCTTGCGGTTGAGTCGAACCTGATCGAGATTCGCCCGCAGTGCCTCGCCCTTTTTGCCGCCGATATCGTCGGCATGCTCGATGAGGGCTTCAAGCGAACCATATTTGCCGATCCACTTGGCCGCATAGCCGTCGCCCACTCCGGGAACACCGGGGATGTTGTCGGCGGTTTCGCCGCGCAGGGCGGCCAAGTCAGGATATTGAGCGGGCATCACGTGGTATTTGGCGAATACCTCGTCGGGGGTCATATGCTTGAGATCCTTGAAATGATACCCCGGATAGAGCACGGTGACCCAGTCGTCGACGAGCTGGAAGGCATCCCTGTCTCCGGACAGCACCAATGTGCGGTATCTCGCCTGTTCGCCCATCGTGGCGAGCGTGCCGATGATATCGTCGCCTTCATATCCCGGTTTTTCGATGTACGTGACGCCGAGCGCATCGAGCATCCGCTGGATGAGTGGCAGCTGGTCGAGCAAATCCTGGGGAGCCGCGTCGCGCGTGCCTTTGTATTGCGGCAGCATGGTGTTGCGGAAGGTGCCGCCTTTGACGTCGAAGGCGATGGCGAGATGGTCGGGTCGTTCCGCATTGATGACTTGGGAGAGCATCGAGGCGAATCCCCAGACTGCGTTGGTGGGTTTACCTTGCGCTGTGGAAAAACTTTCTACCGGCAACGCGAAAAACGCGCGGAACGCCAGTGAATGGCCATCGATGACCAACAGGGTTCCGCGCGCTTCGCCATCTTCGTACTCAGTCATGGTTCCCAAGCTTAGCTCTCGTCATGTTCAGGCTTGGGATCGCCATATTTCTCGATGATTGCCATCGCCAGTCGCTTCTTCGGGATGCGCTGATCCATCGAAGTCTTCTGAATCCAGCGGAACGCGCCTTGCTCCGAGAAGTCGGCCTTGTCCATGAGCAGCCCTTTGGCGCGGTCGATGAGCTTGCGCTCCTCAAGGGTATCTTGCGCTTTGAGCAGGTCGGCCTGCACTTTGGCAAGTTCCTCTTCGGTGCTCTTGAGCTTGTCTTCGGAACGTTCCATATGCTCAAGCAGGTCGTTGATTTCGGCGAACCGACCCATTGCGACTTCCAGCGCAGGCAGCAGTTTGGATTCCTCATAGGGCTTGGTCACATACGCCATGGCCCCGGCACCTGTGGATTTCTTGACCAGATCGGGCTGGGAGAACGCGGTGAGCATCACCACCGGGGCGATGTTCTCGTCGCAGATGATGCCGGCTGCGGTGATGCCGTCCATGCGCGGCATCTTCACGTCCATGCACACCACATCCGGACGCTTGGAACGAACCAGTTCGACGGCTTCCTCACCATTGGCGGCTTCGCCGACGACTTCGTAGCCGTTGTCTTCAAGCATGCCGACAAGATCCATGCGATTGACCGATTCGTCTTCGGCAACCACGACGGTGCGCTTGCCGGAAGCGGGCTTGTCTTGTTCGGGCTCGTGCGCTACGGCTTTCAGTTCTTCCTCAGTCAGCACCGGCTTCGTTTCCGTGCTCTTCTCTGCAGCCATGCCAACCTCGTTTCCCCGAACACCTCGGCCGGCGTCACCTGCACCCGCCTTATTATGTGCCCTTGGTGGGACTCGAACCCACACTGCGCAGATTTTGAGGCTGCTTCCTCTACCAATTGGGATACAAGGGCGTATCTGAAACCTATGACAGGTTACACCACCATGCCGACCAACGCATGTCGCAATGAAAAACCTCGGTATCGGAAGCAATCAATTTCAACGATTTGCCGACACCGAGGTTCACTCATGCGCGCGGCGTCTCCAAGGCAGGTAAAGCCTCAAGACGCGCGGCATCTGGCGGTTAATCAGTCGCAGGCACCCACGGTGTGCACGTAGATGGAGTCGGTGCGACCGGGCTGATGTTCGCCCTGGGCGGAGCTCAGCACCACGATCTTGTCGCCGTCGTTGGCCTTGCCGGCCTCCTTGAGGATCTTGTCGGTGTAGATCATGAGATCCTTGCGGGACTTGTCGTGGTAATCCTCGTCGACGAAGAAGGACTCGGTGCCCCAGCTCAGAGCCAGCCAGTGGTAGGTGTGCTCGTTGTTGGTGATGCCGTAGATCGGGGTGGCCGGGCGCTCGCGGGAGACGCGATGCACGGTGGAACCGGTCTGGGTGTAGGCGACGATGGCCTTGGCGTCGAGCTTGTCGGCCAGATCGACGGCGGCGGAGGACACCGCGCCGGTGGAGGACATGTCGAGATCCTTCAGCTCGGGGATGCGGTCGAACCCATGCTCGGTGGCGAAGCTCGAGATGCGGGACATGGTGTCCACAGTGACGGCCGGATACTTGCCCACGGCGGTTTCGTTGGAGGTCATCGTGGCATCCGCGCCGTCAAGCACGGCGTTGGCGCAGTCGGAGGCCTCGGCGCGGGTCGGAACCGGGGAGTTCACCATGGAACCCAGCACCTCGGTGGCGACGATGACCGGCTTGGCGTACTGGCGGGCCAGCTCGATACAGCGCTTGGTGGACAGCGGTACCTCTTCGAGCGGGCACTCGACGGCCATATCGCCACGGGCGACCATGATGCCATCGAAGGCCTTGACGATCTCTTCGAGGTTCTCCAGAGCCTGCGGCTTCTCGATCTTGGCCACGATCGGAATGCGGCGGCCTTCCTCGTCCATGATCTCGTGGGCGCGGTCGATGTCGGTGGCGAAACGCACGAAGGACATGGCGATGATGTCGGCACCCGTCTGGATGGCCCAACGCAGATCGGCTTCGTCCTTCTCGGTCAGGGCGGGCAAGGAAACGGCCACGCCCGGCAGGTTGATGCCCTTGTGGCTGGACACGGGGCCGGCCACGACGACCTTGGTGTGCACGTTGTTGCCTTCGACCTTGGTGACCTCAAGGCGCACCTTGCCGTCGTCGATCAAAATCGGATCGCCGGCATGGCAGTCGCCCGGCAGTCCCTTGAACGTGGTGGAGGTGATGTGCTCGTCGCCTTCGACGTCATCGGTGGTGATGATGAATTCCTGACCTTCGGTCAGCTGCACCTTGTCTTCGCCTTCGGCGTTCTTCTTGAACCAACCGCAACGAATCTTCGGACCCTGCAGATCCACCAGGGCTGCCACGTTGCGGCCGGTGGTCTTGGCGGCCTGACGCAGGTTGTTGTACACCCTGAGATGATCCTCGGGAGTGCCGTGCGAGCGATTCAGACGAGCCACATCCATACCCGCCTCGACAAGGCTGGTAATGCCTTCAAGGGATTCGGTGGCGGGACCAATGGTATCGACGATTTTAGCTTTGCGCATGTTGCTTATTTCCTAACTATTGCAACGGACGAGGCCGGACGGCCCCGCTTTCCCACGCAACAGTGTACTAGCCCGGCTCCCCTATGGGTCGTTTTTCCATCAAACGTGTTGTGAACGCTCACAAGAATGTCCTCTCAATGAGCGCGCGGACTTCACTGCGCCGACGAATCGCCCTGCATTGATCTCATTTTGACGACGGAAAGCAAGGCAGTGCCCCCAATGGACACGACAATCACCGCCAATGACAGCCACGTAGGAATTTCCGGCGCCCACGCAACGGGTTTGCCACCATTGATGAACGGCAACGTGTTGCCATGCAAAGCCTCCAACACCAACTTGACACCGATGAAACCGAGCACGACGGACAGTCCCGCCGGCAAATAGACGAGCTTGTCGAGCAATGCGCCCAGCAGGAAATACAACTGCTGCAACCCCAGCAGGGCGAACACATTGGAGGTGAACACCAGGAACGGATCCTTGGTCAGGCCGAAAATCGCGGGAATCGAATCGAAAGCGAACATCACATCAGTGGTGCCGATGGCGAGGAACACGATGAGCATGGGGGTCCAATAGCGCACGCCGTCGCGTGTGGTGCGCAACTTCTCCCCATCGTATTCGTCGCTGATGCGAATCACCTTGCGTAGCAGATGGATGACGCCGTTCTCGTGATACTCCTCATCCTCATCGCCCCCGGCGGCCAGCTTGATCGCCGTATAAATAAGAAACGCGCCGAAAATGAAGAATATCCAAGTGAACCGTTCAATCAACGCCGCGCCCACCAAAATGAACACCCCGCGGAACAACAGGGCGAAGGCGATGCCCACGCTCAGCACATACTTCTGCAGTTCCTTGGGCACCGCGAAATTCGACATGATGATGACGAAAACGAACAGGTTGTCCACCGATAGCGAATATTCGGTGAGCCATCCGGAATAGAACTCGATGGCCGGTTTGGACCCTGCGAAATACCAGATGAAGCCGCCGAAAATCAGCGCCATCACCACGAAGAACGCGATATGCCGCACGCATTCGGCCGTGGAGGGCACATGGGGCTTGCGACCGACGACGAACAAATCGACCGCGAAAAACACGGCAAGCACCACGAAAGTGACGATTTCAAAAGCAAGGGGTGTTTCGGCCATGACACCCCATCGTACGAAGTGGCTCTGACCGGCCTTTATTTGTTCGCCTCGGTCATCTGGCGCAGTTCCTTTTTCAAGTCCCGGATTTCGTCGCGCAGACGGGCGGCGAGCTCGAACTGGAGCTGCTCGGCGGCTGTGTGCATCTGTTCGGACAGTTGGCGGATCAGATCGGCCAGGTCGGCGGCGGGCAGGCCGGCTTTCAGAATCTCCTCGTGCCGCTTGTTCGCCTCGCCTTCGTCGAAGGTGGGCACGCCGAGGTGCGTGTTTCCGGCCTTGCCCGCGTTGCGATAGCCCCCTTCGAGCAGCGTTTGGGTGTCCACGTCCTCCTTGGCGAGCATGTCGTTGACATCGCTGATCTTCTTGATCAGGGGCTTGGGGTCGATGCCGTGCTCCTCGTTATATGCGATCTGCCTGTCGCGGCGGCGATTCGTCTCCGTGATGGCCTGATGCATGGCCTCGGTGATTTCGTCGGCGTACATCAGCACCGTGCCGTCCACGTTTCTGGCGGCACGTCCAATAGTCTGGATCAGCGAACGGTACGAACGCAGGAAACCCTCCTTATCGGCGTCAAGAATGGCCACCAGTGACACCTCGGGCAAATCGAGGCCCTCGCGCAGCAAGTTGATACCGACGATCACGTCGATTTTCCCCTCGCGCAACATGCGCAGCAACTCGACGCGGCGCAGCGTGTCCACATCGGAATGCAAATATTCGACCTTTATCCCACGTTCGAGCAGATAATCCGTCAAATCCTCGGCCATCTTCTTGGTGAGCGTGGTGACCAGCGTGCGCTCATTCTTCTCCACGCGCGCCTTGATTTCCCCCAGCAGGTCGTCGATCTGACCGGCGGTGGGGCGAATCTCGATGTTCGGATCGACCAAGCCGGTGGGGCGGATGATCTGCTCGACCACGCCGTCGGACAGCCCCAGCTCGTAATCGCCGGGGGTGGCGGACAGATAGACCGTCTGTCCCACCCGCTCAAGGAACTCCGGCCACTTGAGCGGGCGGTTGTCCATCGCCGAGGGCAGGCGGAAACCGTGTTCCACGAGGGTGCGCTTGCGCGAGGCGTCGCCTTCGTACATCGCGCCGATCTGCGGCACGGTGACGTGCGACTCGTCGATGACCAGCAGGAAGTCGTCGGGGAAGAAGTCGAGCAGCGTGTGCGGCGGGGTGCCGGCGTTGCGACCGTCGAAATGCCGCGAATAATTCTCCACGCCGGAGCACACACCCACCTGGGTGAGCATTTCCAAATCGTAGGTGGTGCGCATGGTCAGGCGCTGCGCCTCCAGCTGTTTGTCTTGCTTTTTCAACTCGGCTACGCGCTCGTCAAGCTCCTGGCGGATGGTTTTCAGCGCGCGCTCCATGCGTTCCGGGCCGGCCACGTAATGCGAGGCGGGGAAGATGTGCACTTCGCTTGTCTGCGCGATCACATCGCCGGTGAGCGGGTGCAGCGTGGAAATGCGGTCGATTTCGTCGCCGAAGAATTCGATGCGCACCGCAAGCTCCTCATAGACGGGGATGATTTCGACGGTGTCGCCGCGCACGCGGAACGTGCCGCGGGTAAAGGCGATGTCGTTGCGCTGGTATTGCATGGCGACGAATTGGCGCAACAGCTGGTCGCGCTCGATCTGGTCGCCCTCTTTCAAAAACAGCATGCGCCCGGCGTATTCCTCCGGGGTGCCCAGACCGTAGATGCAGCTGACGGTGGCCACCACCACGCAGTCGCGGCGGGTCAGCAGGTTCGCGGTGGCGGCGTGGCGCAGGCGCTCCACGTCGTCGTTAATGTTCGAGTCTTTCTCGATGTAGGTGTCCGTTTGCGGAATATAGGCTTCTGGCTGGTAGTAGTCGTAATAGCTTACGAAATAGCTCACCGCGTTGTCGGGCATGAGCTCGCGGAACTCGGCACACAGCTGCGCGGCCAGCGTCTTGTTCGGCTCAATGATAAGCGTGGGGCGTTGCAGTCGCTCGATGAGCCATGCGGTGGTGGCGGTTTTGCCGGTGCCGGTGGCGCCCATCAGCACCACATCGTTCTCGCCGTTCTCGATGCGCGCGGCGAGTTCGTCAATGGCTTGGGGCTGGTCGCCGCTGGGCTTATAGGGCGATTTGACGACGAACGGCTTGTTTGTGCGCTCGATATTGAATCCCATCACCGCTCCTTAAGTCCACTGCTCATATAGCCTATCAACCGTCTGCAGCATATTCGCCATTGGTTGAGCCGAATCGATAATGGTATCCGCGATGGCTTGGCGCTGTGCTTGCGTGGACTGGTGTCGGATGCGGTCAAGCGCCTGTTGGCGGCTCATATCGCGCGTATTCACCATGCGCTCGATGCGTTCGGCCTCGGGCGCTTCCACGGTGACAATATGGTCGAAAGCAAACGGAATCTCATCAATGACCTCGGCCAGCAACGGAATGTCATGCACGACGATGCGCGCCTCGGGGTGAGCGTTCTCCAAGCGGGCCGCTTCACGGTAAATCAGCGGATGTTCGATGGCATCAAGCCGTTCGCGGGCGCCGGGTTCGGCTTGCCGGCCGAACACATGTTCGGCAAGCCAGGCGCGGTTCAGCGTGCCGTCCGGGTTGAGTGCGTCGGGGCCGAACTCGGCGACGATGCTTGGCAGAGCCTCCCCACCCGGCGCAACCACCGTTCGGGCAAGCGCATCGTAGTCGATCACATACGCGCCCAAGCGCGCGAGCCGTGCCGTCACCGTGCTCTTGCCGGCGGCGATGCCGCCTGTCAGCCCTATTCGCATACCTGCCACACGACGTATCCTAGCCCCACATCCGAAAGAACGTACACTGAACGTCTCTCAGCGTACGTCTCTTCAGATGAATACCGTCTATTTGGAAATTTCGTACACTGACGGTCGCTCAGCGTGCGTTCCTTCATATAAATCAGCTGGTTTTGGAAATTTCGTGCGCTGAGCAGACGTCAGCGTGCGTTCTTTCATATCACGAGCAACGGCGGAAATATAGCGAGGCCCAGCCGGTTCAATCCGGCCGGGCCTCGCGTCGTCTAACGAACTACGTCGTTAAGCAACCGCTCACTCACCAAGCAGCTGGTCGCGCAGAGCGGCGAGCTGATCGGAATCGGCGAGGGTGCCGCTGGAAGTGGTCTCGGAGGAGTAGTTGGACGTCTCCTCGACCTTCTCTTCCTTCTCGTCCTGGCCGTCGGCAGCGGCGGAAGCCTCCGCGCGCTCCATCTCCTTGGCCACGAACTCCTTGTGCTCCTCCCACAGATCGTGGGCGGCGGCGTACTGGGCTTCCCATTCCTCGCGCTGCTTCTCGTAGCCGGCGAGCCACTCGTTGGTGTTCGGGTCGAAGCCTTCGGGGTACTTGTAGTTGCCCTCCTCGTCGTACTCGGCAGGCATGCCGTACAGAGCCGGATCGAAGTCCTCGGAAGCGGAGTCGACGGAATCGTTGGCCTGCTTCAGGGACAGCGAGATGCGGCGACGGTCGAGGTCGACGTCAATCACCTTGACGAACACGGTCTCGCCCGGCTTGACCACAGTCTCCGGGTTCTCGACGTGACGGTTGGCGAGCTCCGAGATGTGCACCAAGCCCTCGATGCCGTCTTCGACGGAGATGAACACGCCAAACTGCACAATCTTGGTGACCTTGCCCTTGACGATCTGGCCGGGGACGTGGGTGCGTGCGAAGCGCTGCCACGGATCCTCCTGTGTGGCCTTGAGCGACAGGGAGATGCGCTCGCGGTCCAGATCGACGTCCAGCACCTCGACAGTGACCTTGTCGCCGACCTTGACGACCTCGGACGGGTGATCGATGTGCTTCCAGGACAGCTCGGAAACGTGAATGAGGCCATCCACGCCGCCCAGATCGACGAATGCGCCGAAGTTGACGATGGAGGACACCACGCCTTCGCGGATCTGGCCCTTCTTGAGCTGCGAGAGGAAGGTCTCGCGCACTTCGGACTGGGTCTCTTCCAGATACTGACGGCGCGACAGCACCACGTTGTTGCGGTTCTTGTCGAGTTCGAGAATCTTGGCTTCGAGCTTCTGACCGATGTACGGCGACAGGTCGCGCACGCGGCGCATTTCGACCAGGGAGGCCGGCAGGAAGCCGCGCAGACCGATATCGACGATAAGACCACCCTTGACAGCCTCGATGACGGTGCCTTCGACAACGCCATCGGCTTCCTTGATCTTCTCGATGTCGCCCCAGGCACGCTCGTACTGCGCACGCTTCTTGGACAGGATCAGACGGCCTTCCTTGTCTTCCTTGGTAACGACAAGGGCCTCAACGGTGTCGCCGACCTCGACGACCTCATCGGGATCGACGTCCTTCTTGATGGAAAGTTCGCGGGAGGGAATCACACCCTCGGTCTTGTAGCCGATATCCAGGAGGACTTCGTCGCGATCGATCTTGACGACGGTACCTTCAACCAGATCACCATCATCGAAGTTCTTGATGGTGGAATCGACTGCCTTGATGAAGTCCTCTTCGGTGCCGATGTCGTTGATGGCGACCTTGGTGACTTCGGTGTTGTTCTGTGCCATATTAAATTAAATGGTTTCTTGCATAGTGGGTGGATATTACTCGATATTCGGTTATGTATATGCGCCCATGCGAAGGCACATACGAGCCTCAACGATACAGGTAGCCATACCCAAGATTTGCGGCGTGTCGCCACATATTATGCCGTCTTTCCCCAACCGTCTGCCCCCGCTAGCCGATGCCACATCACCCCTCGGCCATGTCCACCACATTGGCTAGGAGCATGGCGCGGGTCATGGGCCCCACTCCCCCGGGATTCGGCGTGTAGGCGCTCGCCTTGTCACGGCATGCCTTGTCGATGTCGCCCTTGATGCGATAGCGGCCCGCTTCCTCATCGAAGATGCGGCTGACGCCCACATCGACCAGCACGGCACCTTCCTTGACATCATCCGGTTTGACGAAACTCGCGCTGCCCATGGCGGCCACAATCACGTCGGCGCGGCGCATGTGATCGTGCACGTCTTGGGTGCCGGTGTGACACAACGTGACCGTGGCATTGATGTCGCGGCGCGCGAGCAGCAACCCAATGGTGCGCCCCACGGTAATACCCCGACCCAGCACGCACACTTCCTTGCCGTTCAAATCGATGTCATAGGCGTTCAACAGTTCGACGATGCCGCGCGGCGTGCACGGCAACGGTGTGGCCAAGTCGCTGCGCACATGCAGCACCAGTTCGCCCAGATTGTATGGATGCATGCCGTCGGCGTCCTTGGTTGGGTCGATGAGTCCGATGATTGCGTTTTCGTCGATGCCTTTCGGCAATGGCATCTGGACGATGAACCCCGTGCAGGAGGGGTCGTCGTTGAGCTCACCCACCACTTCGGCGATATCATCAAAGGTCACGTCGGCGGGCAATGTGCGCTTGATCGAACGGATGCCTACTTCCTGGCAGTCGGCGTGTTTGCCGGCCACGTACTTGACCGACCCCGGATCCTCACCGACCAGCAATGTGCCCAATCCCGGCTCGATACCGTTGGCTTTCAAGGTCTCGACGCGCCGCTTCAAGTCGCTCTTGATTCGCGCCGCCACCATCTTGCCGTCGAGTTTCGTGGACATCGTTCCCCTTACGCATCGCTATGAGCCAACCGATACTACGATAAGGTATCGTATCGGCTGTTGCGGCCCAAACCACGCGGAAAGGTGGAAATATCATGAATCACGCAACCAAGACAGGATTCCACCGATAACTCTTCCGACGTATGCTCCGATTCCAACAACACTCCCCAATCCAGCGGCACCACGGATGGACAGACCCATCGGACGAGGGGCAGAGCAACCCCAGCAAATAACGCTTATTGAGAATGATTGTCAACAGCGTTTGCGATAATTCCCAGAACGACCAATGTCTACCTGAGGAAAGGTGGAAATATCATGAATCACGCAACCAAGACAAGCATAGCCGCACTGCTCGCTTCGGCGTTGTTGCTGGCGACGGTGGCATGCGGCAATGGGGCGCAGAATCAGTCCACCCCCTCGACGGATACTTCGCAGAATACGGGCGTAATCACCGTGGTCGCCTCAATCAACCAGTGGGGCTCACTCGCTTCCGAAATCGGCGGCGACGATGTCGAGGTGACTTCCATACTGACCTCCACCAACGTGGACGCGCATGATTTCGAGCCGAAAACCTCCGATCTGACCGCCTTGAGCAAAGCGGAAATCGTGGTGGCGAACGGAGCAGGCTACGACACTTGGGCCACCAAGTCGCGCGGCAGCGAATCGACGCTGGTGTCGGCCGCCCAGATCGTCGGCGCCTCAGACGGGGACAATCCGCATCTGTGGTTCTCCAAGGACGCACGCACCGGCATGGCCAAGGAACTGGCGAACACGTTCTCGAAGGCCCGTCCGGAGCTCAAGAAATCCTTCACCGAGCGGCTCAAGGATTGGCAGGAACGCGAGAAGAAGCTGGATCTTGCGATGAGCAATTTCGCGGATACCCATAGCGACGCAACCTATGCCGCCACGGAATCGGTGGCGTATTACCTCATGTCGGACATGGGCGTCAAGGACGTGACGCCCACGGGCTACGCGCAAGCGAGCGCGAACGGCGGTGAGGTGGCGCCGGCCGATCTGCAGGAGTTCCAGAAGCTCATCGAAGAGAAGAAGGCCTCGGTGGTCATCAACAATAGCCAGGAGTCCTCTGACGCAACGAATATGATCACGGGCACGGCGGGCAAATCCGATGTGTCGGTGGTCGATGTGAGCGAGCAGATGCCGGAGCAATACAAGACGCTGCTCGATTGGGTGAGCGCGCTGATGAACAATGTGATTAAGGCCATCGATCCCAAATACAACAGCGCTTCCCAATCCAGCGGCTCTACGGATGGCACCACAAATGGCGCCACGGATGGACAGACCTCATCGGACGAGGGTCAGAACGAATCCGACAAATAGCGCTTATTGAGAACGATTGTCAACAGCGTTTGCGATAATCCTTAGCACGACCAATGTCTACCTAGGGAGCCTTGCGCATGCGCAACCAGCCGGAATATGCCATCGAACTCAACGATGCCGCCGTCAAACGCGGCGATCGGGTGATTTGGCAGCATGGCACCTTTTCCATTCCCGCTGGCTCGGTGACGGCGATCGTCGGCACGAACGGCGCAGGCAAGACCACGATGATGAAAGTGGAGCTCGGCCTGCTGGCGCTGAGCGAGGGATCCGCAAAGGTGCTCGGGCGGCCCGCCGGCGAAGCGAACCAGCGCATCGGTTACGTGCCGCAAAGCTACGCCTCCAATATCGAATCGAACCTCACCGCCGAGCAATCGGTGCTGCTGGGGCTGACGGGCACGCGCTTCGGCATCCGTCCGATCACACGCGACCAGCGAGACAAGGCACGCGAAGCGATGGCGTTCGTCGGCATCGCGGATAAAGCCGCGTATCGGCTGTCGGAACTTTCGGGCGGCTTGCGCCAAAGGGTCGCCATTGCGCAAGCCATTGTGTCCGATCCCCAACTGCTGATGCTGGACGAGCCGCTGGCCAACCTCGACCTCGCCTCGCAACGTTCCGTCACCCGTCTGCTGGCGCAGCTCAACCGCAAACTCGGCATGACGATCCAAGTGGTGGCGCACGACCTGAACATGCTGCTGCCCATCCTGACGGGGGCGGTGTATTTGCTCGACGGACATCCGCACTACGCTGACATGCGCAACGTGCTCGACTCCAAGCTACTGACGCATTTGTATGGCACCGACGTGCAGGTGGTGACCACGCCGCAAGGCGACATGTTCGTCACGCCGTCCGCCGACGAACACAACAATCCGAACCAAGACATGCACACCGTCGAAGAGGTGGCGCAGATGCACCATCACGGCGACGAGCACAGCGAGGAAGCGCAATGAGCCATATCGAATTCGGTTTCGACCCCAACTGGATGGAAACGCTGTCCACGCCGTTCATGACAAATGCGTTCCTCGCCGGTCTGTGCATTGCGCTCGCCGCGGGGGTGATGGGATATTTCACCATCGCGCGGCACTCCACTTTCGCCGCACACGCCCTGGCGCATATTGGTCTGCCGGGGGCGACCGGCGCCGTGCTGCTGGGACTGCCCGTTTCGCTGGGTTTGGGCGGGTTTGCCTTGGCCGGGGCGCTAGTGATTGGGGCGCTGGGCAAGCGCGTCTCCGAGCGTGAGATCGCCACCGGCACTGTGCTGGCCTTCGCCACCGGGCTGGGGCTGTTTTTCGCCCGGCTGTCGTCGTCGGCGTCGGCGCAGATGCAGTCCATTCTGTTCGGGTCGATTCTGACCATCACCACCGAGCAGATCATTGGATTCCTAGCGTTCGACGTGGTGTTGCTTGTTGTGCTGGCGCTGATTTACCGACCGCTGCTGTTCAGCTCGCTGGACGAGCAGGTGGCTCAGGCCAAGGGCGTGCCGATCGGGGTGATGAACGTGGCGTTCATGGCGATTATGGCCGGGGTGATCACCATCGCCGTGCCCGCCGTGGGTACGTTGCTGGTGTTCGCGCTGGTAATCACCCCGGCCGCCACCGCGACGATTCTCACCGGCAGCCCATTCAAAGCGATGGTCGTCGCCGGACTGCTGTGCCTGGCCGCCATTTGGGGCGGATTGGTAGTCTCCGCGATGTTCCCCGCTCCTCCCAGCTTCATCATCGTCACCCTGTCCACCCTCTTCTGGGCACTCGCCAAAGCCGCCCAAGCATTGCGCCGCTGACCCCATCACCAATCCCGCTCGCGGAAACCCTCCCACCCAATCTCACTCGCGGAAACCCTCCCACGCAATCTCACTCGACGGGCATCGCCCGAGCCAATCCGTCACATCATCCCCATTACCGATCAGACAGAAAACCGACCGATTGGTAATGGAACAATCTCCCACATGTCCCCTCTCGTTACCAATCGGACACCATATCGTCCGATTCGTCACGTATGCGCAAAGTGCCAATACCAATCAGACAGAAAACTGACCGATTGATAATGGGAACGGCATACATTTCACGAGTCATTACCAATCAGACAGGTATACGTCCGATTCGTCACGATGGATGATGATGCAATCCGCTTGCAGTACCAATCGGACAGGTATGCGTCCGATTCGTCACGATGGATGATGATGTAATCCGCTTGCAGTACCAATCGGACAGGTGTACGTCCGATTCGTCACGAGAGGCACAAACCGTTGCGAAATCAGGCAAAACTGTCCTTAAGAAGCATGCCGGCAATATAGAAGTTATCCACAACACGCCCGGGAACAGGAGCTTCGACCACAATGCCCCGTCACGCTGGACAGGGAATAAACACGCCGCCTACGGTCGTTATATGAACAGGAACCATGAAATCGCTTTGCTTGCCGAACTGGCAGAACGACGCGGCTGCTATTTTCACGGGAGCACCCCCGCACTACAGCGGGCGCTACGTCGGCGCGTGGCGGCGGGGACGCTTGTCAGCCCCTATAGGAATCTGTATGCGCGGGCTTCGTACTGGGAATCGCTGAACCCGCGGCAACGACTGATGCATCTGATCCTGTCGCTCGCCATGCGCTACCCGCACTGGACGTTCGCCGCAACCAGCGCGGCGGCCGTTCATGAACTCGAGCTGCCGTGGACATGCATAGGCAATCTGCATGTCACCATTGCCGACACCTTCTGCGGCACGGCAAAAAGGCGTAACGGCACGCGCAGAATCTTCATGCGAGGCATCCCCAAGCAGCGTCGAACGATTCCGCCGCTGCAGTTCACCGCCGATCAGCGTGCCGAATATGGAAGATATGATTCGACGCAAGCGCTGCGCCGACGGCTCGCCCAGAGCGTCACGATATGTGCTACCACTGCCGCGCGCACCTTGGTGGATTGCGGCATGCGCTTGGATTTCGCCCCCGCGTTGGCAATCGCCGATTCCGCATTGCGCAAGCGTCTGACCCATGCCGACGAAGTCGACGCCTGCTGTAATCAGCTTCGTTACGGCCACGATCAAGTCCGACACCTGATGCAATGCGCCAACCCGCTGAGCGAGAATGGTGGCGAATCGTTATGCCGCGCGGGAATCATCGCCGCCGGATACGCCACGCCCCAGCTGCAACGCGAGTTTATCGACCCGCGTGACCCGCTGAACAAGGCGCGGGCAGATTTCGTCTGGGATGCGCCGGATGGTCGAACCATCGTGCTCGAATACGACGGCATGCGCAAATATGTTGACCCGGCAATGACCAAGCGCCAAGATATAGCCGATGTGGTGGCCGCGCAGCTGAAACGCGACACCATGCTCAAGCGCGCTGGTGTGGATTCGATTATTCACGTGACTTACGACGAGGCGTTGGATCTTCACGTGCTAAGGGACAAACTCGCTCGGGCGGGAGTGCCGCGGTGAGGTTGCCCCTCACCTCGCGCAACTGGTAATACAGCTGACTGATAAAGAGTCGCTGATATCAGGGCCATCGTTGAGATACCCATATACCCATAGTTGTACCGATTAGCCGGTTTTCCGTCCGATTCGTAATGGATATACTTAGCACGCCCCGTTACCAATCGGACGGCTTTCTGTCCAGCTGGTAACGGATTGCTGTGTGCACATGACGAATCGAGCGATATGATGTCCGATTCGTAACGGGAAAGCTGTGTCCCGTATTGAATCCGTTACGAATCAGACGCCATATTGTCCGATCCGTAACGGGAGGGCTGCGGGCGCCCCGTGATAGCCTCATTACAAATCAGACGGTTTTCTGTCCGATCGGTAACGGGAAAGCTATGTCCTGTACTGGATTCGTTACCAATCCGACGCTATATTGTCCGACTCGTAATGGGGTTCCGCCCTGTACTGGACCCGTTACGAATCAGACGGTTATTTGTCTGATTGGTATTGATACTTTGCGCATGCGTTACGAATCGGACGATATGGTGTCCGATTGGTCACGAGAAGTGGTGTGTGGTGATTGTTCCGTTACGAATCGGACGGTTTGGCGTCTGATTGGTAATGGAGAGGGAATACGTATATACGGCAGGTAAGTGTCGGTATACGGGTTGATGTGATGGCGACAGGTTATGAACCGATGCAGCGGTAAGGGGACATGGGGCGACGTTGGAGTTTAGCCGATGCTGACCAAGTACGCCCACAAGGGAAAGACCGACGGGCAAAGAGACAACGCTGGAAGGTTAACCAAGGCTGGCCAGGCACGCTCACGAAGGAAACACCAGTGGACAAAGGTTAGCCGATGCTGACCAAGTACGCCCACAAAGGAACGTCGGTGGGCAAAGGGACAACGCTGGAAGCGTTAGCCGATGTTGGCTGGGCGCGCTCGCGAAGGAAAGGCCGACGGGCAAGGGGGAGACGCTGGGGTTAGTCGATGTTGACCAGGGCGGTGGCGAGGGCGGCCAGGCCTTCGCCGCGACCGGTGAAGCCCATGCGGTCGGTGGTGGTGGCGGTGAGGGACACCGGGCAACCGACGAGCCGGGAAAGCGCGGCCACGGCTTCGGCGCGGCGCGAGCCGATTTTGGGACGGTTGCCGACGACCGTTATGGAAGCGGATTGGACAACGGCACCGTGCGCATGCAAATAATCAATGGTTTCACGCAACATATCGGCACCATGCATACCGGCACCATGCACATTCGCCCCCACGCCGAACAGGGAGCCGATATCGCCAAGCCCCGCAGCGGCCAGCAACGCATCGATCAGCGCATGAACGGCAACGTCCCCGTCCGAATCCCCTTCAAGGCCGGAACCCTCATCATCCCACTGCAGGCAAGCCAGCCACATGTCACGGCCACTGCTAGGAGCCGCAAAGCGATGAGCATCAAAACCCTGGCCGACCCGAAGCGTCACTTCTTCGATTTCTTCTCGGCGTCAAGCCGCGCCATGGTGTCCTTGGCGGCTTCTTCGGGAGCCTTAGTGTGATGCTTGTTATCGCCGGGCTGAGGTTCGCTGTAGCCGAGGTTGACGTCGAGCAGACGCTGGGTATTGGCCTCGTCGATTTTCTCGCTCAGGGCGATTTCGGAGGTGAGGATGGAACGAGCCTTCGTCAGCATGCGTTTCTCACCGGCGGACAGGCCATGATCGTCCACATCACGCTGGGCGAGGTCTCGCACCACTTCGGCGATTTTGTTCACGTCGCCGGTGGCGATTTTCTCGACGTTCAGCTTATAGCGCCTCGACCAGTTCATTTCCTTCTCGATGATCGGAGTGCGCAGAATCTCGAACACTTTGGCGACTTCGTTGGCATCGACGATGTCGCGCACGCCAACCTTCTTGGCGTTGTCAACCGGCACGTTAATCACCAAACCGTCGGAAGACAGCACCGACAGCTCCAGATATTCGCGAGTCACCCCCCGCACCGTCCGCTCGGTGATGGCTTCGACCTTCGCCGCGCCGTGACGCGGATAGACGACCATATCGCCGATCTTGTACCCCATGAAACCTCCGACTGAGCAGACACACAAAACCTGAAAAAGTATGCCATGTCCCATGGACGTGCCCACGGTGGACAAACGCCCGATCGACGATGTCCTGACACGCCAAGGCGAATGGACAAAGCCGTGTACACTAATGACCATGAGCACTACCGCGAAGATCGAAGATGATATCGTTGCCGTCCCCGTCAATCAGGGTGATCTTGACCAAGTGAGCAACGCCGAATTCTATAACCCCCATGCCGTTCTGGGCGCACACCTCGCCGAGGGCAAGCATGCCGACCAGACCACCATTCGCGTGCTGAGGCCACTGGCTAAGCAGGTCACCATCCTCACGCAAGCCGGCGAATATCAGGCGCATCATGAATACAACGGCGTATTCATGGCCGTAGTCCCCTCCGTCAAAACCGAGCAGGGCTACAGCGTGCCGGATTATCGTGTCAAAGTCGCCTATGAGAACGGGCCGGAAATCACCGAGGACGATTCGTATCGCTATCTGCCCACCATCGGCGAGATGGATACCTATCTGTTCGGCGAAGGACGCCATGAACGCCTGTGGGAGGCGTTGGGCGCGCATGTCAAGCGCTACGACGACCCGATGGGCGGCGCGGACGGCACGCCCGGCCAGCAGGTCACCGGCGTCGCGTTCGCCGTATGGGCACCGAGCGCCCACGCCGTGCGCGTGATCGGCAACTTCAACTCATGGGACGGCCGCCGTCACGCCATGCGCGCGCTCGGTTCCTCCGGCGTGTGGGAGATCTTCATCCCCGGCATCGGCGCGGGCGAGGTGTACAAATATCAGATTCTCAATGCGAACTATGAGTGGGTGGAGAAAGCCGACCCGATGGAACGCTCGCATGAGGTGCCGCCCGCGACCGGCTCCATTGTGGTCGATTCCGAGCACGCATGGCACGACGACGCATGGATGACCCGCCGCGCCGTCACCGACCCGCATGACGGCCCAATCGCCATCTACGAACTCAATGCCTCCAGCTGGCGCAAGGACGTGAACGACTACCGCGAACTGGCCGACAAGCTGGTGCCGTACATCGAAAAGATGGGCTTCACCCATGTGGAGTTCATGCCGCTGGCGCAGCACCCGTTCGCGGGCTCCTGGGGCTATCAGGTGACGGGATATTACGCCGTCGATTCGCGCCTCGGCTCGCCCGACGACTTCAAATACCTCATCGACAAGCTGCACGAGGCCGGCATCGGCGTGATCATGGACTGGGTGCCCGCCCACTTCCCGAAGGATGCTTTCGCGCTCGGACGCTTCGACGGCACGCCGCTGTATGAAGATCCGGATCCGACGCGCGGCGAGCACCCCGATTGGGGCACGTATGTGTTCAACTTCGGGCGGCGCGAAGTGCGCAACTTCCTTGTCGCAAACGCTTGCTTCTGGCTTGACGAGTACCATATCGACGCGCTGCGCGTGGATGCCGTCAGCTCCATGCTCTATCTCGACTACAGCCGCGAAGCCGGCCAATGGCATCCGAACATCTACGGCGGGCGGGAGAACCTCGAAGCCATCGACTTCCTCAAGGAAGCCAACGCCACCGCCTACAAGAACAACCCCGGCATCATGATGATCGCCGAGGAGTCCACCGCCTATCCGGGCATCACATCTCCCACGGACGCGGGCGGCATTGGCTTCGGCCTCAAATGGAACATGGGTTGGATGCACGACACCCTGTCCTATCTGCATGAAAGCCCCATCAACCGCAAGTGGCATCACAACGAAATCACGTTCTCGATGGTCTACGCCTATTCCGAACGCTATGTGCTGCCGCTGAGCCATGACGAGGTTGTGTACGGCAAAGGCTCGCTGTTCGGCAAGATGCCAGGCGACGACTGGCAGAAGTACGCCGGCGTGCGCGCCCTGTTCGGCTATCAGTGGGCGCACCCGGGCAAGAATCTGACCTTCATGGGCAACGAGCTCGCGCAGTGGGGCGAATGGAACCACGACGCCTCCATCGATTGGGACTGCCTCAATTGGCAGGAACATCAGGGCGTGCAGAGGCTCGTCGCGGATCTCAACAAGCTGTACAAAGAAACCCCGGCCATCTGGAGCCAGGACTTCACCCCGGACGGCTTCCAATGGCTCACCAGCGACGACGCCGATCACAACACGCTGAGCTTCCTGCGCATCGGTTCGAAGGGCGAGCAGTGCGTGGTGGTGGTGAACTTCTCCGGCGATGCTTGGCAGGATTATCAGGTGCCTCTGCCGCAAGGAGGGCGCTGGACGGAAGTGCTGACCACCGACGACCTGAAGTACGGCGGTTCGGGCATCAGCAACGGTTCCTTCGAGGCGAACGCCGGTGAATACCATTCGCGCCCCGCCAGCGCGAAAATCACGGTTCCCGCATTCGCTGCGGTATTCTTGAAGCGGCAAGACTGACGTTTTTCTGCTGAAAGGCGACAATTCAGATGATTAATTCAACTGCACGGCAACAGCCGGCATCCCGCACGGTGCTTGTCGTCGAGGACGAACCGACGCTGGCGACGGCCATTGCCCAGCGCATCACCGCCGAGGGGTGGACGGCTCGTGTCGCGTCGGATGGGGCCAGCGCCGTTGAGGCGGCGGCGCAACTCAGACCCGATCTGGTCATCATGGATATCATGCTGCCGGTGATGGATGGGTTGGAAGCCACCAAGCGCATTGTGACCGCGCGCCCTGTGCCGGTGCTCATCCTCACCGCGCGCGACGATGAGGCGGATAAGGTGATCGGCTTGGGAGCCGGCGCCGACGACTATATGACCAAGCCGTTCTCCATGCGTGAGCTGATTGCCCGTTGCAAGGCACTGCTGCGCCGCGTCGACCGCGCCAAGGTGATCGCCAAGAACGCGGAGAACGAAAAGGTCCTCGACTTCGGGTCGCTGATTATCGATCCGGCGCAACGCACCGTGACGCTTGACGGAGAGTTCGTGCATCTGACACCCACCGAGTTCGATTTGCTGGCCACGCTGGCACGCAAACCCAAATCGGTGCTCACGCGCGAAAAGCTGCTTGAGGAAGTGTGGGATTGGGTGGATGCCTCCGGCACCAGAACCGTCGACAGCCACGTCAAGGCGTTGCGCCACAAGTTGGGTTCCGACATGATTCGCACGGTGCATGGCGTCGGCTACGCTTTCGAGCCTCCCACCGGTGAATAAACCAATCAGACTCAATAAATATGGGCAACAGGCAATACCGTTCTCAGGGCGCGCGTCGGACAGATGTGCGCCCTATCATCGTGTTTCACTCACTCAAGATGGAGCTCAGCGCGCTCATCGCCATCGCCACGGCCATCGCATTCGCCATGTGCTGGTTCCTGCTCAAGTTCGGCTGGAGTGGCTGGATTGCCATGCCGATCACGCTGGTGGTGGCGCTGGGCATCACCTATACCTTTTCCCGCGGCCTGACAGCGCGTCTGCGCCAGTTGCGCGATGCCGCCGAAGCCATGACCGAAGGTGATTACACCGTCCGCGTGCCGCTTGACGATGCCAGTCACGACGAGGTGGGGCAGCTGGCTCGCTCCTTTAACGAGATGGCCGCCGAGCTGCAACACGCCGACCAGATGCGCCGCGATATGGTGGCGAACGTCAGCCATGAGCTGCGCACCCCCGTTTCCGCCTTGCAAGCGCAGGTGGAGAATATGGCGGACGGCGTCACCGAACCCACTCCCGCCAATCTCGAAGGCATTTTGAACCAGACCCAGCGATTGAGCGACCTGATTGCGTTCCTGCTCGATTTGAGCCGTATGGAGGCCGGCGCCGCCAGCTTGGACGTCGAACGTTTCAATTTCGCCGAGTTCCTTGATGACACCGTCGAGCCTCTGGAGCTTGCGGACGGCGGCCACGCACATGACATCCAGATCCATGTGCCGAGCGCCATCATGATGGAAGGCGATCAGGACCGCCTGCGCCAGCTGTTCACCAACATTATCGGCAATGCCCTCAAGCATTCGCCGGACGGCAGCAGCGTGCTGGTCGAGACGCATGAAGATGAGGATCATGGCACGGTGGTCACCAATGTGGTGAATTTCGGATCCCAGATCTCCCCCGAGGAACGTTCCGACATCTTCCGCCGCTTCGTCAAGGGCAAAACCGGCCCCGGAACCGAATCGGGCGGCACCGGATTGGGATTGTCCATCGCACGATGGGCAGCGCAACTGCATGGAGGCACGGTGAAGGTCGTCGATGATTCGCGCGGTGTGGATTTCGAGATTACGTTGCCGAAATATCACATTGAGCAGTAACACGACTCTTCTGTGGTGTGGCGGCGAGCGCCAGCCCCGCCACCACCACTGCCCCGGCTTGGCGAACCGTCTGGGTGCATCGGCGCATCGTCGTGCCTGTGGTCACGATGTCGTCCAGCAATAATACGTATTTGCCTGCCAGCTTTCGGCGGTCGCCGAGCATGTTGTGCTCAGTGAGCCGGGCGGCGCGTTCGCCGGCACCGCTTGTTTGAACCGATTTGCCACGCGCCCGAACGATGGTCAGGGCATTCGCCGCACGGACGTCGATGCCGCGCGTCGCCAAGCTGTGCGCCAGCCCTTTGGCGATTGGCCACAGATGCCGTCGCCCCCGTTCCCTCATCGAGGACGGCGAAGAGGGCGCGGGAACGACCAGCACCTGCGCATCGAGCTTGCGCAGAACGGGTGGCAGTTGCGCCGCATCGATCAGGGCATCGCAGGCGGCAAGAAACGGACGGTTGCATTCCTGATCGCCGTGGTCCTTCCAGTTGAGCACCGCACGTCGCAAGCCCCCTTGGTATGTGCCGCACGCAAACGTCACGCCGAGCAGGGATCCAGGCAAAGGGCGGGTGACGTATTCGCGCAACAGGCCGGCACAATCGTCGCACAGCACTTCGTCCGGTGCGTCGCAGCTCGCGCAACCACGTGGCAACACCAGTCCCAGCATCGCGCGCCACACGCTTGAACGATTCGACACCATAGCCAGCCCGCTTGCCGTAAGTCTTAAGCGCCGATGCGCTTGAGCATTTCATCAAGGAAGAGCAGCGTATCGCCCGGATTGCCGACGACGACCCCCATCGCTCCGGCCTGAACCGCCGGATAATCGTTGCCCTCGGGAGTCATGCGATCGCCCACGAACGCCATGTCAGGCACGTCGATGCCGACCAAACGCGACAGTTCGTGAACGGCGAAGCCTTTGTCGATGCCCCGCTGGGACACGTCCACGCTGGTGTATCCGCCCGCGCGCACCTGCAAATCGGGCACATCAGCCGCAACGGCCTCGACGAGCCCGCGTCTGAGCGCGCCGTCCGGGTCGAAGGACTGTTTGGCTTGCAGGGGCGCGGCCTGTCCCAATACGGAAAAAGTGATTTGCGACCCGCGATCCTCGATGCGCTCGCCCCAGATCCGTTCACGCCACAGGCCCTGTTCGCGGGCGTGACGTTCAAGGCTGCTCATCGCGCGGCGGCGTTGGTCGGCGTTCAGCTCGTGGCTGAACACGCAGCGCCACTGCCCTTGCGACCAACGATAGTAGCGGGTGCCGCTGGTGGGCATGAGATGCAGATGGTCACGATTTGCTTGGGGTTCCAGCATGTCGACGACTTGGCTGGTTACCAGCTCCCAGCGGCCGCCGGTGATGACCGCCACATCGATGTGACGGGTCAGTGCGCTGAAGCGTTGCGCCATATCGGGAATCATCGGGCGTTTGGAGCTGGCAAGCGTATTGTCCAAATCGAAGCCAATCAGGCGTGTGCGGGAGACGAGCGCATCCCAATCCCATTGGTTCCATGCAAGGATCATTGGCACCCCCTGTCCGGACACTGACGGTATGTACATATCCTAACCTATGGGCACCGGTATGGCTTACAGTGGAGATATGCCTGAAGTCCCATGGAACGCACATGTGTATCGCAACCGTCACGGGCGGGGGGTAAGAACCCCGATGTTCGGTATGCGCCTGCCGCGGTATCGCACATCCACTGGCATATTCGACGACCTGCTCGCCGCCCATATCAGAAGACTGAACGAGGCATGGCCGAAGCTGATACAGCCGCTGCAGTTCGCCGTGGAGGACGTGCCGCCCTCCGATCCGACACCTTGGGAAAACGAACCGAATGTGTGCTCCCGGCTGTTTGCCGCCGGGCATGGCGTGCCCACCCGCATCGTGCTGTATCGTATGCCGTTGCAGTCCCGTGCCCGGGGGCGCGAGGAACTGCAATGGGCCATCCGCGACGAACTGGTGGCGCGCATCGCGCAACTGTATGGACGCCGACCTGAGGAAATCGATCCGGATTATCGGTGGTGAAACGCCGTTCAGTGAACCAGCGAGGCGTCCGGGGTTGAATGCACCGTTTCCTCGCTTGCGGCAAGCGCGGTTGGCGCGAGCGAGGACAACCCAGCCACACCGTCACCAAGATCGGCCCCAGTCAGACGCACCGCCCACGCCACTTTCCTGTCGGCGTCGCTGACGAGGGCGGCCAGGCCTTCGCCCGTGACGGTGGCGGCGCTGTTGGCTTTCAGTGTGACCGTTTGCTCGGACTTGGTCTCGCCGTTGTCCGCGATAAACGTGATTTGGGCATCGGTTTGCGCGCTGGAGGTATTGGCCAGTGTCAACGTGGAGGTGACTCCTTCCGGAAGGACGGCAGCCGAGGATTCTTCAGGGGTCACGGCGGACAGCAATGCGAAGTCCTCCTGCCCGTCATTGCCCGAACGCACAGCTTTGACGCCGGCGACAAGATTCGCGTCGCTGGAAGCCAACACCCCGTGCGCTTTGGCGGGGACAGACCCAATGTCAAGCACGGTGACGCGCTGACCTTCCACCTGATGTGTGTCGATCGTGACCAGGCCGTCCTCGGTGACCCAGGAAAGCGACACCTTTGCATCGTGCTCGCCGTACAGGTAGACAAAGGCATGATCGCCTTCGGCCAGCGACGGGATGAGATTCGACGTTGCCGCCTTGCCTGCGGGCATGGCGAAATCCGAGCCTTTGGGTGTCAAACCGTCTATCACGACGGTGCGCACCACCGCGCCGACTGATGCCGACGAACTGTTCACGCTAACATACAGCCCGTCCTGCCCGCCGGCCGCGGCGGAGAGATTCATCGTGGCTTCGCCGTTGGCGGGCACCGTGACGGTGCCGGATGTGGACAGCCCGATTGTGCCGGAGGATTTCGTGCCATAGATTTGCACCGAAACGCTGGCCGTCTTGGACGAGGGGTTGGCGAGCATCAGCTGATGGCTGGTTCCGGTGGACGAGGCAGGCAACAGGAAGGAGTGACTGACTGACGGCACCGCGCAGGTGGCTGCGGAGATGCCGCGCAAATCGCCGTTGGAAGCACGCGAAGCCACGGTGCCGGCCTGCCCGGATCCGGCACCGGCCTTCAGCAAAGTGGCGCTGAGCAGACGGGCTGTGCCGTCCTGATCCGTATAAGTCAGGGCATTGCGGTTGCTCACCGAAGTCGATGACTTCAGCTGGCTGGCTGTGCCGTTGCCGTCAAACGGTGTGACAGATGCGGTATATGCGGAGCCGAACGCGGCAAAGCGGGCGGATGTGGAGAGATCCCCCGCAGAAGCGCGATAATCGCTGTCGCCCCAATCGGTGGAATCGGGCAACGTCATGCGTGCAGGGCAATAGGACTGCAGGCGTTGTTGAACGATGTGATATGCGGTGGCATCGCTACCTGAAGCGGAATCCACCAGCCATTGCGGCATCGAGACAATGCCGAGCAGCACGAAAGCCGCGATAAGGGCGAGACTGGTGATGATGGCGATAATAACACGTATCACACGGACGGAGGTCTTCTTCAAGATCGCAACTCCTCCCTCCGGCCGCGAGGAAAGGCGACCAATACATACAACAGGCACACCGCGGCGAGCGCGACCAGCCAAGTCACGCGCCACACACTGGATTGCGCCGCGCGCTGACGTTCGGTGTTCACGGCCACGTCATTGCTTTGCGATGCGTTGAGACGATAATAGGTGCCCGTCGCATTGGTGACGACGGATTGGGTGCCGTCGCAAGCAGCGACGTTCGTCGACAGCTGATCGGCGGAACCGCCTTGGACGACGAAGACTCCGACGAACCCGAGCTGAACAAGCGAAGTGATCGCTTCATTGTCTGTGTTCGAGAGCAGACGGGCGGCGAGCTGCCCGATCTGCTGCTCCGTATCGTCATACTGCCCGGACGCCACAGACGCCCGCCAGGCGGGGGAACTATCGATGAGATCACCCACCGAGGTGCGCATGACGGCATATGAGACGTTCGTATGCGAATCCGCTTGCAACGCAAGTACGCGCTGATCGGGATGGCTGCTCAGGGCATCCATCGCCACCATCGGCAATCCCCCATTGCTCACGGCAACGGTTCCCTTGCGCTGGATGCCGTAGCCCGAACAAAAGACCACACCTGCAGCCAGAATAATCGCCAGCGCAATGCGCCCAGCCACAGCCAACCCCTGAACCACGGTTTTCGTCCCGGCCGAACGCATCGCGGCGACGCGGCGCACGGCTCTTCCAGCCACAAGGCAGACGCATGACATGCCGCCCAGCAGGGCCAGCGCCAAACCAGGCAACACCGATCCGGCAAGAGAGCCATCGGCATCAGGCGCGATGGCCACGCGAGACGACACGATGCTCAATGCCACGCCGGAGAGCAACACCACCCACATCATGCGTGAGACGCGCAATGCGAACGGCGCCACCAAGGCCATCACAGCCAACAGCAGCACTGCGGCCAGCACAATCTTGCAGCCCAACACCCATATGTCGGACGACGTGCCGAAACCGAAAGCCCGGTTAAGCACATCGTCAAGATTGAGCGAGGACGGCGAACCGTTGACCTCAGCCAGCGGCGTGGTCATATCACCGAACAGCTGCCTCCACTGCCCCTGCGGGGCGAAACGCAACGCATTGACCAGCGTGGGGGCGCACGCCAAAGCGGCCGGAACCGGCATGAGCAACAGCATGGCGCGGTGACGGGGCACGAACAACAGGAAAATCAGAAAAATCAGTACCAGCGGCAACAGCAGCTGAGGCTCCGCGGCGACGACGGGAACGAAGCACAGCGAAGCGGCGGCGGAAGCCTGCACACCAGCGCGAGGGCGAATCGGATCCTCCGTGTGATACAGCCCCACCGCACGGAAAGTGAACGCGAAGGCCGCGGGCAGAAACACCATCACCGTCAGCATCGGCAGATTCGCCGTGGCATACAGCCCCAGCGCAAGGCCGAGGGCGAACCACAGCAGGCCTGTGAACACGCGCACCACATCGGAACGGGTGAAGATTCCAGCCAGCGCCCAGAACGCGAGGGCGCTCATCGGAGCGGCGGCGAAGAACATCAATCCCGAAGCCGCCGACACATGGCCGCCCGTGAGCAGCGAGGCCAGCAGCAACACCCACAGCCAGGGAGCGGGCGCGGCGGAAACCCCTGTGCCGATGCCCCAAACCCATTGCGTGCTGGCAGCCTGCGCCAACTGTTTGAGGGTGGCACCGCTGGCAAGCCACTGGGCGGAATACAGCGAGCCGCCCGCCCACAAGCCGCGAAGCTGCGGCCAATACAGCACAGCCACCGCAGCGAAGGCCGCGATGCCCATCAGCACCGCAAAAGCCCAACGCCGAATGGCACGCATACGCAGATGGGAACGCACCAGCGGGCTGAGCAACACGGTGTTCCGTTGGCTGCGCAACGCGCGCACGCGATCACGCCACTGGGCGATCTGGCCGCGATTGGCCGTTATCAGACTCAGCTGGGCCGACGAAATCTTCGACTGTTTCGATTGTTTCGCCACCGTCGAGCGCGCCGACACCGCGCCGGAAATCGAAGCCAGCGCTCGCCAAGGCATGCACAGCTCGCACCATGCCTCATACGGCTGTTTTTTCACCAAACGCGACAGCGCCAAACCGATGGCGGCGACAAGCGACAACAGCCACATCAGCGGCCAGCGCAGGCGCGCAACATCCGTATATCGATAGCGTTGCCAAGCGTCGAATACGCCCAGCGCATTGTTGACGGGGTTGCCTTCGTCCACAGCCTCGCCCAAACGGGTGCGCACCCCCTCGAATCTGGCGCGACGATGCGCGATGCGGGCTCGCGCAACCACCACCACTCGCCCGCCGCCGCGGCAGATGCGTCGGCACAGATCGACCGATTCGGTATAGGAGGTAAACCAACCGTTGATGCCACCGACATTGCGCAATGTCGCGATCGACACCAACGCGCCCGCAGGAGAGACCGAAAACACATCGGCGCGCGAATCGTATTGCTCCTGATCGGGTTCGCCGTCGACGACCAGCGTGGCGACGCGATGCCGATACGCATACGCGCCAACGTCGTGCAGCCTCTCGCCTTCCCAATCAAGCTGCTTGGCACCAAGCAACGAGGCTCCCGGCGTATTGCGCCGCGCCTCCAGCAGCTCCTCAAGGCATGACTCGTCGGCTGGACGGGAGTCGTCATGCAGCAGCCACAGGCCGCTTATCGACAGGTCCAGATGTGCAGCATCGATCGCCTTGCCAACGGCTTCGCCGAATGAGCGCGCCCTGTTGACGGGCAACACCCGCACATCGACTCTCTGCGCTTCGGGAACACGCTCCATGGGAGCCGCGGAGGTGGGTATTACCTCAAATGAGGTTTGGAACGCTGACCTCCCGCTGCAATCCGCAATCACGATGGTGCCAGGTAACACGTTCTGTCTCAACAGCGAGGACAACGTGGCTGGCAAAAACCGCATGTCACTTTCCACAGTGACCACCGCCGCCACGGATTGCTCCACGAACTGGCAGTGAGAATACGGACGAGCGAACAACGCGTCAGCCAATATCTGACGCACGCCGCTCTGTTCGGCCAAATCGCGGTTCAAGCCTGCTCCTTGCGCATCTTCTTGTAGCGGCGACGCTCCCTTTCGCTCATGCCACCCCAGATGCCGAATCGTTCATCATGATCGACGGCCCAATTGAGACACTGCTCACGCACCTCGCATTGCGCGCATACGCGTTTCGCGTCGCGAGTGGAGCCGCCCTTCTCAGGGAAAAAGGCTTCCGGATCAGTCTGGGAGCACAGCGCCTTCTGCTGCCACGAGACATCTCCGTCCGGCGAGAACAGTCCCCATAGCCCGTCGGACGGCTCTTCGACGGAATCATCGACGACGCCCCACATATGCGCTTCTCCTTGTCTGACCGGCACAATATCCAATCAATAATTACACACATGTGATTTCGCTTTTGTCAAGCTCCCCCGTGTCGTTACCCCTTATTTCTACGCATATGTGTTAGTACCTCATGAAAATTCCGTAGCCGATAGCCGCACCCGGCTTTCTTTTCAACTGTATGCCGTACAATCAAAACGTTTGACCCCCACAGGAAGGTTTGTCAGCGTGAAACGAGCCAAGCCCGACATCCCTAACATCAATGGCTGGAACGATGCTGCGCCGCGCCATAGCACGGCGTTCCGCGTCCAACATCGGGTGCGCAATGCGATAGCGCTCACCTTGGTGGCAATTCTGGCTTTCGCCGGCACCGCGGCAGGCGCGACTCTGCTTGACATCAATGGTGCCATTGCCAACGGCGCCATCGGCGTTATCGCGCAGAAGGGTCAGAGCGATCAGACACAGATCATTGACCCGAACGCCGGCAAACCGATTGAATTCGTGGTGATCGGCCAAGATACGCGCGAAGGTGCGAGCAATGCGGCTGTCGGCGGAGACGGCGCCGAATTGGAGGCAAACCACAACGCCGACACCACCATCGTGGTGCAGATCGCCGCGGATCGTAAATACGTCTCCATGATGTCCATTCCGCGCGACTCGCTGGTCAGCGTCCCCAGTTGCAACACCAGTCGCGGCACGATGAGCGCCCAATACAACGTGATGTTCAATTCGATCTTCGCCAATGCCTACCAGCTCGGCGGAGACCTCTCCTCCGCGGCCAGCTGCACGGTGAATGCTGTGAATTCGCTGACGGGGCTCGATATCCAAAACTTCATCGTCGTGGACTTCGGAGGGCTGCAATCCATGATCGATGCAATCGGCGGCGTCGAACTGTGTATCCCGGCCGATGTGCAGGATGCGTATTCAGGCATCGACCTGACCAAGGGACGTCACCAGCTCGACGGCATGACGGCCACGCAATATGCCCGCATGCGCTATGGTGCCGGAGACGGTTCGGACGTCCAGCGCACCACACGTCAGCAATATCTCATCAAACAGCTGTTCAGACAGGCGCTCAACAAGGATCTGCTCACCCAATCCGGGCAGCTCTACCAGTTGGCGAAAGCCGCATTGAAATCGTTCAATATCTCCAAGGGGCTGGCGAACACCTCCACGCTCGCCGGTCTTGCGATGAGTCTGAAGGATCTCGACGTGTCGCATTTGTATGCCCGCACCGTGCCGGTCACGCAGTCGCCCAGCGACCCGAACCGCGTGGTGTGGACGTCCGACGCGGATGATCTGTGGGCCAAGATGAGGTCGGGAGAGCCGATCGTGGATCAGAGCGAGAGCTCCGTTTCCACGCAGGATGGCCAGCAGGACAGCCAATCGTCTTCCGACGAGAGCACCGATCAGTCCACAACCGACATCTCGGATGGCACCAAGGTCGCAGACGGTGTGTTGAAAGACGGCACGGGCCAATATATCGACGAGGCCTCCGGCGGCATCATCGACGAGGAAACCGGCATCATCTCCGACCCCACCACGCATCAGACCATGGGGATATCCGAGCAATATCTCAACAATGTGGCCTGCCCGGTGAACTGACGGCTGATCCCTGCAACGCCGATAACACCCCCTCATGTGCTGGAAATGAGAAAAAACAGGCGTTGATGCCCTCCCATGCGCTGTTGTATGCAACAGTGGCATAGGTTTTGTAACGCACAGGAGGCGGCATGGCGCAGGAAAACGAGGGTATGGATCCGCGGGATACTCCTCCCAGTTTCGTTCCCGCCGGAAAACGAAGCCGGCAGGCCTCCGATTCCGCGGTTCCGCCGAGCTTCACGCCGTCCCCCCGTCGCCGCACGAATGGCGCGGGCGCATCATCGCAGCCTGCCAGCATCACACCATCGACCCGCAGCGCCGGCGCGACGCCGCAAAGTTTCACGCCGCCGAGTTCTCGGCAGGCACGCAGTTCCACCAACAGTTCCGTCAACAAATCCGCCAACAAGGCGATGCCCTCAAGACCAGTCATGGCCAGGGGGACCGCTCCCCTGGCTTCCCCCACCGCACCGCGGCAGACGATGGCCGACAAGAGGAAGCGCATAGTGCGCGGATTGCTCATAGCCATCGCCGCCCTTCTCATCGCGGCGATCGCCGCAGTATTCTGCACTTGGAACTGGGTGGACGAGCGACTGAACAAGGAAAGCGGCTGGCTGACCGATAAAGCCAAGACCTCGGCCACGTCCTGGCTGATTCTCGGCTCGGACGAACGCGACGGCACGACCGGCGGTGCCGCCGAGGACACGCCGGGCTTCCGCACCGACACGATTCTGGTGCTGACCAAGCCGAAGAACGGCTCCAGCTCCCTGATCTCCATCCCCCGCGATTCGCTGGTCCAAGAAGACGACGAATACATGAAGCTCAATGCCGTGGCCGAGTTACGAAGCAACCAGCAGTTGGTGGGTGTCGTGGAGCGGATCACCGGGCAGAAAATCAACCACATCGCCAAAATCAAGTTCGGCGGATTGCAGCAGGTGGTCGATGCCCTCGACGGAGTCGATCTGTGCTACGACGAGACGGTGGACGACGAGTATTCGGGACTGAACTGGCAGGCCGGTTGCCATGTTGCGGATGGCGCGACGGCGCTGGCGTTCTCCCGCATGCGATATTCCGATGCGCAGGGGGATTTCGGACGTGCGGCGCGTCAACGGCAGGTCATCAGCGCAATCGTCTCCAAAGCCTCCTCCAAAGAGGTGATGGGCAACCTCGCGAAGGTGAAGAAAGTGGCCGAGGCTTCACTGAGCGCCGTCACGGTGGATGACGACACCTCGCCGGCCACACTGATTGGAATGGCTCTGTCCTTCAAAAACGCCACCGGCAAGGATGGCATCACCGGCAGCGTCTATTGGACGGACCCCGATTATCAGGGGGCCGGCATCGGCTCGACGGTTCTGCTGGACGACAACCGCAACAAGCAACTGTTCAGCGAACTGACGGCGGGGACGCATGCCGCCGGCACCGTTGGCACGCTCGCCGAAAACAGTCAATAGCAATTATTGATGGAATCGTGAAGATTGCCGAGGGCTTCGACCACATTGCCCCGTTCGGCTTGCCTGCGCGCATGAGCCTGTCACACACTGGAAGGCATGAAGCAACGACGCCTTGAACGATTGACGATTCTCTCGATGGCGGCCCCCGTGGCCGGCCAATGCGTGATGCTGGCCATGCTGCTCATCTTGCGCCAATGGATGTTCGCCGCCATGATGGTTCCTTCGCTCATCGGCTGTCTCGCCTCGCTGGCGTTGACCTTGCCCCGGAGTGCGCGTGAAACGAAAACCGACGCACCAGTGACGGCACAGTTGCAATCGCATACACCCATCGACGACGCAACGCGCTTCGACCGCTTCGATTGCACCAATCTGGAGCATCTGATGAAGATGGACGACGACCCGCTCCCCTGGCGCACGGTGACGCGCAATTGGCTTCAATCGCCTTGCCTGAGCGTGCCCATCGGCATGGGGGCGCACGGCATGGTCCACCTTGATCTGGCCAAGCAGGGGCCGCACGCGCTGGTGGCGGGCACCACCGGCTCGGGCAAATCGGTGCTGCTGCAAAGCTGGTGCCTGGCCCTTGCCTGCCACAACCCACCGGAACGTCTGCAATTCGTCTTTCTTGATTTCAAAGGGGGATCGGCCTTTCGTCCGCTGGAGCGTCTGCCTCACTGCGTGGGCAATGTGTGTGACCTCGACCTGAAGCACGCCGTGCGCGCGTTGCACGCCCTCGAAAGCGAACTGCGCCGCCGCGAGCAACTCGTCGCAACCAGCCAAGCGCAGGATATCGACACAATGCCGGACGCCCCGCCGCGGCTGGTGGTGGTCATCGACGAGTTCCACGCCTTGCGTGACCAGTTGCCCGATCTGGTGAACCGCATTGTGCGCATTGCCTCGTTGGGGCGATCCTTGGGCATGCATGTCATTGCCTGCACCCAGCATCCGGTCGGGCAGGTGTCGGGCGAGATGAAGGCGAATATGACGTTGGGACTGTGCCTGCGAGTGCGCGACGCGATGCAGTCGATGGAGATCATCGGCTCGGGCAAGGCGGCCAATATTCCGCCGTCTCTGCCCGGCGTGGTGTACTGCAACGACGGCGAGGACACCCAAGCTTGGCGTTGCGCCACGACACGGCATATTTCCCGTCTCGTCGACGCGACGGTGTTCGCGGCACGTTACTTTGGCTCGGTGCCCGCCCCCGCTCTGTTTTCGCCGCCGCTGCCACGGCTGGTGAAGCGACTGCCGCCGACCCCATCCGCCAACGGCATTCCCTTTGCGCTGGCCGACAACGGCGTGACGCTTGGGGTGGCGCAACTGCCCGTCGCCCAAGGCAATATCGGCATCATCGGTCAGCACGGACGCGGCAAAACCACGCTGTTAAGCGAATTGGCAAAACGGCTGATGGAGCAACCGAATCCCGTCCCCGTGCGTTGGACGAGCCGCGAGACGGATGGATTCCACACGCGCGACATGATGGATATATATGGAGACGATCAGCCAACCAACTGCGCGCAGCCGCGAATATGGCTGATCGACGACGCGGATCCCCTATTCGACCCCTTCGGCACGGACCCGCTGTGCGAGCAACTGCGCCAAGCTCTGGCCGACCACAGCATCAGCGTGGTATTCGCCGTGGAAAGCAGCCGCCATGTGCGCATTCCCGAGCACTGCGCGGTGCGCGTGGTGTTCCCGACCTCGGAGCAGGCCACCGATCAAATGAATGGCATCCCGGGCGACATCTGGGCTTCGTTCGATGCGAACGACATGACGATGCCGGGACGTGCAGTGCTTATCGACCATGCCCGCGCGATGCCGATTCAGTGCGCATATGGGCACGCTTCGTGAAGTCTCCTCCATTTCTTTGCCAAAAAGTCTTGAAAAACGTCGGGGAACGTGCTTATCTGTTAAGCAGACACATTTTAGCCGAGAGGATAAAGAGATGAGCAGTGCTTTTGATTGGCGAGCCAGGGCCGCATGCCGCGACAAGGATCCCGAACTGTTCTTTCCCGTCGGCAACACCGGCGCCGCCTATCAGCAGATCGAGGAGGCCAAGGCCGTGTGTCGCACCTGCAAAGTGATTGACGCATGTCTCAAGTGCGCGCTCGACACGAATCAGGATTACGGTGTGTGGGGCGGCCTGAGCGAGGACGAGCGTCGCCAGCTCAAGCGCAAGGCCATGCGCCTGCGTCGATCCCAAGCCATGCAGATGCAAATCTGACGGCGTTATTCCTTAATTCTTAAGTCCACGCAAACGGCGTATCGGCATATCGACATAACGACATATCAGCATGTCGGCATGTCGACATATCCGTCGACACTATTCACTATTCGGGCTGGGCGGCACGCAGCGTCATATCGAGCACGACGCGCGTGCCGCCTTCGCGTCGAGGCTCCCATCTGACGCGCCCGCCGAAATCGTTGGTCACGAAGGTATTGATGATCTGCGTGCCCAAGCCGGAGCCGGAGGAACGCGCCATCCCCCCATTCTCTTCGGCATCGAGGCCGGCACCGTCGTCTTCCACAACCACGTTGAGGCTGGAACCGGAACGACCGGCCGAAATGGTGATATGGCCATCCCCTCGCCCCTCGAACCCGTGCTCGATGGAGTTCGTGATCAGCTCGGTGAGCACCAATGACAGCGGCGTGGCGTCCTGGGCGGGCATCATGCCGAACTTGCCGAGAAAGTTGATGTCGATGTGTTGATCGCGCATCGTGGCCAAGTCCACGGCCATCTTGAGCAGGTCAGCGATCACCTTGTCAAAATCGACGATTTCATCGGCCGTCTGACTTAAGCCCTCGTGCACCATCGCGATGGTCTGCACGCGACGCTGCGCCTCCTTGAGCTCCTTCTTGACTTCGTCCGACTCGGTCTTGCGCGCCTGAAGACGCAACAACGCCGACACCGCCTGCAGGTTGTTCTTCACACGATGATGAATCTCCGAAATCGCGGCGTCCTTGGTTTGCAGCTCACGATCCCGGCGGCGCAGCTCGGTGACGTCACGGCACAGCACGATACTGCCGATGCGTCCGTTCACGTCGCACAACGGCAATGAACGAACCGAAACCGTGGAACGATTGGTGCTGATTTCCGAATCGACCGCCGCCTTGCCGCTCAAGACGAGCGGCAACTGTTCATCGACCTGATCGTCGGTGTGCAGCAAATCGACGCCGAGCTCACTGAGGTAGTGCCCTTGCATGGTGGTGAGCAGGCCGAGCCGACGGAAGCAACTGATGGCGTTCGGCGAAGCGTAGCGCACCACGCCGTCCATGGTCAGGATGATGAAACCGTCCGACACACGCGCGATATGACGCTGGCTCATCACCGCGTCGGAATAGGGGAATTGCCCGCGCGGAATCATCTCATACAGCCGCTTGCCCGCGTTGATGCTTTCCGTCTCGTAGCGGCCGTTCGATTCGCGGGTGGCCATATCGGTCTCGCGTATGACCAGCCCCAGCGTCTTGCCGTTGTGCCGCACCGGCGCGTACACATTGCACACCGTGGCCTTGCCGACGTCGCGCAACACAGTGGAGCGGAACACCGTGTCGGAGTGCATGGCCACGTCCAGTTCGCCGGCCATGTCGTCGGGCATGACCTTGCCCACCATGTCTTCGATGCGCAGGGTCATCACCGTGGAGGGGCGGCATTGCTCGGCCACGACGTAACGCCCGTTGCCGTCCTGCATGATGAGCAGCAAATCGGCGAAACTTAAATCGGCCACCACCTGCCAGTCGGCGACGAGGTGGTGCAGCCATTCCCTGTCCCTGTCGTCAAGGTCGGGGCGGGTCGCGAGTATTTCGGAAAAATCGGCCATGCCCACCATCATAAGGCTTCCGATTGTCCATATGGATATTCGGCAGCGTCACAGCCGTGTTTCATTTGACTTTCCAGTAACCTACGGTATCGTAGGTTACGGTTGCGTAACCACTATGAAAGGAACGCCATGACCGACAACAGCGATGGTATCCGCAAGCAAGCGGCACTGGCACGCGAACAGGCTTTGAAAACCAAAGCGGACACGGTGCGCAGCCGTGCTCAGCTCAAAGCCGAAGACGTACGCCTCAAAGCCGAGGCGAAAGCCGAGCGCATTGTCGCCAAGGCCACAATCAAAGCAGCGAAGATCGAGGGCGTGACCTTAGAGCAGATGGAGCGCAAAATCCGCCTCGACGTGCACGGGCGCCCCAAGCCGGCCATGCGCGGATGGATTCACCTCGTCGCTTCCCCCCTGTCGCTGGCCGCCGGCATCGTGCTGATCTGTCTGGCCCGCGGCGCGGGGCTCAAATGGGCGTGCGCTGTGTTCATGGTCAGCTCGCTGGTGCTGTTCACCAATTCGGCGGCCTACCACTTGGGCGATTGGAGCCCTGGCACCACCGACGTGCTGCGCCGCATCGACCATGTGAACATCTTTCTGCTCATCGCCGGCACCTACACGCCGGTGTCGTTCGCGCTCGATGCTTTCTGGCGCGATGTCATCATCATTTCGATGTGGGTATGCACAGCCGTTGCGATCATCATTCATGTCATCTGGATCAACGCACCACGCTGGCTCTATACAGCGGTCTATATCATCTTCGGCATCTACGGTCTGGCTTATATGGTGCTGTTCTGGAACTCCCCCGTCGCTGGTGCCCCCGTGGTGGTGTTGCTGTGTTCCGGCGGCGCTTGCTATATCGCGGGGGCCATCGTCTACGCCCTGCGCAAGCCCGACCCCTGGCCCAGGGTATTCGGCTTCCATGAGATCTTCCATTGCGGCACCGTCGCCGGATATGCCTGCCACATGGTAGCGATCTACATTGTGATCGTCAATCTGTGGACGGCTTCGCCAGTGGGCTGATCGGCCGGCTTACAAAAGACAGACATACGAAAAGCAGACATACGAAAAACGGCCTGAAGCAACGTTCCCCAAAAAGGTGCGTTGCTTCAGGCCGTTCGCAAAGGCCGCTCCAGCCTTCAGGCGCTCAGCGGCTTGGATTGCTTGATAACCACCGAAATCTCACGGCCATTGGGTGCCTGATAGCTCACGGTGTCGCCGACCGAAGCGCCGTAGATGGCGGCTCCGATCGGAGATTCGGGGCTGATGATCTCATGGTCGGTTGCAACGGCCAGGTCGCGCGCACCCAGCACGTACACCTTCTCGCGACCGTTGATGTCCAGCGTAACCAGCGAGCCGTCGCCCACTTTGCCCTCGGGCGGAGCGGTGAGAATCTTGGCGTTGCGCAGCTTGACGGTGAGTTCGTCGATGCGCCCCTGATTGACGCGCTGCGCCTCGCGAGCCGCATGATAGCCACCGTTCTCGCTCAAATCGCCTTCCGCGCGCGCCGCGGACACCTTGGCGAGAATCTCGTCACGGTATTCGCCTTCGCGCCATTTCAGCTCCTCGGTCATCTTGTTATATGCTTCCTGCGTGAGCAGGATGGTCTTTTCCTCGGCCATGATGGCTCCTTTTCCAATTGGAAAGCGCCGGTTCCCGACCGACGCTTGAAGTTCGAATGATAAGCGATGTTTCAGCGTGTGGAAATAATATCTATCACAAACACCAAGGTGTCATCTCCCGCGATACCGGCCTGTGGTACACCCCTGCTGCCGTAACCGTATTCCGGGGGAATGGAAACAACGAGACGGGAACCGACGTTATGCCCCGGCACCGTCTGATCCCAGCCCTTGATGACTTGGCCGACGCCAATGCCGAAGCTGGCGGGCTGATGGCGATCGAAACTGGAATCGAACGGCTCTTCGCCGCCCCACACCACGCCATGGTAATTCACGGTGACGGTGTCGCCACGACGCACCATCGGTCCGTCGCCTTCCACCAATTCGACGGCTTTGAGCCCCTTCGGCGCCTCATCGGCGGGAAACTCGATGGTCGGACGATCGCCGAACTCGGCGTTCACTGCGGGCATCTGATCTGCCATGTCAACCTCCTGTCTGCACGCAATGCGCTCCAGAATATCACCATTCGCGCCGTTACGGCAGATTGCGCGCGAAAACCTAACGATACAGCGCCGAGAACACCATAACCATGACGACGATGCCAATCACGGCCAGCACAATCTGAATGCCCAGCAGAGTGAACGCGAGGGTTTTCCTTGCAGCGAGCGCCGGCGAATAAATCTTCGCCAGCGCAAAGGCGAGAAAGCCGAATATCGCATAATTGACGGCGAGCGCGATAACGTTGCCGTTTGAGAGCACCGTGCCGTTGAGTCTCTGGTCGAGCGAGTTCATCAGCGTCGTCATCACGAGGACGCCCCACACCGCGTAGCCGATCAGCCCGATCACCCCGTAAGCCAACGGCTTGAAACGCTCGCGCATGCGCCCGGTATAGGCTTCGGCGCACCACAGCAGGGCGAAACCGACAACATAGGTAAACGCCACGGCAATGAGCGTCACCATGCCCATCCACGGCAGCAGAGCGACCACGCGGCCGATCATCGTCAGATAGAAACCGCAACAGCAGATGGCTCCGACGCCCAGCACCGTGCCGATGATGATGGCTTGGGCGAGCATGGTCGGCACGTTTGCTTCGCTGTCCCTATCCACTTGGGTCCATTTGGAGGTCATGTCGCTCCTTATACGTTTGCGTATGTCGTCATGTCAACAATCGTGAGACAGACTACGCGGCCTTTGTTTCATGCAACCCTCGGACAGTGCGGCGCCCGTCGGCTGGCTTCGCGCATGCTGGCGTCGGGCGAACAGACTCCTCAAAGCAGGAATGCCATATATGCCGGCAAACAAACAACCCCCTCCTTTTCGACAAAATTCTTCGTGTGAATGACATACGATTTTCCAATTCTTTGATGGTAGATCTCCGCAAATTTGTTCAGTGATGTCGTCGTGTACCGCTTCGTAGATTTAACCTCAATCGGGAAGATCTTTGGCTTGGTCTTGCTTCCATTGGAAATGATGAAGTCGATTTCGATATCGGCACGATGTTTTGCCTCATTGTACTTAGTGTAAAAAAACAGCGAATAGCCGTTACAAGCAAGGCTTTGGGCAATCACGTTCTCAAACAGCATCCCCTCGTTTATCGATAAATTGTCGCGCAGTATCTGTCTGTAAAGCTCACCATCTGCGATTTCATTTTCGCTAAAAGCATGGCTGACAAGCAGCCCCGTGTCACCCATGTAGCATTTGATGCTTGTTCGCTCTTCATTCAAGGAAAGACCGACATTCGGGTCATTGCAGTTGAAGCATTCGTTTGCAATCATCGAATCGCCAAGCCAGTAGAAAGTGTCCTGATACATCGGATAAGTCGAGTTCTTCTGTATGTTCGATAAACGCACCCGCTTTTCGTGCTGGGAGAGAAAAGACGGAATCTGCTCAAAAATCGACGACACCTTTGCCCGGTATTTAGCGTCGATTTTGGAAATATCGTTTTTGTAAAGGGTCAGGATGTCTCTTTTTTCCTCATCGGCAGCGATAAACGACCTGCCGTTGTCAACATATTGTGAAACGACTTTAGGCATGCCTCCAACCAGCATGTATTGCTTGAACAGCAGCATTGCTTTGTGGTGAAGCCCTTCTTCAAGAGGCTTTTTATCCTCAAAACATTGCTTTATGTATTCGATCATGGTCTTTTCGCCCAATGCCCAGCAGAACTCTTCGAAATCCATCGGGTACATTTTTATTCCCCGCTCTTCCGAGGGAATGGTTATGTCTTTGACGTTTTCCTTTATCGATATGAGCGAGCCTGTTTCAATGTAGTCAAACCTGCCATCCTTCACGAGTTTTTTGATGGATTGACGGGCTTTGGGAAATTGTTGGACTTCGTCAAAGATGATGACTGATTCGTTGGGGTGCAGAGGAGTGTTGTATTCCGTGCCCAGAATCATGAAGAAGGTATCCAAGTCGCCCAAGTGGCTATTGAAGGCGTTGCGGACGGTGTCGCTGGCATCGTTGAAATCAATCAGAATGTAGCTTCTGTATTCATTTTTTGCAAACTCTTCGGCTATGGTTGATTTGCCAATTCGTCTCGCGCCCTCGATCATTAAGGCTTTTTCGTGACTCGCCCTATCCTTCCAGTCCAAAAGCTTTGAGTAGATTTTCCTTTTGAAGGGCCGATCGGTTTTTGCCCCGGAGGTTTTCGCAGCTCTGGAATCATCTGACTTTAGGAAAGTTTTCGTACCCATGTTCTCGATCCCTTTTCGTTGGAACAACAGGAGTTAGCTGGTGTTTGCCGGTTCCACTATACATAAACCATATATAAAGCGCAATGAATTTTGCGGCAATAACTATACAATGCGCGGAGTTAATTTTGCCTGATTGCTATATAAAACGCAGAGTTAATTTGCACGCAGAACTATACAATGCGCACTTTATTCAGATTTCGCAGGATCGAGGAGAACCACTGACGCACAGCGCGGTTGAACTGCACCCCGTTTGTTGGGCTGGGGAAATTCGGGCCAATGATTGAAGGTGCGTTCGTTCGTATGAGGAATCAAGTGAGGCGTTACGATGAGGGGTTCCGTCAGGAGGCGTTGGGGCTCGTCAGGACGACCGACCCTTTTCGGTTATTGTCATTTCGAGCGAGGCCACCCCGGTTATTGTCATTTCGACCGAACGCAGCGAGCGGAGAAATCTTGCTTTGCGGAGTTATGGCGTTACCCGAAAGATTTCTCCACTCCGGCCTGATGGCCTCCGGTCGAAATGACAAAGAGGGCTAGGCCCCGCTGCTACGAAGAACTCACAGGGCTCTTCGTAACAGCGGGGGCCCGGGCAAAGCCCGGCCCTTACGGGCGACGGACGCCCAGGGCGTCGGCCAGGGCGTTGGCGGTGGCCGCGCTCACAGCCGCGGATCCACCGACAACGTAGGCCGTGCTCACCTTGCCCTTGAAACCCTTCGAGTAGGACACCGCGGGGCCCTTGGCATCGGACACCAACAGCACCGGGGCCTTGTTGCGGCCGGCCAATGGACCGGAGACGAGCGCGTCGGGATAATCGTCGCCGCGCGCGTACACCACGCCGTTCATGCCCAGGCCGTTGCTCTGCGTCCACTTGGCCAAAGCCACGCTCGTCTCGTAACGCGTCTGGCCGGCCAGACGAATCACACCCGGCAAACCGGACACGTGCCTGTCGGGCACAGCGTTCACACCACCGACCACAATCACACGCTCGAACCTGGCCAGCGCGGTGCGCTGCGCGGCGGTCAAACCGGCGTCCGGATCGCACAGGAACACCGGCACCTCGCTCGCATACGCATACGAACTCACACTCAACGCATCCGCATAACCCGCACCCGACGCCACAATCGCGGTATCATAATCGCCCCGGCCCCTCCAGCCGCCGAGCTCGTACAACAAGTACGACGTGTCATAACGGGTCTCGCCGCCCTGACGCTCCACCGTTCTCACGTACGACTTCAACTGCGACTCCACGTTCCCGGACACCGCGTTCACACCACCCACGATAATGACCTTAAACGGATTCAAACGCTTGATCTGCGCGACGGCCTGCGAAGACAGGGCATTCGGATCAGTCAACACAATCGGAGCATCCAACACGCCAGACAAACCGGAAGCGGACAGGGCGTCGGGGTAGTTCGCGCCACTGGCCACAATCACCGTGCCCGCCGTGTCCGGGTACGCCTGGGAGACGACCTTGCCCATCGTGTCATACCGCGTATCGCCCGACAGACGGGTCAACCGGCCGGCCTCACTCGCCGGCCTGAACGCCGTATACGTCCCGGCACGCTTCGACGGGATATTCGCCGTCGCATACTCGACACCCGAGCTCGCATCACGCCACAAGGGGGAAACATTCACATACCCCGCCCGCGACGCCGAAGCATCAGGCGAACCAAGACCGCAATCGGAAAGACTCAAAGTGACCCCCGCACCCAAACGCAACTCCACAAGCTTGGAAACACCCTCAAACATGTAGAGCGTGTTGGTACTGCCCCTCACCTTCGACGTGTTCCAGTTCGACAGGTCCAACCCGGTCAACGACGAACAACCCTGGAACATGCTGTACATGTTCGTCACGTTCGACGTGTTCCAGTTCGACAGGTCCAACCCGGTCAACGACGAACAACCCGCGAACATGGCCTCCATGTTGTACACGTTCGACGTGTCTATCCGATCGAGGCCCTTGATGGAAACAAGCCCGCTGAAGCGGGAAGCCAGCCCCGAGAACAGGCGGTCCGACTCGATCGGGAATTTGGGGTACACACCGTCAGCGCCGTACACCACGTCATACATGCCGGAAGCCTCGGCGCTCGCGGTCGCGCAGCCAGTCACGGATCCTTCAGGCCGGCCGGCATCCCAGCATTTCGTACCCGTGGGCTTGCTGTTCTTCAACGTGATCGTGCGGACCTTGGCCTTGTCGATGCCGGAACCAAGGATAACGCCTTCCCTGGGGCGGCCGTCCCTATCGGTGGCCACGCGCAGTGTGGGATCCGTCCCGGCGGCTTGGGCGGGGATGGCGCCCGCGGGACACAGCACGGCCATCAGGGCCATGGCCAGCAGGCCCGCCAGCAACCTTGCAAGCGCCCCGCGGCGCACGGGCCGCGCCTTAGTTGCTACACTTCTCATCATTTCAAACTCCTCTCGATAATTCCGCCCGCACTTCCTCGAGCAAGCGGAAAACCTTAACACCCCAACCCCGAGCAGGGATGGGGGACACGACCCCACGCAACAGGGAACAACCACAAACAAACCGCCACACGGAGACGCTTAGCGCCAAAAATACTCCCCCCCCCAACAAAGCTGCCCTTTTTCAGGGTCCACATCAGGTCCACATCACACACATCAGAGCGCACTGGGCTGCTCGTCAACCCCCGTCGTTAATCGCCGCGTCCAAAACGAGCGCAACGGTTAAGGCGCACGCGGGCACAAAAATGTGGCGTTCTTCACTTATGGCGTTATAACGGCGTTTTCGCGCTGCACAGTTGCTAGGCTTCACTCTCAGACGCAAACCAACTTTACTTAAAACTAATTCGCGTCGACAAGAGCACGGGGTACACCCGTGACCCGAAGTCCACACGAACTGCCTTGGGCGGATAGAGGAGGGAACACCATGAAACACAAACTGCGTTGTTTGCTGGGCGCGCTGATCACGCTCAGTCTGATGCTCGGCGTGGGAGCGGCGAGCACCGTAGCGTATAGCGCGGATGCCGGTTCCGATGCATCGCAATATTTCCATCCGACCATCACCACCGAATCGGATTACGTTGCCAACCTCCAGTATGCATCATTCAATGTGAAATACACCATCGACCACGGCAAGATAAATGCCGGCGATTACATCGACGTCACCGTGCCGGATACCTTGAAAGACGTGTCGCTGTCGTACAGCTCCCTGCTGTTCTCCGGCAAGCAGGACTTGGGGCAGGGCAAATACAGGCTCATCTTCAATGAGAAGGCCATCAACGGCATCTCGGGATCGTTCTCCATCTCCGCGTTCGGCAATAACGACACCTACGCGGCGACAACCGCCACTGTCACCGTGGGCAATGCCTCCAAAACTATCACGGTGGGTGCCGGACGCCACGACACCGGGCCGACGAAGGAGTATCGCGCAATCGTCAAATGGGCGCATGACGGTCAAGGGTACCAGCAAGATACCTCGGAAACTGGCGTATACAATCCCGATCAAGACGTGACCATCAACTATGCCATTGCGGTGAATCCGCGACTTTCCCAGATACAAGACGTCACGGTGACCGACTCCGTCCCCGAGGCGGCAACGGTCGTCCCCTCTTCCATTCGCATTCTGACCGTCAACCCGGATAATACAGGTGGCCCTGAACTCTCCCAGGAGGAAGTCGCCAAAATCTCCACGGTGAACGGTAATGATCTCTCCTTCAACTTCAGCAACATGCTGGACGGCACGAAGTATTACCGCGTGCAATACTCGGTAACCATCCCCAAGGGAACCAAGGCCGCCATTAAGAACACCGCCAAGATCGAATACGGCTCCTCCGCGATCAAGGATGTGGAAGCCTCCACTTTCACAGTCAAGCCCATGTCCGGATACAGCGCCTCGCTGGGCTACAAGAGCGTCGACAAGACCAAAGTCACCAATGATCCCAGCGACCAGACCGTGACCTATACGATTTCGTTCGAGAATGATCAGGAGTTCGCTGCGGGCGAGATCAACCTTACGGACGAGCTTGATTCCGATGTCACGTATATGGATTCCTATGGCTCCGACTACTTCTCGCTGAGCTACGACCAAGCCACCAATGCCGTGCACATCACCAACAAGAAGGCGATCCCGGCCTCCATGAAGCAGGACGTCACCATCGTGACGGATTTCAGCAAGGTGAAGGTGGGGCAGACCGTCTCCAACACCGTTGGCGGCAACACCGTCAAAACCAAGAAGGCTGACGGCTCGCTGACGCTGACCGCCCGCAAGAGCGTTGACGGCGAAGCTCCCGGCAACCGCACCTTCGACTTCGAGCTGCTGGATGAGAGCGGCAAGATTCTGCAGACGAAGCAGAACGGCGAAGACGGAACCATCTCCTTCGACCAGATTGACTACGGCGAGGGTGACAGCGGCAAGACGTTCATTTACACCGTGCGTGAGTCGACGAATCAGAAGCTCAACGGCTATACGCTCGATAATTCCGTCTATACGGTGACGGTGACCCCGATTGACGAGGACAACGACCTACAGTTCGAATGCATACCGACGATTACCAAGAACGACTCGGTTGTTGACGCCATCTCCTTCAACAACACCACCGTCAAAACTGAGGTGGCCGTGAGCAAGAAGTGGGTCGGCAAGGCTTCGGACAAGGCAGTGATCGATCTGCTCGCCAACGGCGAGGAGACCGGCAAGAGCGTGACTTTGAGCGCCGACAACGACTGGAAGGGCGCTTTCGCGGACTTGGCTGAATACGACGATGATGGCGCCAAGATCGCCTACACCGTGAAGGAACGGGCCATCGAGGGGTATTCCTCGAAGGTGTCGGGCGATGCCGAGAGCGGCTTCGTCGTGACCAATACGTTGGTGGAGGACAGTTCACCCGATGAGGATAAGCCTGCGGACGAGCCGTCTGACACGGACAAGCCGTCCGATACGGACGAACCGTCTGACACGGACGAACCGTCTGACACGGACGAACCGTCCGATACCGACAAGCCGTCCGACACAGACGAACCGTCCGATACCGACAAGCCGTCCGACACAGACGAACCGTCCGATACCGACAAGCCCTCCAATACAGACGAACCGTCCGATACCGACAAGCCCTCCAATACAGACGAACCGTCCGATACGGACAAGTCATCCAGCACGACCAAGCCCGAGTCCACGGCCAAGTCCACGACCAAGTCGTCTGCCGATACAGGCAAGTCCGAGAGCACCTTGGCTGAGACCGGAAGCACCATCGCGTGGATTGCGGCGATAAGCCTGCTGTGCGTCATTGCGGGAATGGCCGCCGTGATCATCATCCGTCGCACCAAGAAGCACTGATAATGACTCGTCGCCCATCTCCTTAACACGGTGATGTGACGACACCCTGATTGGCCTTGCGTCCCCCTCGCAAGGCCAATCTTTTATTTTGCCCACATTTTGCCCGCATTTTGCCCGCATTGTTTCGAGGAACGTGGGGAAAATGCAAGCAATCAGCGGAAAATAAGGCAAGGCAAACCCCAGAAAACAAAGAGAAAACCCACTGTTTCCAGTGGGTGCGAAATGTGCCTCCGACGGGACTCGAACCCGTAAGCCGAAGCGGCTGATTTTAAGTCAGCTGCGTATACCAATTTCGCCACGGAGGCTTGCGGCCGGCACAACCAGCCGATTGCCATTGTACGTTATCAAGAGGTCAAGAGACGACGACCGTAATCGAGCACGATGCCGTCAAGCAGACCGTGTTCGCTGGCCACGAACGAATCAATACCCTCACCATGATCAGCCTGAGCGGCCTGACTGACCTTGGCCAGCACACGATTCCACACCACAGCACCGCCGCCCACTACGTCGACGCGCCCGGGGTGGATGGTTTTGTATGTGCGGCGTTCGGCGCGGCTCATGCGCAGGAACTTGTCATCCACTGCGTACGCCTCGCTCACGGGCAGGCGATATCCGTCGACGGCCCGGTGGTCGTATTCGGTCAATCCCAATGCCAGCGCGGTCATCGTGGTCACGGTGCCGGACACGCCGATGATTGTGCGTGCGCGCCCAGCCGGAACCGTGCGGAACGCCTCGTCGATGTGCGCGTCGATGTCCTCGATGGCACGCGCGATTTCATCTTCGGTAGGCGGGTCGGTTTTTAAATGACGTTCGGTCATGCGCACGGAGCCGACGTTCATTGAAAACGCGGCCTGCACCTGCCCGGCGGGGGCGTTCTGCCCATCGCCACCAAGCACCAGTTCGGTCGACCCACCGCCAAGATCGACCACCAGATAGGGGGGTTTCAAAGCGCTGCGGTCGACCACGCTGGTCGCGCCAAGAAAGCTCAAATCCGCCTCTTCGGCGCCGTCGATGACCTCGGGGCGCACGCCGAGAATGCTCTCGATGCCGCTCTCGAATTCCTCGCGGTTCTCGGCGTCACGGGTGGCGGAAGTGGCCACGAAGCGCAAATCATCCACTGGGTGCTGTGCAAGAATGTCGGCAAACTCGCGCGCCGCAGCGTAGGCGCGTTCAAGCGCTTCGTCGGCGAAACGGTGGGTTTTGTCCACACCCTGCCCGAGGCGAATCACACGCAACTGACGCGGCACAATCTCACTCATGCCCTGCTCGTCGACGCGAGCCACTTTCAATCGGATGGAATTGGTGCCGCAATCGATGCCGGCGACGGTGACTGCTTTGCTCATTGCCTCTCGTCCTCTTCGCTTTGTTCCGGCTCACTTTGCTCCGGCCAGTCCACACTACAACGACAGAGCGTGGGGCTGAACTCGTCTTTCACCCGTTCAAGCACCATATCGCCAATTGGGTTCGTGCCCGACCCCATCACCAGCGACTGCGCGACCAGCGCATGCAGACACTTGACGCGAGTGGGCATTCCACCGGCGGACGTGCCCTCGATATGCTCCTCGCTGTCCCCCAGTTGCGCGGCCACGGCGTGACGGAACTCAAGATAAAGCTGATGCGCGCGCTCATAAGCCGCTTTCGTTTCGGCATCGTTCTCGACCAATGCGCCATATTCGCGCATCGTGCCCTCCGCTTCGACATGCGAAGCCGCCTTCACCGCCTCGGGGCTGGTCAGATAGCAGGTGGTGGGAAACGGCACGCCGCCCGGCAGCAAGGGCCTCGTGACGACGGCGAGTGGACGCCCGCATGCGCAACGGGCACCGACCGCAACCATGCCGCGCGGATATCTGCCCAACTGACGTTCCACAATGGCGATATCGCGCGCATCGAGCGGTGAGGCGAGAAGGTGTTGGGCCAGCTGGATGGGATCGGTCACTGCTTGTTCTCCTGATTGCTTTCCTGCTTGTCGTCTTGTGTATCGCTCTGTTGCTGATCGGCTGAATCGGTTTGCTTGTCATCCTCCTGATCGGCTTCTTTGAAGGAGTATGACAGTTCGCTGTACCACGGCAGCTGTTTCGATTGGGTTGAAGACCCCGAGCTGCTCTCCTGCTGTTCCGCTTCCTCGCCAGTGACGGCTTGCGGGTTGAGCACATGCACGGACTGCTCGCCGGGGAACACGAAACCGAGACGGTCGCGGGCCTGCGCTGCCACATAAGACGTATCGTCCCAACGGGAGATGTCGTTCTCCAGCTCCTGTTTCTGGGCGATCAGAGCGGCTTCCTGGCGCTTGAGACTATTGAGATGAGACAAATCGGCCGCATAGACGTTGAGCGTGGAAACAAGCTGAATGACGCCGACTGCAACGATGAACAGGGATACGAAAAACGCGATCGGCCCCGAATTAATGGAACGCTTGGGTGGAGTCTTCTCCTCTCCGCGAGTTGCTTTGCGATCCCGTGTGCTCATGCTCACCAAACTACCCGTCACGTTCGACGGACTCACGCAGCAAAGCAACGTAAAGCAACATAAAGCAAAGGGTGAAGGAACCCCGAAGAGTCCTTCACCCTTATCGTCATGACTGTCACGCGCTTTCAAGCGCGGGATATCACTTGGCCATGTACTTCTTGCAGGCCTTGAACGCGCTGTAGCCGGCATACTGAGCGGTGGAGCCAAGCTCCTCCTCGATCTCCAGCAGGCGGTTGTACTTGGCGACGCGCTCGCCACGAGCCGGGGCACCGGTCTTGATCTGGCCGGTGTTCTTGGCGACGGCCAAGTCGGAGATGGTGGTGTCGGGCGTCTCACCGGAACGGTGGGACACCATGGAGGTGAAGCCGTTCTTGGTGGCCAGCTCGATGGCGTCGAGGGTCTCGGTGACGGTGCCGATCTGGTTGAGCTTGACGAGCAGGGAGTTCGCGGCACCCAGCTCGATGCCCTTGGCCAGACGCTTCGGGTTGGTGACCAGCAGGTCGTCGCCGACGAACTGCAGACGGTCGCCGAGCTTGGCGGTGATGGCCGCCCAGTCGTCCCAGCCTTCTTCCTGGAACGGATCCTCGATGGAGACGATCGGGTATTCGTTGACGAGGTTCTCATAGAAGTCGAGCATGTAGCTGGCGTCGCGGTCGTCGCCCTCGAAGTGATACTTGCCGGTTTCCTTGTTGTAGAACTCGGAGGAGGCCACGTCCAGGGAGATGCCGATCTGCTTGCCCGGCTCGTAGCCGGCGGCGGAGATGGCGTCCATGATGTAGTTCAGGGAGTCCTTGTTGGACTTCATCTTCGGGGCGAAGCCGCCCTCGTCGCCGAGGCCGGTGGCCAGGCCTTCCTTCTTCAGGACGTTCTTCAGGGTGTGGTACACCTCGACGCCGGCACGCAGGGCCTCGGAGTAGGTCTCGAAGCCGTACGGGGAAATCATGTATTCCTGGATGTCGGTGGCGAAATCAGCGTGCGCGCCACCGTTCATGATGTTCATGTTCGGCACCGGCAGGATGTGGCCGTTGGTGCCGCCGATGTAACGATACAGCGGCATTTCGGCGGATTCGGCCGAAGCGTACAGAGCGGCGAGGGACACACCGAGGATGGCGTTGGCGCCCAGACGGCCCTTGTTCGGGGTGCCGTCGAGCTCGATCATCAGATCGTCGAGGGCACGCTGATCAGCGGCGTCCATGCCGATGATCTTCGGGGCGATCTCCTCGTTGACGGCCTTGACGGCATCGAGCACGCCCTTGCCCATGTACACGGACTTGTCGCCGTCGCGACGCTCCCAAGCCTCGGCTTCGCCGGTGGAGGCGCCGGAGGGAACCAAGCCCTTGCCCAGAGCGCCGTCTTCGGTCTGCAGATAGACTTCAACGGTCGGGTTGCCACGGGAATCGAGAATCTGACGCGCGTACACGCTTTCAATTGCTGCCACAACTACTCCTTAAACACGTTAGGTTGTGATGTCATTGCCAAGAATAGTGGTATTGATGGACGGTTGGGTGCTTCGTGTTGTTAGCGCTCACAGCACGTTTTTATCGCTGAGCTGCCGGCTTCCACGCAAGGTCATCAAGCAACTGACTGACCCACAACACCACCTGATCGCCGCTCATGGGCTCGCCGCCAAGCGAGCCGGCGAACGGCGCGGGCACGATCAGCTGATGCGTCACCGGGCGATATTGCGCACCCTTGTAGATTCTCGACATGCGCATTTGCACCGATTCGGGCGGATCGATGCGACCAATGCGCACGCGGTTCGACTGGCACAGAATCTCACTGACACCCACCTTGCGCGCCTTGAACTTCAGCCGCGCCACATCGAACAGCGCCTCGAATTGCTTGGGCGGCTCGCCATAGCGATCCTTCAACTCGTCACGCAACTCGCTTAAATCCTCTTCGCAGCGCGCGGCGGCGAGCTTGCGATAAGCCTCAAGACGCAACTTGTCGGAATCGATGTAATCGACCGGAATACAGGCTTCAATGGGCAAATCCACCGATACGGCCACGGGTTCGGCCGGCTTGCCTGGCTCCTTGTAAGCCTCGACCGCCTCGGACACCATGCGCACATACAGGTCGAAACCAACACCCTCGATATGGCCGGACTGCTCGTCACCCAGCAGGTTGCCGGTGCCGCGCAGCTCCAAGTCCTTCATCGCCACGTCGAAGCCGGAGCCGAGCGCGGTGTTTTGCGCGATGGTGGCGAGCCTGTCGTGCGACTGCTGGGTCATCGGTTTGGATGGGTCGTAGAGGAAATAGGCGTAAGCGCGCTCACGGCCGCGGCCGACGCGCCCACGCAACTGGTGCAGCTGACTCAAGCCGAATCGATCCGCATGGTCGACGATCAGCGTGTTCGCGTTCGAAATATCCAAGCCCGTCTCAATGATGGTGGTGCACACCAGCACATCGATGTCACGATGCCAGAAATCGCGAATGACCTGATCGAGCTGCCTCTCGGCCATCTTGCCGTGCGCGATGCCGACATGTGCTTCGGGAACCAGCGTGTGGATGTTCTCGGCGATACGCGAGATATCCTCGACGCGGTTGTGCACATAGAACACCTGCCCGCCGCGCAACAGCTCGCGGCGCACGGCGGCGGCCACTTGCGCGTCCTCGTAGGCACCCACATACGTGAGCACGGGCAGGCGATCCTCGGGCGGGGTGGCGAGCGTGGACATCTCGCGAATGCCGGTGACCGCCATCTCCAGCGTGCGCGGGATGGGCGTGGCCGACAGGCTCAGCACGTCAACGTTGGTGCGCAGGGCTTTGAGCGTCTCCTTATGCTCGACACCGAAACGCTGCTCCTCGTCGATAATCACCAGCCCCAGATCCTTGAACTTAATCTTCGGATTGAGCAGCTTGTGCGTGCCAATCACAATGTCGACCTCGCCGGAGGCAAGGGAGGCGATGGTTCCTTCGATTTCCTTGGGTTTCTGGAAGCGGCTCATCGCGGCCACATTGACAGGGAAGCCCTCATAGCGCTCGGTGAACGTCTCGAAATGCTGCTGGACGAGCAGCGTGGTGGGCACGAGCACGGCCACCTGTTTGCCGTCCTGCACCGCTTTAAACGCGGCGCGCACGGCGATCTCCGTTTTGCCGAAGCCCACATCGCCGCAGATCAGGCGATCCATCGGGCGCGGCTGTTGCATATCAGCCTTCACCTCGTCGATGGTGGTGAGCTGGTCGGCGGTTTCCTGATATGGGAAGGCGTCCTCAAGCTCCTTCTGCCACGGGGTGTCGGGGCTGAAGGCGAAGCCGGGCGTGCGCTGGCGGGCCGAATACAGTTTGACCAAGTCGTCGGCGATTTCACGCACATGCTTGCGCGCCTTGGCTTTGGTGGCGGCCCAGTCGGAGCCGCCGAGCTTGTTGAGTTTGGGGGCTTCGGTGCCGATGTATTTGCTCACCTGGTCGAGCTGGTCGGTGGGGATGAACAGTTTGTCGGTCGGAGCGCCGCGCTTGGAGGGGGCATATTCGATGACAAGGTATTCGCGCGTGGTTTTGTTCGCTCCGGTACCGATGGCGCGTTGGCGCATTTCGACGAAGCGGCCAATGCCATGCTGCTCATGCACGACGTAATCGCCGGATTTCAGTTCCATCAGATCGATGGCTTTGCGGCGGCGTTTCGGCGTTTTGGCCTGATCTGCGGCACTGGCGCGCCCGGTGATGTCGCGCTCGGTGAGCAATGCGATTTTCGCGGGGGCATCGACGAAGCCATCGAGGCTGCGCGAGCAAATGGCCGTGAAACGCGTGATGCCGGTTTCGTTGATTACGCGCTTCAAGCGGGCGAGCGTGCCTTGCGCGGGTGCGGTGACGGTCAGCTCATAGCCTTCGGCGATAAGGCCTTCGATGCCCGCCGCAGCTTTGGTTTCATCGCCGCGGAACGCAGCCGGGGCCTGTGCCGCGATGCGCACGCGACCGGGGCGGCTGTCGTCCACACCGAAATCGGTAAGCGACATCACCTCACGATGGGAATATCCCAACGCACTCACCGTCTCGTCGAAATCAAAGAAGCTGGCCTGATCGAAACTAATCGGCGCGCCACCGTGGCCTGAGGCCGCGACATGCCAGCTGGCGGCAAGGAACTCGTTCGCCGTTTTCGCCAAATCCGCGGCGGCACGGCGCAGTTTCTCCGGGTCGCACAGCATCACGGTCGCGTTGTCCGGCAACATGCCGGCCACCGGTTCCATATCGCTCACCAGCGCGGGCATCAGCGATTCCATGCCTTCGACGGGGATGGCGTTGGCAATGGATTCGAGCATGTCTTCGGCGTTCGGAATCGAACCGATGAGGCCTTTGGCACGCTCGCGCACCGCGGGTGTCAGTTGCAGTTCACGGCAGGGCGTGGCCCAAATGGTTGCGATGGCGTCGCCGTATGTGCGCTGGTCGGAAGCGTGGAACTCCTTGATGGCGTCTATTTCGTCACCGAAGAACTCGATGCGCACTGGGTGCGGCGCGGTGGGAGGGAACACGTCGAGGATGCCGCCGCGCACCGCGAATTCGCCGCGGTTCATCACCAGTTCGACGCGGGTGTATGCGTGCTCGACCAGACGCGACACCGCCTTGTCGAGCGGCAACTCCTGCCCCGACGTGAACACCAGCGGTTCGACGTCGGCAAGGCCGGCGACGACCGGCTGGATGAGCGAGCGCACCGGCATGACGAGGAGGCGAATGGGGCCGAACATCGGATTGCCGGCGTTGGGGTGCTTGAGTCGGCGGAACACGGCCATACGGCTGGCAACTGTGTCGGCTCGGGGGCTCAAACGCTCGTGCGGCAAGGTCTCCCATGCCTCGAGTTGCGCGATGTCATTTGGATCGCCGTTGTACCACGAACGCAATGCGCCCACGGTTTCCTCGGCTTCGCGGCTCGACGCGACGACCATCACCACCGGTTTGCCGGAGCCTGCAATGGCTGCGGCCAAGGCCGGACGGATGCCGGGCGGAGCGCCGACAACCAGCGAGGCGTTCACATCTTCGGGCGGCGTGACCTCGCCGGCAGCCACCGCATGGAACGCGGGGTCGGCGCGCAGGGATTCGATCAGCCCGGCAAGACTGCCGTCACCGGCACTCGTCACGGCGCGCACGTCAGCGGCCATTGAACTTCTCCTGGGTTTTGGCAAGACCGGCGAACATGATGTCTTCGGTGGCATCGGCACCGTCCGCCAGAAAGTCCGGCAGTTGCTTGCGCTGATCCGGGCCGAACCCGCCCAGCACCCAGTTGATCGTGTTGTCATGGCCGCGTTGGGCGTGCCCCACTCCCATGCGCACGCGAGCGTATTTCGGGGTGTTCAGTGACCTGTCGATGGATTTGATGCCGTTGTGACCGCCGGCCGAGCCACCGGCTTTGACCTTGATGCGGCCGAAATCGAGATCCATGTCGTCATGAATGACGATGACATGATCGGGTTCGATTTGATAATATGCGCAAATCGAGGCGACGGCGTTGCCGGAATCGTTCATATAGGTCAGCGGTTTGGCCAGAAAGAACTTCTGGGTACGCCCCTCAAGGCTCATCATGCCTTTGCCCAACAGGGCAAGGCCTTTGTGGTCGGAAAAATTGACTTGCCATCGTTGCGCCAGCACGTCCGCCGTCATAAAGCCCATATTGTGCCGAGTGCCCTCGTATTTGCTCCCCGGATTGCCCAAGCCGGCGATCAGCCAGAATTCCGATGCCATACCGTTTAACCTCTAATAGCGACGCTGTTCCAACCGGCTTATTGTACAGCAACGCCCGCCGCGCGAGTTTGGTGCGCGGCGGGCGTTGGGACTTGCCGCAGTATTGGCGCGGCAAGTCCACTTGCTGGTTTAATTACCTGTCATGTCGGCGTCGGAGCACTGCCAAGGTGCCCGCGACGGACAGCAGGAGCACCAACGCCGCAGTCGGTGCGGCCACGGCAAGGCCGGTGTCGGCCAGCGGCGCTCTCGCGGCTGGCTTAGTCGGCTTGGCAGGCTTGGTCGGCTCGGTCGGCTTGGCAGGCTTAGTCGGCTTGACATCCATCTTGACCGGCTTCCACTCCGGGCTGATGGTCAGGGGCGACGTAATCCTGTCCTTGACCGGGTCGAACTTGCTGCCGTCCGCCTTCGTCCAACCAATCGGCGCCTGACCGTCCCGAGTGATGGTAATCAACGCCAACACATCCAACAGACCGCCATTTGGCACTTCGAGTGTCATATACACCTTCGAGCCATCGCGCTCCGCAACCGTCACCTTGTGCTTGTCGGGCGCGGCCAGTGTCACCGACGCCATGCCCTTTGCCGACATGTTCGTCCTCGGATCCATCACCGTCACCTCGACCGTGTAGTCACCCGGCTCGCCGGTTCGATGGCTCTTGCCCGTCGCACCCTTGATCGGCTTGCCGCCCTTGAGCCACTGGTATGTGAACACCGCACCGTCCACCTGCGAAGTCGCCTGCGCAGTGAGTGTGGACTTGTCACCCACCGATGTGAGCTTCGTCGGCTCCGCCGTCGCCGTCACCATCGGCGCGATCATCTTGTACTGCGGATACAAAGTCAGATTGCCAAGCACCTCGGCGTCGAACGGCCACTGTGAGCCATCGGTCTTGGTGTATCCGACAACCATATAGCCCTTTTGAGCGGCCCTCATATCCAAATTATTCTTGCTCAGCTTGTCGCCGTTGGTCACCGGGAACTGCTGCTTGAGCGACGAGAACCCGCCTTTGCCTTGCAGCGTGACCGTATGCTGACGAGGCCCGAGCACCTTGACCGACGTTTCCGCCTGAGACGTAAGACCAGTGGCCGGATCCGTGGCCGTGACACGAACCAGATACGTGCCCGGTTCTCTCACCGCCAACACACCATTGGCGCCATCGTTAAGCTGCTCACCATCTTTGCTCCACTGGTACGTGAACGTCGCGTTCGGCACCATATCCACCTGCGATGAAGCGTGCAACATCACAGTCGCATTGGCTCGTTCCAAACGCGGAGATATCGGCAAAACCGACACCACAGGCGGGTAGAGTTCCCAAATCGGCCTCAACACCAAGTCTTTGGTCACGGGTGTGGAGAAGTCCCACTTAGCTCCATCGGTCATCTCATAGCCGACAAGCTTGTAGCCGCCCTTGACCCCGACTCTATTGTCCAACAAGGTCACATCCAATATTCCGCCATACTCCACCTGCAAACGCACCAGCGTCTCGGAAGTCCACCTCTCTTGAAGATCCACGAACCGCTTCGCGTACGCCGTGATTACCACATCTCCGTCCACATTCCCGGCGGGAATTCGCAAGTGGCCGTTCCCGCCATTGAATGTGAATCTCTCCGAGTCTTCACCCCCGCGCTTTAGTGACTTGCCGCCTACTGTCACCTTCAGCGACGCGGCATCGAGTTGACGGCCATCGTTCGGTTTCAGCGTCGTCTCATAAGTCGATCCATGCAACACTCTGGACTGCATATTGGTGCTCGTCACATCAAGCAGATTAAACCGCACGGCCGCGGTTTTGGTTGTTCCCGTGACACGTTTGACGCCGGATCCAAGCTGATCGAACTCAACATAATAGCCTTTGACGTTAAGCTGATGAGCCGTATTCCCCAAAGCGTTCCATGCGCCGGATTCGCTGGTTAATCCATACTGGACATAACATGCCTCAGAAGTGGGCGGCTTATTCCAATTGGTGTACATGCCCGCACCAGAACCGCGAGACCAGAACTTCTTGCCTTGGCTCTCACCAGTCACCCAGTACCAGTCTTCACCACCGCATGTGGGAGCAGTATTGCCATTCGTAGGAGCAGCAGTTCTCATACCGCCAATCCAGCCGCCATCTCCATCAAGCAGTTTATGAACAGCCGTGTCCTCGCTTTGCGACTCAATCGTCATGAGGCGACCATTCACATTATCAAAAGAGACATCCCCTGCCTCCATATAGGCTTTTTCGAAAGTTGCGTCTGGATCACGCTCCGTAATAAAGGTGTAGGCATGTCCATTAACCAGAACCGCCTTTTTTGCGCTCGTGTGTTTTTCCCCATTTGTTTTCATCACGTCCAGTCGCGTGCCCACCGTGCTCACCGACACCGTCTGCGATCCGCCGTTTTCCATATGGAACGTCAAGGCGCGCAGAAAATCTTGAAGAGATTGTGCTGAGATGGAATCGCCCCCATTGGTCGATCCGAACGAAACATAGCGATACCTTTGCCCCGATTCCACCGTAACCGCAAAGTCACCATTCGTGTTCAACGAATTGATTTCTCTCAGGCTCTGCAACCCCGTGGGCAACCCGTTAGATGTGAACCAGCCATTATCCACTTCAACCACCGCATATATGCCTGGACCACCCGTCACCGTCGCATTGCCCAGCTTGTATGAGGTGTCATTGACATCAGTTTTCTGATTAAAGTTCAGATTTACCGTAAGATTAGAGCCGCTCGCCTCCGCCCAAGCATCACTCCCCCATACGCTTGGCACAGCAAGCGCAACCATCACAGCCAACAACGATGCCACGCAACGTGCACCGAGCGTCACCCCAATTCTGTCAATACGCACCATTAAGCCTCATTTCAACTCAAATAGGCAGGCGCTCCATGCCCTGCCGCCGCCGAGGCTATCAAGATTCACCCTCTGCAACCCACCCCCTATAGCGGCATCGGATGCAATGGGCTCAGCCAGTCGTCACCCCGCGACATTGCAGGAAAAACAGACAGCGCAGCCACATATAGAACAAAACAGATGGGGGCATGGATGGGGGCATCATAGCCGGCGCCCACACCCCCTCAATGCCTACAGGTCGAGATACCAGTAAGTCATATCATGCATGGTGCCGGTGGAATCGGTGGCGGCGGCCGGCATAAGGCCGAATTGGGTGAAACCGAAGCGGCGCATCAAGGCGATGGAACCGGCGTTATCGGCGAAGATAACGCCGCACACCTTGCGCATGTGGCGCGTCCGTGCCTCGTCAAGCAGACGTTCCAGCGCGAAAGTGCCCGCTGACCTGCCCTGCCACTCAGGTGCGATGTAATAGGCCAAACTGGCCACGCCGTCGTAGCCTGCGCGATCATAGAACACCGACAGCGCGGCGAAACCAATGATTTCGCGGCTTGGATCCGGCGTTTCAATGATGAATACGCCATAGGGGAATCGGTGCGATTCAACCCACTCGCGGCGCTGATCGAAGGTGCGCGCGGTGAGATCGGCGGACGAACCTCCGGCGATCACCGCGGCATTGTAGATGTCGGTAATCGCCTGGATGTCTTCGTTATTGCCCGGGCTGGCTTCGCGGAAAATGTAATCCAACGCCATTATTCGCCGAGCTCGACGGCCTTGTTCAGGGCTTCCTCAAGGCGCTTCTGCGCTTCGCCATAGGCCGACCAATCGCCGTTCTTCATGGCGGTTTGGCCGTCCTTCATGGCCGTGGATGCGTCGGAAAGCGCCTTCTGCAACTCGGCGCTGCGCGTGGTTGTCTCGGATTTCTCGCCGCTGGTATCGGACGAATCCCCGGACTGACTCGCGTCGGTGCTTGTCGAATCACCCGAAACGCTCTGCTTCGTGTCGGTGCTCGTGGCGTTGCCCGTGGTGCCACCCGAGACATTGTCCGCGTCGCCCGCCTTGGCGCCGGAATCGCCTCCGAACACCTGATCGAGCGCCTCATCCAACGTGTCGGCAAAACCCACCTGATCGCCGAAAGCAACCAGCACTTTCTTCAACAGCGGGAACGACGTGCTGCCCGAGGACTTCACATACACCGGCTGCACATACACCAGCCCGCCGCCCAGCGGCAACGTCAGCAGATTGCCGCGCACCACGTTGGTCGAGCCGGATTGCAGCAGGTTCAGCTCCTTGGACACGTCGGCGTCCGCGTTGAAGTTGTTCTGCGCCTGGCCGGGGCCGGGCACGTTCGAGTCCTTCGGCAGTTCCTGCAATCGGATGGTGCCGTAATTCGGGCCGATCTCACCCTTGGTGGACCCCGCGTCGGAATCCACCGACAGGAAGCCCGTCAGAATCTCGCGCGTGGAATTGCCGGCGGGAATGTATGAGGAAGTCAGCGAGAACACCGGCTGCTTCGTGCCGCCCGTCTGCAAGGTCAGGTAGTAGGGCGGCTGCATAATCTCCTCGGACTGCGCCTGCTGGGATTCGGTGGGGTCGACCGGCGTCTGCCAGAAATCCTCGCCCGAATAATACTGACTGGCGGAAGTCACATGGTATTTCGCCAACAGCTCGCGTTGCACCTTGAACAGGTTCTCCGGATAGCGCATGTGGCTCATCAGATCGCCGGAAATATCGGACAGCTGATGGTATTGCCCCGGGAAAATCTGCTCCCACGCCTTGATCACAGGGTCGGACTTGTCCCACACATACAAATCCACCGAGCCGTCGTAGGCATCCACGGTGGCCTTGACCGAGTTGCGGATGTAATTAGCCTTCTGGCTGCCCAAGCCCTTGACCGTGCTGGACGAGACGGTGGTGGAGTCCTCGGTGGCCTCACCCAAGTCGGTCATCTGCGAGTAGGGATAGGCATCGGAGGTGGTGTAGCCATCCACAATCCACTTGACGCGCCCGTCCACCACAGCCGGGTAGACACGCCCATCCAGCGTGAGATATGGAGCGACTTTGGCCACGCGCTCGCGCGGCGAACGGTCATAGAGAATCTGCGAAGCGGAGGTGACGCGATCGGAGAACAGAATCTGATCGGAACCGAAACGAATCGCATAGAGCAGGCGGGAGAACAGATTGCCCACCGAAGGCCCACCGTTGCCATTAAAGGTGTTGGTCGCGCCTTGCGAGCCGGTCGGATAGTCGAACTCCCACGCTTGGGTGCCTTCGGGAGAGCCGACGATGGAATATTCGCTCATATTGGGCGAGAAATAGATGCGCGGCTCGTAATGTTGGCTGTCCGTGAGCTTGCCCTGCGTGGGGATGCCGGATTCGAAGAAGCGCGGCTGGCCATCGGAGGTGACCTGGCTGCCATAGGCGGCGACGACGCCATAGCCGTGCGTGTACACCGTGTGGTCGTTAACCCAGTTGCGGTTGTCGTTGCCGGCGAGGTTCAGCTCACGGGCTGCAATCACGGTGTCCTGGCTCTCGCCGTCGATGTCGTATTTGTCGACGGCAAGCGTGTCGGCGAAAGTGTAATACTGCTTCGATTGCTGCAGCTGCTTGAACGTGGGCGAAACGACCTGCGGATCAAGCAGACGGATCTGCGCGGTGCTTTCACCTTCCGCGCTCAGTGCGCCCTGTTCGCCCTTGGTGGTGGCTTGGTATTGCTCGGTCTTGAGATTCTCCAAACCATACGCGGCGCGCGTGGCGTCGATATTGCGCTGAATGTAGGTCGACTCCATCTCCTGCGCGTTCGGATTGACGCGGAAGCGTTGCAACAGCGCCGGCCACACCATCGTGAGCACTATCGAGACAACCACCGTCACGGCGATGGCCGTGACCGGCGTGCGCCAAGCCTTGAGCGCCACCGACGCCCGCACACTGATCGGGGCGCTGCCCTCCAGCGCGTGCGAACGCATCAGCCACACGCCCAGCACCACGCCCAATGCGGCGACCAGCGCGGCCATGATGAACGTGACGGGAATGGTGGCGTTGACCGTGGTGTAGGTCGCGCCGGTGATGCTGCGGCTGCCCTGCTCCGTCAGGTGCGAGAACACACTGAGCACCATCTGCGCGGCCAGTCCAAACATATTGAGCATCAGCCAGATGGCCACCTGACGCCGGGCGCGCTTGGTGATGTTGAACAGGCCGCGACCATTCACCGGCATCGTCACGCGAATACCGCTCATCATCACGTGAGTGACGATGGAGAACACCAGCCCCACCGCCAGCAGCGTCGACACCGCGGACATGATGAGCTTCAAACCGGGAAGCACAAAGACATAGAAACCGTTGTCAATGCCGAATTGCGGATCTTTGACGCCGAAAGACTGCGCATTGAACATCAACAGCACTTCGGACCAGTTGGCGTTGAACCTCCAGCCAAACACCACGCCAACCAGCGCGGAAACCGCCACGGCGATGCGGCGCGCCGTCTTGGAGCTGACCCGCTGGCCGATTTCCACCACGTTACCATTCACGCGAACCGTGGAGCCGTCCGCACTATCCGGCCGGGCACGAATCGCCAGCCACGCCGAGACGAACCCGACCACCGCCGTCAACAGCGCATAAGCCACCCACAGCACGACTTTGACGCCGAACTGCGTCCACACCACCGACTGGAAACCGAGCTGGTCATACCACATCAGATCAGTGATGAACCGCGCCAAGCTGAACACCAAGCCGATCAACACCGCGAGTGTGACGGCCACTCCGATCAGAATCTTCGTGCCGCGGCCGGTGCCATGCGATTTGCCGCGCTCCGACGTGATGCGCGCGGAGTTCGGCTGCTCGGGCTGCTTGGGCTGCTTGGGAGGCTTGGGTGGACTGGACGGCCCGCCATTCGAGGCATCATTGCCTTCGTTGGTTTCGATATCGACGATGATCGGCTCGTCGTCATCCGTCTGCTTGCGGTTGGCATTCGCCTTGCGCGGATCGAGATTGGGGTCGAACATGCCGAGAAAATCAAAAAAGGACATGCTTTACAGAGTACAGATAGGTGCGGAATGGCTGCTGCGCCGAAGAGGGGTATTTACGTGAGGGCGTGCGGGTATCGTCAGTAGCGAACGAGAAGGAGCGCCCATGTCCATTACACCCAGCGAGCGGGAACGCCGCACGACGCGAGTTTTGCGCATCGTGGCTTTTATGATGGTGACGGCTCTTGTGGTCACGATGGCTCTGCTGGGCTTGATTTGGCAGCATAATCGGCAACAGTCCGCGCCAATCGACGAGAAGTCTTCTGCCGCGTCTGCCACGCCTGCCGCACCTGTCACGCTGGAAAGAAGCGCCGCTCCACAACCGGACACGTCTCCCGAAGGCAAAGCGCGACGTGCCGTGGCGGCGATGAGCGTTGAAGAGCGCGTGGGACAGCTCGTCATGGCACCGCTGTTCGCGGGGAGTGACCCATCAACCCTGGCTGATTTCATCAGCAGCCGCCACGTCGGCTCGGTGCTCATCATCGGTAATTGGACGGACGGCACAGCGAGTGTGCGCACGGCCACGGACGCCCTGCAATCCTATGCGTCCGAAAATAACAAACTCATCATGGCCACCGATCAGGAAGGCGGTTTGGTGCAGCACCTCACGGGGCCGGGATTCGACACCATGCCCAGTGCCATCGAACAGGGAAGCATGACAACCGACCAATTGCGCCAGTCGGCCGCCGTATGGGGCGGGCAACTGAACCAAGCCGGCATCAACGTCGATTTGGCACCCGTGATGGGCACTGTCACAGTCGATCGTGCGTCGAATGCGCCGATTGGCGCGCTGTCACGCGACTTCGGATTGGATGCGAACGGCACGAGCGAGCACGGCGCGGCGTTCGTGCAGGGCATGCGCGACGCGGGGGTGGGTGCCGCCGTCAAGCACTACCCCGGTCTCGGCGCGGTGACAGGCAACACAGACTTCACCGCCGATGGCATCACGGACACGACCACCACGCTCGACGGCGCGGAAATCGGCGCGTTCCACCGGGTGATCGCCGACGCGCAACCCGCGATGGTGATGATGTCGCTGGCCACCTATCAGGCCATCGATGGCTCGGTTCCCGCCGCGTTCTCTTCGGCGATTATCGATGGCGAATTGCGCGGCAAGCAGGGGTATCAAGGCGTGGTCATCTCGGATTCACTGTCCGCCGCGGCGGTGAGCGGCACGCCTGCGGATCAGTTGGGGGTGCGGCTGGTCGAAGCAGGAGGGGATTTAGCGTGCATCGGCGCAAACGACTACGTCGCGCCCATCCTCGACGGACTCAACGCCAGGGCCGCCGCCGATCCGGCATTCGCCGCCAAAGTCACCCGCTCCGCAACCCGCGTCATGACCCTCAAATACCAGCCGGGCCTCGCTAAATAAGCTTTATGCTTTCTGGAGCTTTTATATTCGTCTTTCCTAGGTTCGTTATCGCATGGGAACTGCCTTTAGTAGGTGCGTTACCAGGTGAGAGCTGTTTTAGTTGGGCGCGTTATCGTGTGGGAGATGCTTTTTAGTAAGTGCGTTGCCGCAGGGGGCTGGCGGCTTGCTATTTCCTACCGCTCCGGGCCGCTCTGGCCAAGTCTTACGTACGTAAACAGCAAGCCGCCAGCCCCCTGCTCACCCGCGTAAACATGTTGCGTTTGGTGCAACTCACCTTGCGTCCAATCCAACGTTTCCCAAGCTGAACCCAACGCATGCTGACGCTGGAAGGGAGTGTGGGGTCGGGATGTTCCATTTTCGTACGTAAGACTTGGCCAGAGCGGCCCGGAGCGTTAGAACATGGAACATCCCGACCCCACACGGCAACGCACCTACTCAAAACCAACCCAATAACACTTAGCGAAACACAGCGAAAACACGAAGAGACGAAAAGACGAGCGCCGATGCAGCGCCAGGGAGGGAAGGGAAAAGGGGTTAGCGGCGATAGAGGCCGTGTTTGGTGATGTATTGCACTACGCCGTCGGGGACGAGGTACCAGACTGGTTCGCTGCGGCGCGCGCGACGGCGCACGTCGGTGGAGCTGATGGCCAAGGCGGGAATCTCCAGGGTGTCGACTTTGCCTTCGGGCAGTTTCACGCCTTCGGGCGACGAATAGCCGGGGCGCGTGACGGCGACGAAGTGAGCAAGTTCCCACATGCGCTCGGCGTCCTTCCACTGCATGATTTCAGCAACGGCGTCGGCGCCGGTGATGAAGAACAGTTCCGCGTCGGGGTGCTGGGCGTGCAGATCCTTCAACGTGTCGATGGTGTAGGTGATGCCGGGGCGGTCGATGTCAACGCGCGAAACCGTGAACTTGGGGTTGGAGGCAGTGGCGATCACCGTCATCAGGTAGCGGTCTTCAGCGTTGGTGACCTCTTTGTCGAGTTTGAAGATGGGGCGGCCGGTGGGCACGAAAACCACTTCGTCAAGGTCGTACACCCAAGCCACTTCCGAAGCGGCCACCAAGTGCCCGTTGTGAATCGGGTCAAAGGTGCCGCCCATAATGCCGATGCGCGGGCGCTCATGCCAGTTGCCGCGAGCTGAACGACGCGCAGCGACGGGGGCATTTTGCTCAACCGATTCACCCGACAAATCGGACATACGGCGCTCGTCAGGTGTGGCTTTCATGCACCCTGCTCCTCAAGCCCCTCACGATCTTCGTTCTCACGCGCCTGCTTGATGTCCTGCGCGGTGGGGCTGTCGTCCTTGGGATCGATTTTGCCCATATCCTCGTCCCATTCGTCCTGCACGACGCGACGGATCTCGGCGAACGTGGGCAACGGAAAGCCGGGCTGATAGAGGCGGCGCACTTCGGCGACGCGCTCGGTGATGCGAATCAGCGTATCCGTCATGGCTTCCACGTCACCTTCGCGCTCAAGCGCGGCGAACTTGGAGATGTAATCCTCCATAAGCCCCATGTGACTGCGCACGGAGTTGAGTTGCTCGGCATCCAAATCAACGACTTCGGGGGAAGTCTCTTCCGGCCAGCCGATCAGCACCGCATCTGCGTATTCAAGCGAGGCGCGCTGCGCAGCGGAAGGAATACCGTCCTCGATTTGCACAAGAAACACGTAGCGCACAATGCTCAGGCGCTCGGCGGCGATTTTCAAGCCGCAGCGCGGATCGGTCAGGTTGAGATCCGTGCGCAACTCGGTGATGTCGACGCTCATGGCGTTGCCGGCACCATTGGTTCCGCTGATTTCGTTGGTTTCGCTCATGCGCGCACCTGCCCGGTTCCGTAGCCAATCCATTTCGTCGTGGTCATTTCGCTCAATCCCATCGGACCGCGCGCGTGCATTTTCTGCGTGGAGATGCCCAGTTCGGCGCCGAACCCGAATACGCCGCCATCGGTGAAGCGGGTGGAGGCGTTGACCATCACCACGGCCGAATCAATGCGCCCGGTAAACTCCTCGATGGCGCTGTAGTCTTCGGTGATGATCGACTCGGTGTGACCGGTGGAGTGCGCGTTGATGTGGTCGATGGCTTCGTCCAGCGAGTCCACGACTTTCACGCCAATGGTCAAGGCGAGGTATTCAGTGTCCCAATCTTCCGGCGTGGCGTGAACGAGTTTGGCTTCTTGAGCGTGCGCGGACTGTTCGATGAGCGCGTAGGCGCGTTCGTCCGCGTGAATCTCGACGCCGGCTTCAAACAGCGCGGCCGCAACCTGAGGCAGAAACTCTCCTGCCACGTCCTTATGCACCAGTAGCTTTTCGGCGGCGTTGCACACGCCCACACGCTGGGTTTTGGCGTTGAGAATAATCGGGATGGCTTTGTTCGCGTCGCCGGAACAGTCCATATAGATATGCACGTTGCCGGCACCCGTTTCGATCACCGGCACTTTCGAGTTGGTCACCACAGCCTGAATCAGCCCTTTGCCGCCGCGTGGCACCAGCAGATCGATGTGGCCGCGCGCCTCCATCATGGCGGTGGCACCGTCGCGACCGAAATCGTCGACGGATTGAACCAGCGTGCTGTCAAACCTTCGCGATTGCAAGGCCTGACCGATGACGGCAAGCGTGGCAGCGTTGGTGCGCTCAGCCGCATGTCCCCCGCGCAACATCGCCGCGTTGCCGGACTTCAGGCACAGGCTGGCCACGTCCACGGTGACATTCGGACGGGCTTCGTAAATCATGCCGATCACACCGATGGGCACGCGCGTTTGCGTGAGTCTCATGCCGTTGGGCAGGGTGTAGCCACGCACGACTTCGCCCACCGGGTCAGGCAGAGAAGCGACGTGACGCACTCCCCCTGCGGCCGCCTTGACGCGCGCCTCATCGAACTTGAGACGGTCGAGTTTGCCGGCATCCATGCCGCTTTCTTTGGCTTCAAGCATATCTGCGGCATTGGCTTTGGCGATATCAGCCGCGTGGCTGTCGAGCGCATCGGCGACGGCGAGCAGCGCGGCGTTTTTTACTTCGGTGGTGGCTCTCGCGAGCGCTGACTGCGCTTGGGCCGCTTCGTCGGCACGGGCGCACACACGCTCGAAAATCTCTCGGAACTCCATAGCGTCCCAGATTACTCCAAACCTTGCCTTATCTCATGAAGGCTTATATGCGTGATTCGGAAGGCTTTCGACACGATAGACGACCAAACAGTGAGCGAATCGCACAAAGAACCACCGTCGATGCCCACGGCTGACGCTAAACTGGCGGCTGTATCCCCTCGACATATACGGATTACATAAGGATTATCGTGACCACGTTCCATTCCACGCGCAGCACCACCGATTCGCTCACCTCCAAGCAAGCCATTCGCAAGGGCATCGCCGACGACGGCGGCTTGTTCGTCTCCGACCAGTTGGGCGAGACGAAGGTTGACATCGCGGACTTGGCGGGCATGTCGTATCAGGCAATGGCTCAGCGCGTGCTCGGCGCGTTGTTGCCTGATTTCACCGAGGAGGAACTGGCCCAGTGTATCGCGGCAGCCTACGGCGACCAGTGGGCGGATGAGCGCATCACGCCGGTCAAGCCATTGGGCGACGACTTTGTGATGGAGCTGTTCAACGGCCCGACTTCGGCGTTCAAGGACGTGGCGTTGCAGATTCTGCCGCGTTTCATGGCACGCACCACGCCTGCGGACGGAGGCGCGAACGAGAAGATTATGATTCTGACGGCCACTTCCGGTGATACCGGCAAGGCGGCGCTGGCTGGTTTTGCCGATGCGCCCGGCACCGCCATCACCGTGTTCTATCCCCAGGGCAAGGTCAGCCAGGTGCAGGAACTGCAGATGACCACGCAGACCGGCTCCAACGTGAACGTGTGCGCGGTCGAGGGCAATTTCGATGACGCGCAGTCCGCAGTCAAGCGCATTTTCGGCGACCGGGAGCTGGCCGCGCGTTTGGCGGGCGATTCACATGTGGTGCTGTCTTCCGCCAATTCGATTAACGTGGGTCGCTTGGTGCCGCAGGTGGTGTATTATTTCTCCGCTTACGCGCAACTGCTGGAACGGCAGATCATCAACGTGGGTGACGAGGTGGAGTTCGTGGTGCCCACAGGCAATTTCGGCGACATTCTCGCCGGCTATTACGCCAAACTGCTCGGCTTGCCCGTCAAGCATCTGGTGGTGGCCTCCGACAAGAACAACGTGCTGTTCGACTTCCTGACCACCGGCACCTACAACCGCAACCGGGAGTTCTTCCAGACCATCTCCCCTTCGATGGATATTCTTATTTCCTCGAATCTGGAGCGCATGCTGTATTATCTGTCCGGCAAGGACACGCGTCTGATTGCCATGCTGATGAACGATCTCAAGCAGTGGGGTGCCTACGAGGTGCCCGACGATCTGCTCGCGCGTATCCGCGCCATTTTCGGTGCCGGCTGGGCCGATGAGAACCAGGTGCGCGATATGATTGCCGACTGCTGGAACGAGCATCATTACGTGATCGACCCGCACACCGCGTGTGGCTATTTCGTCATGAAGCAGATGCCGCGCGACCCGCTGACCCCGCGCGTGTTGCTCGCCACCGCCAGCCCCTATAAGTTCCCGCGCGTGGTCAACGAATCGCTGGGACTGGATGCTTCCGGCACTGATTTCGAGTGCATGGACGCGCTGGCCGCCGCCACCGGCACCGTGGCTCCGTCCGCGTTGCGCGGGCTGGAAACCGCCGCCGTGCGGTTCAAAGACGTCGTGACCATCGACGGCATGGAACATTTCGTCCAATCCGCCGCCGAGTCGCTGTAATCATTCCCCAACGGCTCCCCCTGTAATGGGCATCCTCCCTAGCGATGCCCTCCCCTAACAGCACCCCAAACCAGCCCAGCATACAAAACCACCCTGCCCCGTTACCAATCGGACAGTAAAACGTCCGATTCGTAACGAAAGCTGTCTCATTACGAATCAGTCACTCTACTGTCCAATTCGTCACGAAAGCTGTCTCATTACGAATCAGTCACTCTACTGTCCGATTCGTCACGGAAGTTTCATTACCGATCAGACAGCAAAACGTCCGATTCGTCACGAGAAACCTCCCCATTACCATTTGGACGCCAAAATGTCCGGTTGGTAATGGAACCTACCTCGTGACGAATCAGACAATAGGATGTCCGATTCGTCACGAAGAACCTACCCCGTTACCAATCGGACATAGAAACGTCCGATTCGTAACGGAGAAACCCATTACCAATCAGTCACTCTACTGTCCAATTCGTAACGGAAGCTGCCTCGTTACCGATCAGACACCATACTGTCCGATTCGTAATGGAAGTCTCATTACCAACCAGTCACCCTACTGTCCGATTCGTCACGGAGGCACCTCCAATACCAATCGGACGGTAGAGTGTCCGATTCGTCACGGGAGCTGCCTCGTTACCGATCAGACATTGCACTGTCCGGTTGGTAATGGGAACTGCTGCCTCGTTACAGATCGGACGGTGGGGTGTCCGGTTAGTAATGGGAGCTGTTTCGTTACTGATCAGACACTGCAGTGTCCGATTCGTAATGGGTTGGGGTAAGGGGATTCGTGGGAAACGGAAGGATCCATGGACAGCAGAAGAAGCCGTGAATAACAGAAAAGCCGTAGACAACGAGAGAGTCAGCGGACAGCAGAAGAAGCCGTGGAAAACGGAAGAACCCCTCGGGGGTTCCGAGGGGTTCTTGCTTAAAACGCTAGTTCAAGCGTGTCGATTCTCAGCCGAGAATCTTGGTGACACGACCCGAGCCGACGGTGTGGCCGCCTTCACGCACAGCGAAGGTCAGGCCTTCCTCCATAGCGATGGGCTGAATCAGCTCAACGGTGAAGGTGGCGTGGTCGCCCGGCTGCACCATCTCGACGCCGTCCGGCAGCTCGATGACGCCGGTCACGTCGGTGGTACGGAAGTAGAACTGCGGACGGTAGTTGGAGAAGAACGGCGAGTGACGGCCGCCTTCGTCCTTGGTCAGCACGTAGACTTCGCCCTCGAACTTGGTGTGCGGGGTGACGGAGCCCGGAGCGGCCACGACCTGGCCACGCTCCACGTCGGTACGATTGATGCCGCGCAGCAGCAGACCGGTGTTGTCGCCAGCCTCGCACTCGTCCATCTGCTTGTGGAAGGTCTCGATGGAGGTGACGGTGGTGGTCTGAGTGTCGCGGATGCCGACGATCTCCACGTTGGTGTTGATCGGCAGCTTGCCACGCTCGACGCGACCGGTCACCACGGTGCCACGGCCGGAGATGGTGAACACGTCCTCGATCGGCATCAGGAACGGCTTGTCGAGGTCGTGCATCGGGGTCGGGATGTACTCGTCGACGGCCTTCATGAGTTCCTTGACGGACTCAACCCACTTGTCGTGATCCGCAGCGTCGTCGTGCAGAGCGCCGTAGGCGGAGGTGTGAATCACCGGGCAATCGCGGTCGAAACCGTTCTCGTCCAGAAGGTCACGAACCTCTTCCTCAACGAGCTCGATGAGCTCCTCGTCCTCGACCATATCGCACTTGTTCAGGGCGACCAGGATCTTCGGCACGCCGACCTGACGGGCGAGCAGCACGTGCTCGCGGGTCTGGGCCATCGGGCCGTCGGTGGCGGCGACCACGAGGATGGCGCCATCCATCTGGGCGGCACCGGTGATCATGTTCTTCACGAAGTCGGCGTGGCCCGGGCAGTCGACGTGAGCGTAGTGACGCGCGTCGGTCTGATACTCGATGTGGGCGATGTTGATGGTGATGCCGCGCTGCTGCTCTTCGGGGGCGGCGTCAATCTGGCTGAAATCATATTCCGGGTTGACATCCGGGTACTCTTCGTGCAGCACCTTGGAAATGGCCGCGGTCAGGGTGGTCTTACCGTGATCGACGTGGCCGATGGTGCCGATGTTAACGTGCGGCTTAGTACGCTCGTACTTTTCCTTTGCCATTACTTTGTCCTCCTGGACGTTTCGTAGGTTTACTGGGTTTCTGGGTTTGTGCCACATTGATGAGCCAGAACCCAGTCAGCGGTACACGATAGTACCGCTAACTGGAGACTGACGCCAATTCACGTGTGGCGGCGTGTGTCACTCTCCGCGCTGGGCCTTGATGATCTCATCGGAGACGCTCTTGGGCACCTCCGCGTAGGAATCCATCTGCATGGTGAACATGGCGCGACCCTGGGTCTTGGAGCGCAAGTCGCCGATGTAACCGAACATTTCGGACAGCGGCACCTTGGCGTCGATGACCTTGACGCCGGTGGCATCGGTCATCTGCGTGATGCTGCCGCGGCGCTGGTTCAGATCGCCGATGACGTCGCCCATGTAGTCTTCGGGCGTACGCACTTCGACGGCCATGATCGGCTCGAGGATGACCGGCTTGGCCTTGGGGGCGGCTTCCTTGAAGCACATGGAACCCGCCAGCTTGAAGGCCATTTCGGAGGAATCGACCGGGTGCATCTGACCGTCGGTGACGGTGGCCTTGACGCCCACGACCGGGAAGCCGGCGAGGATGCCGCTTTCCATGGCCTCCTTGACGCCCGCCTCGATGGAGGGAATGAACTCCTGCGAGATGTGGCCGCCGGTGACGGCGTTGTCGAACTCGAAGGTCTGGCCCTCGGTGGTGTCCAGAGGCTCGAAGTTCATCAGCACCTTCGCGAACTGGCCGGAACCGCCAGTCTGCTTCTTGTGCGTGTAGCCCTGATCCATGACGGCCTTGCGGATGGTCTCGCGGTAGGCGACCTGGGGCTTGCCCTGGTTGCATTCCACCTTGAACTCGCGGCGCATGCGGTCGACGATGATGTCGAGCTGCAGCTCGCCCATGCCGGCGATCAGCGTCTGACCGGACTCTTCGTCGGTGCTCACCTGGAAGGTCGGGTCCTCTTCCGAAAGCTTCGCCAGCGCGATGCCCATCTTCTCCTGGTCGGCCTTGGTCTTCGGCTCCACGGCCACTTGGATCACCGGATCCGGGAAGGTCATGGAATCCAAAGAAACCGGAGCGTCCATGGCGCACAGGGTGTCGCCGGTGGTGACGTTCTTCAGGCCAACGAAGGTGTAGATGTTGCCGGCCGAAGCCTCGTCAACCGGGTTCTCCTTGTCGGCGTGCATCTGGAAGATCTTGCCGACGCGCTCCTTCTTGCCACGGGTGGAGTCGAGCACGGAATCGCCCTGCTTGACGGCACCGGAATAGACGCGCACGAACACGAGCTTGCCGTAGAACGGGTGCGTGGAGATCTTGAAGACCAGCGCCGAGAACGGATCGGACTTGACCGGCTTGCGGTCAATTTCAATGGACTCGTCGGAAGGATCGTAACCCTTGATGGCGGGCACGTCCTCCGGGCTGGGCAGATAATCCACCACGCCGTCGAGCATGGGCTGCACGCCCTTGTCCTTGAAGGCGGAACCGCAGAAGACAGGGAAGGCCTCCTTGTTGATGGTGAGCTTGCGCACCGCGGCGCGAACCTCGTCCTTGGAGATCTCCTCGCCACCGAAGAACTTCTCCATCAGCGAGTCGTCGGTTTCGGCGACGGCCTCGATGAGGGCGTTGTGGTATTCCTCGGCCTTGTCTTTCAGGTCGGCCGGGATGTCGGTGGTGTCGTACTTGGCGCCGAGCTCTTCGGTGCCGTTCCACACATAGGCCTTCATCTCAACGAGATCCACCACACCGGTGAAGTCGTTCTCGGAGCCGATCGGCAGCTGCATCACGAGCGGGGTGGCACCCAGCTTGTCCTTGATGGTGTCGACGGAATAGTAGAAGTTCGCGCCGAGCTTGTCCATCTTGTTGATGAAGCAGATACGCGGCACGCCGTACTTGTCGGCCTGACGCCACACCGTCTCGGACTGCGGCTCCACGCCTTCCTTGCCGTCGAAAACGGCCACGGCGCCATCGAGCACGCGCAGGGAGCGCTCCACCTCGGCCGTGAAGTCCACGTGGCCGGGGGTGTCGATGATGTTGATCTGGAACTTGTCGCCGGTGTCGTGCGACTGACGGCTCCAGAAGCAGGTGGTGGCAGCGGACTGGATGGTGATGCCGCGCTCCTGCTCCTGCTCCATGAAGTCCATGGTGGAAGCGCCGTCGTGCGTTTCGCCGATCTTGTAGTTCTTGCCGGTGTAGTACAGAATACGCTCGGTGGTGGTGGTCTTACCGGCATCGATGTGAGCCATGATGCCGATATTGCGGACGTGGTTAAGGTCCGAAAGCACCTCTTCAGCCATGATTTTTCCTTTAACTTTCTGTGATTACCAGCGGTAGTGGGCGAAGGCCTTGTTGGCCTCGGCCATCTTGTGGGTGTCCTCGCGGCGCTTCACGGAAGCACCGAGGCCGTTGGAGGCGTCGAGGATTTCGTTGGCCAGACGCTCGGCCATGGTCTTCTCGCGACGGGCGCGGGAGAAGTCGGTCAGCCAGCGCAGCGACAGCGTGTTCGCACGGGCGGGCTTGACCTCGACCGGCACCTGGTAGGTGGCGCCACCGACGCGGCGGGAACGCACCTCAAGGGACGGGCGGATGTTGTCCAGCGCGCGCTTCAGCACGGCCACCGGCTCCTGCTCGGTCTTCTCCTTGACCATATCGAGCGCGGAATAGACGATGTCCTCGGCGATCGACTTCTTGCCGTCGAGGAGAATCTTGTTGATGAGCTGAGCCACGACGGTCGAACCGTAGATCGGATCGGGCAGCAGCTGATGCTTCTTGGCAGGTCCTTTACGTGACATATCTCTTACTTCGCCTTCTTTGCTCCGTACAGGGAACGACCCTGCTTGCGATCCTTGACGCCCTGGGTATCGAGTGCGCCGCGCACGATGTGATAGCGCACGCCCGGCAGATCCTTGACACGGCCGCCGCGCACGAGCACGATGGAGTGCTCCTGCAGGTTGTGGCCCTCGCCCGGAATGTAGGCGGTGACTTCGATGCCCGAGGAAAGGCGCACACGGGCGACCTTACGCAGAGCCGAGTTCGGCTTCTTCGGGGTGGTGGTATACACACGGGTGCACACGCCGCGACGCAGCGGGCTGCCCTTCAGCGCCAAAGTCTTCGACTTCTTCGGCTTTGCCTGACGTCCCTTGCGGACGAGCTGTTCAATAGTAGGCAACTTGAATTCTCCGATTCAGTGGTTCTTCTTGTCTTCGTGCAGCCGTCACACTGCGCCCGCACTTTACGCAACTGAATCGTAAAGATAGCCACAGTCCACCGGCCCGATGGCCCGCTTGTCTCTCGCCGCCGCATTGCTGCGCGCAATTCAACCGATTCGCGGGATACCCCAACGCGCACGCCTATCACATAAGGCACGCCGTTGGCACACACAAGGAACTATATTTCCAGCCGCCGCGGACAACGCCACGCCAACGGCAAGTGACCCCGGGGAGAAATCTCCGCCCGGGGCCACCGTCATAAAACTTTTGACTATCGCCTCTACCACTATCAATCGTATTGTTTGCAACGCTCCGGCCTCTTTGCCGTATCACCTTCGCTGCTGGTATCAGTATACCAAAAACGGCGTGGAAACGCCAGTTGCGCTCTGAGCGTTATCGCGGGTCTCGCAGGCTTGGTGAACCGCGACACGACACACGGCACGGCATTCCTCCGCACGATTGTGTATAGTGTTCCTCTGTTGTGTGTTTCGGTTCGCCGAACACATGAATATGGTGGCCATAGCTCAGTTGGTAGAGCATCTGATTGTGGTTCAGAAGGTCGCGCGTTCGAGCCGCGTTGGCCACCCCAGCAGCCTCTCCCATGCGGAGAGGCTTTTGTTTTATCAAGGAAGGCAACCGTGACGCGCAAATATCTGACTTCGGAACGCGCCGCTCTGTTTGAACCGAACGCGTATATCTCCATGCTCGTGACGCTGGAAGGCGACTTGGAGCCGGAACGCATCGAGCGCGCCGTCAATGCGGCATACGCGGCCAACGAAAGCACCATGTCGAGAATCGTACTTGAAGCCGACGGCTCCGCCTATTACGACAGGCTTAAGGTCAGCGGATGCCGGGTAAGCGTGGACGAACGCGATATGCAGACGGTTCTGCACGAAAGCGAAAAGAAGCCATTCGCCCTGATGAACGGGGAACTGGTGCGCACGTTCATCCTGCCCGGCAACGACACCACCGCGCTGTTCATCCACGCCCATAATCTGGCTGGCGACGGATTGTCCATGCTCATCCTCATCTCCGACATGCTCGACGCGCTTTCAGGCGCAACGCTGACTTATAAGCCGATGAGGCTTGCAGACCGCTCATTTCTCGAAGGCAAGGCGCAACTGCCGATGTTGACGCGTTTGTATACGAAACGTGTCAACCGACAGTGGGAGAAGACGGGGCGCACGTTCGGTTGGGACGACTATCAGGCCGTGCATGAGAGGTATTGGAAGCATCACGCCACCCACTTTGAGATCACGACCCACAGCGTGCGCGATCTCAAAGCACATTGCGCTCCCGGAACCACAATCACCGACCTGCTCGTCACCGACCTGCTGAAAGACAATCCGCAGTGCCGCAACATCGGCATCCCCATCAGCATTCGCGAAGCGGAGGACTGCGGCATGTCGAATATGGTGTCCGCCATTCCCCTGTCCCACGAGTATGACGCCCGGAAAACCTTCGATGAGAACCTGCGTATGGTTCATCAGGAGATTCGCAAATATCTGGCCATCACGCAGATGAAGTACTTCGTTTTGCTGTTCGTGATGGAGTTGAGCCCTTCGCTGGTCGACTCGGTGCTGTTGCAGACGCACGGCTGTTTCGATGGCAAGGTGTCGGCGCAACTGGCCGAAGCCATAGGATGCACCGATAAGAACATGCGCGACTTGGGCATCACCAATCTGGGGAATATTGACATCGAAACCCAGCGGGGCGATTTTGCGGTGCGCGACATTCTGTTTATTCCACCGAACGTGTCATACACGCGTCAGGTGTTTGGCGCGGCAAGTCTTGGAGACACACTCACCCTCTGCCGCAGCAACGCCTGAAGCTGCGGCAACGCCTGAGGCCACGGCAAAAACAAACTCGCCTCACACTTGCTCAAACATGTTTATGCCTGTTGGAGGGCGTGGAGTTCCTCTTCGAGCTGCTGGATGCGCAGGGCTTGCGCGGCGATGAGGTGATCGCGTGGGTCAGTAGTGCCACAGGTCCCGCGGTTTGGCGTGTGCTTCCACCGGGCGAACGCACGCTCGATGCGATCACAGCCGATGATCTTGAAATTCGAGACGGCTTCACGAATCTGGGCAGTGGGCTTCTCGCCCGCATGGTAACGACGCATGCACTCCATATTAAACCAATCCATGTAATAAAACACGACGACACATCGATTCCGTCCACTGCTGCAATTGACGACAGCTTGGATTGACTGGCTGCCATCGACCGGCATCGCCCGTTAAGGGGGTGAGGGACACAAGGGAGTCGTGCTACTGACGAAAGGCAACAACGGCAATCGATGTTGCCCGCTGAGGGGGGTGACGGACAGCACATCTGAGTCGTACTGTCCGTCAGACAAAATGTGCAACTAATGAGCCACGCCGAAAGGCGGGGCCGATTTCCCGTCCAACTAAAGCCGGATTGCGACAACCCACTGGGCTGTCGCTACGATTTGGCTAATCGTAGATCAGCCAAATCGTGCAACTAATGAATCCCACCAAAAGGCGGGATCAATTTTCTGTCCAGCTGAAGCCGGATTGCGACAACCCACCGGGTTGTCGCTACGTTTCGGCTGATCTACGATCAGCCAAAACGTCCCGATACGTAGCGCTCGGCTTCTTCGTTCTGGGGGTTGTTGAACATGGTGGTGGTATCGGTGAAGTACTCCAGATGGCCGGGCTGGCCGACGGCCTTCAGGTTGAAGAAGGCGGTGTAGTCGGCGATACGCGCGGCCTGCTGCATGTTGTGCGTCACGATGACGATGGTGTAATCGTTCTTCAGCTCGTTGATCAGATCCTCGACGGCCAGGGTGGAAATCGGGTCGAGCGCGGAGCACGGCTCATCCATCAGCAGCACCTGCGGGTGCACGGCCACGGCGCGCGCGATGCACAGCCTCTGCTGCTGGCCGCCCGACAAGCCGATGCCGGGATTGTCCAGACGATCCTTGACCTCGTTCCACAGGTTCGCGCCGCGCAACGCCCACTCGACCAGATCGTCGGCGTCCGACTTGCTGATCTTGCGGTTGTTGAGCTTGACGCCCGCGAGCACGTTCTCGCGGATGGACATGGTGGGGAACGGGTTCGGGCGCTGGAACACCATGCCGACGTCGCGGCGCACGGCCACCGGGTCGACGTCCTTGGCGTACAGGTTCTTGCCTTCGAGCAGCACCTCGCCCTCGCAGTGCGCGCCGGGGATGATCTCGTGCATGCGGTCGAGTGTGCGCAGCACCGTCGACTTGCCGCAACCGGAGGGGCCGATGAAGGCGGTGACCTTGTTGGCTTCAATGTTGATGTTCACATCTTCCACGGCCAGGAAGCTGCCGTAATAGATGTTCAGATGATTGACATCGATGCGTTGTCCCATGAGATGTTCCTTGAATTGATTGAAGTTTACGACGTTTCTTGCTTTGCGTTTGCCTTGCGTGCCGGCTGGCTCACCGCTCGGATTTGACGGCGAACACCTTCGCCACCAGGCGTCCGATGAGGTTCAAGACGAGCACAATGAGGATCAGCACCAGAGCGGCGGCCCAGGCGCGTTCCATCGGAATGGTGGTGACGCACGAGGCGTCCGCACCGGCCGGGCAGGTCGCGTTGAGCTTGGAATATTCCTGATAGACATAGACCGGCAGTGTGGTCATCTGCCCGCCGAACAGGTTGAAGTTCGTGGAGACGATGAAGCCGGCCGTCATCAGCAGCGGGGCGGTTTCGCCGATCACACGCGCGATGGCGAGAATGCAGCCCGAGACGATGCCCGGCAATGCGGTGCGCAACACGATTTTGGTGATGGTGCGCTGTTTGGTGACGCCCAGCGCATAGGAGGCCTCGCGCAAATCGTGCGGCACGATCTTGAGCATTTCCTCGCTGGACTTCACCACGGTCGGCAGCATCAGCAGCGAAAGAGCCACGGAGCCTTCGAAGCCGTTGATGGTGCCGGGGCCGATGAGAATGGCGAACATCGAGAACGCGAACAGACCGGCCACGATGGAGGGAATGCCGCTCATCACGTCCACCAGCAGGGTGATGGCGCGGGCGAGCTTGCCATGGTTGGAATATTCCACCAAGTACACCGCGCACATCAGGCCGATGGGAATCGAAATGACCATCGCGCCAAAGGTGATCTCCAGCGTGCCGATGATGGCGTGCAACACACCGCCGTAGCCGCCGGAAGGGGTGGCGTTACCGCCCACCACACCGGTCATGTTATAGCTCAAAAAGTTCAGGTTCAGACGCTTGGCGCCGTTGACGATGGTGGTCCACAGCACGGAGACGAGCGGAATCAGCGCAATCACGAAGGCCAGCGCGATCAGCACCTTCATGGCGGCGTCCTTGCGTTTGCGCGCGGCCACGAAGGAGCGGGTGGGCTTGAACTTGTCGAAGTCGATGACGGGCGCGCCGTCCATCGGGGATTCTTCTGCCATCATGCACTCGCTTTCTCGGTGATCTTACGGGCGATGAAGTTCACCACGAAGGTGATGAGGAACAGCACCAGGCCGGTGCCGATCAGCACCGAGACGCCCAGGGAGTTCGCTTCCGGGTATTGCGCGGCGATATTGGCCGCGATGGTCTGGTTCTGGGAGGCCTGCAACAGTTTGATCGAATAGTTCAGGCCTGGCGACAGAATCATCAGCACGGCCATCGTCTCGCCCAGCGCGCGGCCCAACCCCAGCATGGAGGCGGACACGATGCCCGACTTGCCGAACGGCAGCACGGCGAGCTTGATCATCTCCCATTTGGTGGCGCCGAGTGCCAGCGCCGCCTCCTCCTGCAGGCGCGGGGTCTGCATGAAGATGTCGCGCGACATGGAGGTGATGATCGGCAGGATCATGACGGCCAACACCACCGCCACGGTGGCGACGGTGCGCGAGGGGTTGGCGGCGGGGCCGGCGAACAGCGGAACCCAGCCGAAGGTTTCCGCCACCCAATTCCAGAACGGGAAAATCGAGGGCACCAGCACCAAGCCACCCCACAAGCCGTAAATCACCGAGGGGATGGCGGCGAGCAGATCCACCACGTAACTTAAAGCGGTGGCGAGCTTCTTGGGGGCGTAATGCGAAATGAACAGCGCAATGCCCACCGAGATGAAGAAGGAAATCACCAGCGCCAGCGCCGACACCAGCACGGTGCCGAACAGCAGCGGGCCGACATACTCCCAGAAATTGGTGGCTTTGCCGCCGGTGAAGTTGACGATGGTCTCGCTGTTGGCCTTCTGGTCGCCGCCGATGAGCGGCCAGGCGCGGAACAGCAGGAACAGCGCCACCGCGGCGAGCACCAGCAGAATGAGGATGCCGCAGCCGTAGGCGATGCCTTTGAACACCTTGTCGGCGGCTTTGCCTGAAGGCCGGCTGACAGCCGTGTTGTCTTGCGAACTCACAGGTTCTCCTTGAAACGAAACGTTGGTCTCCCGCTGGCGTCAGGGGCAAGCGGAGGGTGGTGACGTGCGAGCCGTTGCAACCACCCTCAGTCGAGCTTACGCCCGCCAGCCCCCGTTTTCGTCAGCGGGATTCCAGGTCACTTGGTTTCGATGGCCTCGATGGAGGCGCTGATTTTCTTGGTCAGGCTGCTGGGCAGCGGCGCGGTGCCGGCCGCCTGCTGGGCGGCTTTCTGGCCTTCGTCGCTGGTGACGTAGGTGAGCCATGACTTGGCGAACTGGGCAGTCTTTGCGTCCTTGTAGGCCGGGCAGACGATGTCATAGGAGACCAGCACGATCGGATAGGCGCCGTCCGCTTCGGTGTTGTGGTTGAGCTTGACGACCACGCGGTTGTCGCCATTGGCGGAGGAATCGATTTCGGAATCCTCGACCACCTTGGAGCCAGCTTCGGCGGAAATCTCGGTGTACTTGTTGCCGACCTTGACGGCCACGGTGCCGAGAGTGCCCACCTGGGAGAAGTCGGCGTAACCGATGGTGCCGTCGGCCTGCTTGACGGTGGAAATCACGCCGGAGGTGCCCTTGGCGCCCTGGCCGACCTCGTTCGGCCAGTTCTCGGACAGGTCATACCCCCACGCGTCGGGGGCCACGTCCTTGAAGTAGCTCACGAAGTTCTGCGTAGTGCCGGACTTGTCGGAGCGGTGCACCACGGTGATCGCGGTGTCGGGCAGGTCGAGATTCTGGTTCTGCGACTTGATGGCCTCGTCATTCCACTTGGTGATCTTGCCGTCGAAAATCTTGGCAATGGTTTGCGCGTCCATGTTGATGTGCTTGCCCGCGTCCGAGATGCCCTTCAGGTTGAACACCACGGCGATCGGAGAGACATACACCGGCACGTCGAAGGCGGTGCCGGAGGCGCACACCTCCTTGGACTGCTCGATTTCGTCGTCCGCGAGCGCCTTGTCGGAGCCGGCCCATGCGGTGGCGCCAGTCAGGAAAGTGGACACGCCCGCGCCGGAGCCGGAGGGGTTGTAGGCGATCTTGGCGTCGGGGTTCGAGCCTTGGAAGCCCGCGATCCACGCATCGACGGCGGCCGACTGGGAGGAGGCGCCGGCACCGGCGAAGTCGCCGGAGATCTTGGTGGTGGTTTCGGCGGTGGAGCCGCTGGACGACGTGGTGGCGGTGTTGTCACCGCAAGCGGCCAAGGAGGTCAGCAGCCCCAAGCCACAAACGGCGGCCAGCGAACGAACGAAAACATTCTTGCTCATAATTCTTTTCCTCTGTCAACTTTCGTGGCGGCGCATATTCGCACCGCCGTTCTTCATGACAATTACCAGCCTATGTGCGCCGCGGGCACCGCCAAACCAAACTCGGTGAACGGAAGATGAACAATTGCCCACTTTCACCCCCACCCGCTCCACCACACCCCATGGCGCGGTGTTCCCATGGCGCGGTATTGGCTAAATATCAACGTTTTACGGCGACGCAACGCGGGAAGAACACCGCGCCATGGAAAATTACGGGGTTGGGGCGTCGATTTTGTAGCCTAGGCCGCGCACGGTGGTCAGGTATGTGGGACGCGCCGGGTTTTCCTCGATTTTGGCGCGCACGCGCTTGACGTGCACGTCGAGCGTTTTGGTATCGCCCACGTAATCGGCACCCCACACGCGGTCGATGAGCTGGTGGCGCGTGAGCACGCGACCCTTGTTCTGCATCAGGTATTCGAGCAGCTCGAACTCCTTGAGCGGGAAGAACACCGACGCGCCGCGCACACTGACCTGATGACTGCCGACGTGCATCACGATGTCGCCGCACACCAGCGGCAGGTCGTCGTCCGGCGCACCCGAGCCGGCTTGCTGGGGAGCTTGGTTGCGGCGCATCACCGCGCGGATGCGAGCCAACAGTTCGCGGAAGGAGTACGGTTTGGTGACATAATCGTCTGCACCGATTTCGAGGCCCACCACCTTGTCGATTTCCGCGCTTTTGGCGGTGAGCATGATGATCGGCACGCGGCTTTGCTCGCGAATGCGGCGGCACAGCGCGGTGCCGTCGATGCCGGGGAGCATCAAGTCGAGCAACACCAAGTCGACGCCGCCGTGGGTGAACAGCTCCAGTCCCTCCTCGCCGGTGGCCGCGGCGGAGACCTCGTAGCCTTCGCGGGTGAGCTGGTAGATCAGCGGCTCGCGGTAGGATTCCTCGTCTTCCACAACAAGAATGCGGGTCATGATTGCCTTTCCTCCTCTTGACTGGCGACCTCGGGCAGTTCGATGGTGAACGTGGAGCCTTCGCGCTCGCGCGACCACACCGTGATGGTGCCGCCGCAATCCTCGACGCAATGCTTCGTGATGGCCAGCCCCAAACCGGTGCCGCCTGTTTGCCTCGAGCGCGCCGGGTCAACGCGATAGAAACGCTCGAAAATGCGGTCGATCGAGGCGGCCGGAATGCCGATGCCCTGGTCGATCACGCGAATCGCGACCGTGCCGCCGGGCTGATTCGGCTGGTGTTGCCGGGTTATCGCGATGCGCACGGTGGTGCGTTCCGACGAATAATGAATGGCGTTCTCGATGAGGTTCTTCACCGCCGTGGTGATGGCTGATTCGTCGCAGCGGATGGTGGCGTCCGGTTCGCCTTCGGTTAGCTCGTCGGCCACCGGTTTGCCGTCGAAGGACGGCACGAGTTCGATGTGCCTGTTGTGGGCTTGCACGCGATTCGCTTCGATGGCCGCGCGCACGACGGCCAACACCGACAGACGTTTCGCCTCCAGCGTGCCGCGTGCATCCTGCGCCTTTTGCAAGTCGATAAGCCGTTGCACCAGCTCGGTCAGGCGTTCCGATTCCTTGGCGACGCGACCGGAGAAATACCGCACGGCGTCTGGGTCGTTGGCGGCGTCGGTGATGGTTTCAGCGAGCAATGAAATCGCGCCGGCCGGCGTCTTGAGTTCATGCGATACATTCGTGACGAAATCGCGGCGCATATTGGCGAAACGGCGCTGTTCGCTGATATCGCTGACGAAGATGGCATACTGATCGCCACCAATCTCGCTGACACGCACTTTGAGATACCGTGCGCTGGTGGGAGCGGTGTCACCGGCACGCATGCCGCGGCCTGAATGTTCGCCGCTGGGTTGCGTCGCGTCGAAAGGCAACTGAATCTCGCGCTCACGAGTCCGCCCGTCGCCCGCCACCTGAGCCAGCATGCCGCTGACGTCCTCGTTGCGCAACCGACCGGTGTCGGTGAGACCGAACGGGGCAATATCCTCGCGTTCATATAGCACCGCGCCCTCGCGGCCGACCAGCGCCACCGCTTCAGGCAACGCGCGCACGAACAGCTCCTCGGCCTCGCGCACCGAGGGGTCCTCACCGAACAACGCGGGAGCCGGCGCAACGGTTTCATCCGTATCTTGACGCACCCGCCCGCCATGCTTGAAACCCAAGTAATAGGCGACAAACACCGCCGCGAGCGCCGCAATCACCGCAAGAATCAACCACTGCATGCCGTCGCCTTCGGATATCCCACATACACATTCCGTCTCCCACACTAGCGAATATCAAACGCAACCCGCTCCCCGCACACTAAATTCATCCACTGTTCACTTAACCCACCACCACCCATGGCGCGGTGTTTTTTCCATGGCGCGGTATGCAAAAACGTTGGAATATAAGGAAAACCGCGCCATGGGAACACCGCGCCATGGGAACTGGGGGCGGGTTATAGGCGACGGATGATGTCGAGGGTGAGACGGGCGGCGGTGACGGCGTATTCGCTGATGTCGAAAACCTTGAACGTCTCGTAGTCGGTGTCGGCGTTGTCGGACAGGGCGCGGACGACCAGCGCCGGCACGTCGTTGCGCGCGGCGACCTGCGCCACGGCCGCGCCCTCCATTTCCACCGCGTCGGCACCGGTTTGGGCGATCACCTGTTCGACCTTGACCGGGGTGTCGACGAAATAGTTGCCGGAGGCGATAATCCCGGTGATGTGCGTGATGCCGGCCGCCTGAAGCGCCTGGTCCGCAAGGCTCAACAGCCGCGCGTCGCTGTGGAATTCCTCGACGGGTTGGCTGGCCGTGCCGGGCTTCCACTGACCGACCAAGCGCATGTCGGTGTCGAGATAGCGCAACGTGCCGCCGAGCACCACATCGTTGACGTGCAGATTCTTGTTGAGGTTGCCCGCGATGCCGGAGAAAACCACGGCTTGCGGCTGGTAACGGTCGATGAGATGCTGCGTGGTGGCGGCGGCGGCCACCAAACCCATGCCGCCCACCGTGGCGACGACGTTCACCTGCTCGCCCGCGTTGGTGGTGAGTGCGCCGCGCGCGACGGACAGGCTGGCGGCGGTGGCGCATGTGGTGCCGGTGAGCGCGGCGGCGATGGCGGATATTTCCTCGTCAAGCGCGCCAATGACGGCGATTGTCGTTGCCATGGGTGTTCCTTTCAACTCCATCTGCGCGTTGCCACGGCTTGCGCGAGTTCGCGGAGCAATTGTTCCGTGTCGTCCCAGCTCAGGCAACGGTCGGTGATCGACTTGCCATACACCAGTTGGTCGAGCGGGGCGGCCGGCTGGTTGCCTCCTTCGATGAAACTCTCCATCATCACGCCGGTGATGCCCCGCTCCCCCGCGGCCAAGCGTTCGGCGATATCGCGCACGACCTGGGCCTGTTTTGCCTCGTCTTTGCCGGAGTTGCCGTGCGAGCAGTCAACAATCACCCCATGCGCGGCGGCCGAGTCTGCCGACACGCGCGAACGAATGGCCTCAAGCGCCGTCGCGACATCCTTCGTGCTGTAATTCGGCCCGGAAGTCGAGCCGCGCAACACCACGTGGCAGTCCGGGTTGCCCAAGGTCTTGACCACCGCGGCACGGCCCATGTGGTCGACGCCGAAGAACGTGTGCTGCCCGGCGGAAGCCAGGCATGAATCGGCGGGTGCCGTAATCGAACCATCCGTGGCGTTCTTGAACCCGATGGGCATGGACAGGCCGCTCGCCAACTGGCGGTGCACCTGGCTCTCGGTATTGCGCGCGCCAATCGCCCCCCAGCTGACGGCATCGGAAATGAACTGCGGGCTGGTGGGTTCCAAAAACTCGGTGGCCACCGCAAGCCCTGTGCCCAACACGTCGAGCAGCGTGCGTCGCGCCAACAGCAGACCTTTGCGAATATTGCAACTGCCGTCGATGTCAGGGTCGTTGATCAGCCCCTTCCACCCCACGGTGGTGCGCGGCTTTTCAAAATACACGCGCATGATAATGAGCAACTGCTCACCCAGCTCGTCCTTCAGACGCGCGAGACGACGCGCATAATCAAGCGCGGCCGCCGGGTCATGCACCGAACAGGGGCCGACGATCACCAACAGGCGATCATCCTGGCCATACAGGCACGCGCGAATCTCATCACGCGAATAGGCGACAATCTCCTGGGCCGTTTCGCTCAACGGCAGTTCGGACAACACCTGCGCCGGCGTGGGCAACACCTCGAACTCAAGCACGCGGCGGTTCACAATGCGACTGATGCCAACCTGATCCTCCCAGCGTGGCACATCGGTGGCGACGAGGGGATTCTTGCCCTCATCCATGGCCTGACGAATCGCGCGCATCTCCTCGGGGCGGTTCAGCGGCTGCGACGCCAGCGGGCGGCTGGCATCATGCTGTTGTTGCATCTGCTATTCTCCTTGACGATCCTCCCCCAAGAATAGCTCACGCTTGGTTTCGCACCTGCATTCATGCTTGATTTCGCGCCCAACTCACGCCTGGCCGCTGAGGGTCAGCATGATCAGCAACGCGTTCAAGGCGATAATCGCCACGGCGATAACGATGAACAATATATGTTGCAACAGGCCGTTTGCCCATTTGCCCATAACGCCTTTGTCGTGCGTGTATCGCATCAGCGGCACGATGGCGAAGGGGATGCCGATCGAGAGCACCACCTGGCTGATCACCAGTGCCTCGGTGGGATTGCGCGCGAACCAGAGCACCACCAAACCGGGCACCAGCGTGACCAGACGACAGGCCGGCATCGGCGCTTTGATGCGCAACAGGCCGCGCATGATCTCCGAGCCGGCGTAAGTGCCCACCGACGTGGAGCTCAGGGACGAAGCCAGCAAGCCGACCGAGAAAATCGTGCCGACAACCGGGCCGAGCACGGTCACGATGGCATGTTGCGCGCCTTCGATGGAGTCGGTGCCCGTCATGCCATACAGCGAATTGGCCGCGAGAATCAGCAGACACAGATTCACCGAACCGGCGAACAGCAGCGCCCACACCACGTCGATTTTCGCGCCGTGCAGCAGACGCGCGATGGGCGGTTTACTCTGGCCGGGGGTGTAATGGTCGTTGACGAGCGTGGAATGCAGGTAGATGGCGTGCGGCATGACGGTGGCACCCAGCATGGATGTGGCCATCAGCACCGAATCGCTGGTGGTGAAGCGGGGAATCAGCCCGTGCGCGACATCAAGCAGGTTGGGCGGGTCGAAAAACAGGCCGGCGATGAAGCCGAACGCAATGACCAGCAGCAGCGCGATCACCGTCTTCTCGAATATGCGGTGGGTGCGGCCGCCCTCAAGGCGCAACAGCACCGTGGACACCACGCCGATAATCAGGCCGCCGATGAACAGCGGGACGTCGAACAGGAGGTTGAGCGCGATGGCACCGCCGATCAGTTCGGCCAGGTCGGTGGCGATGGCGATGACTTCGGCCTGCATGAAGAACATGAAGCGGCCGGCGTCGCCCATGCGCTCGCCGAGCAGTTCGGGCAGGGATTTGCCGGTGACCACGCCCAGTTTGGCGGATTGGTATTGGATGAACACGCTCATGATGTTGGCGAGCACGAGCACCCACACCAGCAGGTAGCCGTATCTCGCGCCGGAGGTGATGTTCGCGGCCACGTTGCCCGGGTCCACATAGGCGACGGCGGCGACGAACGCGGGGCCAAGCAGGCCGGCGAGTGTGTGCTCCTTGCCCGGGGCGCGCTCCCCGGCGGGTGTGGCGGGCAGCGCGGCGTGTTCAATCTTCTCGTTGCTCATTTTGCTCGTATTGCTCGTATTGCTCGTATTGCTCATAACGAAGCGACAGTGTAGTGTCGTCGCATTACGGGGTGCACACACCCTTCGGATGCCGTTCGGTCGCGGCTTGAGTCATGGCTTCAGCCGCCATTCCTCGTCTCTCACTCACCCGGCAGGGGTTGGCCGGGGCAGGAGTGGAGCACCGTGAGCATGGCGTCCTTTTCGTTGGACGTGACGCTTAGGGAATATTTCGTTTTCACGCCGATCTGGCGCGCCACGTAATCGCATCGGTAGCTGGCATTGGCGGGCAGCCAGTAGGCGGCCGAGGCGGAACCTTTATCTTGATTGGCCGGGCCGTCCACCGCCAGCAGATTATAGGGGTCGTTGCCGAAACGATACCGCTCGGCTGTGCTCCACTGGTCGGCACCCGATTTCCAAGCGTTTTCGAGGGCGACCACATGGTCGATCTGCACCGCTTGGCTGGTGCGCTGGCCTCGCACGAACTGGATGGTCGTGCCGGTGTAGGGGTCGTCAAGCGTGCCGGAAGCGACCTTGCAGGAGCCGGCGTATTGGTAGGTGACGTTCTTCAAATCGCGCGTCAAAATCTGTTCGCGCACATCGCAACCGTCGCCATCGTCGTCAGTCTTGCGAAAGCCGAACAGGTTGCGGTCATATTCCGCGGCGCTTTGGCTACTCTCCACCGTCAGCTTGTTCAGCGCGTCCGCGGCGGAGCCGGTGGCGGTGTTCTGACCCGTCACCTGCGCCACCGTGAGGCTCAGACGCGGCAACAAGAGTCCCGCACCCACGCCGACGAGCGCCGCGGCCAACAACAGAATGGCCAGCCGTCCCAGCGGGCTGGATGGGTCGAAACGACGGCGCGAGAAGTGCGAGCGGCGGTTCATCTTGTCTCACGCACCTTACGCATAGGTGAACGTCAGCGGATCATGGCCGGCGCGGGTGGGGCCGTCGAGCGCGTCGATGGCGGCATGCTCGTCGGGGTCCAGCGCGAACGAGAACAGGTCGAGATTTTCCCTCTGACGTTCGGCGTGCACGGACTTGGGGATGATGATGGTGCCGTTTTCGATATGCCAGCGCAGAATCACCTGAGCGGCACTGACCTGGTGGGCGGTGGCGATTCGCTCGATCACGCCATTGCCGGCGTTGAGGTCGGCACCGCGGGCCATCGGCGAATATGCCTCCACCGCAATGCCGTGTTCCTCACAGAAAGCGACCACTTCCCGCTGTTGAAACGTGGGGTGCAGCTCGATCTGGTTGACGGCCGGATATTCGCCGGTCTGGGCGTGCAGTTTCTCCAAATGCTCGGGCAGGAAATTGCACACGCCCAAGGTCTTGACGCGGCCCTCTTCGCGAAGCCTGACGAACGCCCGCCAAGTGTCGCCGGAACGCCAGTCGAATGGTGTGGGCCAGTGAATCATGTACATATCCACATAATCGAGTTGCAGCAGGCCGAGCTGCCGGTCGAACGCCTTGAGCGCGGAATCATAGCCCTGCTCGGAATCGCGCAGTTTGGTGGTGACCCACAAGCGCTTGCGATTTTCACCGGTAAGACAGCCGGCTTCAGCCAGCGCGCGCCCCACGCCGCCCTCGTTGTTGTATCCGGCCGCGCCGTCGATGTGGCGGTATCCGGCTTCAAGCGCGCTTTCGACCACGGGTGACACCGCCTCGTCGTCGATGCGCAACACCCCGAGGCCGATCTGCGGGATGCGGTTGCCGTCGGCGAGCGCGATATCGGGCACATTGGTTGGGCCGATTGGATTGGTTGAGGTGGCTGGGGTGGTTGGATTGGTTGGATTGGCGGCCATGCGGGTTCCTTTATTGACTGCTGGGACTTTCTGTAACTTCCAGCATTTTATCCTCGTTTGGCTCCTTTCCGATAACGACCTCACCATTTCATCATCGTGCCAGCGATGCGCATGGCGGATTCGCGGTGGGAGACGAGGATCACCGCCTTGGTTGCGGGTTTCGCGCCCTGGGAGGAAGCGCCGTCTGCTTGCGCCGCCGTCTCGCCGCCGCGCGCGAGTGCGGCGATGGATTTGAGAATGATGGCCTCGTTGAGCGTGTCGAGGCGGCTGGTCGGCTCGTCGAAGAGAATCAGGTCGGCATTGCGCAGAAAAACGCGAGCCAGACCGATGCGCTGACGTTCGCCTTCGGAGAGGCGGTCGCCGAGTTCGCCCACCGGGGTGTCGAATCCACTTGGCAGGGAATCGATGAAATCAAGGACGGAAGCCTTGCGGCAGGCTTGGCGCATGCGGGCGTCAAGCGTCTTCGGCCCCAACGCAAAAGCGACGTGCGGCGGCAAAGCGAGCAGAAGATTGTCGCGGATGGTGCCGTCGAACAGATGCGTTTCCTGACTCATCACAGCCTGCACACGGCGGCGGCGATGCGCGTCGACATCAGGCAACGGCGTACCCGACAGGCTCACCGTGCCGGATTGCGGATCCCAATAGCGCATAAGCAACTTCAGCATGGTGGATTTGCCGCGACCTGACGCCCCCTGCACGCCGAGCACACCTTGGGAGGGCACGTCGAGCGAGAAGCCGGCAAGCACGGGACCGCTTGCGGTATTCGGGTATGAGAACGTGACATCATCACAGCGCATGCCTTGATATTCGGGGGTGGCCTTGCCCCGTTCCACAACAGCGGGTGCCTCGTCCATCAACGCGAACAGGCGGCGAGCCGCGGCAAAGGTTTGGGTGAGGCTGGCGGGCAACGCGGCGAGCGCCAAGGTGGGGCCGAAGGAACTGGCGAACAGCACGAATGCCGTCGTCAAAGCGGCAACCGGGGTGGCGTCGAAAGCGACGATGGCGGCCAAATGCATGCACAGGCGCGCCGCCAGCACCGTCAACAGCAACACCAACACGCCACCGATGGCGGAAAATCGCCCGTTGACACGGCTGAGCTTGTCATGGCTCATTTGCAACCGTCTGCTGTCGCGCGAGATGCGGACGACGCGCTCGCGCCCGCAGCCGAGCCCGATGATTTCGCCAAGGCCGCGCATGTCATCGAGCATGATGTCGTCCAAATCGGACGCTTGGGAACGAATGGCGGGCCCGAGGTGACGCACGCCCATTGCAAAGCATTTCGGCACAATCACGCCAATCACCAGATGCGAGGCGATCAGCAGCAGCGCCATCCATGGGTTGAGCGTGGCCAGCGCGATGGCGCAGACGAGCGTGGTGGTCACGGCGATGACCACCGGGGAGATCGTGTGCGCGAAGAAGATTTCAAGCAGCTCCACGTCCGTGGTAAGCGTGGCGATAAGCTCGCCTTTGCCGTGACCTGCAAGTTTGGCCGGGGCGAGGCGGCGCAACGCGGCAAAGGCCTTGGAACGCAGCAACGCGAGCAGGCGGAAGGCGACGTTGTGATTCAGGTATTGCTCGATGTATCGCATGGCGCCGCGCGTCACGGCACACAGCACCATCAACGCGACGGCGAGCGGCGCACCCATCGACCACACCGGAACGCCCACGAGCGCGAACAGCGCGACGATACCGAACACGGACAGGAATGTGGCGGCCAGATGCCCGAGGGAACCGGCCACGCATGCGGCGATCATCAGTCTTGAAAGCGGGCGCGCTTGGGCAAGCAAACGCCCGATGAGCGCATATGGCGTGCTCGTTGATCGGTGTGCCTGATGACGACGCAGTCGGCGGCGAGAAGGCGGGGTGCGCTTCGCGGCTCGCACGGCGGCTTTCTGCGGTTTGCCGTGGCCGGTTCGGCTCGTCCGGCTCATCTGACTCGTCTGGCTCACATGGCTCACAGTCTGCTGAACCGGCGCAATGGTTTCGATATCTCGTTGCGCCGTGTACAGCCTGGCATACGCGCCGTGCGCCGCCATCAATTCGGCATGTCTGCCGGTTTCGGCGCTCCGGCCATTCGCAAACACCACGATTCGCGCGGCGTGCTCGGCATTGGCCATGCGGTGGGTGATCATGATCACCGTTTTGCCGCGAACTTGCGCCAAATCGTGAATCGCTTCGAGGATCAACGATTCGCTGTCGACGTCCACGCTGCTGGTCGCTTCGTCGAAAACATATATCGCGCTGTCGTGCAACAGCGCACGGGCGACGGCGATGCGCTGACGCTGGCCGCCCGACAGGTTGGCCGCGTCCGGCTCGATGATGAAATCAAGACCGGCCTCTTGAGACCGCACGAAATCGGCGATTCGCGCGCGATCGAGCGCATCCCACAGCGCGTCGTCGCTCGCCTGGGGATTGGCCATCAGCAGGTTCTCGCGCACCGTGCCCGCGAACAGATGACTGCGCGCCCCCACCAGCGTGACGGCATGAGACAGCGCATCACCCGACAATGTCGAGAGTTCCACGCCACCGATGGTGAGCGACCCGCCATAGCCGGCGCGCATGCCGGTCAGCAACGCCGCGGCCGTGGATTTGCCGGAACCGGACACACCCACAATGGCGGTGAGTTCGCCGGGATTCGCGGTGAATGACACGTCTTGCAGCGCCGGTTGCTCGATATCGGGATAGGAGAACGAAACCCGATCGAATACCACTCGCTGCGACTTCACGCTGGCCGGCAGCTCCCGCGCGCCTCGCTCGGGTTCGGGCGCGTCGAGCAGGGCGAAGATGCGTTTGGTGGAGGTCATGCCGTTCATGGCCATATGGAAGTAGGAGCCGAGCTGTCGCAAGGGTATGAAGAAGTCGGCGGACAGCAGCACAATCAGCAACATGCCGCTCAAATCCAGCGGCACCGACGAAACGCCGGGATGAATATACTGCCACAGCGCCACGCCGATGCCCGCCGCGGTGCCGCCATACGCCACCACATCCATCGCGGACAGCGAGCGCAACTGAATCTGCAACACGCGCATCGTCATGACGCGGAAGTTCTCGGCTTTCTCGTCCATCTCAACCGCGGCGCGATCGTCCGCATCGAAAGCCTTGAGCGTCTCCAACCCTTGCAGATTGTCGAGAAATGCCGCGCCCATATCGGTGTAGCGCCCCCAATAGCGCTTGAAGGCGCGGGCGGCGTTCATCGCCACCAGCCCAACAATCAGCACAATCAGCGGAGCGCATGCCAGCAGTGTCAGCGCGGTGGGTATGTTGAGCGGCGCAATCACAGCGAACAGGGTGAGAGGCGCCAGCACCGCATACAGCAACTGCGGCAAAAACAATTCGAAAAAGCTCTGAATCTGCTCGATGCCTTCGCCGGCCGACTGCACGACATCGGAGGTGTTCACCCTGACGGCGTAGGAGGGGCCGAGCGCGAGCATTTTGCGATACAGCTTCACGCGCAGCACAAGTTTGACGCGCCCCGAAGCCTCGGTGCCCAAGCGGGTGGCCATGACGGTGACGACGTAGCGAATCATCATGCACACGACGAGAACGCACACATACAGCGCGCGGTCGGCGCGAGAGACCTCCGGGCCGCCGACGAAGAGCATGCCGCCTATCAGCGTGACCAGTGTCGTCATGAATCCGATGTTGGCCAGCAATCCAATCCACAGGCACACCACTTTGCCCGCGACCAGCCGGCCAAGCCCCGGCGCCAATCGGAACAGTCGTTTGTCAACCATAGCCATGCCACCCGTCGTGCCCTGCGTGTCGTATCCCGCTCAACTGTAGCGAATCGACGCGAACCTGCACAAGACCCAAAGCGCGGCCCCATAGACTTCCACATGAGCCGGCCGCGCGATTAAGGGCGCTACCCGACCTCGAAGAAGCCGCATAGCGCCCTTAACCGCATCGCCAATGGCAAGAATGGATTTGTGTTCTACTAGAAGCAGAACGCCGGAACCACACCCAAGTTCGTGCCTGCATACCTATGGCTGTTCGGATAGCCGTCCGGATCCACGGTCATAAAGGAGAGTTTATCGCCTGGATCCGGAGACCTCTGCCACCAAGATTCAGCATTGCTGCCAGTCGGACTATCGTCAGAACGAGTCCAAGCCATCGTCGGAGGCAGAGTCACATTAATACCGTTCGCATTCTTGAGGTTCTTTGTCCAATACATATACTGCGAGCCTTCGGTAAGTCCACCAAGCTCGTGCCGGTATTTGCTCGTGCCGGTAAGCTCGCGATAGGACGCCAGCCACAGACTGTCGTGCGTCATCAAGACATTGGTGTTCTGATTGCCGAACGTGGTTCTCTTGCGCACTTTCTTGACGCGCTTCTGCATTCCTTCCGACAGCCTGTTCCAGATGTCACCATCGCCCATGCCGGGGTTCATCCTCCTGCGCAGCCAGGAGTCTCTCCAGCCGCCATGGTTCGTATTCGTCGCGTTCATCGGATATGCATTCGGCAAGGAATGTACTGTTTGGAGCGTGGCGTTCGAGCCGTCATTGTCATGGTTGCCGATATGGATGAACCGAGCCTCCAGATAGTCGGTGGCGCTCGCGCCATTGCCGATCTTGGTATAGAGGTGGTACTTGTCGCTGTGCATCAGGTCCGTATATTCGGTCATGACCGAATTGTCGCCGGCTCTGATTCTGTCCATGTCGTTGTCGATCTGGTGCTGGGTCTTATGTGGCGCGTGCTTCAATGGGTCAGGGTTATCGATATTGCCCTCACCAATCCAGTAGGCCATCCACTGCGCGTAATATGTCACGTCGTCTTCAGGCACCTTCTGGCCCGGCTTGACCTCCTCACCAGTGCCGTCTGCCTCCGTATTCCACCCCATGAACACAGTATGAGTCCACGTCGGGGCGGTTTGCGGGCCGTTCGCCATCTCGCCCAACCCAACGGTCTCGTGATGTGTCTCGCTGGCGTCCGGGAACTGACCTCCATTCCCATTCCATGTGACCGTGTAGGATATGCGTTCCCATTGCGCGGTGTGCTTGGTTACTATGCCGTCAAACACGCCTGTCGGAGCGGGATCCCAACCGGTGAATTTGTAATTCTCGCGCCTCAGATTCGTTGGGGCGGTATATCCCGAGCCTTTGGGGCCGGTCAGTTTCTTGGATTTTCTGCCCTCCTCATCTACTCCCTCGGCGTAGTCGAATTCCACCGTCACCGACACGCCTGGCTGATATTGGGCGGTAAACGTGACATCATGATTGGGCATCGTCAGGTCGAGCAGCTCTTCCGGCTTATATGTCTGGCCGTCATCGGAATACTGCCAGCCCATGAATGTGTAGCCATCTCCAGCAGTCACTGTGGGAGCCATGACTCCCGCAGCGCCCAGCTTCTGGCCGGCTTTCACATCGTAGTCAGTCCGGCCAATTATCGACGTGCCGTGGTCTCCGATGTTGAACGCCACGATATACACGTCAGGAACCGGCAACGGCTTGGGGAAAGGACTGGGGTCAGGGCCCGGCGGCACGGGCATGGAATCAGCTTTGTATGAATAATCCACTGTCACTGTAAGCTCCTTATGTTTGGTGGCGCACAGCGTGTCTGCCAGCGCCTTGGGTAAATGGGTTTCTGTCCAACCGGCCGTCGTGGAATCGCCGGCCTTGACAATTCGGCCTACCAAGAGGCTCTGCCATGTCACGTCGTCGGACACCGTCACTCTTTCGATTGTGAGGTCATGGCTGGAACCGTTTCTCAACGTCAGCGCAGGAACCGTCGGCTTACCGCCGGCACCCAACGTTGCTTCAGTCTCCGCCTTCAGGGTCACATTCGGCAGATTCGCCTCAGTGGCATGCGCGTCACCCGTCGCCAACGCGAACGAAGACGCCAGCATGGCCACCGCCAGCACCGTCCCCGCCACACGCAACGACACCGCACGCGCACCACGCCCCGAACGCGCCAGCGCAAAGCCGCCCAGCGCCAACGCAGCCATCACACACAACAGCACACCCACGCCAGCACCGGTGGCAGCCAGCACGCGAGCCTCGACACCGGCAGGGCCGGGCACGACGCAGCCGTCGGGAGCCACCAGTCGCAGCGTCGTGGAGACCGAACCCCTACCCCGCTGAGCCCGAGCCAACGCCGGCGACACGGCAAACCATGCACCCAACGACACAGCCAGACAACACGCCACAGCTACACCCAGCACACGCGCCGCAACCGGCACACGGGAAGACCTGTCCAAAGACATATCCTCTAAACTCCTTAAACTCCTCCAAGGTTCCGCGCCCGCTTAAACATTCGCTCAAGGAGGGACGCAAAACCGTCCAAACTCAGTGGGAAGGTTCCCATCCGCACACCTCACGCGCGCACAAATCTCACGCAAGATGCCACATGCACATCGGTAGCACCGCAAGATGCCCCCACAACAACACCCCACATCTCTCCGTCGTGGCGTTGTATCTTGCGATCTTTGATTTTTCTGCGGTTTTTCGGTTTGTTGAAAACGGCACGGGGCTATTGCCACGCCCTCGCACCAACCTTCTGGAGACAAGCAGAAGACCAAATCGGCCGGATGCAAGAGGATATAAAAGAACTGGGTCCCGATTCTTCAAAAGAATCGGGACCCAGTTCTACAAACGGGCGATCTGATGGAATCAGCTACGCTCGGAAGCCTCTTCGGTGGCGGCCTCGCCTTCGCGCTCCACGCGAATCTTGTGACCTTCGGCCTGAGAGACACCATAGTACGCGGCCACGGCGATGTCCTTCATGTCGTTGATCAGCGGGATGCGCGGGTTGGCGGGCGTGCACTGATCCTCATAGGCGCGCATGCCGGCCTGATCGAGGATGGACCAGAAGTGCTCCTCGTCCACACCGCAGTCCTTGAAGCTCTTGTTCATGCCGAGCTTGTTGTCGCGGTAGTCCTCGACGGCCTTCGCCAAGTTCTCGACGCCTTCGGCCGGGGTCTTGCCCGGGTCAACGCCGAGGTTCTTGGCAATCTCCTGATAGCGTTCGGGCGCAATGTACTTGTTGTACTTCGGCCAGCTGGTCGGCTCCTCGGGAATCTGTCCGTTGTAGCGAATCACATACGGCAACAGGATGGAGTTGGTGCGGCCGTGCGCAATGTGCAGCAGCGCGCCCAGCGTGTGGGCCATGCCGTGGCACATGCCAAGGAACGCCGAGCCAAAGGCCATGCCAGCCATCGTGGCGGCGTTGTGCATCTTCTCCTGCGCCTCGGTCTTGGCCAGGCCGGGTTCGCCGTTGACGGATTCCGCCAGGTTGTCCCAGATGAGCTTGGCCGCGTGCAACGCCATGCCGTCGGTGAAGTCGTTGGCATAGACGGACACATAGGCCTCCATCGAGTGGGTGAGCGCGTCGAAGCCGGCGTCGGAGGCGAGCTTCTTCGGCTGGGTACGCGCCAGCACCGGGTCGACGATGGCGACGGACGGGGTGAGCGCGTAATCGGTGATCGGGTACTTGTAGCCGGTCTTGTGATCGGTGATCACGGCGAACGGCGTCACCTCAGAACCGGTGCCGGAGGAAGTCGGCACGCACACCAGCTTGGCCTTCTTGCCCAGCGGCGGAATCTTGAAGGCGCGCTTGCGGATGTCGAAGAACTTCTCGCGCACGTCGGAGAAGGCGATTTCCGGGTGCTCGTAAAGCAGCCACATGATCTTGGCCGCGTCCATCGGCGAGCCGCCGCCGACCGCGATGATGGTGTCCGGCTCGAACTCCTCGCGCATCATCTCGGCACCCTTCTCGACCGTCTCGACGGAAGGCTCCGGCTCGACGTAATCGATGATGCGGAAAGTGACGCGGTTGGAGCGGGCGCGCAGCTGGTCGATGATCTTGTCGACGATACCGAGCTGCTCCATCACCTTGTCGCACACGATGACGGCCTTCTCGATGCCATACATGTCGCGCAGATACTTGATGGCGTTCGGCTCGAAGTAGGTCTTTGCCGGGATCTTGAACCACTGCATGTTGTTGTTCCTCCGAGCGATGCGCTTGATGTTGATGAGGTTGACGGCTTGCACGTTGCCGGACACGGAGTTGCCGCCGTAGGAACCGCAGCCCAGGGTGAGCGAGGGGGCGATGGCGTTGTAGATGTCGCCGATGCCGCCCAGCGAGCTCGGCTGGTTCCAGATGATGCGGCATGCGTGCATGCGCTGGCCGTATTCGCGCACCAAGTCCTGATTGTTGGTGTGGATGGCGGCGGTATGGCCGGCGCCGAGCTTCAGCATCTGCTCGGCCATCTCGAAAGCCTGCTCCTTGTTATCGGCCTTGAGCACGGCCTGAACCGGGGCGAGCTTCTCGTGGGTGAGCGGCTCGTTGTCGGAGACTTCCTTGCATTCGGCGGCGAGAATCGTCGCGTCGGCGGGAATCTCGAAGCCGGCGGCCCTGGCGATATATTGCGGGGACTTGCCCGGCACCACGGAGTTGAGCACCGGCTTTTCGCCACTGCCCGCCACGCAGCCGAACATGTATTGCTCCAGTTTGGCCTTTTCTTCCTTGTTGACGAAGTAGGCCTTGCGAACTTTCAGTTCCTTGACGAGGTCCTTATAGACATCCTTGTGGGCGATGATGGCCTGTTCGGTGGCGCAGATCATGCCGTAATCGAAGTGCTTGGAGAGCACCAGATCGTTGGCGGCGCGCACGATGTCCACATCGGAGTCGACGTAGGCCGGGGCGTTGCCCGCGCCCACGCCCAAAGCGGGCTTGCCGGAGGAATACGCGGCCTTGACCATGCCGGGGCCGCCTGTGGCGAGGATGGTGGCGATGCCGTCGTGCTTCATCAGCGCGCCGGTGGCCTCGATGGAGGGGTGCTCGATCCACTGGATGCAGTTGGCCGGCGCACCAGCCTCGATGGCCGCATCACGCACGATCTTGGCCGCCTCGACGGAGCACTTCTGCGCGCCCGGATGGAAGCCGAAGACGATCGGGCAACGGGTTTTGAGCGCAATCAGCGACTTGAAAATGGCGGTGGAGGTCGGGTTGGTGACCGGGGTGACGCCCGCGACCACACCAACCGGCTCGGCGACTTCGTCAATGCCCAGCACGTCGTCTTCGCGGATGATGCCCACCGTCTTCTGCCCCGCCAAGTGATTGGTAATGTGCTCACAGGCAAAGATGTTCTTGGTGGCCTTGTCTTCCACAAGCCCTCGGCCCGTCTCGTCCACGGCCATCTTGGCGAGCACGAGATGCTTGTTCAGCGCCGCCACGGAAGCCTTGGCGACAATACGATCGACTTGCTCCTGATCGAGCTTTTCGAATTCGTCGAGGGCCTTCAGACCCTTCTTCACCAGAGCGTCAACTTCAGCTTCGGCTGCGGCCTGCTTGGCCTCGGGGGTCGGCTTTTTGGTTTCTGCCACTTTCGATCCTCCTCAATCGAGATTGGAATGTGGTGCACGTTCAATTGCTGATTGCGGCAGCGGGCTTTGCGGGCCGGCCACCGAATCGTTTGTGACCTGCATCACAATATACAAGGACACCCCCACCTTTCCCGTTCTTACGCGGGTTGTGCGTTTGGTCTCATATTGTGTGCGATTGATGGTAGAAATCGATATTTTTTGCACGCAATACCGTTCATCGAAGCTTGGAGGGGGTGTTTCGCTCAGGCCTCGCCTACGCACAGCCCACTGGGCTGTGCGCTTTACGGCTCGGCGGATAGGGCGAGATTCGAACTCGCGGAGGCTTGCGCCTCAACGGTTTTCAAGACCGTCTCCTTAGACCGCTCGGACACCTATCCCTATGTGCGGCGTTAAACGCGCACAAGTGTGTATTATATCAGGCTTCCCACTTGGTGGGTTCGATGACTTCCCTGCCACCCATGTAGGCGCGCATGGCCTTGGGGATTTCAATGGAGCCATCGGCCTGCTGGTGGTTTTCCATGATGGCGACGAGCCAACGGGTGGTGGCCAGCGTGCCGTTCAGAGTGGAGACCGGGCGGGTCGAGCCATCTTCGGCGCGCTCACGGATGTTCAGACGGCGGGTCTGATATTCGGTGCAGTTCGAGGTGGATGTCAGCTCGCGGTATTTGCCCTGCGTCGGCACCCATGCCTCGCAGTCGAACTTACGCGCGGCGGAGGAACCGAGATCGCCGGCGGCTGTGTCGATGATGCGATACGGCACCTCCACCTTGGCGAGCATCTCCTGCTCCATGGCCAGCAAATGCTCGTGCTCCTTGTAGGAGTCCTCCTGCTTGGCGTAGACGAACATCTCCACCTTGTCGAACTGATGCACGCGGATGATGCCCGCAGTGTCCTTGCCGGCGGCACCGGCCTCGCGGCGGTAGCAGGAACTCCACCCGCAATAGCGCAGAGGGCCATTGCCCAAATCGAGAATCTCGTCCTCGTGCATGCCGGCGAGCGCCACCTCGGAAGTGCCGACCAAATACTGCTCGTCCGGTTCGCGCAGACGGTAGATTTCGTCGGAATGCGAATTGAGGAAGCCGGTGCCGCGCATCACCTCGGGGCGCACCAACGTGGGGGTGATGGCCAGCGTGAAGCCGTGTTCCTCGGCCTGATCGACGGCCATGGTGAGCATGGCGATCTGCATACGCGCCACCGCGCCGCGCAGGAAGTAGAAGCGCGAGCCGCCCACCTTGACGCCACGGCGCATATCGATGCCGGCCACACCCTCGCCCAGCGCGAGATGATCTTTCGGCTCGAAGCCCTCGGCAGCGAAGTCGCGAATCTGACCGACCTTCTTGACGACGACGTAATCGTCCTCGCCGCCTTCCGGCGCCTCGGGTTCGACGATGTTCGACAGCTTCCACATGGCCGTGGTGTATTCTTCGCTCGCCGCGTCGGCGGTGGCCTTGTATTGCGCAACCTTCTCGCTCAGCTCCTTGGTTTCGGCGATCAGCTTGGCTTTCTCGTCCGCGGGGGCGGCGGCCACTTTCTTGCCGATTTCCTTCTGTTGGGCGCGGGCCGTCTCATATTCCCTCAGCGCGGTGCGGCGCGTTTCGTCGGAGGTGAGCACTTCGTCGACGAGTTCGACCGACTCGCCGCGCTTGCGCTGGGATTCCTTGACGATGTCGGCATGTTCACGAATAAATTGAATATCAAGCATGAATCCTAAGCCTAGTGCCGTGTGGCGACGCTGTCCGCGCGGTTCGTGCAGGATTGGCGGGGATTCATCACAGAAGCGTTCCGTTGGGATTGGTTCTCGGCAAGAATGGGAACCATGCCCCGACCAGTGTTCATCATCATCGTGATTATCGCCGCCGTAGCAGCCGTGGCCGCTCTTGCGCTTATCGGCGTGCGCGCGCGACGACGCCGCAAACTGGCTACTGTGCTGGTCAAACGCAATAACGACAAGGTGAAATACATCTTCATTATCAACCCCTCGAAACCGCAGGCGGCCGAGCAACGGGTGTACATTAAACAATTCTGCGAACAGCATGGATTCAAGGACATCGAGTTCATCGAAACCCGGCTTGACAAGGATGGGCGCGCGTGCGCGTTGGAAGCGCTGGAACGCGGCGCGGACGTGGTGGTGGCAGTCGGCGGCGACGGCACTGTGCGCACGGCGGCCAGCGCGCTGTCGGGCACCGGGCATGCGCTCGGTATCGTGCCGATTGGCACCGGTAACCTGTTCGCCCGCAATATGGGCATTCCCGTGGACGACATCGATGCGGCGCTCACCGTGGCCACCTCGCATGGATCGCGCAATGTGGATATGGGGCGTCTGAGAATACTCGACCGCCCCGAGGAAGATCACGGGCACGCCTTCCTCATCATCGCAGGAGTGGGGTTCGACGCGGCAATGGTCGACGACACCAACCCCGAACTGAAGAAGAACATCAGCTGGATGGCCTATTTCGTGGGGGCCGTGAAGAACCTGTTCACCCCCAAATACCGCGGCACGATGACCATCACCAGCGCCGATGGCAGCACGCATTCCACAAAAGACCTGACGTTCCGCACCTTCATGGCCGGCAACTGCGGGCAGATTCCCGTGTTTTCGCTGATGCCGCTGGCCTCTTGGGACGACGGCATCCTTGATTTCGAGGTGATTGACACGTCGGGAGGCATCATCGGCTGGGCGAACCTGTTCGGCGATGTGGTGCACCAAACCATCACCGGCAAAGCGGAGCAGAACCCGCTGTCCACCAACTCCACCGTCGATCAGATCCAAGGTGTCAGCGCCGAACTGACATTGGAGAAACCGGCTCTGGTGCAAGTGGACGGAGACACGCTCGGCGAGACGAAACATATCCGCTTCGACGTGGAAAAGCGCGCCTTGTGCGTGCGCGTGCCCGAACAGAGCTAGACCGACTCTCCATCCGAAGGCAACGTAACCGACTGTGGCGTACAATCGGCGATATGGTTGCAAATAATGCGGGACAGCCCGCCACCCCAGCAGATCTGATCAATGTCGACGAGGTCATCGGTAAGTATTATGACGTCGTTCCCGACCCTGAAGTTCCCGAGCAGCGCGTTTCGTTCGGCACGTCCGGCCACCGCGGCTCGTCGCTGAAAACCTCGTTCAACGAGGCGCATATCGTCGCCATCACCCAAGCCATCGCGGAATACCGCAAGAAAGCGGGCGTGAACGGCCCGTTGTATATCGGCCGTGACACCCACGCCCTGAGCGAGCCGGCGTTCAAGACCGCCGTCGAGGTGCTGGTCGCCAATGGCGTGACGGTGCGCATCGACGCGCGCGACGACTTCACCCCCACGCCGGTCGTCTCCCAGGCGATTCTGACCCACAATCGCGCGGCGGACGGCACCCAGCGCTTCAGCGGCGAGGGGCTGGCCGACGGCATCGTGGTCACCCCCTCGCATAACCCCCCCACCGACGGCGGTTTCAAATACGACCCCGTCACCGGCGGCCCCGCCCCGGCCGACGTGACCAACGCGATCGCCGACCGGGCGAACGAACTGCTCGGCGACTTCAAGAACGTCAAACGCGTGCCGTTCGAGGAAGCCGTCAAGTCCGATTTGGTGGAGCGTTTCGACTATCGCGACCATTATGTGCGCGATTTGGAGAATGTCATCGACTTCGATGTAATTCGCTCCTCGGGCGTGCGCCTGGGCATCGACCCGCTGGGCGGCGCATCGGTGAATTACTGGCCGCTGATGAACGAGGTCTATGGGCTTTCCATCGACGTGGTGCGCCCTGAAGTCGACCCGACTTGGCGCTTCATGACCATCGATCACGACGGCAAGATTCGCATGGACCCTTCGTCGCCGTACGCCATGAAGGGTTTGGTTGATTCGCTCAACGCCGGCGCGTGGGACAAGTACGACCTGGTGGGCGGCACCGACCCGGACGCCGACCGCCACGGCATCGTCTGCCCGAACTGGGGGGTCATGAACCCGAACCATTACATCGCCGTGTGCGTGGAATACCTCTTCGGCGGCAATCGCCCCGACTGGCCGGCCGGCGCGGGCATCGGCAAAACCTTGGTGAGTTCCTCGCTCATCGACCGCGTGGCCGCTTCCATCAACGCCAAGCTGGTCGAGGTGCCGGTGGGCTTCAAGTGGTTCGTCGACCCGCTGTTCAAAGGCGAAGTCGCGTTCGGCGGAGAGGAAAGCTCCGGCATGAGCTTCCTGCGCCGTGACGGGCGCGTGTGGACCACCGACAAGGACGGCCTGATTCCCGATCTGCTCGCGGCGGAAATCACCGCCAAGACAGGCAAGAACCCGGCCGAACTGCACCAATCCCAAGTGGAGCGTTTCGGCGAAAGCTGGTACAAGCGCGTCGATACGCCGACCACGCTGGAGCAGAAGCAGAAGTTCGCGGCGTTGAGTGGCGACGACGTGACGGCCACCCAGCTGGCCGGAGAAGACATCACCGCCAAGCTCACCGAGGCGCCGGGCAACCACGCCAAGATCGGCGGTCTGAAGGTGACCACGGCCGACAACTGGTTCGCCGCCCGCCCCTCCGGCACCGAGAACATCTACAAGGTCTACGCCGAGTCTTTCACCTCCCCCGAGGCGCTGGACAAGGTGTTGGATGAGGCCACCGAAGTCGTCAACAAAGCCTTGAGTTGATTGATGGAGTGTCTTCTTCGTTGCCGCTGAAGTCGACATACCTTCGTATGCCTTCCTTCAGCGCGCCTCGAAGCCACACACATCAATCAACTCAAGAAAACGGAGAATGTCTTCTTCGTCGTTGAACCGCGAATAAGCCGCTGGAATGCTGGGTTCCGGCGGCTTTTCCATATTCTCCGAATGGTTATGGTTCATGGTTGTGAAGAGGATGTGATGAACGCGGAGGGCTTCGACCACATACCCCGAAATCCCCTCGCCGCTTCAGCGATTTCCCGTAGTCTGCTATCACACAACGTTGTGTTATACGGTTTGACTTCTACAAGGGAAAGGGTATAATAATGGAGCAATGGAGAGTGGATACTGCTCTTATAGAGAACTGGATGGATCAGCAAAGCGCGGCTGATATAGCGCTGCTTCAGGGAGCGTTGCATCAGCTTCGAGAACATGGGCCCGCGCTGCGCAGACCTCTTGTCGGCGAAGTTAGGCGTTCACGATTCAAGAACATGAAGGAGTTGCGCCCACCTTCCACGGGAAGGAGTGAAATTAGAATCCTATTCGCATTCGACCCTGAACGAAGCGCGATTCTTCTTCTTGCAGGAGACAAGGCTAATGAATCAGGAGTGCGTGGAGCGTTGAAGTGGAACCAATGGTATCGCTCAGCGATTCCACAAGCGGACAAACTATATGAAGAGCACCTCAACAACCTCAAAAGGAGGAAAGCATGAGCAACGAGAAACCATTCCTTGATATCGATGACTATGTTAAGCAGCGCGGTGACATCACGCCGGAGATGATGGAGTGGGCGCGTCAACGAACGGAAGAATACATCCGCGACTACGAGCTCAAACAGGCTCGCCAGCAGTGCAAACTCACACAGGTCGCGCTGGCGGCGAAAATGAAGATCAGCCAGAAGCGGGTGAGCGAAATCGAAAACGGCAAAATCGAGCGGCTCAAGGTGAGCACGTTGCAACGCTACGCCGAGGCGCTCGGCGGCAAGCTCAAAATCAGCTTCGAGCTGCCCGACAAGACCATCTCCATGCTGGGATAAACGAAACCGGAGCGACCCGTCTGTTTCGTCAGATTTCGCGGATGGCCCATTCGCCGGTGCGATTGGAGGCGACGACCATCTGATTGTTGCCCAACTCGCGCCACCCGTCGGCTTCGGGCTGGTCGAAACCGGACGAAGCGACCACGACCCCGGCTGCCGCGCCCTGCTCGTTCACCAGCGCACGATAGCGCATCACGCGGTAATCGGCGGCTTTCGCGCCCTCGCCGTATTCCTCGTAGATTTCGACGATGCGCGACGACGTGCGTTCGCGCCCGGCGGCGTTCAACGCGATAAATTGATCCTGCGACTGGATCATGCAGTTGTAGCTCGCCTTCGGATAAGCCCGCCGCAACTCGCGCACCGCCTGTGCCACGGCCTCGTCCAGCTCATAGCCGAAAGCGACATATTCAAGAATGATGGAGAAGAAAATCGCGGAATCCGAGCGCCCTCCGGTGGACAGGAACGTGCTGTGATTGAACGGATATTGCTTGTTCTCGACGATGTTGCGCCCGTGCGAATCGGAGATGTCGCCGTTGTGGATGAAACTCAGCCCGTTGGCGAAGAACGGCTGCTGGTTTTCCATGATCAGCGGCAGTCCGGAGGAGGCGAGCCGCAGATGCCACAGAGCGCCGCGCACCGGCTCGCTCGCCAGCTCGTCGAACAGTGGGTCATACAGCGCGGCCACAGTGGTTTTGTACAGTTTGGTGCCGGTTTCCGGCGAAGGCGCGCCGCCATCGTCGACGCCCGGCGTTTCGGGCGGGTCGTACAGCGCCGCGCAGCCCCAGCCGTCGTTGTGGATGCGGCTCATGTCGCGGAATGCGCGCGACGCCCGCTCCCCCAGGATAGTGTCAAGGCTCAGGTTGAACCCCGCCGTGGCATATCCCAGTAATCTGCACATGGTACGACACGCTACCGCACGACCGAAACGACGCGCGGAGGGCGTTATAACCACTGCCTATATCCCACTATTCATCTCACGTCTCACTCAGCCGTGCGCTTGAGCTTCGGCGAGCGGCGAGTGGGCACGAACAGCGGCTGAACCTCGACCAAAGGGTTGTATGGCGCAAGACCAAACCACTTGACCGCCGAGCCGGCCACGTGGCGAATCGCGTATTTGACCGACAGCGACAACTCGCCGCGCCGCGACACCTTCGATTCGGGCATCAGCGCCTTGTGCACCAGCACGTAGCGGATCGTGCCGATGCTTGGGTCGGCGTCCACCTTGGGATACACGGACTTCTGCTGCGGCAGCTCGCCGGTCTCCTCCAAATCGTGCATGATCTGGTGCAGGTAGGTGGGAATCGACTGCGACACCTTGAACCCCAGCCGAATCTTGACGCGGAACAGATAGGTGGTGCCGAAGTTCTCCACCGCGTATTCGCGCGTGAACGGCTGGTCGGTGGTCTCCACGCTCACGGCCCACCAGGCGCGGGCTCGCTTGGGATTGTCGGCGAAAATCGAGAAGAAGATGTTGGTGTCGAGCCGCTTCATCTCGGTATCGGAGGTGAGGTAGATGATGTTGTCCGCGAAATAGGGAATGCGAAAATCGCCGTGCAGCTTGTCCAGTGTGGGAAGGAAGTCCTTCGGTTTCATATGGCGGCGTTGGGCGCGTTCGATCTTCGTGCCGTCGCGCCATGTGATCATCACGAACAGAATCGCCAGCGTGAGCAGGCAGGTGAACCAGCCGCCATGCAGGAACTTGGCCATCGAAGCCACGAAGAACAGCGTCTGAATGGCAAGAAATACCACCAGAAACACCATGCTCCAGAACTTGGATTTGCGGTGCCAGATGTAGACGGCCAGCAGAATGGTGGTGGTGATCATCGTGACGGTGAGCGCCAAGCCATACGCGGCGGAGATATGCTCCGAATCGCGGAAGATGGCGAGCACGAGCAGTGTGGAGACGCACAGCACGATATTGACCACCGGAATGTACAGTTGCCCGCGAGTGCGGGCCGGATAGCGCACCTGCAAGTGCGGCATCCAATCGAGGCGCGTGGCTTCCGAAACCATTGTGAACGCGCCGGTGATCAGCGCCTGCGAGGCGATGATGCCCGCGGTAACCGACAGCACCACCGCAAGATAGCGCACCGAGGGGGTCATCATTTCAAAGAAGGGGTTCAGGCCGTGCATGCGGTTATAGGCGGAGTCGTCCCAGTGGTTGAGCATCCACGCGCCTTGGCCGAAATAGCACAGCACCAGCGCCACCTTGATGAACGGCCAGGTGAAATAGATGTTGCCCCGGCCCACATGCCCCATGTCGGAATACAGCGCCTCGGCGCCGGTGGTCGACAGGAACACGGTGCCCATCACTGCCAGCCCCGCGGCGTTGTGTGGGCTGAAGAGGAACTTGACGCCATAGACGGGGTTGAGCGCGGCAAACACGCTCCAATCGTTGCTTAAGTTCACCAAGCCCACGACGGCCAGGAATGTGAACCACACCATCACCACGGAGCCGAACACCTTGCCGATGCGCTCGGTGCCGCGCGACTGCACGCAGAACAGCAGCACGATGATCACCACGGTGATCATCAGCGTCAGGTCTTTGTTCTGCGTGAACAGCGATTCCAACGCGGGCAGGGTTTCCAAACCCTCGACGGCGGAACTGATCGACACGGCCGGGGTGAGCACCGAGTCGGCCAGGAAAGCCGCACCGCCGAGCATGGCGGGAATCGCCAGCCACGCGCCGTATTTGCGAATCAGCGAGTAGAGCGCGAAGATGCCTCCCTCGCCGTTGTTGTCGATGCGCATGGCGATCAGCACGTATTTGACGGTGGTGATCAGCGTGATCGACCAGAACACCAGCGACAGCACGCCGAGCACGGCTTCGCGGTTGGCGTGCGCCAGGCCGCCCTGACCGCTCAGGAAGGTCTGCATGGTGTACAGCGGCGAGGTGCCGATGTCGCCGTAGACCACGCCCAGCGCCACGAGGGACATGGCGAGCGTGATCTTGTTCGGGCCGGATTGCAGACGCGCCCACCAACGGCCGATTGGGCCGCGTTCGTGCGCGCTGGCGAGCTTTTGGGCTTGCTTGGTCTCGGCTTCGGCTTGCTTGGCCAGTTCGGCGCGCTCCTCTTTGGTCAGGGAGCGGCGGGACACCTTGGGCGCGTTGGTGAAAGTGTCGGCGCGCAGGAGCGTTTCGTCTGGCTTGTCACCCGAGCCATTGCTGCCGTTGCGACCGGTCCGGCGATTCTGATTACTCTGCTTATTGCCGCTTTGCGAGCCGGGTTGCCCCTGCTGTTGCCTACGCTTCGCCTGACGTTTCGATTCCGCCATATTGCAAGACCTCCATGGGCGCAAGGCCTATCCTCGCGCAATCAACATCAGAGACATGCTAGTCCGTTCCTTTCGCAAGTCAAACGGACACGGGAGCGTTGTGCTTTGCTCAATTGGGTAATGACGTCAGCCATATTCTCCGTTATGCGGGCGCATGTGGCATGCCCCCACCTTGCGGCAAGCATGTGGCTCAGATGCCGTAGACCTCATGGGTCGTGCGGCGGGTGGCGCGGGCCACTTCGGCTACGGGCAGGTCGAGTGCGTCGGCCATGGCGTGCAGGGTGTAGGGAATCATATAGGGCGCGTTGGTACGGCCGCGATAGGGCATGGGTGTCAGGTATGGCGCGTCGGTTTCGACCATTGCATGATCGAGACCGACGATGCGCAGCGATTCGCGGATGCCGTCGTTGCCTTTATAGCTGCACGTGCCGGAGAAACTTAAGTACCAGCCATGCTCGCGGGCGATTTCGGCCATCTCGGCATCGCCGGAGTAGCTGTGGAACACCGTGCGCTCCGGCGCGCCGTCGGCGAGCAGCGTTTCGATGACTTGGCTGTGGGCGTCGCGGTCGTGAATCTGCATCGGCAGGTTCAGCTCCTTGGCAAGCGCGATATGCGCGCGGAACGCCTCGCGTTGCAGTTCCATTGCCTCCTCGCCGGTGCGGAACAGATCCATGCCGGTTTCGCCAATGGCCACCACTTGGCTTGGGTAGGTGACGGCGAGACGGCGCACTTCGGCGAGCGCGTCCTCGAAACCGGTGTCGTGCCAAGGCTGGTATTTGATGGGCAAGCCGTCGGGGCCGGGCACGGCGCGGTGCCCGTGACGCACGGCTTCGTTCGGATGGATGGCGAGCGCCGCATGCACGTTGTCGTGTTCGCGGGCCATATCGATGGCGGTCATCAGGTTCGGCAGTTCACAGCCGCAATCGATGACGCCGCTCACGCCCACGGCCAGCGCCTGTTGCAACAACTCATCAACGCTGTAGACGGGCACTTCGTCTTGGCCTTTCGCCACGGCCTCGTGGCTCATGGCGCGCGAAAATGGCACGACGGAGGCGACATGCGTGTGGTTGTCGACAACTTGCGCGTCTTCGGGCAACGGCTCGGGTGCCGGTGCCCAGCTGCGGTCGCGGTGTTTTTTGCTCATACGCCCACCATACCGCCGGCGAGCCACCAACGACATGGTTTATCTTAAGTGCCTTAAGTGCCGACGACTTCCTGTGGGCGCGCAGGGCAAGCAACTCACCGCTTGAGTTTACGCGGCCTCTTGCTTTTTCTTGCCGAACTTGGCTTTGCACAGGCCGACGATGGTGGGGGCGAGCGAGACCAGCAGGATGAGCACAATGACCAGCTCGAAATGCTGTTGCACAGCCGGAATGTTGCCGAAGAAATAGCCCAGCAGAGTGAACAGCGTCGACCAGACCAAACCGCCCAGCACCGAGAACGGGGTGAAGCGGCTCCAGCGCATGCCGGAAATGCCGGAGATGAACGGCATGAACGTGCGGATGAAGGGGAAGAAGCGGCCCAGAAACACGGCCAGCGGCCCCCACTTTTCGATCATGGCCTCGGTTTTCGCCACGCGCTCTGGGGTCATGGCCTTAACCTTGCCGGACTGGATGATGCGGCGGCCGAAGAAGTGGCCGATGAAATAATTGCATTGGTCGCCGATGATCGGCGCGCACCACACCACGGGCAGCAATGCCATCAGCGGCAGGGGTGCTTCGCCCGTGGCCGCGTCGGGGGCAGCGAACACGCCGGCCGCGAACAACAGCGAATCACCGGGAAGGAAGGGGAAGAACACCACGCCGGTCTCGATGAAGATAATCAGGAAGATGAAGCCCAGGGTGGGTGTCACCCCCATGGCGATCCAGCCGGCGATGGCGCCACGCGGGTCTTTCAGCAGGTTTACGATGAAATCAATAAAGCCCATGCGATTCTCAAATGTTTCTCATTCAACCGGCTTGACCGGTGCTCCAATTATTCGGTTGGTCGTTTGAAACCGTCAACCACCCTACCAGCGGGGGCACGACGGACTAGTCAAACTGGTTACTGTTGTCCAAATCTGCACAATTTGATGCCGCTGTGAGTTTGCGCGCTCAAGCCGTTTCAAGACGCTGGCGCACGAAGCCATCCAGCGCGGCGGCATCAATGCCTTCATATGAGTCGATGGAGGCGAATTGCGGGCCGACGGAAGTGTCGGAGCGAATCCAGCCGGTCTGCGCAATGGTGGTGGCACCGGAGGCGGCTCCCGCGCGCAAGCCGGACATGGAATCCTCCATCACCACGCAACGGGACATGTGCTCGGGGGCAATGCCCAGCTTCGCCGCGGCGGCCAGGTACGGCGCGGCATTCGGCTTGTGCTCGTAAGGGTCGTCGCCGCACACGTAGCCGGCGAACAGCCCTGACGCATGTTTCATAACGTTCTCGGCCATGCGGCGCTGCGATGTGGTGACCAACATGCATGGCACATCGGCATCCTTAAGCGAGTGCAACACGTCGCGCACACCGTCGATCCACGGCAAGTGCGCCACTTCGGCGCGATACACATAATCCTTGACCTGCACGTCGATCTGCTCGACGCTCAGCGTGCAGCCGCGCTCGATCATGCGGAGGGCGATGTCGGGCACCGGCGTGCCGGAGTACTGCCAGCCGAGATCCTCATCCCAATAGCCGCCGTTGGCGAGAGCCAGTTTGAGTTCGCCCTCATGCCACAGCGGTTCCGAATCGATCAGTGTGCCATCCAGATCCCAGAACACGGCTTCAAGCAGCATGATTCCTCCAACAGTAGCGGCTATAGATGCGTACCTCCATCACACCAAATCAACGTGACAAATCGGGCAGTCAGTAGCGCCAGACGATCACCGATTTGGAATCGGCACCATCGGTTGTCTCATAATCATCGGAGGACGAGGGCAGCTCGCGCATGCGGGTGCGGATGGTGCGTCGCCACATGCGGGCGCTGTTGGAGCGGCGCATCTCCACGATGTCGCCGTCGCGACCGGCCGCGAACACACTGCCGTCTGCCGAGGTTTGCAGCCGCCTGTTCTGGCGGCGCAACTGGCGGTTCTCTTCCTGCAACTGCAGGATTCGGGTGACGCCCGCAAGGTTGATGCCCTCGTCCTGGCTCAGATGCTGGGCCTGAATCAGGCGGTCGACGTCGCGCAGGCAATACCGCCTCGCGCCGCCTTCGGTGCGCTGCGGCACCACCAGCCCGAGACGGTCGTATTGGCGCAGGGTTTGGGGGTGGATACGCGCCAATTCGGCTGCTTGGCCGACTGTGAACACAGGCAGTTCGATGTCGAAACCGGCGTTGTCGGCACCGTCCAAGTCGGCGCGCCCCAGCACCAGTGCGGTTGCACACATCGCGTACAGTTGGCGCATCTGCGGTGTCACCCGTGCCATTGTTCACCTCCCCGGCCTAAAGTCACTTACGCTCGTTGCAGAAACGCGCCCGCCGCCTTGTCGAACTCCTTGGCGGCATGCTTGGTCGCCATATTTGGCTTGGCAGGCACCTGAATCTCAACGAGCCCGATGAGATCGCCCGACTGGCCGCCCGACTGCACGCCCTTGCCGCTCACCTTCACTTGCGTGCCGCTGGACGAACCGGCGGGCACCTTGAAGGTCACCGGCTTGCCGTCGAAATCAGTGACTTCGATCTTCGCACCGGCCACAGCCTCGCCCACGGTGACGGGCAACGGCATCACGATGTCAGACCCACGCAACGTGAATTTCGGGTCGGCGGCGACGCTGACCTGCAGATACAGATCGCCCGCCTTGCCGCCGTTGCGCCCCGGCTTGCCCTTGCCGGCGAGACGAATCTTCTGCCCGTCCTTGACTCCGGCGGGAATATGCGTCTTGAACTTCTTGCCACCCGCAGACAGCGACACCGTCGCGCCCTTGACAGCCTGGCGGAAGGTCAGGTTGATCTTCGAGGTGCGGTCCTCGCCGCGCTCGGGACGCGCCGGCTCCTCATAGCCCGCATGCCCGCCACCGTATGGCGCACCCGCCTGACCGGCACCAGCCGCGCCGCCGAACATCGAGAAGATGTCGCTGATATTCGGCTGCCCGCTGCCGGATGTCGAAAAACGAATGCGCGAGCCGCCCGGGCCGGCGCCGAACATCGAACCGAACATGTCGGAGAAGCTGGAGGCGTCGAAGCCGCCTTGACCGGAGCCTCCCGCGAATCGCGCGCCACCCATGCCGAACTGTCGGATGGCGTCGTATTTGCGGCGCTCTTCCTTGTTGCTCAGCACGTCGTAGGCTTCGGAGATGTCCTTGAACTTCTCCTCGGCTTCCTTGGTTTTGTTCACGTCGGGGTGATATTTGCGCGCCAGCTTGCGATAGGCCTTCTTGATGTCGTCGGCTGTGGCGTCCTTGGAGACACCGAGGACCTTGTAGAAATCCTTGTTCAGCCATTCATTCTCAGCCATCACTGCCTCCTTTCATGGTGATATGTGCTTATGGTTACGCGGGTTACGCGCCCGCCTCTGGTCAATGGACACTTGACTTCGGTCAGCACTTTGGTCAGCTCTTGGGCGAGGCGACCACCACGCGAGCGGCGCGAATCACACGATCGCCGATGCGATAGCCTGCCTCCACCACGGTGTCGACGGTTTCCTTTTCGGCCGTTTCGTCCGGCTTGTGCAGAATCGCGTCGTGCTTGGTGGGATCGAAGTCCTCCCCCGCCTCACCGAACTTCTCGACGCCGAACTTCTCGAAGGTCTTGTCGATTTTCGCGGCGACGGCCTTGAATGAGTCGTCCATCTCGGAGTTCGCGCGAATGCGGTCGATGTCGTCCAAGGCGGGCAGCAGCGCGGTCAGCACGTCGATGATGCCGTGCTGGCGGAATCGCTCCTGCTCCTTGGCCGTGCGGTTGCGGAAGTTGACAAACTCCGCACGCTCACGTTGCAACGCCTCCAAGTAGTCCGCGGCTTCCTTCTTCGCCTTGCCCAGCGGGGTCAGCGAATCGTCGGCTTGCGCCTCGTCGTTCTGAGCGGCCGTCTCTTCCAACGGCTCAGCCTGTTCACCGGCATCTGCATCACAAGTGGCATCCGGCGCGGCGGCGGCATCCTGATCACTCAGGCCAGCCGCCGCGTCGTCCGCGTCGGGCAAATCCTTCAGGTAATCGTCCTTATTGAACTCAGCCATGGGGTGCGCCCTTACTTGTCGCCCTTGTCGTCATCGTCCACGACTTCGGCATCCACCACGTCGTCGTCGGAGGCGGAACCGCCCTCGCCAGCCACACCGGCACCCGCCTCCCCGGCGGCAGCGCCCTCGGCACCCTGCTGTGCGTACAGCGCCTGGCCGACCTTCTGCGCGGAGGTCATCAGCTCGCTTTGCGCGGTCTTGATCTTCTCGATGTCCTCGCCCTTCAGCGCCTCCTTCAGCTCGTTGACCTTGTCGGTGACCTCCTTGGCCACGTCGTCGGAGAGCTTGTCCTTGTTGTCGTTGACGAGCTTCTCGGTGGAATAGGCGAATGCCTCGGCCTGGTTGCGGGTCTCGGCCTCCTCCTTGCGTTTCTTGTCTTCGGCCTCGTGCGCCTCGGCCTCCTTGACCATGCGGTCGATCTCGTCCTTGGGCAGGCCCGAACCGCCGGTGATGGTCATGGACTGCTCCTTGCCGGTGCCCTTGTCCTTGGCGGAAACGTGCACGATGCCGTTGGCGTCGATATCGAACGTGACCTCGATCTGCGGCACGCCACGCGGAGCCGGCGCGATGCCGGTCAGCTCGAAAGTGCCCAGCGGCTTGTTGTCGCGCGCGAACTCACGCTCGCCCTGATAGACCTGAATCAGCACGCTCGGCTGGTTGTCCTCAGCGGTGGAGAACACCTCGGAGCGCTTGGTCGGGATGGCGGTGTTGCGGTCGATGAGCTTGGTCATGATGCCGCCCTTGGTCTCGATGCCGAGCGACAGCGGCGTGACGTCGATCAACAGCACGTCCTTACGATCGCCCTTGATGACACCCGACTGCACGGCCGCACCCACGGCCACGACCTCATCCGGGTTGACGGACTGGTTCGCTTCCTTGCCGCCGGTGAGCTCCTTGACGAGCTCCTTGACGGCGGGCATACGGGTGGAACCGCCCACCAACACCACATGGTCGATGTCGGAAACGGAGATGCCCGCGTCCGAAAGCACGTTGTTGAACGGCGTGCGGCAACGGCCCAGCAAATCGGAGGTCATCTCCTCGAAGTGGGCGCGCGTGAGCGTTTCGTCCAGATGCACCGGCGTGCCGTCGGGCGTCATGGCCAGGTACTGCATGGAGATGGAGGTGCTGGTCGAGCTCGACAGCTCCTTCTTGGCCTGTTCGGAGGCTTCCTTCAGACGCTGCAGGGCGATCTTATCCTTGCTCAGGTCCACGCCGTACTTGTTCTTGACTTCGCCGACGAGCCAATCGATGATCTTCTGATCCCAGTCGTCGCCGCCCAAGCGGTTGTCGCCGTTGGTGGCCTGCACCTGGATGGTGGAGAAGCCGTCGTCGTCCTTGCCGATTTCCAGCAGGGAGACGTCGAAGGTGCCGCCGCCCAGGTCGAAGACCAGAATGCGCTCGTCTTCCTTGCCTTTCTCCAGGCCGTAGGCCAGCGCGGCCGCGGTCGGCTCGTTGATGATGCGCAGCACGTTCAGGCCCGCGATCTTGCCGGCGTCTTTGGTGGCCTGGCGCTGGGCGTCATTGAAGTAGGCCGGGCAGGTGATCACCGCGTCGGTGACCGGCTCGCCCAGATAGGCTTCAGCATCGCGCTTGAGCTTCATCAGGATCTGCGCGGAGATTTCCTGCGGCGTCCACTTCTTGTCGTCGATTTCCACTGTCCAGTCGGTGCCCATGTGGCGCTTGACGGAGCTGATGGTGCGGTCGACGTTGGTGACGGCCTGACGCTTGGCGACTTCGCCGACGAGGATTTCGCCGGACTTGGAGAAGGCGACCACGGACGGCGTGGTGCGCGCGCCTTCGGCGTTGACGATGACGGTGGGTTCGCCGCCTTCCAGCGTTGCGATGCAGGAATTCGTGGTGCCCAGATCGATACCAACTGCACGTGCCATAATTGATGACTCCTTTTTATCTGTGCGCCCCGCCTCGCTGGCGGCACGCGGTTCGTGTTTCACGGTGTTCCGCTCACGTCTTGCCCGAGCCTCACAACCCGTTTTCAAAACTTGAGCCTACACCACTCAACTTTCGTTCGTCAACTTTTATTCCCACATTTTTCACAACACAGCACCATCGAGCAACTGGCAAAGTAAAGTTGCCAGTTTTGTCGCAAATTGGCAAAGTAAAGTTGCCAGTTTTCATGCATATTGGCAAAGTAGAACTGCCAGTTCCGGCACATATTGGCAAAGTAAAGTTGCCAGTTCTGGCATATATTGGTAAAGTAAAGTTACCAGTTTTGGTACATAGTGGTAAAGTAAAGTTGCCAGTTCCAGCCGGCATGCCATAGGGAGAAACCGCCATGAATCCAATAATCGCAAGCATCCTGCAGGATTTCTCACTTGACGACTATCTGCCGATCACCCCCCGCGACCTTGATCTCGGCGAGCCGCTCCAGCCCAAAAAAGGCAATCTCGTCAAGGTCATTATCGGCATGCGCCGAAGCGGCAAAAGCTACCGTCTGTTTCAGGAGATGAATTCGCTGATGGCCAGTGGCGTCAGCCCCGAGCGCATCTGTTATTTCAATTTCGAAGACGACCGCCTCTCCCCCGTCACTGCCGAGACCGGAGACGAAGTTCTGGAAACGTTCCGCGCGCTCCATCCCGAAGCTGCGGAGCAGGGAATCTATCTGTTCTTTGACGAGTTGCAGGAAATGCAGAATTGGGGTTCATGGTTGCGGCGCATCGTAGATACGAACAAGGCGACCATTTATATAAGCGGGTCGTCTTCGAAGATGCTGTCAACACAGATTGCCACCGAATTTCGCGGCAGAGCCATCGATTTCGAGCTGTTGCCGTACTCGTTCCGCGAGATTGCGCGCAACCGAGGGCTGCTCGACGCCCGTAGCGGCGCGAGCACGGCCGTTTTTTCGACCGCCCAGCGAGCCAAGCTGCGCAACGCATTCGGCGAGTACCTGCAACGAGGCGGCTTTCCGGCAGCCCAGGAATTGCCGGAACAGCTGGCCATTCCACTGCTGCAATCGTATGCACAGCGTGTCGTTTCGCGTGATGTGGTGGAGCGCCACAACATCTCCCGCCCGCGCGTGGCGACGGCGTTCGCACGACGCGTTCTGAACTCGAACGGCAAGCAACTGTCAATTCGCAAAACGGAAAACACGCTGCGCTCTATGGGTCTGCCGACCAGCCGCGAACTGTTGTCCGACATGCTGTCGTATCTGGAAGAGGCTTATCTGATATTCCAGATCCGCGATTTTTCATTCGCCTTGAGCGAGAGCACGACCAGCACACCGAAGATTTACGCCATCGACCCGGGGCTGGCCGCCGCCAACGCGAACGCGAACATCAACGACGAAGGTCAGCGCTTGGAAGACGCGGTGTATCTGGAGCTGCGCAGACGAACCATCGGCACCCGGCGCGGCACGATTTCGTCGTATCACACAACAACACATGGTTACGAAATCGACTTTGTGGTCGGCGACGAGCTGGACGGACGCCCTTACGAGCTGTATCAAGTCACTGACTCGGTTAGCGATCCGCACACTCGCGAGCGCGAGTTGCGCGCGCTGTGGGAAGCAATGGACGATTCGGGCCTGACCTGCGGCACACTCATCGTGGGCGAAGGCGAAGACGCCACATACGAGAACCAGTCCGAGGGTGGCACGAAGCATACTGTTACGCAGATTCCCGCGTGGAAATGGATGTTGCAGAGCGACTGAGGCAACCAGATATAACGGGTTTGAAAGCGCATCAAACTCGTTTTGCAATCGTTGTCAGTATGAGGTATCTTGGATAGCAATTGAGAAAGCACAAACGCGTTGAAATTCAGTGTTGAGTTTCATAGAAGACGTTTGCAAAACATTCAGGAAGGGCAGGGGCATTATGACCGATAGCACACCATGCACGGAAAGCGCCGAACGTCTCGCGCGCCCGCTGATTCGTCTCGCCAAGGCGAACGGATTGTCCACTTCATACATCGACCAGCTTGGCACTTACACCGAAATCAGCGACGAGGCGCTGGTGGCCGTGCTCGCGGCGCTCGGGGTCGATGCTTCCAGCAGCGAAGCCATCACCGCTTCCACGGCCGCACTCGAAGAGCGTCAGCGTAAGCAGCTGATGCCTCCCACCATTGTCGTCACCACCAACGAAGCGGCGGCCATCGAGCTGAACTGCGCGCCGGACGTGGATATCACCGCCGCCATCACGCTTGAGGACGGCACCACGTTCGCCGGCGACATCACCACCCTGCCAAATCCGAACTCCAGCCATGCCACGCTCGCCATCAGCCCCGACCTGCCGATGGGATACCACACCCTGCACGTCAAGGCCGGCGGGCGTGAAGCCAGCGCCACCATCATCTGCGCTCCCGCGCGCATCGAGCTGCCGCAAGCCGTCGCCGAACACCAGCGCTGGGGTTGGATGACGCAGATGTACTCCGTCCGCTCGTACGAATCGTGGGGTGTGGGCGATTACGGTGATCTCAAGCGACTGCTGACGGACGCGGCCACCAAGTCCGGCGCCGATTTCATGCTCATCAACCCGATTCACGCCGGCGCGCCACAGCCCCCGCTGGAGCCGTCGCCTTATCTGCCCGAATCGCGACGATTCCTCAACGTCACGTACATCCGCCCGCAGGATATCCCCGAATACGCCGAACTGCCCGCCGCCGCGCTGAGCCAAGTGAGCGCATTGCACGCTTCGGTGGCGAGCCGCAACGAGGATGCGGATCCGATGGATATCAACGCGGCTTGGGAAGCCAAACGCCCCGCCCTGCGCATCATCTTCGACGCGGGCCGCTCGCCCGAGCGCCAAGCCGCGTTCGAGGCGTTCGCAACAGCCGCCGGCCCGGATCTGGACTCATTCGCGGCATGGTGCGTCTGCTTCGAGGTGTGGGGCGCGCCGTGGGCAGACAACCCGTGGTTCAGCGAAACGACCGTCACCGACGAATCGGTGCGGCGTCTGATCGCCGAGCACCGCGATCTGTTCGAGTTCAACCGTTGGCTGCAGTGGATCGCCGCCGAGCAGGTGACCGCCGCCCAGCGCGCCGCCCTCGATTCGGGCATGGCCGTCGGCCTCATGCAGGACATGGCCGTGGGTGTGCATGGCTTGGGCGCCGACGCCTGGGCCAACCCGGAGCGCTTCGCCGCCAGCGGGGTCACCGTGGGCTGCCCGCCTGATTTCTACAACCAGCAAGGCCAGGATTGGGGTCAACCGCCGTTCAACCCGCGCTATCTTGAAGCCACCGGCTATCAGGTGTACCGCGAGATGGTGCACTCGATGTACGAGCATGCGGGTGCGGTGCGCATCGACCATGTGCTCGGTTTGTTCCGCCTGTGGTGGATTCCGCAGGGTCTCGGCGCGCGCAACGGCGCCTATGTGAACTACGACCACGAGGCCATGCTGGGTGTGCTCGCCATCGAGGCGACGCGCGTGGGCGGCATGGTCATCGGCGAAGACCTGGGCACTGTGCCCGATTACGCGCGGCGCATTCTCGCCGATCACGGCGTGCTCGGCACCGAAGTCGAATGGTTCGCGCGCGTGGACAACTCGCCCAACGCGGGCGATCCGTACGCTCCGCCGTCCGATTATCGCCGTCAGGCGCTGGCTTCCGTGGTCACGCACGACCTGCCGCCCACCGCCGGCTATCTCAATTTCGAACACGTCGCATTGCGCGAGCAGCTGCATCTGGTGGACGACCCCGCGGCCTTCCGCAAGTCCGCCGAAGCCGAGCAGCACGCCATGATGGAGCGCTTGGTGGAAAGCAGCTACATCACGCCCGAGGTCGCCGCCGACGTGCCCGCGCACGAACAGCAGATCGTCGAGGCAATGCACACCATGCTGTGCGACACCCCCTCGCTGCTGTTGCAAGCCGCCCTGGTGGACGGCGTGGGCGAGCATCGTGCGCAGAACCAGCCGGGCACCTCCAGCGAATACTCGAACTGGCGCGTGCCGCTGGCCGACGCAAACGGCCACGTCGTGCTCACAGGCGATGTATTCGATTCGCCCCGCCTTAAGTCCCTATCCCAAGTCATGCGCGCCGGCGTCGGCCAATAACGGAGGCTTCTCCAAACCACCTACCACCTCCACAGGCACAAATAAGCTTGAGGGAGGCAAGGAAGAGGGCGTGGGCGGAGCTATGATACGGTCATAAGCGTTGTCAGCACCATTGTCATAGCACCGTCGCCACGAAGGAGGTCTCATGGCGCAGGCGAGCATTCAGGCGGTCGCCCGCGAGGCCGGCGTGTCCGTTTCCACAGTGTCGCGCGCTTTCGCCAAGCCTGATCTGGTGTTGCCGGAAACCCGCGAGCGCGTGCTGGCCGCGGCCGAGAAGTTGGATTATCGCATTTCACGTTCCGCCGCTGCGCTCAAATCCGGACAGTCGTTGCGCATCGCGGTGCTGATGAGTGCCTCCATTGCCACTTGGTTCAACGCGAACGTTTACGCCGGCCTCGATTCGGTATTCCACCCGGCGGGCTACGACCTGTCCGTGTTCCCCATGTCCACCGCCGCCGAGCGCAGCGAGTTTTTCGGCAACCTGCCCGTGCGGCGCAATGCCGACGCCGTGGTGGTGTGTTCGTTCGACATCGAACCGAGCGAAGTGAGCAAGCTCAAGGCCATGAATGTGCCGATTGTGGGCGTCAATATCCCCTCCAACGACGGCTTCGACGCAGGTGTGAGTATTGACGACAGCACCGCCGAGCGCATTGCCGTGGATCATCTGGTGGCGTTGGGGCATCGTGACATTGCGTTTGTGGGTTATGGCGACGATATACATTCCACGTTGCGTTTCTCCGCAAGCGCGCGTTTGGAAGGGTTCTTGGATGCCTGCGCCAGATACGCCGACGTGACACCGATTCCGCTGTTGCTGGGCTCCTCCGACGATCCGGCGAACGAGGCGTTGCAGCTCATCATCGCCGCACCTCACGCGCCTTCCGCCGTGTGCTTGGCCGACGACGAGCTGGCCATTCCCGTGCTGTTCCGTTTGCGTCAGTACGGCACGCATGTCCCGCAGGATATATCGCTTATCGGTTTCGACGACAATCGCTATGCCGCCGGCCTAGGGCTGACCACCGTGCATCAGGATCCTTTTGCCATGGGTGCGCAGGCCGCCCGCAAGACCTTGGAGCTGATGTCCCCCGCCTCCAACCAGGAAGGCGAGCTCTCGTCACGGTTCATCACCCCGCAAGCCCAGCTCATCCTGCGCGAAACCACCGCCCCGAAGCTCCCTCTTTCGTGAGCCATCGCGATTCGGCCCGCCGCGCCGTTCGCCAGCATCATTCGCTCAACCAATCGAGGGCATACACCTGCCGGATGCCCTCATGATTGGCTTCACGCACGTCGTCAAGGGTAATCAGCGTCTTGGGATAGGAATCACGAACCGAGCGGAACGAAGACAGCTCCCGTTCCAGCGTTTCGGAGCGTTCCGCCGACTCGCACACCTGCCAATACTTACGCCCCTCAACCCCGTTGGTCACGAAGTCGATTTCGCCGGACGAGCCACTGCCCACATACACCTGACCCTCCCGCCGCAACAGCTCAAGATACACCACGTTCTCCAGAATCCGCCCGGTATCGCGCACGTCGTTGGAGCACAGCACGCGCCTCAAGCCCATGTCCACGGCGTAATACTTCTTCTCCTGCTTGAGGATGCGCTTGCCTCTGATGTCATAACGGCTCACCGGGTACAGCACGAACGCCGCGCACAGCGCATCCAGATACGCGGCGACCGTCGGCTGGGAGGTCTTCGTCCCCAGTGAAGTCAAGGCGTTCGCGATCTTCGCCGAAGTGGAGAGATTGCCGATGTTGTCGTACATATATGTGGCGAGTGTGCGCAGCAAATCGACGTTGGCATTGGCGCGGCTGGCCACATCCTTGACGAGAATGGTGTTCAGTATTCCGTCCAGATAATCATGGATGAGCATGTCGTTGCCTCCGAGCCCGCCCACTGCGGGAAAGCCGCCGTCATGCAGATATTGGGACCACAGGCGCCGTTTGGAAGAGGACTGGTCGGCCGCGCGGGCGTATTCCGCGAACGACAGCGGCAACATGGGGATTTCCACATATCTGCCGGAAAGCAGCGTGGCCAACGTGCCGCTAAGCAGGTTCGCGTTCGATCCGGTGATATACAGGTCGATGTTGGGACGAACGTACAGACTGTCCACGGCCTTTTGGAAGTCGGGAACGTTCTGGATCTCGTCTATGAGCACGTAATGTTTGTCTTCATCTGCGCAACGATGCAACACTTCATCATGCAACGCGCGATATTCCAGCAGATGCTCGTTTTCCAACAGCTCGAGGTTGAGATGAATGATATGATCCGCGGGAACGCCCTGCCGGCGCAGTCGCTGCTTGAACATGTCCATAAGCGTGGACTTGCCGCAACGGCGCACACCGGTGATGACCTTGATGACATCCTTGTCTTTCCATGCAGCCAAGGTGTTCAGGCAGTCGGGACGCTCAATCATCATTCACCCCCAAATCAAAATCAATTTTAATCTTACGACAAAAACCCATGAAATCAAAATAGATTTTGAATTCACGATGAACAGTCCAGTGGACTGTGCGTACCGATATCAAAGGGCAACGCCATATAACGAAAACAGAACATCCGTGGCTTCCGCAGCATTCCGCCAACCAAGACAACGGGAAAGCACGTTTGCTAGGCAAAGCCCGTGTCTTGGGGGCGAATGTTGCCGTGTTCGACACCCTCCGGGCCGGTAGGCCAAGTCTTACGTCTCACACAGCAACATTCGCCCCAAAACCGGGGGCCAAAAAGAAGGAGCCGGGCAATCAGCGCCCGACTCCTTCAATCAATGGGAACGCAATCAGCGGGAGCGCTTGCGGCGCAGAACGCCGACTGTCACGCCGGCTGCGGCCAAGGCCAAGGCGGTCAGGCCAGCGGCCAAGCCGGTGGCGCCGGTGGAGGCCAGAGTGTTCAGCTTGGTCCACCTGGCATGCAGCGTCTTGCCCGCGGCATCCTTCAAACTGGTGACCAGATTGCCCTCGTCGTCATACCAGCCATCGAACTTGTAACCCTCACGAGTCGGAGTGGGCAGCTTGCCATCCGCACCGGTCCAACCCTCCGGCAAGGCGCCGCCATTCGGATCATACTTGGTGCCGTTGTCGGTGTCGGCGTTCTTAGTCCACTTCGCGGTGATCTTCATATCCGTCGCATCGGCGGGGATGGTGTCGATCTTATTACCGTCCTCGTCGTACCAGCCGTCGAAGGTGTAACCGTCACGAGTCGGAGTGGGCAACTTCGTCTCCTGGCCATACGTGTGGGTCTTCGGAGCGTCAGCCGGCAACGTGCCACCGTCCAGATCGTACGTGATGTCGTACTCGTCCGCGGTCCACTTCGCGGTGATCTTCATATCCGTCGCATCGGCGGGGATGGTATCGACCTTGTTGCCGTTCTCGTCGTACCAGCCGTCGAAGGTGTAACCGTCACGAGTCGGAACCGGCAACTTCGTCTCCTCACCGTACGTGTGGGTCTTCGGAGCGTCAGCCGGCAAAGTGCCACCGTTCAGGTCGTACGTGATGTCGTACTCGTTGCCCTTCCACTTGGCCGTGATCTTTATATCCTTGGTATCGGTGGGAATGGTGTCGAGCTTGTTGCCGTTCTCGTCATACCAGCCGTCGAAGGTGTAACCGTCCTTCGTCGGGGCAGGTAGCTTCGTCTCCTCACCATACGTATGCGTCTTCGGAGCGTCCTCGGGCAGCGTGCCGTCATTCGGATCGTATGTGATGTTGTACTCGTTGCCCGTCCACTTGGCGGTAATCTTCATATCCTTGACATCAGTGGGAATGGTGTCGACCTTATTGCCGTTCTCGTCGTACCAGCCGTCGAAGGTGTAACCGTCACGGGTCGGGGTGGGCAGCTCCGTCTCCGCATCGTACGTGTGGGTCTTCGGAGCGTCGGCCGGCAGCGTGCCGTCATTCAGGTCGTAGGTGATCTCGTACTCGTTGACGGTCCACTTGGCATACAGGGTCACATCATTCGCCGGCATCGTATCCGCGGTGAAATCCCACACCTGGGTGCACGCCTCATCCGCATACCAGCCACCGAACGTGTACCCTTCAGCCGACAGGCCGCCCGGGTTGTCCAGCGTCGCGCCGTACTTCACACCCGACCGAGCCGCCGGGGCGGTGCCGTGGCCCTTCGCGTTGAACGAGACCGTGTACGCGTTGCGCGCATAACGGATAGTCACCACGGTCGAACCGTCAGCGGCGATCTTCTGCTGAGAGAACGGCTCCGCGGTGAAACCCTCGTACGAGCGCGCCACAGCCACGGTATCCGCATTGGTCTCGCCGGTCAGGACCTGCACCACGTCAGGCTCACTGCCATACGAGCCATCCAACGCCTGCCTGAAAAGCTTCACCGTGTACTTCGTATCCGAAGCCGGACCCCACTTCGCAAACAACGTCAAATTCCCGGCCGGCATCACGTCCACAGCGAAATCCCACACCTGAGTACACGCCTCATCCGCATACCAGCCACCAAACACATAGCCTTCCGCCGACAGGTCACCCGGGTTCGCGACCTTCGCACCGTACTTGACACCCGTCAACCCAGTAGGCGCAGTGCCGTGACCCTTCGCATCGAAAGTCACATCGTGCTTGGCGCGCGTGTAATAGATCTTCACCACCGTCGAACCATCACCGGCGATATTCCCCTGCGTCACGTCACCCGCGGTGAAACCCGTATAGGACTTCGCCTCCGCAACAGTCTCGGTATCCGTCGTACCCGTCTTCGAATCAGTGGCATCAAGAGTATACGAATCATCATCCACATTCTGCAGGTAATGCTCCACCTTGTACGCGGTATCCGTGTTCGCCGTCCACTTGGCAAACAGGGTCAGATTCTCAGCCGGCATCGTGTTCTTGGCGAAATCCCACTTCTTCTCGTCGGCAAACGACCCATCCGTATACCAGCCACCAAACGCGTAACCCGCCTGAGACAAATCACCCGGGTTCGCGACCTTCGCACCGTACTTGACACCCGTCAACTTGTCGGGCGTGACACCGTGACCCTTCGCGTCAAAGGTCACGCCATGCTTGACACGCTCGTAATAGATCTTCACCACCGTCGAACCATCACCGGCAATATTCTCCTGGGCGAAGTCAACGGGAGTGAAACCCTCGTACTCATTCACCTCAGCAACGGTCTCAGTGTCCGTCGTACCCGTCATCGGATCAACATCCTTAGGCATATCAGGATACGAATCATCATCCACATTCTGCAGGTAATGCTCAACCGTATACTTCGTATCCGTGTTCGCCGTCCACTTGGCAAACAGGGTCAGATCATTAGCCGGCATCGTGTTCGTGGAGAAATCCCACTTCTTATCGTCGGCAAACGACCCATCCGTATACCAGCCACCAAACGCGTAACCCGCCTGGGACAGGTCACCCGGGTTCGCGACCTTCGCACCGTACTTGACACCCGTCAACTTGTCAGGCGTGGTCCCGTGGCCCTTCGCGTCAAACGTCACGTCATGCTTGACGCGCGTGTAATAGATCTTCACCACCGTCGAACCGTCACCGGCGATATTCTCCTGGGCGAAGTCAACGGGAGCGAAACCCTCGTACCCATTCACCTCAGCAACGGTCTTAGTGTCCGTCGTACCCGTCATCGGAACAACGTCCCTAGGCGTGTCCGGATACGAATCATCGTCCACATTCTGCAAATAATGCTCCACCTTATACGCAGTATCCGTATTCGCCGTCCACTTGGCAAACAGCGTCAGGTTCTCGGCCGGCATCGTGCCCGTGCCGAAATCCCACTTCTTCTCGTCGGCAAACGACTCATCCGTATACCAGCCACCGAACGTGTAACCGTCCTGAGACAGGTCACCAGGGTTCGCGACCTTCGCACCGTACTTCACACCCGTCAACTTGTCAGGCGTGACACCGTGGCCCTTCGCGTCAAAGGTCACGCCATGCTTGACACGCTCGTAATAGATCTTCACCACCGTCGAGCCGTCACCGGCAATATTCTCCTGGGCGAAATCAACGGGAGTGAAACCCTCGTACTCATTCACCTCAGCAACGGTCTCAGTGTCCGTCGTACCCGTCATCGGAACAACATCCTTAGGCATATCAGGATACGAATCATCATCCACATTCTGCAGGTAATGCTCAACCGTGTACTTCGTATCCGTGTTCGCGGTCCACTTCGCATACAGCGTCAGGTTCTCGGCAGGCATCGTGCCCGTGGCGAAATCCCACTTCGTGTCGTCGTCGAACGAATCATCCGTATACCAGCCACCGAACGAGTAACCGTCAACCAACAGGTCACCCGGGTTCTTGACCTTCGCACCATACTTGACAGACTCCTGCTTGTCGGGCGTGGTGCCGTGACCCTTCGCATCGAACGTCACGTCATACTTGTCGCGCTCGTAATAGATCTTCACGACCGTCTTGCCGTTACCAGCGATATTCTCCTGGGAGAAGTCCTTGGCGGTGAAACCCGTATAGGTCGTCTTCGCCTCAGCGGCGGTCTTGGTGTCCGTCGTACCCGTCTTCGAATCAGTGGCATCGGGCGTGGCGGGATACAAATCGTCGTCCACGTTCTGCAAATAATGCTCAACCTTGTAGGCAGTGTCCGTGTTCGGGTCCCACTGGGCCTGCAGGGTCACAACCCCCTCGTCCACGGCGGTCAGGTTCTGCACGGACTGCCCATCCGTATACGTCTTGGTGGAATCATCCTTGTCCTTCCAACCCGTGAACGTGTAGCCGTCACGGGTGAACAGGTTCTCGGACAACGCCTTCTTGTCCTCGTCGTACTTGAACGACTGGTCGGCCATGTCACCCGTGCCGCCGTTCGCCTCGAACTTCACCGTGTACTCGTTGCGCGTGTACTTGACCACCACCTCCGCGGAACCATCGGCCTTGACCTCCACCTGCGCGATGGACTCGGGAGCGGTGAACCCCGTATACGTCGTCTTCGCCACCGCAGCCGTATTCTGGCCGATCGTGCCCGTCAACGTATCCGTCGCAGCCGGATCCGAAGGATACGAACCATCCACATTCTGCAGATAATGCTTCACCGTATACGACGCCTCCGTGGTCCACTTCGCATACAAAGTCAGATTCTCACCCGGCATCGTGGACGTATCGAAATCCCACTTCTTGTCATCGGCAAGCGACGCATCCGAATACCAACCCACCAACGCATGACCCACCCACGTCGGCGCCTCCGGCTCCGAAACCTTACTGCCCTTCAACACCGTCTCCGAATCCACGGCACTGCCACCATTCGAATTAAACGTCACCACAAACCGCTCATTCGGATTCGCACCAGTCGCCGCAACATTACGAGACTCAACAGTCGCGTTCAACAAATTCTTCGCAAACTGAGTAGTATAGCCAGTGTTTTTGCCACCGCTCTTACCGGCCCACTGAGCACTCCAGATGTTTCCGTCGCTGATGACCGTGACATTACCCCACGGAGTCTTGTCAGTATCGGAACCAGCCTGCAAATCCACACAAATCGGCTGCTCGCTGTTGTCGCTAGCTGTGGCGGTGAAAATGACATTAACCTTATCGGTGGTATACGAAATTGGACTCGCATTGTACACTTTCCAATTCTCCGGCAGCCCCTCCGTCAGCTGCTTCGCCGTCGCCGAGCCATTCTTGTTGCTGGTTACAGGAGCATTCTCAGTAATCTTGGGGGCGCTCTTCACTTGGAAGCCTGTGTTCAAAGCCTTCGCCAATGCCGTTCCCGACTCGTTTATCCGGGTGAATCCCGTGTCCTCGCATTGGATGAAGATACGCCCGCCCTTGTCCAGATACTTCCGCAGAGCCTCAGTCTCGGCATCTGTGTAATACGAATCGCCTTCCGGCTTCGTCCAGCTCGGCTCGATGTAAATGAGATCGAACTGGTCAATCGACTTACCGTTCAACGCGGCATTATCAACAAAGCTCACCCTCGCGGCCTCGGCACCGTGAATCACGGTAAGGTCACCAAGACTATTAAAATAGTTCTTGGACACATCCCAATTCGAAACCTGCCGAGCCGTCAGGGTCGGATCGGCATTCGCGCTGTTTGTTCCCCAACTGAACACGCCAGTCGGTGACCAGTACAGGATCTTCGGCGTCGCGCTGCGCACAAGGACGCAACCGTTGGCCGTCACCGTCGCCTGGCCAGTGTCGTCCGCCGCGATCTTGCCGGCGGCCACGTCGGTGGACTGAATCGTGTGACGGCCGCTCATGACCAGCGAGACTGGCTCCTCGACCGTGCCGGAGTATGACAGGCCGATCGGCTTATCGGGACTGGCGTTCAAATACACCTTCGCGTCCTTCTCGACCACCAGATTACAGGCCGAGCCGGCGTTGGTATTGCCGGTGATCGACGGGGCGGCGGCGGTTGCGCTGTCGGAACCCAACTCCAAGGTGCCGCCCTTGGCGACGTACACCGCGCCCTTGTCGCCAACCGTGTTGCCGGTGAGCGTAACCCCGTCCAACACCAAATGGCCACCGTCAGCGACCTCAAACAACGATTCACCCGACGTGCCACCAGTCAGCGAAGCCGAACCCTTGACCACAAGGGTCTTGCCCGCCGGAACCGTCAACGTCGCACCCGGCGCCGTATCCGCGGAAACCGTGTACGTGACCGTATCGGCATCCCCCGCAAGCGCGGCCAGCGCCCCATCCCACGAGGAAACCTCGGTCTCTGCGGCCCGGGCCGCCGGTGCCACCATCACCGCCAACATCGTCGCGATTACCGCAACCACCGCGCACACACGCCGCCATACGGGACGGCCAGCAACACGATCCATCATCGCAAAACTCCTTCACAACACTCCCCGCGCAACCACGCAACAGCCGAACCGTCCAGCCAGGCGCGCGAAACTTATTCAGCATCAAAGATTCCCCCCCCCACGACTGCTGAACAACGCTCGAGTTCCAGCGGTCGCAACACCGGAACAACCCAACCGCACCATTCCGGGACAAACACCGGCAAACCCCACAAGAGGGAAGCAAAATCCCCCGGCGTGTCACAAGAGAACAAACCGGGGGCGGAACAGACCGGCTCCGTCAAAATAACCGAGGCGGATGTTGCCGTGTGGGACGCACAGCCCAGTGGGCTGTGCGTATCGACCATCAGCGACAACGCCATATAACGAAACCAGGCAACCCCGTGGCTTCCGCACCATTGCGCCGGCGTAACAACGTCGCGCCTGGCACACTCTGAATTACAGTGCCACCAATCCCGTTCCCAGTACGCATACCGCCAACCAACAGCAAACCACGTCGAACACGGCAACATCCGCCGCAAACACCGGACTAGTCAAACAACACGAGAACCTGACGAAACGCACACTGAGAACGAGAAAACGAGCACCGCAACCCAAGATAAATCAAGAACAATAGCAATAGCACTGCAACCCAAAATAAACCAAGAACGATAGCAACGTCACTGCAACCCGCAGACAAGCTGAGAATGACGGCAATGGGCACGTCGACTGGGGAGGGGGCGTGAGAGGGATTAGCGACCGCGTTCGGAGAATTGGGCCCAGTGTGGGGGAAGTTCGGCCAAGATGCGCTTGTCGTCGTCTGCGGCGCGCTGGCGCTCGGTCATCATGTCGGAGGGTTCGAGTTTGACGCCGTCCGCGTCGAACAGCTCCGTGCCCTGACGCACGACGCGCTTGTGCTTGCGCGGGGTGCGACGAGCGGGCGAATAGCCGCCCGCCGCTTGAGCCCCGGAAGTCTCGGAAGTCTCAGCAGTTTCAGAAGCCTCAGAATTATCGCAAGCCCCGGCATCACGCCGCGATACAGCGTCGCCGCTCACTTGACTTCCTTATAGATGTCACCGAGCAACGCAACCAGTCGATCCACTTCCTTCTCGGGATTGACGAACGCGCCCACGCTCCACACCGTGGCGACCGACCATCCAAGAGACTTCAGATCCTCGGCCAGCGTGCGGTGACGCTCGCGGGTGGACTGGATGGACATATAGTCGGCATCGTCGGTGAGCACGGCCAGCGCGAACGGCTTGTCTTTCAGACCTACCACCATCGGAATGGTGAGCCCCTTGTCGAAGCCATAACCGAGGGCGACATCGAGGCCGCGACTACGAATGCGATCGGCCAAGTCGTTGAGCAGTGTGTTGCTCCCCCGCTTGTTTTCGGTGGGGCGCACCGCCTCGCCGCCGAGCTGTTCGGCCCACACGAGCATGGCCTTGAGCAATTTTACGCCCGGCTGATGAATGCGCTCGTCCTGCATGTCCTCGGACGAGAACGCGCTGACGATATCGAGATGGCGATTGGTCAGAGCCAGCGCGTCAAGCAGCATGCCGCGCCCGCCGGCTTCCTCTAGCGCACCGAACTGCTGCAACAGGCGGCCATGCGAGGTCTTCGCATAGCACAGCGAAAGAATGACGTCCGTGGTTTCGATGCCCGCGACCTCGCGAATGCCGATCAGCCTGACGTGGCGCAGGAAGCTGCCCATGGTCTTGTTTTTGGAAGCCAGAGCCTTCAGTTCGGCACCGAGGCGTGTGCGGAACACGTCAGTGAGCGTGACGACGGTGAGCACGTAATCGGCCGGCACGATGGTGAAACTGGAGGCGCGCTCGGTGATGAGCCGCACCACTTCCTCGATTTCCTGCGCGCTGGACTCCACCAGCCCGGTGCTGAACACCGGGGTTCCGCTGGCGTCGAGGTGATGGTATGCCACATGGCCGCGCGCCGCCTCGCTGGCCACATCGTAGCTCACCGAGCCGTAGCCTTGAGATTCAAGGAACGCGGCCAGCCTCGGGGCGCTGCACACCGGGCGCGTTTTCGTTTCGACCTGCGGCAACACGTCGATCAGCTGCTTCAGGCCGGGGCAGGTGACGGTGTTGCGGTGGGCGATCACCACAATCTGCTTGACGCGGGAGAGAATGCTCAGCATCTGGACGGCGGGCATGTGCGCGCACGCGTCGACGATGGCGACATCGGCCAGAGCTTTCGGCTCGGTCAGCGAGGCGAGCGTGTCGGGCATGGCCACGAGAATCGGCTTGGCCGCGGCGAGGATCTCGGGATGGTCGTGGCGCACGGCGTCCAGGATCGCCCGCGAGTGCCCGGCGAGCTGGGTGTGCAACAGGTTGGCTTCCTGGGTGCGCGTGAACAGCATGTCGCACAGGCGGCGCATGCACTCCTGCGCCACCATCGGGCCGATGGAGCGCACATGCTCCACATCGACCTGCTCGAACCGCTCGGTGGCGGCGCTGAGCGCGGAACCGTCCTGATTGGAGATGATCGGCGAGGAGCGCACGATGTCTTCGAACACGGTGGTCCACCACGCCAGTTGCAGCTCGGCGCCCACGGCTTCGTTGCCGATCTGACGGTTGGTCAGGTCGATCACCAGCTCGTTCAGCCCGGCCTCCTGCAACTCGTGCTCAAGGCGGCAGCGTTCAGGCAACGCATCCAACGACATGTGATCGTCGAACAGCGCTTTGAGGCGACGCTCCACTGCGTTGAAATCCTGGGTCTCCAGCTCGCCGCCCTGGGGGGTGGTGCTTAGCACGGTGTCGAGTGAGGTGATATCGCTCGCCATGGTTTCCTGAGTGGCGATCATCTGGTCGAGATGGGCGGGCAGCACCGGCCAACCGCCGTGCGGGACGAGCGCACGCCACTGTTCGCCTTGCTTTTTGACGACCACGAGCGCGTCATGCAGGCTGGAAACCTGCGCACCGACGCGCAATAGGGACTTCGCCTCGCGCACATGGCGACGGCGCTCCCAGAACCCGAGAGTGGTTCCTTCGGCCTTGCGTGCGGACTTCGACTTGCTGGCTTCGATCATGGAATCGATGTCACGCTCGAAAATCTCGGGTTGGAACACATCGAGCACGCGGCGCAGGTTCTTCAGCACCGTGACCTGACGGCTCCATTCGCGGGCGTTGACAGGCACGGGGAAGCCGCAGGTTTGCACGGTGGTCGCCACATGCTCGCGCACCACGGGCAATACCTTCTGCAACAGGTCCACCACGCGGTGATAGGCGTTTACCGCGTCCTGCTCATTGGTGAGCGAGGCTTTGTACCAAGCGGTGTCATCGGGGCCGATGATGTATTCACCAAGTTCCCCCGCACGTTCGAGTTTGGCCGCCCAGTCGTCCAGATGGCCGGCGAGCTGGCGCGCGGCGGCTTCGCTCAGACGCACGCGCGTGGCCGGATGGGTGGGCGAAACGGAGATGGCCGCGAGGTTCTGAATGGTCTGATAGGCGGAAACGCCCCATTTCTTGTTCACGCCGTGCAGGTCGCCCAGATAGCGGGTCAGGCGGGATCGCACACCGACCAGTTCGTCGGCGAGCTGGTCGAAATGCTCGGTGGCGGCACCGGCCTGGAAGCTGACGGCGGCGATGAGCTGGCGGTCGATGGCGGTATTGGCTTTCTCGTCGGCGATGTCGAGCACCATGGAAGCCATCTCGCTGGCATGAGCCGCCTGCATGAACCGGCGCTTCTGCTCGCCCACGCCGGGCACATACAGCACGGAACGCCCGTTCATCACGCAGCGCGAAGCGATGGCCGCGGCTTGCCGAGCCGTGTCGTTGCTCAATGCGCTATCGACGGCGATGCTGCGCCCGCTCGCCGCAAGCTGGGCGGCGTAACGCACGGTGTTGTCGATATCGCCCACCTCGTATTCGCTATGGGGGTCGACATCAAACGGGGAATATTCGGCGATCGCTGCCTCGCTCAAGGAGGCGCGCGACGATTCGTCCCCGGCCAGCGCGTCAAGCAGGACGTTGCCGGTGGTGCCTTTGCCTAGCAGGTCGATGATCCGTTGCGTTTCGGCCAGAATCAACGCGGCAGGTTCCATGAAACAACCCAGGATGATGCGCCGCTCAATGGTGAAATCGGCAATGGAGTCCTTCACCTGATCGCTGATCGAGCCGAACACGGCGGAGGTTTCGGGAGTGCCGGAATCGTAATTGCTTGTATCGAACAGCCGCTCCTCGTCGCAATCGACACCGGCCGCGTGCAAGCGCGCCATGAGTGCGGCGTTGAGCGTGACATGCCCGGTGAACCGCAACGAGGAACGCCCCAACTGCTCGTTGTGCGTCACCTCCACCGGATAGAGCAACACCGGCAAGGCGTTGCCTTTCCAAGTGGCCACGCCGACCGCCAACGACAGTTCGGCCACACCGCTGAACCGCCTTCTGGCGGTCTGATCGTCCAGCACGCGGCCCAAACGTCTCTCGGCGGCGCGCAATATGCCGTTGTCTCGAAACAGCGAATCCATCGTCACGCGACCGGCGGCGAACAGCCGGGCGATGCCGGAGGGGTGGGCGTGCGTCATATCCAGCTCGGCGGTGAGCCGGTTGATGTCTTCCAGAGGCGAGGGGGTCAGCGAAGCGCGATAGTCGTCATGCCACTGCTGAAGTTGGTCAAGCGTGGATTGTGCATTCAATTGTTCGCTCACTTCCCCACCGCTTCGCGGTAGCTTTGGTATCCCGCATTATTGGCGAGCGCTTCGTCGATGTCCCGGTTGCCTTGGGCGTCGAGCCAAGCGTACAAATCGTCGTACAGCGAGGGATTCATGGCCAGGAACGGCAGCAGTTCGGCGTGGCGGGCCATTTCAAATTGCAACGACATATCGGTGGTGGTGCGTGCCTCGTCCGAGGTCATGCCGTCGACCTCGACCGCCGGTTCGTTCGGCTTGTCGAATTCGCCTCGGGACACTCTGTCGAATACGGAGCCGGCTTCAAAAGCGGGGGTGTATGCCGTGGTCTCGGCGGCCGGTGCGGCCTGCTGGCTGGTGTCGGCAGGCTGGGCGGCTGTGGGCTGCGGTTCCTGGTTGTCTACTGCTGGATTGTCCGCGACTGGCTTTTCCGCTGTTGGATTGTCCGCAACGGGATTATCCGCAACGGGCTGCGGGGAAGGCTCGGAAGGTTCGGAAGGCTCGCTGACGGAACTTTCCATATCCGGCGCTTCGCGGCCCTGAACCGTTTGCTGCTGGTCGACCATCGCATCGGCAAACAGATCCCGCGGCGTATCCGTCTGCTGGGGTTGCGACACATGGATCGGCATCGAATCAGCCGACGCTTCGGGATGCTCCCCCGCTGCCTGAGCTACGGGCGCGTCCGAGGAGGCGTGGAATATCGTGGTGGGTTCCCCGGCTCGCAAATCAAGGATCTCGTCAACGGACATGTCGGCCGCGTCCGGTTCCTGACGGGTTTGCGCCGCGGAATGCAAGAACAAATCCGGCACCTGGAACTCACCAGCAGGTCGCTCCTCTTCGACCAGAGGCGCAAAATCAACCGGAACGTCACCGAACTGCATGCGCACGGCGGCGGCCGGCAACACGAAATCCTCGCCCAACGGCAGACGTGTCAGCTCGCCGTCCGGGCTCACCATATAGGAGCCGTTGGTGGACTGCAAGTCGCGCAACGTGGCCTGCCCGTTCTTGTCGACGCTGAAGCGCGCATGACGCTTCGACATGGACTTCGTGGAATCCGCGACTTCGAGACGGGTCATGCCGTCGTCGGGCAACGGACGCAACGGCTTTCGCCCTATCTCCAAGCTCTCCCCCGGACGAACAGTGGCCTGCTGGCCGCTCCCCACCTGCACACGCCACCGATATGTTACGCTCATCGCGGGCACTCCTTCTAAGACTTCGCACACTATTTCCTATTGTGTCATGCGGCGGCGGTTTTCGCGGGATTACGCGGCATGAATTAACAACTTCCGCCCATAAGCGAAACCCCGCCGCCTGACGTGCAGGTGCGGGGTTCCGAGTGAAAAGTTTGCGGCTTAAGCCGCGCGAATCACTTGAGCTCGACGGTCGCGCCGGCCGCTTCCAAATCGGCCTTGGCCTTCTCGGCGTCTTCCTTCTTGGCACCTTCCAGAACGGGCTTCGGAGCGCCGTCCACCAGAGCCTTGGCCTCGGCCAGACCCAGGGAGGTGATGCCGCGCACGGCCTTGATGACCTGGATCTTCTTGTCGCCGACGGCGGAGAGGATGACGTCGAACTCGTCCTTCTCCTCAGCGGCGGCACCGGCGGCGGCGCCCGGGGCGGCGGCGACGGCAACGGCGGCCGGAGCGGCGGCCTCGACGTCGAACTTCTCCTCGAAGGCCTTGACGAACTCGGAGAGCTCGACCAGGGTCATCTCACCGAAAGCTTCGAGCAGCTCATCATTGGTGTACTTAGCCATTATTGGCTTCCTTTCCATCTTGGTGACGGTTAAAGCGAAGAGGTGTCCGTCACCTGACAATTTCTTGGTTTCTATTCAGTTATATCGATTCATGCGGCTGACGCCAGACGAATCAAGCGGCCTTTTCCTGCTTGTCGCGCAGCGCATCGATGGTACGCACGGCCTTGGTGGGCAGAGCGTTGAACAGATACGCGGCCTTGGACATGGTGGCCTTGATATCGCCGGCGAATTCGGCGAGGAGCTGCGGGCGGGACTTGAGATCCGCCAGCTGCTTGGTGCCTTCGGCGTCGTAGACGGTGCCATCGGCATAGCCGCCCTTGATGACGAGGGTTTTGTTTTCATTGGCAAAGTCACGGATGACCTTCGCAGCCTCGATGATGTCGCCCTTCACGAACGTGATGGCGGTGGGGCCGGCGAGAGCCTCATCAAGACCCTCGATGCCCGCTTCCTTGGCGGCGATGCGTGCCAGCGTGTTCTTAGCCACTGTGTAGGAAGTATCGCGGCCTAGCTTTTCGCGCAGATCGGAAATCTGCGGAACGGTAAGCCCGCGGTACTCGGTCAGGTAGACAGCGTCAGCGTCACGGAACTGTTCCGTCAGCTGGGCGACCACCGCTTCCTTTTCGGGCCTCTTCATGGCGTTCCTTCCTAAGTCGGCCGTTGATTTTGGCTGTCTTAGGCGAGGCAATAAAAAAGCCCCGCGCACAGGCGGAGCAACATACGCGCAAGCGAACTCGCGCACCCTTATGACGGGCTATATTTCTCAACCTGCGCTGGCTTGGCGAACCAAACTTCGGCTTGCGTTCTCACGCAAACAACCAACGGTCTGTGGTTTACAGGTGGAAAGCATAAGTGGGCGCGTGGACATATCGCTCCGCTCGCCCGCCACCGGCCTTGACCATCAGCTCTTCAATCAGCTCTTCGATCAACTCTGCAGCGGCGGCAGATCATCCCCAAGCAATGCATCATCCAGCGCCTGTGACGCTTCCCTGAAGAACGCCCCAACCGCCCATAGCGGCACATTCGTCAGCCAATCCTGCTCACGGTACCCACGCATGGATGCTCGATACCCGCGCAGATCGAACTTGCTGCACAGCCACCGCAAACTCTTGGCCTGCCGCTCAACACCGGCTTTGGCCTCCAGCGGCACCACCGAACCGGCGTGGCGAAACAGGAAGTCCACTTCGCCGGAACTGTTGTCAGTCGACCAATAATACGGCTCGATGCCTTCCGAAACCAACTGCTGGCAGACATACTGTTCCGTCAATGCGCCACGGAATTCAGTGAGCGCGGTGTCCTTGAGAATAAGATCCGCAGGCTCGACCGACATGGCCGCCGATAGCAACCCTACGTCGTGCATGTACAGCTTGAAAGCGGAAAGATCTTGATATGCCCGCAACGGCAGCGCTGGTTTCGACACCTTGGACACGCGAACGGCCAAGCCCGAATCCACAATCTTCTGTATCGCCGATTCATATTGGGCGCTCCTCGCCCCCTTGGCGATGTGGCCGAAGACGAATTTGTGGTTCTCGCGCGCCAGATGGGCCGGAATCGAAGCGAACGCGAGCCGAACCCGTTCAACGTCGCCGCCCGCTTGCGGATGCTTGGAAAAATCCATGTCATAGTCGGACAGCAATCCAAGCTGCACTTCACGCGCGGCCTGATACCCACCATCAAGGAAGGCCTGAACCGCGGATGGCATACCTCCGACATAGCAATACTGCCGCACACGACGTTCAAGCCGCGGGGCGAAACCTTCGAGGAAATCGAAATCAAGCTCTTCGATATGCCGCACCAGTTCGCCGTCCCCAGCCGCGTCCAGAAATTCCAGAAACGACATCGGCTGCATTACCACCGTTTCGACGGCACCGACTGGAAAGGACAAGCCTTCATGCTGGGCGAGGCCAAGATACGACCCAGCCGCCGCGACATGGACCGAACGAGCCTGCTCTTTGAACGATTTGAGCATCGTCAGCAGCATCGGCAATTCTTGAATCTCATCAATGATCAGCAGCGTTTCCTCTTCGCGGATCCGCACACCTGTATATGCCTCCACCGAATCCAGCAGCATGTGGGGCGAACCGGCGCTCGCCAAGGCGGCTTTCGCGTCGGCATCGAAAAGATTCACATAGGCGCATGAGCGATATTCTTGCTCCCCCAAGATTTTGAGCGCGTGCGTCTTGCCCACCTGCCGCGCGCCACGGAGGACCAACGGACGTCGCTGGGGGTTGCGTTTCCAGTCCAATAGCAGGGATTGTATGTTTCTGCGAAACTCCACCAATACCAACTCCCGTCACTTCGACCACCATGCGATAAACACTTTTCAGGCGTTCAATAATGATGGATTATACACTTTTCAGGTGCTAAGAACGGGCTGAAATTACACTTTTCAGGTGCTAAGAACGGGCTGAGATGACACTTTTCAGGCGTTAGAAGTGGTTCAGTTTGACACTTTTCAGGCGTTCTGGCTCTTGTGTGCCGAGCACTGGCAAAGGTGCGATGCCTCGATTGGTCCGGCTGCTTTCTGCCGCTGAGTGTGTATCGACCAGCGCGATAAGGCGATATTGGTGTTTTTATTGCCAGCAATCGTCGTAGGAGAGGCCGGTGAGGCGTTCCACGGTGCGGCGGGTGGACTCGTCCACGTCCGCCTTGCTGCCGCCGGCGCGCAGACGTTCGACCTCATGCAACAACTCAAGATCGGTGCGGCGGTCGACGACGAGGCGGGACGACACGGCCCAGCACACCAGCATCGCGACGGCGAAAAAGCCCAGCATGACGGCGGCGATACCGATTGAGGCGCCAAGTGTCTGCGTGGGAAGGGAGGAGTCGAAGCCCACGGCGCTTAAGATCAGGCCGACCGCAATGGTGATGACGCCCGAGCCGAATTGACGGAAGCATGCCTGTGCGCTGGAAAACGTGGCCGAACGGTATTGGCGTGTCACAATCTGGTCGATATCCGCGATAAACGGGAACACCGCCCACGGCAGATAGCCGACCAGCGACTTGAATGCGAAGAACCACAGGGAAGCCATAACCGCGCCCGCCGTCCACAATGCGGAAGGAAGAATGCCGACCAACAGCCAAGCCAATGCCAGCCAAGCCAAGCCAGCCAACATTCCCGCAAAGGCGACCCGGTACAGCCGACGCGGCCCAATCGCCACCACCGCCCGGCCGAACAGCGGCATCAGCGGCAGGGAGATGGCCGCGCATCCCAGCAGCAGGGAGGCGAATGCGGCGGTGCGGTTCCAGTCATACAGCACGAAGAACACGAAGGTTTGCCCGAACACGTCAGAAGACATCTGCACCAGTAGATAGATCGTCAGATGCTTGCGGAACTCGCGGATGCGCAACGTCGTGACGTATTCGCGCAGCACGCGCCTAGCCCGGCGAACCCAACCGTGCAGCCCGAGCCGGTGTTCGCGCAACGCGCCGCTGGCATACGCGCCGAAACCAGCCTGTTCGGGCGTCATTTCCCAAGTGATTTTCCATGAGATGGCCACCGCGCAGGAGAACAGCACCGTGGAGCCGATGGAGACCAGCATGTAGGCGGTCGGGCTGGCTTCTCCGAATGCCGACAGCGCCCAGCTGCCGACCAGCGGGATCAGTGTGGCCGCGGCTGTGGAAATGAACAGCCTGGTGGTCGAGAGCTTGGTGCGCTGGCTGAAATCCTGCGTCATTTCGCCGGCCAGCGGGTTGTAACAGGCCTGGAACGCCTGAGCCAACATCACCCAGAACACATAGACGAGCGCATACAGCGGCATGGGCAAGCCCGGAATCCACAGCAGCACGCCCACCAGCAGCGCCGGCGCGATGAGCATGAGCATGAGCCGGCGGCGGCCGAAGCGGCGGCCGACATGGAAACGATAGAGATTGTCGTCAAGCACGCCGAACACCAGCGCGGACAGGGCGCTGATCATGGCGCTGGCGCCGATGACCCCCTGCGCCGTGGCGATGCTCATGCCGCAGAAGCGCGTCCAGAAGAGAGTGAGGTAGGTGGAGACCAGTGCCAGTTGGCCGCCGCCGAAGAAGTCGCCGACGCCGAAGCCGATGGCCTCGCGCATTGAGATTGTGCGCGGCTTGGCGGATGGGCGGGGGCGATTGGGTTGACTGGGTTGACTGGGTTGACTCGGCTGACTGGGCTGATTGAGGTGATTGGAGTGACGGGACGACTGGGATGGCTGGGACGACTGGGATGGCTGGGACTGACCGGACTGTCGTTTCGCCTGGTCGCAAGCCATCGTCACCCTCCTGTCATTGGCTACACAGCACATGCCATTGCAGCGATAAGGCGAGACTATGCCAGTGCGCCAATGGCATCAACCGACCAGACCGCTTGGTTGGCCAGCCGCAACGTCACCGTATGCCTACCGCCTGACAGCCCCAAGCACTGACCAGCCATTATCCCCTGCTTTCCTGTGTGTCAGACGCGGACAGTTGCGGCATCCGACACACAGGAAAGCATGTAGATGGGCAGGTATTCGAACTTGCCGTCAACGCGCACATTGCCGTCGTGGAACACATAGGCGTGGGCGAAATCGTAATTGCGCGTGGCAAGCAGATTGTTCATGGCGTTGTGGCGTGTGTAATCCTTGCCGGACTTGATTTCACACAACGACACTTCGCCCAGCGCATCCTGCAGCAGAAAATCCACTTCGCCGATGTTGCCCTGATTGTAATAGAACAACTCGAAGCCCGAAGCCAGCAGTTCCTGCGCGGCCGCATTTTCGAAAATCGAGCCGTAGTTCATGCTTGAACGCCGGTTGAGAATCTGCACATCAACATCACGCATCAGCAGGGAAGTCAGCAAACCGACATCGTTCATATACAGCTTGAAGGAGCTGCTGTCGGCGTGCTCGGCAAGCGGATATCGAGGTTCCGTCACTTTCAACGTCGGCAGGGCGATGCCCGCGTACCCCAGCCAATCGAATGCCGTCTGCATATGGGCGAACCGCGCGTTGGGCCCCAGTTTGGTGAATTTGAAACGCTTGTTTTGCGCGTTCAGCTGGTTGACGATCATCTCATAAATGGTTTTGATGTGACGGCGCTCAACGGGGTTGTCCACATATTTGGTGATGTCGTACTCATACGTCGTGTAGATGTCGCGTTGAACGTTGCGCACCGCGTGGATATCCGAAGTGCCCACGAATGTCTGCACCGCGTCGGGCATGCCGCCGACCAGCAGGTATTTGTACCACAAATCAAGCAGCCTGTCGTGCAGATAATCCGGCACCGGCGTGCGCTCGGCGAAGCACTCCCCCATTTGCCGCATTGCGGACTCGGGCAAGCCGTTCGCCTCACAGAACTCAAGGAAATCCAGTGGATACATGGTCATCGATTGCATGAAACCCACGGGAATGGAACGCACGTTGAACAAGTCCACACCCAGCATGGAGCCGGACAAGATTACGTCAAGCCCCTGATCGCCGGAGAGGAATTTCAGCCAGGTCAGCATATCCTGACATGCCTGAATCTCGTCAAGGAACAACAGGGTTTTGCCGGGCACTATCTCCACGCCGGCCAACACCGATAGGCGCAGACGCAGATCCGCGGCGCCGCTCGCTCTGGACACCGTTTCGACGGCATTGGGCGTCTCGATGAAATTCACTTCGGCGAGCGTTTCGTATTGTTCCTGCGCGAACTGGCGCACCAGCGTGGTCTTGCCCACTTGGCGCGCCCCCATGATGAGCAGGCCTTGTTTGGTTTTCAGCCGTTTCCACTCTAGCAGCTGTTGATATGCGCGACGACGAAGCATAGCACCACCAATCCTATATATACCAAGGGTTGCACTCAAAATATAGCACAATTATGGGTGGTTCATTCACAAAATATATGGTGAAAATGGGTGATTTATTCACAAAATATAAGAGAAATTAGGCTTCTGATTCACAAAATATATATCGAAAACAGGGGTTCGATTCACAAAACCTACAGTTCGGACAGACGACGATAGATGTCGGACGGCAAATGACGGTGACCGAAACCTTTGACGCGGATGCCGCTGCCTGTGCGCTGATAGACGATTCGCATATCGGCCCTCGCCTTGCGCAACCGGCGATGCTGAAAATGGAATGAACACCACTCGGCAAACTGGTATTTCAGCGCCGCCCCCTCGACCGCCCCATCGGCCAGCAGTTGCAACGCATCATGCACGCTGACGACCGCGCAACGAAATTCAATCTCCTCCGGCAGGGCGTATGCCAGCAGAACCACGTCGTCCGCCAATCCTTCGGCATCCATTTCAACGCCATCGACATCAGCGAGTATGTCTATGGCCTCTTCAAGCAAATCATCCGAAATGGCCATCACTCACCGCCGTCGAGGAACGCACGCACCTTGGCCGAGCGTTTGCGCAAACTACTCTTAGCCCCCTGCGCAAGCTCGTCCCCCGACTGCCAACGCTCCTTGTCCCCACGGGCAATGAACAGCTGCTGCACGGTGAAGCGTTCCAACTGAGATTCCAGCTCGTTAATCGAATCGAGCAGCTCGTTCATCGCCTCCACCGACACCAAGTAACCAGTGGTGTCGGTGCGATCCACAATCTCCAAAAGCCCCCGCTCTTCAAGCGACTTGCGCCACGCACTTGAACGAGCCAACTCGGTCAGCCCCACTCTGGACCCCGACGCCGCAGCCTCGCGCACCGCCTGAGCTCGCTCCATAATGTCCATTGCCACTCACCTACCAGCACCGTAATGCGTAATTATTTATGTACTAAAATACATACTATTATACATAGTACATTACATATTGTATACGAGATTGCAACGAGGACACGATGACGACGCGTCTCGTCCACGAGGCGACTTCCGGCGCAATTTCGACAGTCCGTCAGGGGTATTTCGACAGTTTGTCAGGGATTTTAGGCAAGGTTATCTTCCAAATATCTTGCTGAAAATCAGACGATACGAAACAAGGCAGCCGGCTCGAGAGTGAACCGGCTGCCTTGCGTTTGACTTGACGTCAGGCCGCTTACAGGATGGCGGTGACGACGAAGTCGAGGATGAACAGGATGGCCACGACCCAGATCACCGGGTGGACCTCCTTGGCCTTCTTCTTGGCGCTCATCACGATGCAGTAGGTGATGAAGCCGCCGGCGATGCCGTAGGAAATGGAGTAGCTGAACGCCATGAACACCGAGGCGAAGAACGCCGGAATGGCCTCGGTGATGTCGCCCCACTCGACTTCCTTGAGGGAAGCGGCCATCATGCAGCCGACAATCACCAGCACACCTGCGGTGGCGGCGGAAGGCACGGCGGAGATCAGCGGGGACAGGAAGATCGACAGCGCGAAGCAGATGGACACGACCACGGAGGTCAGGCCGGTGCGGCCGCCCGCCGCGATGCCCGCGGAGGACTCCACGTAGGTGGTGGTGTTCGACGTGCCGCAAATGGCGCCGATGGAGGTGGCGACGGAATCGGCGAACAGAGCGCGATCCATCTTGGAGGAGAAGCCGGAGCCGTTCTCCAGGGCCTTCTCGTCTTCATCGGAGAAGATGCCGGTACGACGGCCGGTGCCGATGAAGGTGCCGATGGTGTCGAAGGTGTCGGACATGGAGAACGCGAAGATGGTCAGCAGGATCATCGGCAGCTTGGACACGTCGGAGAACAGCGCCGGGAAGCCATCGGCGGTGAAAATCACGCCGAACGTCTGCGGGAACTGAGCGAAGGTGTCGGCGATGGACACGGAGTTGGCCATGGTGGTCTGGCCCATCGGGATGCCGATGACGGCAGTGATGACGATGGACAGCAGCATGCCGCCGCGCACCTTGAGCACGGTGAACAGCACGGCCAGCAGCAGGCCAATGAGGAACAGCCAGATGGTGGAGTTGTTCATCACCGCAAGGCCCGGGGTGGCCTGCACGGCGTCGCCGTTCTTGGCGTCCGCCTTGGTGGTGAAGGTGAAGAAGCCGACGTTGAGGAAGCCAACGTAAGCCACGAACAGGCCGATGCCGCCGCCGATGGCGTGCTGCAGCATTTCGGGAATGGCCTGGATGATCATCTTACGAATCTTGGTGACGGTGATGAGAATGTTGATCAAACCGCACAGGAACACCATGCACAGGGTCTGCTGCCAGCTAAAGCCCAAGCCGAAGCAGACGGTGTAGGTGAAGAAGGCGTTCAAACCCATGCCGGCGGCCTGCGCATACGGCACGTTGGCGAACAGACCCATGACGAGCGTGCCGGCGATGGCCGCGATGATGGTGGCCAGGAACACGCCGCCCCAGGGCATCCCGGTTTGCGAGAGAATCTGCGGGTTGACGATGATGATGTAGGACATGGCGAAGAACGTCGTCAGACCGGCCACGATTTCGGTGGACACGGTGGTGCCGTTCTCCTTCAGATGGAAGAACTTCTCCATACTCTTCTTTCCTTGGTTCGTGGGTTGTTAGGAGCTGCGGGGCTTTCGTCCCCGCGCGATGGGCTCGCCTTGTTCATGCGAACTGTTGCGTGGGCTTCGATTGCGATCACTGCTCCGGCGAGAATTGCGACTCGCCAGCCGGGGCCATGCAGCCCCAACGCCGTTCACCATAGCACTGGCACAAGTCATGTAAATGAATGGCGATAACACCAACGCGCTCACCGCCCCTACGGGGCAGGATTCCTCGACTACGCTCCGCTCCGCTCGGAATGACAAGGATTAGTGGGTGAGGCCGAGGATGGAGAGGCACCAGGCGTTTTCGTAGGAGATTTGCTCCCATTGCCGGTAGCGACCCGAGGTGCCGCCGTGGCCGGCCTCGACTTCGATTTTGGCGATGGCGTCCACGCCGGCGGCCTGCAAGCGGGCCAGCCATTTGAGCGGTTCCACGTAGAGCACGCGCGTGTCGTTCATCGACGTGGTGATCAGGATTTTCGGGAACACCGCCACGCGCTTGTCTTCGGCGGATTCAGGCGCGTTTTCGTATGGCGTGTACGACTTGATGTAGCGGTACGCTTCGGCGTCGTGCAGCGGGTCGCCCCACTCGTCCCATTCGGTGACGGTCAGCGGCAGGGACGGGTCGAGAATCGAGGTGAGCGCGTCCACGAACGGCACATCCGCCTCGATGCCGGCGTAGCGCTCGGGCGCGAGATTCGCCACCGCACCCATCAGCAAACCGCCCGCCGAACCGCCGTTGGCCACCGTGCGGGCCGGGCTGGCAAGGCCGGCATCCTGCAAGGCAATGGTCGCATCGACGAAATCCTCGAAGGAATGTCTCTTGGATAAACGCCGCCCCTGCTCATACCATGCGCGGCCCATTTCGCCACCGCCACGAATATGCGGCACGGCATAGAGCACGCCGCGGTCGAGCAGACTCAGGCGCGCAGACGAGAAGCCGGGGTCGGAACTGATTTCATACGCGCCATAGCCGGTGATGAACATAGGCGCGTTCTTCAGGCTCGTGCCACGCCGCCACACCAAAGACACCGGAATCTGCTCGCCGTCGCGCGCTTCGACCCACACGCGGCGTTCCATGTATTCGCGCGCATCGAAACCGCCGAGCACTTTGGCGCGTTTGAGCAGTCGGTCGGCACCGGTGGCCGGGTCGAACTCGCGCAGTTCGCCGGGGCGTGTGTAGCTCGTGAACGAATAGCGCATGCGGGGCGAGTCATACGACGGGTTGCCGCCGGTTGAGATGGAATACAACCGTCGCGTTTCCCCAAGCAAAGCGGCTTCGATGCCATCTGATTCCCCCGAAGCCTCCTGTGTATCCCAATCGCCCTGAAGCGCAGGTGGTTCAAGCTCCTCGAAGCGCCACGGACGGACGGCCAGGAAATCCTCGGCCGCGGCGCGTTTGGTCATCACCGCCACATGCGGCAGTCCATCCGCCCTGTAGCTCAACGACACGAAATGCCGGTGCATCGCGATACCCTCGATGCCAAGACCGCGCAAGCCTTGCAAAATGGCCGGATTGTTGCAGTTCGAGTAGGGGGTGGAAATCGGTTTGCTCGGCTGACCTTGCTCACAGCCATAGGGCGATCCCTCGGCCACACGCACGCCCTCGCCCAAACGATACGGCGGCTTGTGCGAACGCATGTCGATGACGTCTATTTCAAAATTCGGGTTGTTCGCGTTGTGATAGACCACCGCGATCCCAATGTCCTCGCCTTGGCTCCCCGCCCCCTCGAAACAGGCGAAACTCACGTCGTATTCCACGTCCGGCGAGCGGGCAATGAACGGCTGGAACTGACCTTCGGGGGTGTCGACCGGCAGCATCAGCACTTCGGTGGTGGTTTTCGACCCGGTGCCGATCACGACATTGCGTTCGTCAAAGCTTAAGCCCACACCCAGCCAGAAGCGCTCGTCATGCTCGCGGAACACCTCGACGTCCCGCTCGACCGGCGTGCCCACGCGATGCCGCCACACCGCGCACGGGCGCCAGGCATCGTCAAGTTCAGCCCAGAACACATAGCGCCCGTCCGGCGTGAAACATGCCCCGCCGATGCCGGCAAACTGTTCGGGCAATTCGCTTCCGGTGTCGAGATCGCGAATGTGGAAGTCATAGCGCTCATCGCCGGTGGTGTCCACACCATAGAGCAGCCAGCGGCCGTCGCGGGTCAGGTCCATGCCGCCCACGCGGAAGAAATCATGACCGTCGGCCTCGCGGTTCGCGTCGAATACAATCTGCTCGCCCTCGATGGAGCCGGGCGCGCCCAGCGGGTCGATTTCGGGCGGATCCCAATCATCCTCGCCGCGCACGGGAATGCGGCATTGCGTGGCGTACTGCCGCCCCTCCTGCGTGCGGGTGAAATACCAATAGCCGTCCATGCGCACCGGCACCGACATGTCGGTTTCCTGTACGCGCGACTTCAGCTCATCGAACAGCGTGCGGCGCAGGTTGGCAAGCGGGGCGTTGCGTGCCTCGCACAGGCGGTTCTGCGCGGCCACATAGTCTTGAACTTCCTTTGATTCCTTGTTTCGCAACCATTCGTATGGGTCGATGAACACATCGCCATGGTGTTCGCGCCGCGTCGGCACGCGCTTGGCTTGCGGCACGATGGTTCCTTTATCGTCGGTCATAAGGTCTATTTAAGCCTAACCGAGATGGGATTTCAGGTAGGGCAGCATCGTCTTCATCAGATTCGAGCCGGTGGTGCCGGTGAACACGGGCACATCCGTCACCGGCACGGGCTGCGTTGTGGCCACGGAGGCGGGCAGATTGAACGGCACCGTCTCTTTGGGGCTCAACTGACGAATCGCAATGGCGATGATGCGGCCCGGATATCGCTTGGCGATTGTGGCGTATGTGGTGGGGTCGCGCTGGCCGTCGTCACCGACGAGAATGAACTTCATATCGGGAAAATCGGCCATCAACTGCTCGACGAACTCCAGCTTGTGCTGCGGCCCGGTGGGCACGAAAGTCTTGGGACGCGGGTCGAGATCGCGCAACAACAGCGGCCCCTCGGGGTATCCATGATTGGAGATGAGGTGGCGAATCGAGCCCTCCACATTCCATGGCGAAGTGGACAGATAGAAGAACGGCGCGTCCGGGAACAAATCGGCGATCTTGCTGAACAGCACGCTCATGCCGGGCACCGGCGCACGCTTGGAGGGGTTCAAAAACAGCAGATTCCACGCGGCTTTCCACAGCACGGGCGCCTGGGTGACCATGATGGTGTCGTCCACATCGGAAATGACCCCCACCTTGGCCGACTTGGGGATGGTGAACAGGTTCGATTCCACCGGCTTACGCCCGTTGACGCGATATGACACCCGATGCACGCCCGGTTCGAGGCGATGCTCGGCGACGAGATCCAAATAGCCGGATTGGTCGGAAATGGCATATTCGCTGTCGACGTCCGGGGTGGCCCCGCGGGCGTCAAAGGTCTCCCTGTCGCCCACTTGCACGGTTTCCAGCGGCATGTCGTCGATACGAATCTTCACTTGGGTGTGCGGCGCGGGAATGGTGAGCATGCCGCGAATGCCACGCCTGGCTCGCCCGTATTGGCTGTGTTCGGCGGCGAGCACGGTGCGGCAGATCAGACGCGAATAATCCTCGGTGCCGTAACCCACATACGGATCGACCCTGGCGAACCAGTCGAGCTGATGGGCCACATGCGTGGCGGCGAGCACCCAAGTGTTGAACCCGCGGGTCACGGCGCGGCGGAACAGCTGCACCAGCGGCGGCTTGACCTCGATGCGTTCGCGCGTGGAAGCTGTATCGAATGTGGTGACGGTGTGTCTCGCCGGAATCGGCACGGTGGGCATGTCGGCACTGGTTTCGGCACCAGTCTCGGTCTCAACGCCGGTTTCAATGTCCAGTTCGTCGCGCTCGTTCATCGGATGACCTTTACATATTGTTCGGCGTTCAACAGCTCCGGTTCGTCATCATCCAGCTCGATTTTGAAAATCCAGCCTTCGCCATACGGATCCGCATTGATCACACTCGGATCGTCGAATACGGCCTGATTCACATAGCGGATGGTGCCCGCGACAGGAGCGATCAATGGTTCGACTGCCTTGGAGGACTCCAATTCGAGCACCTCGTCGCCGGCCTCGACGCGCATGCCGGGATCAGGCAGATCGACATACACGAGTTCTCCCAAACGCTCGGCGGCGTAATTGGTGACGCCAACCATCGCGGGCTGAACGGAATCATCAACCCACACATGATCGCCGGAATACATCAGGTGTTCCGGCACGTCAAGATTCAGCGGGCGCATATCTTGCTCATCACTCATACATCACACCCTAGCAGGGTTCGGTGAACTGTCGCTTAACCGAACTGTCATGTATCGCGCGGATTCCAACGCGAGCCAACGGCTTGCTGTGCGCCGGACACCCGTGTGCCATTCATCCCACCCTTTTGACCAAATCCACCAGTGCGGCGGCCACAGTGCGGGGATGCTCGACGGCGCTGAAGTGGCCGCAATCCGCAATCGACGTGAACACGGCATTCACTCCGATGCGCTCGGCGAGCGGTTTCATCACGCCTGGGTTGCTGGTCGGGTCAAGTTCACCGGACACCACGACCACCGGCACATCGAAGGTCTCGGGCACACCCGTCAAGTCCGGGCGGCCATATGTCATGCGCTGGCGCCATGCCGCCCCCTGCGGATGCTGCTCGCCAATCCACGCGCGCATGCGATCGATGAAAACTTGCGAGCGCTTGACCGTCGAGTCTTCCGGCGAGGGTTCGGCGAAACGCATCACCGGTTGCGTCGAGTTCGCCTCCTCGCAGGCGTTGGCGGTTGCGAGCCGCCCTTCGCCGCCCACGCCGTCCGAAGCGGCCATGGTGTCGCACAACGCGATGCCCGCCACCGCTTCGGGGTGCAGACGATACAGGTCGGTGACCAAGTAGCCGCCCATCGACAGCCCCGCCCAGACCGCGCGCTTATAACCAGCCTCGTTCATCAACGCAACATAGGCTTCGGCCATGCGGTCGAGCGCGTCGGGATAGGAGCCGTTGGCGGCGCGACGGCCGGACTGCTCATCGCTCGGCGTGGGCGAAAGGCCGGAGCCCGGCATGTCCGGCGCCCAGATGGGGAAAGTGGACAGGCCGGCTTCGTCGGCGAGCGCGGCGATATGGCCGGCGCATTCCTCCCACATGCGCCCGTCCACCGGATAGGCGTTGACAAGAATCAGCGGCGTTCCGCTTCCTTCGCGCAACACGCGGTTGTGAATCTGCATCATCTGCATCATCGTATTTCCTTCATGTCTCTATGTTTCTTAGTTCTTTAAGATTCTTTAGTTTCTCTGCGCTAGATCGACGCCCACTGCAGCGCGGCACGCACGATGCGATCGTGTCCGCCGCTCATCTGCCCCAGAAACACGTCAAGCTGGTCGCTGTGCGGGTCGACCCACTCGACGTCAAGCGTTTCGTCGCGCGGGTGGCAATCGCCGGCGATCGGCACCACATAGCACAGGGAGATGGCGTGTTGGCGCGGGTCGTAATATTCGCTCAATCCCGGGGTGGGGAAGAACTCGGCCACGGTGAAGGGCTGCAGGTTGACCGGCAGCACGGGCAGGGCGATATCGCCCAGATCCTTGGCGATATTGCGGGCGATGGCCTCGCGCAACGTCTCATGGAACAGCACGCGCCCGGAAATCAGCGCGCGTTCCACGGAGCCGTCGTCGGCAATGCACAGCAACGAGCCGACTTGCGTGATGCGCCCGAACTCGTCGGTGCGCACGGGCACGATTTGCACATAGGTGATCGGCATTCGGCGGCGCATTGCGTCGATTTCATCCGGACCGAGCCAGCCGGGAGGATTGCCGCCGGAAGAGCCGGAACCGCGAATGAAATCCTCCGGGGTCACATGGTCGAATTGCCCACGCGCCCGGGAGGAATCGAAATCATCGTCTTCCGGCACTTCGTCATTCATTACTGGCATATCCTCCATTATGCTCGCGGCTGTGTCGTTTATGTGTTCGCCAGGCGCGCAAATGTTGGGCGGTGATGCCACACTTGGGGGCAATATCGCTTATATGCACGCAACTTCCATGCGGCACTGCAAGAAAAGAGTGATTATGGCCACTACAGCAATCAACGCAGCCGAGTTCGAGAAAACCGTCACCGACAACGAGTTGGTGTTCGTCGATTTCTGGGCCACTTGGTGCGGCCCATGCCGCGCATTCGGCCCCATCTATGAGGCGGCCAGCGAGAAGGCCGAGAATGCGGGGGTGGTGTTCGCCAAGGTCGATATCGACGCCAATCAGGAACTTGCGGGTGCCGCGGGCATCCAAGCGGTGCCCACGCTCATGGTTTTCAAGCAGGGGCAGGCCATCTTCAAGCAGGCGGGGGCGTTGCAGGCCGGTGATCTCGACGAGCTGATCGCCCAGGCCAAAACGGTTGATTTGAGCAGCGCTGAAGGCAATAACGAGTAGCCGCCGAGCCGAAGCACCCCGACTGGGAGGTGCGCGCCACACCCATTGCATTTTGTGTGACGCAATGGTGAAGGTATGATGGCGGTTAGTGCGTGTCACATGGGTGCGCGCCGGTAAGGAGAATGATGGCGAGACACCGCAAGAACACGATTACTCTTGCTTCCCTGAGCAGACGTCAGTGGGTTCGCATCGTCGCAGTGCTTACGTCGGTGTCCATGATCGCCGGGGTCGGCATCATGTCGCGCAATTTCTATCAAGCCTCCTCCGCAACCGATTTGCTGACGGAATTTTCCGCCACCGACAGCCAGCCGTTGCAGGTTTCCCGTGATGGCACACGTGGTGCCGTAGAAGGCACTTCGTACGTCACCGTTAAAATCAACGGCACGTCACGCACCGTGCTGGGCACCGATTTCACCGATGTCAAGTCCGTGCTTGAGGCCGGCGACATCGTGCTCGAGCCGGAGGATGCCGTCACCCCGTCCCTGACCACCGAGGTCACCGAGGCCACCGTCATCACCATCGAGCGTGCGGGGGCCGAGCTGGAAACCAAGGACGAGGAAATCCCATTCAACACAGTTAAGAAAGAGACGGACGCACTTGCCAAAGGCACCGAGAAGGTGCAGCAGGAAGGCAAGAACGGCGTGACGGAAAGCACCAACCTCGTCACCCGCGCGGGGGGCAAGGTCGTCTCCTCCAGTACCATCGCCTCGTATGTCAAAGAGGCTCCGACCGACAAGATCATACTCGTCGGCACCGGTTCCAGCTCATCGAGCTCCACGAGTTCCAGCAGCTCCAGCAGTAATCTCGGCACCACGGTTCCCGCATCCGAGATGCAGCAGTGGGCGCATGACTACTTGATTTCCAACGGATATTCCGAAGCGGACTTCTCCGCCGCGGTCTACATCATCAACCATGAATCCGGCTGGAACCCCAGCGCCACGAACGCCTCCTCCGGCGCATACGGTTTGCCGCAGGCCCTGCCCGGCTCCAAGATGGCTTCCGCCGGTTCGGACTGGGCCACCAACTACCAGACCCAGTTCAAGTGGTTCGTCGGCTACTGTAACCAGCGTTACGGCAGCATCAATGGCGCATATCAGTACTGGCTGGCGCATCACAACTACTGATTGTTTATTTCTTTATTGAACGCTCCGCTTCACCGGCGGGGCGTTTTCATATCTTCTTATACGGCTTCTTTTATACGGACTGACGTAAGGCACGCGATACGCGTCATGGCAGGCCCCAGCGGCTCGTACCGGGGCGAGCGTAGGGTATATGGGTCGCCTGAAGCAATACGGATCGGCAACAAGGAGCGAAGAATATGGCGGATATGTCGCGGGCACTGACTCGGGAACAGTCATACGCCAACGGCAAGCTCAGCCGCCCCGCGTTCATTTCCATTGCGATTCTGACTTTCATCACCTTCGTCGGCAACTTCACCCAGCTGCAACTGAGTTCGGCTCTGCCCACCATCGTCGACGATTTCCATATCTCCGTCACCACCGGCCAATGGCTCACCTCCGTCTTCCAGCTCGTTATGGGCGTGATGGTGCCGCTGACGGCCTTCCTGACCCGCCGTTTTTCCACCCGGCAGATCGTCATCTGCTCGATGGCGGTGTTCACGCTCGGCTCCGCCTTGGCATGGCTCGGGCCGAACTTCGCGCTGGTGCTGACGGGGCGGCTGCTTGAGGCGATTGGCACCGGCGTGATGTGGCCGGTGCTGCAAATCACCGTGTTCTCCATTTATCCGCTGTCACGCCGGGGCGTCGCCATGGGCACGGTCGGCATGGCAATGAGCGTGGCACCGGCCATCGGCCCCACTATCGGCGGCTGGCAAACCGACGCGAACGGCTGGCGCTCCATCTTTTTCACACTCACCGTTATCGGCGCACTGTCGCTGCTGGTCGCCATATTCTTCCTGCGTAATTTCAGCGAAGGCGAAGCCGCGCACGCGGATTTCTTCTCCGTGGCGCTTTCGATTCTGGGCTTCGGCGGTCTGATGTTCGGGCTGACGAACATCGAGGCATATCCTTTCGCCCATCCAATGGTGTGGGCGCCCATGCTCATCGGCGCGATTGGCGTCGTCTGGTTCGTGTTGAGGCAAGTGATGCAACCGGGCGCGGGGCTTCTTCGGCGCGTTATCGCGCGGGGGCGCAATGTGGGAGAGCCGCTGTTGAATTTGCATGTGCTCAAAAACCGCAGCTTTACGGTGGGCACGATTGTGGCGGCGATGTCGTTCTTCGCGTTCAGCTCGATTGTGGTGATCATTCCGCTTTATATTCAGCAAGACCGGGGGTATTCGGCCATGATGAGTGGTCTGGTCATGTTGCCGGGTGCCGTCGGCCAATGCATTGCGCAGTTCTTTGGAGGCCGGGCGCTTGACCGCTTCGGTGTGAGGCCTGTGGCTCTGACCGGCACGATGGTGCTGTTCATCGGCACGGTGGGCATGAGCATGATCGGGCCGAACACGTGGATTTGGTGGGTGTCCATCTGCCAGTTCACCCGTCAGATCGGCATGGGGTTCGTATTGATGCCCGTCACCACTTGGTCGCTCAATTGCCTGGATACCCACGAGGTATCCGCGGGGTCGGCGGTAACGAACACGGCTCGTCAAATCGCGGGAGCCATGGGCGCGCCGATATTGGTGACCACGATGGAAACACTCGCATCCGCACGCGCGGCCTCGCTTGGCGGCGGGCATGCGGCCCAAGTGGCGGGCAGCATTTTCGGCGTACGGTCGGCGTTGCAGATCAGCTCTGTTATCGTGGCGCTGATGGTGCTGCTGGTCTTCGTCGGCGTCAAAGGCGAAGGCGCCGGGTCCTCACGCAGCCTTGCCCGTCGCGCCATCGCCCACCTACACCACTGAGAGCCGCTCTCCCCTTGGCGAAACCCACGGTTTCCTATCCCGCTTGTTGATGCTCGCCACCGCACGTCAAATCTCCATACGGCGAAGTTATCCACAATGGCATTCATACAATAGAATGGCCATTTTCCAATGATTCAAGGGCTTCGACCACATAGGTGGTTTTCCCGCGGGAACAATGCCGATTTCAGATACACTCAATCAGCACAGCCGATATGCGACACGCAAATAGCAAACACAATTGCCAAATGAATTTGACAAAAGGAGTTGCGATATGGGAATATCGTCACAAGACGGAGAATAGCGCAGGAGTGGACATGAGCACAGCATCACGCAAGCAACTCGATACGCAATATTACGAAGCCTTGGGAGAACAAATCGCCGACGACCTTGAGCACGAAGGCCTCGACGCACTGCCCCCACTCAAGAGCGACCCCAATCCGGCGGCACGCCTGAGGGCACTTGCCTATCGCAAAAAGATGCTCAACCAGCTCACCGACGACGAAATCGCCAAAACGGTGAATGGGTTGCGCGAACAAGGCATGTCATGGAACAGAATCGGCCATCTGCTTGACCTCACCGGGGAAGCGGCGCGCAAACGCTATCAGCAGTCCTGACGGCACCGCGCTTTAGCGGCGCGCGCGGCGGGCGGCGACGGAGGCGGCCAAAGTGTGCAGAAGTTGTTCGGTGCGTTCCCATGGCACGCAGGAATCGGTGACGGACTGGCCGTAGGTCAGCTGGTCGAGCGGTGCCGGCTTCTGGTTGCCGGCCACCAAGAAGCTCTCCATCATCACGCCAAGAATGCCCTGCTCCCCCGCAGCCAAGCGTTCGGCGATCTCCTCAACGACCTCGGCCTCGCGCACCTCGTCCTTGCCGCAGTTGCCGTGCGCGGCATCAATGACAAGGCCGTTCGACGCGGTGCCGGGCGCATGCGAAGCCCGCAACGCGGCCAGCGCCTCGCTCACCGACTTGGCGTCGTAATTCGGCCCATGCGACGATCCGCGCAACACCAAATGACAATCCGGATTGCCCTTCGTCTCGGCGGAAATCACGCGGCCATCGAGATTGATGGACAGGAAATGATGCTCGAACGCGGCCGCATAGCATGAATCGGCCGCCGCCTTGATCGACCCGTCGGTGGAGTTTTTGAAGCCCACCGGCATCGACAGGCCACTCGCCAGCTCGCGGTGCACCTGGCTTTCGGTGTTGCGCGCGCCGATTGCACCCCAGCTCACCGCGTCACAGATATATTGCGGGGTGATCGGGTCAAGCCACTCGGTGGCGACGGGCAGTCCGAGCGAAAGCACGTCGGTGAGCACTTTACGGGCCATCCACATGCCTTTGCGAATATTGAAGCGGCCGTCGAGATCGGGATCGTTGATCAAGCCCTTCCAGCCGATGGTGGTGCGCGGCTTCTCGAAATACACGCGCATGACAATCAGCAGACGATCGGACAGTTCGCGCTGCACGGCGGCGAGCTTTTCGGCGTATTCGTGCGCGGCCTTCGGGTCGTGAATCGAGCAGGGGCCGACGATGACGAGCAGCCGGTCGTCGCGCCCGTGCAACACGTCGCGGATTTCCCGACGAGAGGAGAGCACCAGATCGCTCATCGCTTCACTCAGCGGCAGTTCCCTCAGGAACGCGCGGGGCGCAGGGATAGGGTCGAGCTGGCGGATATTGACGTCCACCGTCTCGGGGAACACGGCCTGCTCCCCCAAAAGACGCGCATCCTCGGAACTATCAGGGCCACGCAGTTCCATGCTCGACCTCTCCTTATAACTTCTCGTGCTGCTGTATGGCGCGAAGGGGCGCCGCGACCACCACAATAACCGATAACCCCCACAACACGCGTCATCCTCCCGCCTGGCGAAATACCCATCGATATAATGTTGTATGTTCCACTCACCATTCAAAGGAGAATAAGCATGGTGTATCGCATGATTTTCAATCAGACCGCCTATTTCGGGCGCGGCGCGATCAAGGAGATTCCCGGTGTGGCCAAGTCGCACGGGTTTGCCAAGGCGTTTATCGTCACCGACCCGGTGTTGTTGGAGACGGGCACCGTGGCGAAGGTGACGGACGTGCTGGACGCGGCCGGTATGCCATATGAGGTGTTCAGCAACGTCAAGCCGAACCCGCCCGTCGAGTGCATTCAGGACGGCGTGACCAAGTTCGCCGCCTCGGGCGCGGATTTCCTGATTGGCTTGGGCGGCGGCTCGCCGCAGGATACCTGCAAGGGCATCGGCATCGTGACGGCCAACCCGGAGTTCGCCGACGTGCTGTCCCTGGAGGGCGTGGCCGACACGAAGCATCCGTCCGTGCCGATTTTCGGCGTGCCCACAACCGCGGGCACCGCCTCGGAGACGACGATCAACTACGTGGTCACCGACACGGCCAACAAGCGCAAGTTCGTGGCCGTCGACCCGCACGACATCCCCATCGTCGCGTTCGTCGACCCGGATTTGACCGATTCCATGCCGCGCGGCCTGAAGGTCGCCACCGGCCTGGACGCGCTCACCCACGCCATCGAGGGGTATGTCACGCCGGGCGCGTGGAGCCTGTCGGACTGCCTGAGCATGCAGACCATCCGCATGATCGCGGCCAACCTGGCCAAAAGCGCCGACGGCGACGTGCCGGCCGGCGAGCAGATGGCCTACGCCTCCTACATCACCGGCATGGCCTACTCGAACGTGGGCCTGGGCCTGGTTCACGGCATGGCACACCCGCTGGGCGGCCGGCTCGGCGTGGCGCACGGCGTGGCCAACGGCATCCTGCTCGCTCCGGTGATGGAATACAACAAGGACTACACCGGCGAGAAATACCGCGACATCGCCGCCGCGTTTAATGTGGCCGACGCCTACACCGGCGATTTGGAAACGGTGCGGGAGGAAGCCGTGCAGGCCGTGCACAAGCTCACCGTGGACCTGAAGAACCCCACCACCATCAGCGAAGTCGGCGCCACCCAAGCCGACCTGCCCCTGCTGGCCCACGACGCCTACAACGACGTGTGCACGCCGGGCAACCCGCGCAAAGCCACCGAAGAAGACATTCTGAAAATCTACACCAGCCTGATGTGATCTGGCGCTGGATGTGAATGAGGCTTCGCAACCTGCTGGGTTGCGAAGCCTTTTGCTATCCGTAACTTGTCATTTCGAGCGGGACTGCCCGTTCGTTGTCATTTCGAGCGAAGGCGTAGCCGCAGTCGAGAAATCTTATTGTCAACGACATAACTTGGACGAAAAGATTTCTCCACTCGCTTCGCTCGGTCGAAATGACAAAGGATGGAAAGCTCGGCGCGTATTGGCCGACGCGAGCTTTCGCTCGCTACTTGGCCAAAGCTCTCCGAGCCCTGCAATTACGGACTGCCCTACGGGCAGACCCAATCCGACCCTCGTTCGGCTATCGCCTCACTCGGGCGCACTCGCGAGACAGCCCACTGGGCTGTCTCCTATGCGAGTGCGCCCATCGGGTCCCAAGCCGGTAGGGAGATGGGGGGTTCGGTTAGGGCGGCTTGGTATTCGGCGGGCAGGAGAGCCTTGGGCACGGCGACTTCGTAGACGTATTCGGTGAACCAATCGTCGCTCATCGTGAAATAACCCTTGTCGGCGATCTTCGTGCCCCACGAATTCTCGACGCGCCAGCGGCGGGTGGAACCGTCTTCGGCCACGTCCACGCCGGCGAACGCCATCGCATGGTTCATGGCGGAGTCGGCGAAACGCACGCGCGCCTCCTTGTCCAGGTCGAAATCGAAGTCATACAAATCGCCGTATTCAAACAGATCCGTGGCCCACGCGCCGCTCTCACGATCCATGAACGGATGGCAATCGGCACCAAACCACACCGGAACGCCCTGCTCGACAAGAATCTGCTTGACGCAATCCTTCATGAATTGGTTGGGCACGTTCAAATATTCGGTCGGGTCCCCTCCGGCCACATTGCCCAAATGCTCGATGGCGATCTTCTTGCCCTTGGGGTGCTCGGCGCGCGGATCGTCGACGAGGCACACATAATCCTCCAAATCGGCGGAACCGACATACTTCTTCCAGAACTCCTGCGGCGTGATCTCGCCGTCGCGGTGGAACTTGCCATCCTTGTCCGTCCACTCCCAATCGAAAGACACGGGCGGCTCGCCCAAGTGGATGGTGAGGATGCGATGCCCGGCTGCGGTGGCCTCCGCAATGATCTCATCGGTGCGAACCGGTTCGGCGAACAGATGCGCAACGGCGGTGTGCAGCATGCGGCGCAGCTGCGTGTTCATCGGGCCGGTATTCTTGGAGGACTCGGTCTCCGGGAAGAGATCCTTGGGAACCGCGCCGTACTTCTTGTAGATGTTCATGGCCATCGTCCACTGGCCGCCGTCGCCCATCACATCGGCCAGCAAATGCTGCACCAGCCGCGAATCGGCGGGTTCGCCCGCGGCGACCAACGCGGCCATGTCCTTCAGGAAATAGTTGATGCGCTCCAGCTTGTCGTAATACATCGCGTAGTTCTGCGAGAACTCGAACTCCGTGAGGTTCAGGTTCCGCTTGGCCACGAAACGCGCCACGTTCAGCGAGCTGAACAGCCAGCAGCGCCCGGAGTGATCCTGATGGGTGGCCTCGCCATTGTCCACGATGGTGGAGAAACGACGCTGCAGCAAGCGGGCGCGGTCGTAGTTTAAAGCCACCTTGTCAACGCCGGCGGCGGTGACGGCGTTCATTGCCATGCGGTTGGTGCCATCCGCGCGGAATTCATCACGCAATGCGGCGAGCGCGTTGGTGTCCAGAGGCGTGATTTCGGTCATATTGCCATATACTCCTTCATTCCCAAATACCGCTATTCAAGCGGCAAAAAGCGCGGCACCCGGCCATATTGGCCAAGTGCCGCCATACATTCATAGGTTCCGCCCAACAGTCTAGTACATCACCGCCCTACGCAGGCCAGCGGACTGTCGGCGAAACGTCACTGCACTTCGGCAGTCTCGTCCTGCGGCTGTTCGACGGGCGCTTCGGCCTCCGAATCAACGGTGTTGTTCACCGGCACGTCGGGCGCTTCGCCTCCGAGGAAGCCGGAGAAGGCACTGGAGAACATGGAGCGCAGCTCGCCCACACGCTGGGTGATCTGGGCCTCACGTTGTTGCAGTTCGGCGATATGCCCCTTCAACCCGTCAAGCTCCTCCTTGGCGGCGGCACGGCGCTGCTCAATCTGCTCGGTGGCCTTCTCTTCGGCGGCCTTGAGAATATCGGCAGCCTGCCCATCGGCTTCCTTGCGCTTGGAAGCCGCGTAATCGTCGGCCTCCTGGCGGACATCCTTGGCCTGGCCGATTAGCTTGTCGGCCTCTTCCTTGGCTGCGGTGCGACGCTCTTCAAGCCCGTCGAGCAAGTCGTTGACCTTCTTGGTGGCCTCGTCCTGCTGGTTGGCGATGTCGGCGCGAATCTGCTCCACTTCGGCGTTCACCTTGCTGATGGTCGTGGTGCGATGCACTTCGGCCTCGTCTGCGATCTGCTGCGCCTTGGCTTGGGCGGCATCGGTGATTTCGCCGGCCTTGCGCTGCGCGTCGGTGGTCATCTTGGCCACTTGCTCACGCACGTCGGCAAGGCGCTTGTTCGCCTCGGCAAGCGCGGATTCAATCTGATCGTTGGCCTCGGCCTTCACGCGAGCCAGTTCCTCGTTGGTATTCTTGCGCTGTTCGGCAATCTGCTGCGTGGCCTCGGCCTTCATATCGGCAATCTCACGTTCCTGGGTGGAGCGTTCGGCAGCGAGCTTCTTGTCGTGTTCCTCGCGGGCATTGCTCAGCTCCAGCTCGGTGGTCTGGCGTTGCTCGGTGACGTTCTTTGCGGTTTCCGCACGCAACTGGGCGGCATCGTCCTGCGCGGCGGTGGTAATGGTCGTCGCCTCGGTGTTGGCTCGTTCGAGAATCGAAGCGGATTTCGCGTTCGCATCGTCGATGATGCGCTGGGCATCGAGCTTGGCGTTATTGAGCAACGTCTGCGCCTGGGCTTCGGCGGCGGAGCGTGTGGAAGCAGCGTCGGCCTTGGCGCGGTCGAGCAGCTCCGCACTGGTCTGCTCCGCGCTGGAGAGCATCTGCTGGGCGTTGGCGCCCAACGAGGCGAAACTATTGGATTCGGGCTTGGCGGCTTTTGCCTGTTCGAGCTGCGACTGCAACTGCAAAATAAGATCATCATTGGAGGCGATCTGTTCACGCATGTCGGCAAGCGTCTGCTGCGCGGCAGCGAACGCCTCGTCGACCGTGTCCTTGTCGTAGCCTCTCAACACAATCGGGAACTGATCCATGTCCCTGTTTCCTTTCACCTGCACAAATCCTATTTCGAGCGCACCAAATAGCCACCCGAGACAGAACTGTAGCGCAAAACCGGGGCATACTCACCGTGGTATGGCAACATTTCCATAGCCTTATCCCGATAACGGACCCATGGGCACGCAATATGAAAAAGCCGTCACTCCATTTCAGGCAATCAGGATGTCCTGGCTGGAGGGCTTCAAGTAATACCGCACGCTTTCGCGCACCACGTCGCCACCCGCCTGAATCAAATCAGGCAATGGCAACCCGTGTTGCGAATGGCGCGTCTCGCTGACCAGCGGGAAACTGACGAATCCGACCAGCACCTTCTCTTGCGTCGATGCCCAGTTGAGCAGATTGTAGAACAGCGAATTGCACACGAACGTGCCCGCATCGGAGCTCAAAGTGGAGGGGATGTCATCGCGGGTGAAATCCTTCAAAATCGAGCGCAACGGCAGGCGAGTCCAATAGGCGGCCGGACCTTGCGGGTCGATGGGGGCGCGCCGGGGGGTGACATTGTCGACGTCGGGTTTGGCGGTGTCCATCAGATTCGTGGCGCAACGTTCCAGCATGACGCCGCGCGCGGCATGTTTCAGGCCGGTGGCGATGACGATGTTCGGCTGCGCAGCCTCGATGGTTTCCAACAGGGTGGGCCACGCCTTGGTGAAGCTGACGGGCAGGCTCACGGCGTTGATGGTCAGTTCCACATCGTCCAGCCCGTCCACGCCCCGTTCGGCCAGGGCTTTCGGCACCTCGTATGAGGGGTTGATGCTCACGTCGTCGTAATGGTCAAATCCGCAAATCACAACGCTAAACTGCTTCATATCGCCCCAGTCTACTGAACACATCGCACATCGACGCACCCGACACGTGCCGCCCGTCGGCACGCTCTGCGCTGTATGTTACTCCCCGAGTCGTGAAATCACCGGGAAGCGTTCAGCCCGGCGGCGATGAGTTCGGCGGTGGGGATATCTCCTAGGGTGGTGATTTTGAGGTTGGTCTCACTGCCAGCCACGATGGCGACCGGCTCGTCGGGCAGATAATCGACCACCACGCGCGTGTCGTCGGTGGGATGGAAATCCGGGTCGGCGGCGGCCAGCTCGTAGGCGCGGGTGATGGTGGAAAAACGGAAGGATTGCGGGGTTTGCGCGCGGAACGTGTCGGCGCGGTCGGGCACGGCACTGACGACCTTGCGATCGCCCGCGTCGCGCGTCAGCAGCACCGTGTCGGTGGAGGCGCAGGCGACGGTGGCGGCGCTGAATTGGTCGAGCGCGTCGATGGAATCGTCGACGGCCTGTTGCGACACGAACGGGCGCACCGCGTCATGGATGAGAATCTTCGCGTCTGAAGGGATTGCCGCTTCGCTGAGCACATTCAGTGCGGCGGCGGTGCTGTCCGCACGTTCGGCACCACCGTCGACGACGATGCGCACCTTGCCGTACCCCTGCTCGTCGATCAGCGATTCCACGGCGGGGCGCACCTTGGGGTTGACCACCAGCACGATGTCGCTGACGCGCTCGTTGCCCTCGAACGCTTCGATGCTCCAGCACACGATCGGCTTGTCCGCGATGCATACCAGTTGCTTGGGATTGCTGGGGTCGAAGCGCGTGCCGAAGCCGGCGGCCAGCACCACCGCCACGACGGGGACGGTTTGCCGGGCACGTTCGGGCATGGAAAGCTCTGGTTCTCTCTGGCTCATAATGTCTCCACCGTAGGCCGCAGCGCGCACGGCCCGGGCTTGCGCCCACCTATTCTGCACGGAATCTTCGTGCCGGGTCAGCTTATCGGCCAATCTATCGGCCAATTTACCGGCGCTGGATGATGGCAAGCATGCGCCCTTCATGCGCCTTGCCCGCGAGCGCGGCGCGACGATGCGAATACCACAGCGGGTTTTCCAGCGTGCACATGCTGTGGCGCACGGCGGCGATGCGCTCGGACAGATCAGCCGCGCCCTCGCCGTCGTGCGCGCACAGACCGCCAAGTTCCGCGTCTTCGGACAGATATTGCGTGGCCGCCGAGACGCGCGGGCGCGATTCGATGATATTGTCCCGCGCGACGCCCGCTTGGGCCAGTTCGCTCAGCGCGGCCGCCGCGATGTCAATGCCCGTGCCGCCGAAGCGCGTGAGGGCGAAGCTGCCGGGGAATTGGGCGTCGAACTCGTCGGCTATCTCGTCGCCGGTTTCGTAGCAGTCGCCACAGATGCACGGACCCAGCGTGGCCACGATGCGCTCGGGCCGGGCACCCTTGCTTTCCATCAGCTCGACAGTGGCCCCAATGACGCCCTGTTGCAAGCCCTTACGGCCGCAATGTGCCGCGCCGATAATGCCGGCCTCGGGGTCGGCGAGCAGCACCGGCAAACAGTCGGCGGCGAACATGCCCAACGCAACGCCGGCGCGCGACGTCACCTGCGCGTCCGCCTCAATCGCACCAGAGGCTTGCGCGCTGTCCAAACCAAAATCAGCGCCGGACAAATCACACCCATACGGCGCATTCCGCACGAACGCCTCGTCCATATCCACGGCAATGCCGGAATGCACTTGACCGATCAGGCTCAACGGCGCATCAAGCGCTTCAGCGAGCGCCACGCGATTGGACATCACCGCCTCGGGGCTGTCGCCCGACTTGCCGCCGAGATTGCAATTGCCCCATTCCCCCGCGCTCAAACCGCCAAGCCGCGTGGTGTAGGTGACGGTGATGCCGGGCGCGAGGGCGATGGGAATGGTCACCGGAATCGGCCGGCCAGCTTTGTCGGTGGAGCTGATGGCGGTGGAATCGAGAATCGCGTCGTCGTATTGGGTCATGGCTATTCCGCTTTCAATGTGGGGTGTGTGGTGCGCGAGCGCATCGCAGTGTTGGCGGGCACTTCGTGCGGGCAAGGCAGCGAGAACACGTGCGCCGGGTTGTTGATGGCTTCGACGGGGTTGCCGTCGCCGTCGCGCAGGCCGGTGCCGGGAACCGTGTAGTCGAGCGGCGGTTGGCCGGCCAGCAGGAACTCGATGTGTTGGCCGGGTTCGATTTTATTGCGGCTCATGATGGTGAGGCGACCACCCTCGTCGGCGCTCCAGGAGAGCGTTTCACCCACCACCAGCCATGAGCGGAAATACCCCGCGCGGTCGGTGCGCTGCGTGACCTTCTGTTCGGGATAGTAGAAGCCGGTGGAATAGTCGCGGTGGGCCACCTTGTAAGGTTCCTCGGTGAGCCAGTCGGGCAGCTCGACGTGTGGGGCGGGGCGCACGGCGGCGTGGTGCCAGCCGTCCGGCAAAATCTCTGCGGCGGTGTTCGATTTGCGGCGCGTGCTGCGCGCGTGATAGCTCAAGTCGTCCGGCTCGACGGTGCCATCCGGCACACCGCAAAAGGCTTGGTCGGCATGGGCCGTGACGACATCAGGGCTGGCGGCGAACTCATCGAAATCAGGGTCGCCAAGGCGAACCACACGGTCATGGAACTCGGCAAGCGCATTGCCACGCCCGTCCTCGAAGCCACGTTGCACCATATAGGCGTTCACCGCGGTTTTGTAGGCATTGGACATGGCCGCGATGTAATACGCGCTTTTGGAACGCCCCTCGATTTTCAGGCTCGTCGCGCCCGAATCGATCAAATCGTCAAGATGCTCAAGCATGTTCATATCCTGCGAATTGAACAGATAAGCCCCCTCTTCGGTCTGTTCGATGGGATAATACCGCCCGGGTCGCTTCTCTTCGACAATCGAATATTTCCAGCGGCACGGCTGCGCGCATTCGCCGTGGTTGCCGTCGCGCCCGGTCAGGTAATTGGAGAACAGGCAGCGCCCGGAGAAGGCCATGCACATCGAGCCGTGCACGAAGCATTCGATGTCCATGTCGTCGGGGATGCGAGCGCGGATGTCGCGCACGGCCTGAAGGTCCATCTCGCGCGCCAGCACGACGCGGCGGGCACCCAAATCATAGAGCGCCCTCGCGGCACCATAATTCGTGACGCCCGCCTGGGTGCTCACGTGCAGTTCGAGTTCGGGGGCGACTTCGCGCGCGGTCATCATCACGCCGATGTCGGAGACGATCAGCGCGTCGACACCGGTGTCTTTCAGTTGGCCCAAGTATTCGCGGATCGCCTCGACTTCGCTGTTGCGCGGCAGCACATTGCAGGTCACGTACACGCGCGCCCCGCGCTCGTGGGCATAGCGCGCGCCTTCCTCGAAATCGGCCAGCGAGAGGTTTTTCGGCGCGCTTCTCATGCCGAAGGCCTTGCCGCCGCAATATACGGCATCCGCTCCGTAATCGACGGCGGTTTTCAGTCCTCTGAGGTTGCCTGCGGGGGCCAGTACCTCGGGTCTTGTTCTTCGCTGCACGTACATTCCTATCCTCACGCGGGGTTACGCCCGCCCAACCATCAATATTGTACGGATTGGTGCGCCCCGTTTTCGCTACGTTTCTGTACCGGGCGATACAAAAACGCACTCAAATATGAACTGCCTCCCATTTCTTAGATAACGAGAAATGGGAGGCAGTTCAGATGAGCCCGGGCTTTTAATCAGCGGGAGCGCTTGCGGCGCAGGACGCCGACTGTCGCGCCGGCTGCGGCCAAGGCCAGAGCGGTCAGGCCAGCGGCCAAGCCGGTGGCACCGGTGGAGGCCAGAGTGTTCAGCTTGGTCCACCTGGCATGCAGCGTCTTGCCCGCGGCGTCCTTCAGGCTGGTGACCAAGTTGCCCTCGTCGTCATACCAGCCGTCGAACTTGTAACCCTCACGAGTCGGAGTGGGCAGCTTGCCGTCCGCGCTGGTCCAGCCGTCCGGCATGGCACCGCCATTCGGATCATACTTTGTGCCGTTGTCGGCGTCAGCGTTCTTAGTCCACTTCGCAGTGATCTTCATGTCCTGCGCGTCGGCGGGGATAGTGTCGAGCTTATTACCAGCCTCGTCGTACCAGCCGTCGAAGGTGTAACCGTCACGGGTCGGGGTCGGCAGCTTCGTCTCCTCACCGTACGTGTGGGTCTTCGGAGCGTCAGCCGGCAAGGTGCCACCGTCCAGGTCGTACGTGATGTCGTACTCGTCCGCGGTCCACTTCGCGGTGATCTTCATATCCTGCGCATTGGCGGGAATGGTGTCGACCTTGGTACCGTTCTCGTCGTACCAGCCATCGAAGGTGTAACCGTCACGAGTCGGTGTGGGCAACTTCGTCTCCTCACCGTACGTGTGGGTCTTCGGAGCGTCAGCCGGCAAGGTGCCGCCGTTCAGGTCGTACGTGATGTCGTACTCGTCGCCCTTCCACTTGGCCGTGATCTTCATATCCTTGGCATCGGTGGGAATGGTGTCGACCTTGTTGCCGTCTTCGTCGTACCAGCCGTCGAAGGTGTAACCGTCCTTCGTCGGGGTGGGCAGCTTCGTCTCCTCACCATACGTGTGGGTCTTCGGAGCGTCCTCGGGCAGCGTGCCGTCATTCGGGTCGTATGTGATGTTGTACTCGTTGCCCGTCCACTTCGCGGTAATCTTCATGTCCGTCGCATTGGCGGGAATGGTATCGACCTTATTGCCGTTCTCGTCGTACCAGCCGTCGAAGGTGTAGCCGTCACGAGTCGGAACCGGCAGCTTCGTCTCCTCGTCATACGTGTGGGTCTTCGGAGCGTCGGCCGGCAGAGTGCCGTCATTCAGGTCGTAGGTGATCTCGTACTCGTTGACGGTCCACTTCGCATACAAGGTCACATCATTCGCGGGCATCGTATCCGCGGTGAAATCCCACGCCTGGGTGCACGCCTCATCCGCATACCAGCCACCGAACGTGTACCCATCGGCAGACAGGCCGCCCGGGTTGTCCAACAGCGCGCCATACTTCACACCCGACCGATTGGCCGGGGCGGTGCCGTGGCCCTTTGCATCGAACGACACCGTGTACGCGTTGCGCGCATAACGGATAGTCACCACGGTCGAACCGTCAGCGGCGATCTTCTGCTGAGAGAACGGCTCAACCGTGAAACCCTCGTACGAACGCGCCACAGCAGCCGTGTCCGCATTGGTCTCGCCGGTCAGGACCTGCACCACATCAGGCTCCGAACCATACGAGCCATCCAACGCCTGCCTGAAAAGCTTCACCGTATACTTCGTATCCGAAGCCGGACCCCACTTCGCAAACAACGTCAGATTCCCGGCCGGCATCGTATCCGCCGTGAAATCCCACACCTGGGTACACGCCTCATCCGCATACCAGCCACCAAACACATAGCCCTCAGCCGACAGGTCACCAGGATTCGCGACCTTCGCACCGTACTTGACACCCGTCAGACCAGCGGGCGCGGTGCCGTGACCCTTCGCGTCAAACGTCACGTCATGCTTGGCGCGCGTGTAGTAGATCTTCACGACAGTCTTGCCGTCACCGGAGATATTCTGCTGCGTCACGTCGCCCGCGGTGAAACCCGTATAGGACTTCGCCTCGGCAACAGTCTCGGTGTCCGTCGTGCCCGTCTTCGAATCAGTGGCATCGAGAGTATACGAATCATCATCCACATTCTGCAAATAATGCTCGACCGTGTACTTCGTATCCGTATTCGCGGTCCACTTCGCGTACAGGGTCAAATCCGTGTCCGGCATCGTGTTCGTGGCGAAATCCCACTTCTTCTCGTCGGCAAACGACCCATCCGTATACCAGCCACCGAACGAGTAACCCGCCTGAGACAGCTCACCAGGGTTCGCGACCTTCGCACCGTACTTGACATCCGTCAGCCCAGCGGGCGTGACACCGTGACCCTTCGCATTGAAGGTCACGCCATGCTTGACGCGCTCGTAATAGATCTTCACCACGGTCTTGCCGTCACCGGAGATATTCTCCTGGGAGAAGTCGACGGGGGTGAAACCCTCGTACTCATTCACCTCAGCAACGGTCTTGGTGTCCGTCGTGCCCGTCATCGGATCAACATCCTTAGGCATATCAGGATACGAATCATCATCCACGTTCTGCAGGTAATGCTCAACGGTGTACTTCGTATCCGTATTCGCGGTCCACTTGGCGTACAGCGTCAGATCATTGTCCGGCATCGTGCTCTTCGTGAAATCCCACTTCTTCTCGTCGGCAAACGACTCATCCGTGTACCAGCCACCGAACGTGTAACCGTCCTGAGACAGGTCGCCAGGGTTCTTGACCTTCGCACCGTACTTGACACCCGTCAGCTTGTCGGGCGTGGTGCCGTGACCCTTCGCGTCGAACGTCACGCCGTGCTTATTACGCTCGTAATAGATCTTCACGACAGTCTTGCCGTCACCGGAGATATTCTCCTGGGAGAAGTCCTTGGCGGTGAAACCCGTATAGGTCGTCTTCGCCTCAGCCTTCGTCTCGGTGTCCGTCGTGCCCTGCTTCGTCTCCGTGTCACCGGACTGGAGCGTGTACTCGTCGTTATCCACGTTCTGCAAATAATGCTCCACCGTGTACGCAGTGTCCGTATTCGCGGTCCACTTGGCGTACAGCGTCAGATCATTGTTCGGCATCGTGGACGTATCAAAATTCCACTTTGTGCCGTCGGCAAACGAAGCGTCCGTGTACCAGCCACCGAACGTGTAACCGTCCTGAGACAGGTCGCCAGGGTTCTTGACCTTCGCACCATACTTGACAGACTCCTGCTTGTCGGGCGTGGTACCGTGGCCCTTCGCGTCAAAGGTCACGTCATGCTTGTCACGCGTGTAATAGATCTTCACCACAGTCTTGCCGTCACCGGAGATATTCTCCTGGGAGAAGTCCTTGGCGGTGAAACCCGTATAGGTCGTCTTCGCCTCAGCCTTCGTCTCGGTATCCGTCGTACCCTGCTTCGTCTCCGTATCCTCGGACTGGAGCGTGTACTCGTCGTTATCCACGTTCTGCAAATAATGCTCGACGGTGTACTTCGTATCCGTATTCGCGGTCCACTTGGCGTACAGCGTCAGATCATTGTTCGGCATCGTGGACGTATCAAAATTCCACTTTGTGCCGTCGGCAAACGAAGCGTCCGTGTACCAGCCACCGAACGTGTAACCGT
>NZ_JAAIIJ010000020.1 GCF_012932445.1 Bifidobacterium panos
ATGCTGACGGTAATACGTCCGTGACGTTGAAGGGCGTGGATGGTACCGAGTACACCGACGAGGCCAAGGCCAAGGTTCCGGATACGTCGAAGCTGACCCGTACGGGTTACACGTTCAAGGAGTGGAGCCCGGCTGTTACGGGCAGGTATGCGTCGGTGACGTATACGGCCCAGTGGACGGCGAACACCAACACGGTGAACTTCGTGGTGTCCGACGAGGATAAGCACGGCAGTCTGACGGGCAACACGGGCTATCGGGTGTTGACCGGTGAGAAGGTCGGCGGCAAGCCCACGGTGACGGCTGATGGCGGGTATCGTTTTGTTGGCTGGGTGTCCAGCGAGAACGGCAAGGTGTATTCGCAGGACAGCGTGGACGCGTACGTTGTTTCCGGTGCGAACAAGGACATTACGTTTACGGCGAAGTTTGTGCCGGAGTCGAGTGTGGAGGTGCATTACAACTACGCCGGCGGCTACAACCAGAAGGGTGATTCGTCCCTGGTGTTGACCGGTTTGGAGGGCGCGGAGTATTCCGACGCCGACAAGACCGCCGCGGCCGAGGTTCCGACGCGTACCGGTTACACGTTCAAGCAGTGGGACAAGACCCTGTCGACGACGTACCAGTCGGTGACGTACACGGCCGAGTGGACGGTCAACCCGAATACGGTGACGTTCCTGCCGGGTGACAACGGCACGCTGGACGGCACCACGCAGTACACGGTGAACTCCGGCGAGAAGGTGTCCGGCGAGCCGACCGCGAACGCGACGGCCGGGTACACGTTCGTTGGCTGGAAGTCCAGCGAGGACGACCTGCTGTACGGCAAGGACGGTGTGAAGGACAAGTACGTCGTCTCCGGTCTGAACCCGGAGGTCACGTTCACCGCCCGGTACGAGCCGAACAACGGCGCGAAGGTCGTGTTCAACGCGAACGGCGGCCTGGTGGACGGCAAGTCCGGTGTGACCCTCGAGGGCACGAAGGATAAGACCTACGACAAGCCTTCGAACCCGACGCGTGACGGTTACACGTTCGTCAAGTGGGTGGACGCGGATGGCAATGAGCCGTCCGGCACGTACGCCACGGATGGCACGACGGTGTACGTGGCTCAGTGGGAGGCTGATTCGTATGCCGTGTCGTTCAAACAGGGTGATCACGGTGCGCTGACGGGCACCTTGGACTATCAGGTTGCCACGGACGCGAAGCTGGGCGATGCCAGTGTGGTGGCTCCGAAGGTTGAGGCTGAGGCCGGTTGGTCTCTGGTTGGCTGGCAGTCCGAGGAGTTCGGCCTGGTCACCAGCGAGCAGTTGGCCAGTCTGGTGATGCCCGCCAAGAGCGTGGAGTTCACGGCCCAGTATGCGCAGAACGCGACGGCCACGGTGACGTTCAACTTCGATGGCGGCACGGATGCGGCTGGTAATCCGTTGGTGAGCCTGTCGGGCCCGTTGGGCACGAAGTATGATGTTCCCGCGAATCCGACGAAGGACGGGTACACGTTCAAGCAGTGGGACAAGCAGGTGTCTGGTACGTTCGACGAGGCGTCGCTGCAGGTGACCGCCCAGTGGACCGCGAACGAGAACACCCTGACGTTCAATAAGGGTGATCACGGCACGCTGACGGGCACCACCGGCTACACGGTGGCCACCGACGCGAGCCTGAAGGACGCGAAGGTCACTGCCCCGACGGTTGCTTGCGAGGCTGGCTGGTCGTTCGTCGGCTGGCTGAGCGACGAGTACGGCCTGGTCACCAGCGACGAGCTGGCGAACCTGACCATGCCCGGCAAGAACGTGACCCTCACGGCGCAGTACGTGCAGAATGCGACCGGTGTGGTGGTGTTCGCCTACAACGGCGGCACGGACAAGGACGGCAACGCGTCCAATATCCAGACCGGCGCGCTGGGCACCACGTACACCGCGCCCGCCGCCCCGACCCGTACGGGTTACACGTTCACCGGCTGGGACCGCGACGCGAGCGGCACGTTCGAGCAGTCGATGCTGCAGGTGAACGCCACCTGGAAGGCGAACACGTACAAGCTGACCTACAAGCTCGACGGCGGCACGGATCCGAAGAACCCGGCCTCGTACACGTATGGTGTGGGTGCGACCCTGAAGAACCCGACCCGCGAGGGTTACACGTTCGCCGGCTGGGCCGATGCGAAGGGCAACCTGGTCAGTGGCATCAGTGCTTCTGATACTGGTGACAAGACGTTGACGGCCAAGTGGACGAAGAACGCGAGTACGGACGGGTTGAATCCGGACGGTGGTACGATCCCGTCGGATTGGACGGGTTCGGATGGCCAGTTGCCGATTCCGACTCGTGACGGTTATAAGTTCGATGGCTGGTTTGACGAGGACGGCAATCAGGTGACCACGCTGAAGGATGCGGTGGGCAAGAACCTGACGGCCAAGTGGACGAAGCTGGACGACGCGTTCGACCCCGGCGACGGCACTTTGCCGGACGATTGGACCGGTGCGGACGGCGAGCTGCCGACCCCGACGCTGCCGGGTTATAAGTTCGATGGCTGGTATGACGAGGACGGCAACCAGGTCACGACCGTGAAGGATGCGGTGGGTAAGAAGCTGCATGCGAAGTGGACGAAGATCGACGACGCGTTCGACCCCGACGGCGGCACCCTGCCCGACGACTGGACCGGCGAGGATGGCGAGCTGCCGACCCCGAGTCGTGACGGTTACCGTTTCGACGGCTGGTACGACGAGGACGGCAACAAGGTCACCACCCTCAAGGAGGCCGCGGGCAAGAAGCTGACCGCCCACTGGACGAAGCTGCCCACGACGTTCGACGTGGACGGCGACGTGACCATCCCCGACAACTGGACCGGCGAGGACGGCAAGCTGCCCGTTCCCACCAAGCCCGGCTATAAGTTCGACGGCTGGTATGACGAGGACGGCAACCCCGTCACCAACGCGGACGACGCGGCGGGCAAGAAGCTGCACCCCAAGTGGACCCCGGTCGACGAGGGCTTCAACCCGGACGGCGGCACCCTGCCCGACAACTGGACTGGTGAGGACGGCAAGCTGCCGATCCCCAGCAAGCCGGGCTACAAGTTCGACGGCTGGTACGACGAGGACGGCAACCTCATCACCAACACCGAGGACGCGATCGGCAAGAAGCTGCACGCCAAGTGGACCAACGTGAACGACGCGTTCGACACCGACGGCGGCAACCTCCCCTCGAATTGGACGGGCGAGGACGGCAAGCTGCCCCTGGCGTACAAGTCGGGCTATAAGTTCGATGGCTGGTATGACGAGCAGGGCAACCTGATCACCAGCGTCGAGGATGCGATCGGCAAGAAGCTGCACGTCAAGTGGACCAGCGTGGCGGACGCGTTCGACCCGAACGGCGGCAACATCCCCACGGATTGGACCGGTGAGGACGGCAAGCTGCCGACCCCGACGCGTGACGGCTACCAGTTCGACGGCTGGTACGACGACGAGGGCAACCTCATCACGAACCTGGAGGATGCGGTCGGCAAGAAGCTGCACGCCCGCTGGAGCAAGGTGAACGCCCTGGCCTCCACCGGCGCCACCGGCCTTGCCGCCGCCCTGACGGCCCTCGCCCTGGCCGCAGCGGGTCTCGCGGCCACCGCCCTGCGCCGCCGCTCCCACTAAACCGAACAACCGGCCCGGCCGGGCTTGACCGCCCGGCCACCGGCCGGACCGGGCTAACTGACCGGCTCCGGCCGCCGGTTGGACCGGGCTGACGCCCGGTCCACCGGCCGGTTGACGGTTTCCGAAAGGCGGGGGACATGGGGCTCGCGCCCCGTGGTTCCCCGCCTTTCCTCATATCATTTCGACCGGGCGCGCCTCCCCTTTTACTGTCATTTCGACCGGAGGCCGCCAGGCCGAAGCGGAGAAATCTTCCGGCCAACGCCATAAGCATGCAGAACAAGATTTCTCCACTCGCTGCGCTCGGTCGAAATGACAATAACCGAATAAGGCCGCGGCCGGAACAGCACGCGGCCCTTAGCTCCCCGTGTTTGGGTTTGCGCGCTCGCGACGCTATCGCTGCTCGCTGTTTGCGAACAGTCCACTGGACTGTTCGTCCCGCTCGAAATGACAACAACCGGGGCAATCCCGGCCGGAATGGCAATGACCGGTCGGCCCCGGTCGAAATGACGGTAATTAACAAGGACGGTGTGTGATGAGTGAGTCGCAGGTGTTTACGTCGGGTCAGCGGGCGTATTTGTCGTCGTTGGCTGCGGTGGACAGTATTGACGCGTCCTCGCGCATCCATTACGCGGACTGGTTCCGTATCGAGTGCATGCGCCGCTATAGGGAGGGTGAGAAGCCGGTGGACCTGTTCCGTCAGGCCGGCCTTGATCCCAAGCTCGTGGGCCATAAGCGCATCGAGCGCGCCTTCGCCCGCTGGAAGCGCACCCCCGAACCAACCCATCCCAAGCCACTCAAACCCAAATCCCGCGACACCGTCGATCCGTACGATCCGCGCGACCCCCGCGACCGCCTCATCGCCGCCCAAGCCCTACGCATCCAACAGCTAGAGGAAGAAATCCGCTTCCTCAAACGAGCATAACCGCGCTACTCTCGAACAGACATAACCGAGTTACCCTCAGACAGACGCGTTACTCTCAGATGGGACTGTCTCGTTAAGTGTGTAATTGGCGTTTTTATTGTTGTTGTGTTTCTTCGCCCGGCCAGCGGTCGGCGAAGGTGACGGCGAACGCGTTGAGTGCGGGTTTCCACCGTGTCGTCCATCGTACCTGTCCTCTTCCTGTGGGGTCCAGGGAGCGGACGGCCGGGTGCATGCATTTGAGCGCGGCCTGTTCGTCGGGGAAGTGGCCCCGGGCGCGGATGGAGCGCTTGAACCTGGCGTTCAGTGATTCGATCGCGTTGGCCGGGCAGATGACCCTGCGGGTTTCCGCGTCGTAGTCCAGGAACGGTGTGAACCGTTCCCACGCGTCCATCCACAGGTTGCGGATCGCGGGGTACTTCGCCCCCCCACTTGTCCAGCATCGCGTCCCTGGCGGCCTTGCGCCGCCGCGACGCCCGGCGCGGTGTAGACGGGTTTGACGTCGCGCCTGATGGCGTCCCAGTCCTTCTTGGACGAGTAGCGGAACGTGTTGCGCAACAAATGCACCGCGCAGGTTTGCACGATGGCCAGGGGCCACACCGCGTTGGCCGGTTCCGTGTCGAACGGCCTGGACACGGCCTCGGCCTGCCGCGGCGTGGCCCAGCCCGAGAAATCGTCCATCGTGGCTCTGGAGATGAACAGGCTCCGGGCCTTCGCGTAGAGTCCGGCGTCGTTCCTCGCGGCCATCATTGCGCCCCTTTCGTGTCCGTGGCGGTGAACGCGATGTCATATTCGCCCGGGTCGGGCAGTTTGGCGTTGAAGTTCTCCAGGCTCCACACGCCCGGCCCGGGCACGAACAGCTTGCGGCGGATCATGCCGACCTTCGCCTCGACCGCGCCCTTCCCGTGGCCGCAATGCGGACTGCACGGGGAACTGTCGAACCCGTAGTGCGCCTGGAACGCCTGGAACAGGCGAGCCATTGCTCGATCAGGGGCAGGTACGGGTCGATCACCGAGCCGCGTCGCCTTCCGACGGGCGGCTTCCCCGGCAGGTCGTCCATTCTGAGGTATTTGCGCACCGTGGGTTCGCTCATGTGCTGCTTGCGCGCTATCGACGCTATGGATTCGCCGTTCCCTCTCATACGGCGAATAGACTGTATTTGGGACATGCCGATCATCTGCCTTTCCGGACCCTTCCACCGGAGACACGAAGCACCAACCAATTAAGACCCGTGGGTGGCCGGCATGCTCCCCGCCTAAACCCGAAAAATTTTCGTGACTAAAAACGTAACTTCCCATTGAACACAAACGCTTCACAGTGATTGCGGTTGCCATTACCGGTGGCCCGGATGGATCGGGATATGCGAAAAGAACGGCACCACCCGGTCGATGTCGAGGAAGGCATGTTCGCCGGACAACGCGGCGTGCGAGGGGTTCTTCGGGCGCCTGAAAAACGAGTTCTTCCACCACAGGGCCTGGGATGGCGTGACGTTCGAGGAGTTCAGCCAAAGACTCGACGAATACATCCGCTACCACAACAAACGACGAAGAAAGAAATCCCTGGGCTGGAAAAGCCCGGAAGAATACCGACTATCATTAGGATACGCAGCCTAAAGTGTCCAGAAAATCGTCCGGAGCCCCAACCCTATAACCCGTGGGTTCGAACTCCACAGGGGGTGCAATAAAAATCCCCGCCAAAGGCGGGGATTTTTATTGCACCCCCACTGGATCTGCGAACAGTCCACCGAGCTGTTCGTAGATCCAGCAAACCGGAGCGGCCGAAGGCCGCTCCCTGCACCCCCTGGCCCGAACCCAGCAATATTCCCAAAGGTTGACACCTCGTTTCCTCCGATGCTCTGAGAAAACGAGGCATCAACCCGGACCCCTTCAATCCTGAATGTGGGACCGTTCCCCTTCCACATACAATAATACTCTCTGTCGCCACCGTCGGCGACCGCGAGTTGCACTTTCATTTAGACAACGCGTCGTCCTCCATCCCGAGATGATGTGAGAGAATCGGGAAAGGAGGTCAGGTGATGATCGACGGATACAAAGTGGCTGATTCCGATGGGAATGAGAAGTCTCGCGAATATGGCTGGAGCATCGGCTTCGGATTGCAGCAAGCCGATGGGTTGCAGCCGTCCGAATACGCCCATGATGTTGCTCGTCGTCAAATCGCCGGGCAGATCTCCTACGGTCAAGCGGCGCAGGAGATCAGCGAATACCACGCCGCGAATCCCAGCCAGAAAGAACACAGGGAAGCGGATGTGGTTTCCCAGCGCATCAGCGAAATCTTACAGATGCCAACATTCGCGTTCAGTCCGGGGGTACTCAAAGCCATTCATGGCAAGCTATTTGCCGGCGTTCTGTCTGACGATTGGACCGGAGTGTGGCGCACGGAGAACATCACAAAACAGGAACCAGCCCTAGGCGGCCAGACTGTGCAGTATTCGGATTCCATGTGGATCGAACCTACACTGGAATATGATTTCTCCGAAGAGAAGAAGCGGCAAGGCTCATACCAGCGCGCCAGCCGGGAAGATGTCGCGGAATCGGTATTCGGCTTCCTCTCCGGGGTGTGGCAGATTCATCCGTTCCGCGAAGGCAACACACGTACCGCCGCCACTTTCGGCATCCTATATCTGAGATTCCTCGGATTTAATGTGGGCGATGAGCCGTTTGCCAAGCACAGCCAATATTTCCGCGACGCTCTCGCTTTGGCCAATGCCAGTGACCCTGCTTTCAAAACCGCCGAGCCGTTGCAGCTGTTCGTCAAAGCGCTGTTGTTCGACTCATCCGTCCAGCTGAAGAGCCTGCGCACCGACGAACCATTCGCCCACTAGTCATGCGGTGAGTGCGCGGCCGTCGCCGAAACGCTGAGCAAATATACGATGGTTATGTCGTCGCCCAGCGTTGGCTCGTCGGCTTGGACGGGCACCGGCTTATCGATGTGAGCAAATAGACTTGCGGAATATGGCGAAAACAGTCATCTACACGGATTTCGATGGCGTGATCAACGCGTTTATGCAGGACAAGATTCTGCGTCGGGGCGGTCAAGGCAATCTTGGCTGGCTCAAACCCGAAGATCCGCGCAGAATACTGTATGACACGTCGAATGCGTTTCTGCTGAATAAAACCAAGCGGCTGATGTTGCCTGGGTTCCATAGGAAATTGCGTATTCGCTGGTCCGAAGAGCTGGCCGGCCTGATGTACCGCGCGGCTGTGGAAGGCCGTGCGGAGCTGAACTGGCTATCCACGTGGCAGCCATTCACCGCATATCTCAACGAGGAGTTCGGCTGGGATGCGGCGGTGGTGGAGACGGTGTGCTGGTATGACCCCGAGACTGGCGAGGGCAGGCTGACGGGCAAGCGCACCACCGTGCGCCGTCGCATCGAAGCGGAGCGGCGGGTCGCCGATTCGCAGCCGATCGTCTGGATTGACGACGAGGAGTGCTACGACCAAAGCAGAATCGAGTTGGAGTCGCTGCTGCCGGCTGCGCCGCTGCTCATGGTGCGCCCGGACGAGCGCATCGGCATCAGCCGCCGCCAATGGGAGCTGATTGACCGGTTCATCGCCGATCCCGCCGATTTCCCACCCGTCACATTGGACGAAGAACCCACCATTCATGAGCATCAGGGGCACATCGGCTACTGAAGGGAACGCGCGATAATGCGCGTTCCCTCGCCCGACGGTCCAGTACCCATCGGTGCCGAACGGCATCACACGCCGATTCGGCCCCACTCAGGAAGTATGTGTGTCTTGAAATATCTTCGCTGACCCCGACAAAAAATGTGCCATTGGCGGGTTTCAGTGAGATTCAGCGCTACTTTAGCTCGCAACGAGGGCACTATTCCAATAGTCTCCGGGGTTAACTGGATCGTGAGATTCGAGTGGCCGGGCGGGCGACATCTGACGAACCGTTGGGCAATGGTGGCGGATATAGGGCATATACTGGCGTTGGTTCTGTTGGTGCGGCGCACAACGCATGGAGGCAAGGATGATCAACGAGGGGTATAAGGCGATGCTGGGCGGCAAGTCGGTTATTCGCGAGCTGAGTGAGTACGCCACTAGGCGCGGTGCCGAGATCGGCTATGAGAATGTGTTCGACTTCTCGCTGGGCAATCCGTCCGTGCCCGCGCCCGACGATTTCACGCGCACGATGGTCGATCTGTATGAGCATGGCGACCCGGTGGCCATCCACGGGTACTCGCCGTCGCTTGGCATTCCGTCCGTGTGCGCGACCATTGCCGAATTGCTGAACCGTCGTTTCGGTGTGCCTTATGAAGCGCACCATATTTTCCCCACCACCGGCGCGGCCGGAGCGCTGTCCCATGCGATGCGCGCCGTCACTAAGCCGGGAGACGAGATCATCACCTTCGCACCGTATTTCCCCGAATACCAGCCGTATGTGGCTGGCACGGGCGCGAAGCTCACTGTCGTGCCCGCCGACACGGCGAACTTCCAAATCAACTTTGATGCCTTCGAAGCCGCGCTGAACGCGAACGTGCAGGCCGTGCTCATCAACACGCCGAACAACCCCTCGGGCGCGGTGTATTCCGCCGAAACGCTGACCAGACTGTCGGCAATCCTGGCCGCCAAGCAGACCGAATACGGCCATGACATCTTTCTGATCAGCGACGAGCCCTACCGCGAAATCGTGTTCGACGGCGGCGAGCAACCTTATCCGGCGCGCTTCTACAGCAACACGCTCACCTGCTATTCGTTCTCCAAGTCGCTGTCGCTGCCGGGCGAGCGCATCGGCTATGTGGCGGTGAACCCGCGCGCCACCGATGCCGACCTGCTGGTGGCGATGATGGGCCAGATCAGCCGCGGCACCGGTCACAACTGCCCGCCGAGTTCGATTCAGCTCGGCGTGGCGAAGGTCATTGACGAGACCAGCGATTTGAGCGTGTACGAGACGAACATGAACCTGCTGTACGATGCGCTCACCTCCCTTGGTTTCGAGGTGGTGCGGCCGGGCGGCACATTCTATATCTTCCCCAAAGCCCTGGAATCTGACGCCACCGCCTTCTGTCTGAAGGCCAAGGAATACGATTTGATTCTCGTGCCGTCCGACAGCTTCGGTGTGACCGGCCACTTCCGCATGGCCTATTGCGTCGACACCGAGAAAGTCAAGCGTTCAATCCCCGCCCTCGAACGTTTTGTGCGTGAGCAATACGGCAGGTGATTTCTCGTTTCGCGGCTATCTCGCTTACGTGTGGCAACGTTCCTTCGATACCGCGAGTATGACCGTTGCAGTTCCAGTCGCCCTACCTGCGTTATTCACGGTTGAGTGCCACACGTAAGCGAGATAGCCAGGTAACAGCGCGATGTTGTTACACGCGATTGACCAAAGAGGGGTCGATTTGCATGGTGGGGAACTTGTGCGTCATGTAGGCGTTGCCGAAATACTGGTCGAACCAGTGGGTGACGGGTGAATCCGGCTCGTTGCCGGCCAGTCGCATGTACCAACAGTCCAGCGCCATGATCGTCAGCGTGCAGTCGACAAGCAGCAACACAAAGCAGACGGCGGTCAGCGAATACCGCACCTTCCATGGGATCTTGTTGATCAGCCACAGCAGCCACGGCAATATCAGCTTGATCCACAGCAACCCCAACACGCCCCAGAAGAACATGAACTGCCCCGAGGTGCGCCCGCCGATGGACAGCCATTCGCCGGTGTAATCCCACGACCTGATGCCGCAAGTCACTTCCATGAACCAGCTGACGAAATATTCGAACGCGCCGCCGATCAGAGCGGAGGCCAGAAAAATCAGCACCGGGCTTTTGCGCCACAGACGGTTCAGGCACACGGTGAGGATGACGGCGCCGCAGCCGTAGATGCATGAGAACGGCCCCCACAGAGTGCTGGCGCGATCCTGATATTCGCCGAACACGATGAGATGGTAAATGGTCTCGACCGCCAAGCCGAACACGCTGCCGAAGACGAACAGCCAGAACACGTTGAAGAAGTCCAGCGCGATGTAGCCTTTGCCGGACTTGTCGCGCCCGAGCGTGCCTTTGCGCACGGCGTCCCAATAGCTGTCGCGCTCGTCCATGCGCTTGAGGCTGCGGTGCAGACGACGTTCCTGCAACAGCGCGGGATCGACGATGACGGACAGCACCACCAGAATCGCCACCTGAATCGCCGGGGCGATGAGATTGGGGCCGAAGCCTTGCAGCGCCAAGGAAAACATGCCGTCCGCAATGGTGAGCGGGATGAGCACGTACGCCCAGCGCGCCGCATATCGGCGCCGGTTGCGCAACAACAGCACACCGAACACAATCAGCAGCGTTTCGAGAACGATCAGCAATATCGTGTCGCATACGGACAAGACGATGGTCAGATCCAGCGCGTCCACACGCTCGCGCCCCAGCAGCACGCGGCGCGTGGCGAGCACCGCCGCATATACGATGCGCGGCAGTGAGAACAGACCGTCGAGCAGGATCAGCACGCCGTAGATGCGCACGATGAGGGGGAGGCGGCGGTCGTCGATGGGGGTTTGATCGTCGGTGATTGCATCTTTGGCGGCCGTGTTTTCGGCGGCTATATCTTCGGCAATGGTATCGCCGGCAATCGCTCCGTCGATGTTGTTTGCGGAGGCTGACTGCTCGGCGATATCGGCCGACTGGTTGTCTCTCGCAAAAACTCTCATGAGGTACAACGCTACCAGCGTGCGTGCATTTTCCGCTGTCGGAAAGGTATTGGGCAGATAGCGCGGCAGTGTTTGGAGGGGTGTCTCAGGTCGTTCGACATTCAGGAAACGTTCAAGAAACGTCTAGAGAACATCGACTGAAGATTTCAGTTCCCCCGAGATTTGGTCAAGACTTTCGCAAGGGGTAGGGGGTGTACTGGTAACCAACAGCCGAAAGGCGGCTGGTCGGCACAAAGCCAATCAGTGACGCATAAGTTAAGGACAATACGACATGACAAGCAACACACATGCCTCCGTCAAACAACATAAGGCGGCGCAAGGTGGCGGCAAAATCGTCGCCACTGCGGCTGTCATTTCGCTGGTCGTCGGATTCGGATATGGCATGGCAGGTTGCGCCATCGCGGGCGACTTCGGTTTGGGCCGCACGCAGTCGACCGCCACGACGGTGAGCGGCGGCGGAGGAGCGAACACGATGAGCTACGACTACACCGGCAGCTATTCGGGTGTGCTCAGCGCCGACGGCAAAACCGTCTCGGCCGAAAACGAGACGACTGAAGCCACGAACTCCGACCAGAACACGGCCCTTGCGCAAAATGGCGGCACGTTGACGCTCACGGGCATGACGCTGAACAAGTCCGGCGATTCGTCCAACGCGGACAATACCAATTTCTATGGCACGAACGCCGTATCGCTGACGGTGGGTGAACAATCGACCACCACGCTGGACGATGTGAAGCTCAATGCTTCCAGCGCCGGGTCGAACGCCATCTTCGCCACCGATTCCGGCACTGTGCTGGCGCGCAAGGTCACCATCAACACCAGTGCCGACAACTCGCGCGGCCTCGACGCCACTTACGGCGGCACGATAGTGGCCGGCGAGCTTGAAGCCACTACCGAAGGCGATCACTGTGCCACCGTGGCCACCGACCGCGGAGGCGGCAACATCTCGGTGGCCGGCGCCAAGCTGTCCACCTCCGGCTCGGGCTCGCCGCTGCTGTATTCCACCGGCGACGTCGAAGTGAGCGACGTGACCGGCACGGCAACCGGCTCGCAAATCGCCGGCATGGAAGGCCTCAATACCATCTTGATCAACAAGTCCACCTTGGAAAGCACCGTGAGCGGCAAGACGGCCTCCGACCCGGTGGCCAATGGTGTGATCATCTACCAATCCACCTCGGGAGACGCGGAGGCGACCACCGGCGAGGCCGCGACGTTCCAAGCGAAAGACTCCACGCTGAAGTCGGCCATCACGTCCGGTTCGATGTTCTATTTCACCAACACCGAGGCGAACGTGGTTTTGAGCAACACCACGCTGGACTTCGATTCGGACGCGGCGGCGCTCATCACCGCGGCCGGCAACGACTCGAACAGCTGGGGGCAGGCCGGCTCGAACGGGGCAACCGTCACGTTCACCGGACGCAATCAGGAGCTCAAGGGCAACGTGAGCGCCGACACAATCTCGTCGGTCACGCTCAACCTGTTCGATTCCAGCACTTGGACGGGCGCGGCGCAGATTGCTGACAACACATCGGCTTCGGCCGGTTCGGCTTCCGCCAGCGAGACGCCGATCAGCGTGAACGTGGACGGCTCGTCCACTTGGGTGGTGACGGGCGATACCACCGTTTCCAAGCTCAACGTGGCCCAGGGCGGCAAAGTGGTGGATGCCCAAGGCAAGAGCGTGACCATCAAGAACGGTGGCGACACGGTGGTTGAGGGCACGAGCGACATCACCGTCACCGTGGCCGGCGCATACGGCACTACCGTGGAAACTTCCGGCACGGGCACCACGCTCGCCACCAAGCTCATCAGCCGCGAAGCCTACGACTCCAAGTTCTCCACTTCCACCGCGTGGACGATGAGCTGAGCGAGCAATATCACCCAATTCCCCGCGCGCAACCAGCCCAGCCAATAACCCCTATTTCAACAACCATCTCAATCACATAGCATCCAATAACCCTTGCGAAAGGATTCATCATGACCAGCAACAACACCTTCCCGAATGCCTCGGATAACACGACCAATGCCAACGAGTCGGCCACACGGGTGACGTCCCCCGCGCAGGGAGCCGCGCAGTTCTCGTCCTTCGCACAGCAGCCTCCCGCGCCGGGCGGCACTGCGCCGATGCCGTCGAACCCGTATCAGGCTGCCCCGATGAACGCCGCCGTTCCGTCGGCTTTGGGTGGCAAGGCCACCGCCGCACAGCGCATGAACGGCAAGCTGATCGCGCTGGTTGTGGGCGTGAGCCTGGTGTTCGGTGTGGCCGGTGGGCTCGGCGGCGGACTGGCCTATGGCGCGATCACCGGGGCGGGGTCGTCGAGCAGCCAGCAGATGCAGGCTCCCGGCGGTGCTCCGGGCGGCTCGGGTTCGCAGGGCGGCCAAGGCGGCAACGGCCAAGGTGGCGGCAACAGCCAGAACGGCCAGCCGGGCGAGCCGCCGAGCGGCAACGGTCAGAGCGGCAGCGGCCAAAGTGGCAATGGCCAGAGCGGCAATGGCTCTAGCCAGTCCAACGGCTCGAACTCAAACTCCAATCAGAAAGGCAGCTCCAACACCAACGGTTCCGATTCCGCAGCCAGCTAGTTTCGCACGCCGTAGTTGCGCAAGACGTGTATGGCAACACCATCCGCGCCCGACAGCCGACCACTCACTTGGCCGGCTGTCGTTTTATTTCGTCACCGGCACGCACGAACGGCAGTGCAGTGAACAGAGGCAGGCAAAAATACACCGGAATCGGGTACCAAAACAGCGCTTCGGGAGAGGCATAGAGCGACAGCACGGTGAACACCAGCAGACTCGCGGCGGCGAATAGCGGCCACATGCCGCGCCGCTCGCCTTCAACGGCATCTCCCTCGCCGGCATCACCGGCAACCCCCCTGCGCCGCCGCAACGCCCGCAGCGCCGCCTGCGCCGCCAAAGAGACAATCGTCAACAGCGGAATCCACGTGACATACAGCGCCATCGAAGTCAGCGGGTTGTCCGTGCGAACCCATGTGCGCACATGATTGAGAGCGCTCTTCTTCCACTGCGGCTTGTTCGATGTGCCCATCAGCGGGCTTAAATCGCGAGTGATTTGTGCAAGGCTGCGCTCCTTCGCTTCCTCGGAATCGCCGCTGTATTGCGGTGCGGTCAGGTAGGATGACCACTGCCTCAGATAGCCGGGGGAGAAGAGGTAATCGGCGTCGGTGGGGTACGAGAAATTCACGCGCGGATCCCACCAGCCGCGAATCGGCCCGGAATATGCTTTCCAGTACTCGCCCGGATGGCGAACGCCGAGTTCGGCCCAAACCTTCAGCGCCGCGAGCTTCTCATTTGCGGAAGGCGCGGGATCGGTGCGCAGGGTTTGAAACGTCTCGTTTGTGCGAGTTGCGCGGATATTCGCCGCCGCCTCGTCGAGATCCATGATCTTGTTCAGCGTCTTGCGCTGGCTTGGTGAAATCGCGGATGGATTATCGTGCGCGATTTGCGCGATCGGTTGGGTGATATAGCCCCACACTTCGCGGCTGGGGGAGCGGTTCGCATGGGTGAGCGAGGCGGCAAGTGGCGCGAACACGCATTGCGCCACGAGAATCCCCACCAGAATGCAGATCGCCGCACGCAACCTGCGCCCCTTGCGGCAAGCCAAGACCAAACAGATGCCAGAACACAGCGCAATCAACAGCGCGGTGCGCTTCGATGCGACGGAGCCGAACACCAGCAGCGCGAACCAACACGCCACGGGCGTGCGCCGCAGCACTTCCCCGCGGGTCAACGCCGCTTCGACGAAGATCACCGCCATGGGCAGGAAGAACACGGTGTGCAGTGAATCCTTGCTCATCGTCGTGGTCGCGCCGACCACCACATAGCTGGTGGACAGGTAGACCAGACCGATGCCGAGCAGCCAACGCGGGGTGCCGAGCTTGCGGATATAGCACAGCGCCAGCGCGCAACCGGCGGCGAGCAGCACGACTTGCGTGGCCGTGTAGAGGCCCAGGCCCGTCAGCGGAGAGCCGAGCGCGTCTCCGAGGTGCCAGAACAGGCCGAAAATCAAGGTGTCGAACAGCGGGTGCTGTGTGTAATAGTTATGAATGTCGGACGATTGCAGGTATTGCGCGAGCGTGTCGTCGCGCAACGCGCCCGGCCAGGTGAGCGCGACCCACAGCGACCAACAGGCCAATATGGCGGCGAAATAGGGGACGAACCGTTCGCGCAGACTGATGCGCAAGGTGGAAGGGCTGCGCTTGCCCAGAGCTCGTGCCACGCGGCGAATGCGCGCGCAGGCGCTCGGCGCACCGGCAAGGCCGCCCTCAGCGGCAACGGTTCCATCACACACGGTTCCCCAGTCTAAAGCCGCCCATCACCCGCGTGCGGTTGTTCCCGCGGCCTATGGAATCGAGACCTATTGAATCGATGCCTGCTGACGGGCGACATCAAGGGCTTTATTAAAGGCGTCGGACGTCCAGCTGGCACCGGCCACCTTGTCCACTTTGAGGTCTTTGAGCGGTTTGCCGTCCACCACGCCGTTGATGGCTTTGGCGAAATCCTCCTGATGCTTTTGGGAAATCGAAGTGAGTGGATGCCCCACGATTTCGACATTCTCGACGTTGCCGCCCTTGACGGTCAGATGCACGTCGATGGTGTCTTCGCCCACCGGGCCGTATTGGCTGTTGATCGAATAGGTGCCATCGGCGTAATTGCCGGTGTCCTTGTTGTCGGATTGGGTGGAATCGTTGGAGTTGCTGGAACTGTCACCTGACGACGAATCTTTTTTGTCCGAATCACCGCTCTGCGACTGCTGCTCCTGCGAGCTCTCGGTCTCGCCCGAATCGCCCGCGTATTCGTCGTCCATCGGTGTGGCCTTCGGCTCGCCGCAGCCCGCCAGCAGCGCCAGCGACGCCGCCGTGAGCGCCACCACTTTCGTCATGTTCCGTGTCATATCGGCCATATTATGCCTCGTATGCCTCACCGCCGGTCTTGGCGGATTTGGTGGGGTCGGCGAATCCGATGGGCAAGTCGTCGGCGCGCTGGGCGCCTTCGGCGGACGAACCGGTGAAGGCGGGTTTGCCACCGGCCTGTTCGTAGGCGGTGCGCGCGGCTTCGTCATTCCATTTTTCGCCGACGAGCACGCCGTGCCCCAGCATGATTTCACGCTCGGCCTGGCTGGCCACCAGTGCGTCGTGCGTCACTACGATAATCGTCGTGCCCTGCTCGTGCAGGTCGCGGAACAGATCGAGCACGATTCGCTCGTTTTTTTCGTCCAGATTGCCGGTGGGCTCGTCGGCGAGAATGATCTTCGGGCAGTTGATCAGCGCCCGCGCAATGCACACACGCTGCTGCTCGCCGCCCGACAGCTGGCCGGGCAAGTGGTGCGCGCGCTCTTTCAACCCCACCCGTTCCAACGCTTCGAGCGCCTGACGCTCGTTGACCACGGAGTGATAATACTGCGCCACCATCACGTTCTCGACGGCCGTCAGATGCGGCACAAGATAGAACTTCTGGAACACCAGGCCGATCATGTTCTTGCGCACGTCGGCGAGCTGCTTGGCGCTCAGGTCCTCCAGCTTGCGGCCCTCCAGCATGACGGAACCCTTGGAAGGCGTGTCCATGCAGCCAATCATGTTCATCAGCGTGGTCTTGCCGGAACCGGACGAGCCGACGATGGCGAGCCACTGGCCCTGCGGCACCGTGAGATTCAGGTCGTCCACGGCTTTGAGATCACCGTAGATCTTGGAGATGTGGTCGAGTTCAAGCAACATGTCGGAACCTTTCATTTATTCCTCCCTCAACACTACGGCGGGGTCGATGCGGGTGGCGCGGCGCACCGGCGGCACCGAGGCGGCGACGGCGAGCAGCACACTCAACGTCGCCGACGCCAAGCCCAACGGCCAGTTGAAGCCAATCGCGCGCTCGAACACGGCTTGACACAGCACCCGAGCCAGCGCATAGCCGATCGCCGTGCCGGCCAAGCCCCCCACCAAGCCATACACGCCGGATTCCACATAGAACTCCGCACCGATGGCCCGCGAGGGTGCGCCCAGCGCCTTGCGCAAGCCGATCTCGTTGCGCCGCTGGGAGACAATCGAGCTGATGGTGGTGCCCACGCCGACCAGCGTCAGCACGAGCACGACCAGCGAGACAATCCAGAACAGCGTCTGCAGCATCGTGATGATGCGTGTGTCGGACGAGGTGATTTTGGTGACGGTCTGCGCCTTCACACCGGTGTTCGGATTCTTGTTGAGCGACTTGACCAGCGCGTCGAGGTCGCTGCCGAACGCATTGACGGAGTATTCGACGACATCCGCGCCGCGCTCGCCGCCGGCCAGCTTGGACAGGTCGGCGTTGGTGGCGTATACGATTTCGTCCTCACTGCCGCCGGTGTCTACGATGCCGGACACGCGGAACTCGGTACCTGAGGTTTCCATGATGTCGGAGGAGACGCGGCCGTCGTGCATATGTGCCGACGAGTGGCCGCTCGTTTCTTCTGTGCTTTCTTGGGTATCTTCTTCGGTATCGCCGCTCGTTGCGTCCGAGGCGGTATCAGTCGAGCCGTTATCCGACGCGCGATATCCGATGGTGATACGCGAGCCAATACCCACGCCAAGCGCGTCGGCCACGTCGCGCCCGACCATCACATTCCCTGCGGCAGGCCAGTCGCCGGTGACGTTCCAGTGCTGATTGAGCTGCTTGACAGCCGTGGGGTCAATGCCGGCCAGTGTATAGGGGGCCGAGTTGATACGCACGCTCTCATAGCGGTAGGAAGCCGATTTCGCACCGTATTCGCCCGAGATGAGCGCGGTGACGTTTTGGACAGTGTCGGCGTCAAGTCCGCCGTTGCCCTCGGCCGTTTCGGACGGCGTGACGATGAGGTTCGCGCCATATGCGCGCATCTCCTCGTTCATCTGCTGCGGCACGGCGATGCAGATCGAAGCCAAGGCAAACAGCGTGGTCGCGCCGACAAGCACGGCGATGACGGCCATGGCCGCGCGCGAACGTCGGCGGAACACTGCGCCGAACAGCATGGTGATGAACATCCTGCGGTTATTCATCGCTCACCTCCGCAAACTCGCCGCTCGCTCTCAGTCGCGGCAGCGGCCACCAATATCCCGTATCTCATAGCTTCACCGACCATGCAGCACTTCGGCAGGCCTTAAGTTCAATATCGCGCGAATCGACGAGAACGACGCCACCAGCACCGTCAACGCCAGCAATACAAACACCAATACGAACACCATCGGGCGCATCGTAATGCCCGAATCGAACACCACGCGCCCCACAATCTGCGCCACACCGGAACCGAGCAGCGCGCCCGCAATCGCGCCTATCAGCGAAATCATCGCCGTTTCGGCCAGCATCAGACGGGACACCGCGCCGTCGCTCGCTCCGATGGCCTTGAGCAGAGCCAGCTCCGAGCCGCGCTCGCCAATGGAGGCGGCCATGAGATTCGCCACGGCGATGGCCGCCGCCACCAGCGACAGCACTGTCATCAGCACCATCACGGCCTGGGTTTTGCGCAACACATCACCCTGCAATGCGGCGACCTGGCGCACCTGCTTGGCGACGGCCCCGTCAATCACATCTTCGATTTGATAGGCAATCGACGAGGGATACGCCGTGCAATACCACGTCTCCCACTCGTCCTGCGTGAGCGCGGCCGGGTTTTTGGCGGCCTTGCGCGCCAAGTCGTTGTCGGGTGTGGTGAGCGCCTTGACCTCGATTTTGTCGATGGAATCCGGCAGGTCGGACAATTGCTGCGCCGCAGCCGAGGGGATATACATCGCGTCATCGTCCGAATCGCCGGATTCGTAGATGCCGGTGACAGTGATCTTCTGCACATTGCGCGCGCCCGAGGCGTTCGTTTTGTTCAGCGTGACGGTGCCGCCGACACCCACACCCAGCTTGGCGGCCAGCTTCTTGCCGACAAGCCCCTGCGTGCTGTCGTCCTTGGGCCATGAGCCTTCCAGCTTCCACCATGAGCGCATGCCGCGCATGCCCGCCACTGCCGATTCGCCCGAGTCCATGTGCAGTTGCTTGGCGAACCATGTGCCGACGATGGGCACGCTGGTGGCCTTGCATGAATCGACTGAATCGGCCGAATCGGTTGCATCGCCGGAACCATCGGAGCAATCAACGTCGGCGTGGATATTCAGTTCCGGCGCGAAGTTCGTGATGTTGAACGCCCAGAAAATCGTCTTGATTTTCGCCGCGTCCGATTCCTTGAGGAACGTGGTGGGGTCAGAGCTATTGTCAGTGCTGTCGCCCGACGTATTATACAAATCGCTCACCACGGCGCTGGCTTTGGGTTGCACGACGATGTTGGAGCCATACGTCGACAGTTCCGCGTTGAGCTTGTCTCCCACATCGAACACGACGCCGAGCATGGCGACGCTCACCGTGGCCGACAAACACACGGTGAGCGCGATCAACAGCCGCCGCTTGAGCTGGCGGGTGAACGAGCGGGCGATCATGCGGATGAAGAACATGTCAATCAGCCTCCATCTTCACTGAAAGTGCGCCGACAGCGCGTCGAGCACGGAAGTCTGGATGACGATTTTGCCGGATTCGACTTTGTAGTCGAACGGAACGGGGTTGCAGCCGCCACTAAAGCCGATGGTGGCGAGATTGATGGCCACATCGCACTTCTTGCAGATGATTTTGCCGTTCTTCTCGTAATATCCCGCATCGCCGCAGTTCTCGCACGCGTCAAGCCCGACACCGTAGGCACCGCCGTTCTTCTTGATGACGATGAAGCGCATCGTGGTGCCGTCTTTGGCTTTGTATTCGAAGCGGTGCAAGTGCCCGTCCGAAACCTGATCGAAGCTGATGGTGGCCACGCCGTCCTGCAACGAATAGTTTTCGGGGGGCGACAGCGTGATGACCTGTTGCGTTTGGGCCACGCCATAGGTCAGCGCCACCGTCACGCCGATCATGGCGACCAGGCTCCATGCCCCCGCGGCCTTCGCCCGGCGGCGGAACGCGATATGCGCACGCACATCCGCTTCGTTCTCGCCACTCGCCTTGACCTTGAAGCCCATCACCAGAGAGGCGATCGCCGGAATGGCGAACACCAGCACCATCGCAATCACCATGTCGCGCTGATGGTTGATGGCCCATACGAGCAGCATGAACATGTTCGTCGGGAAACGCACGATGCGCTTGGATTGCAGAATCTGCGCCAAATCGGTGAAGTGCGAGGCGAATAGCAGCGCAATCAGCAGCAACGTGGCAACAGTGAACGCCGGACGCACGTTCGAACCGCGCATGGTGCGTACAATCAGCGCCGCCACGATGGCAGTGGCCGCCCCCAGCGCAAAGCCGAGCGCGCGCAGCAGCATGTCGGAAGTGAAGAAAGTCTCGCCCGGCTCAACGAAGATCGTCAGTTTCAGCACCACGTCGGGCAGCGCATGGAAGGTGGTGACTGCGATCGCCAGCGCGGCGATCAGGTTGGCGATATCGAGCGCACGGGCATGCGCATGCCAGTCGGCGGTGAGTTTGCGCGCGAACAATACGATGACGAACACGGCGATATCGAGCAGCACGCAGCACCACAGTGTGGGGTAGTTGACGAAGGTGCGTTGCGTGATGATGGCTGCGGCGCGCAGCGCGGCGAACACGACGGCACCGGCGAAACCGACCAGAACGCCAATCAGGCGCCAGTGGCGGCTAGCCGGCTTGTCGCGCCCCTCACCCACGGTGAGCATGACATTGAGCGCTATGACGAGCAGCGCCACGGGCAGCGTGCCCTGCAGCACCGTCACATATTGCAAAAGCATTGCGCACCTTTCGTCGTTATGCCCCTAATAATGTCCTTAGCGCGGCTCCCGCTGAACCATCCGTCAGTGGGAGCCGCGCGATCAATCACCACTCCTGGGGAGTGTAGTTCCAATCCGGGAATGTGACCTCCAGCGGCTCGGTCCAAAAGCGGCCCGTGACGCCGGTTTCCGGGTCGACGTGCAGCATCCAGCCCTTCTTTTCGGGGGATTCGATCTTGAGCCCCAGCTTATAGGCACCGGCCTTGTCAAGCTTGATGTTGGCACCGTAATGCGGGCCGTCGGAGGCGAGCATCTGCATGAACACACCCGAAGCGACGGACTCATTGCTCGACTTGTCGATGATTTCGTAATCGACCGTCAAGTCCGGCACGAAATCGCCCTTGCCGTAGCCCAGCTCGGTGCCCTTCTCGTTGGCCGAGATATCGGCTTCGAGATGGAAGCTGGCGTCCGCGGCCTTCAAACCCATGCCCGAAGGTTCCATATCAATGGGCTGGAAATAGACGGCGTTGACGGTCAGCGGGCCGACCTCCTGATCGGAGTGTGCCTCGTCGACCTGAATCTCCTCGAAACCGGCCGACTTCTTGCTGTCGCTGGACTCGGAGGACGAGGAGCCGCTCGTATCGCTGGACGAGCTGTTGCTGTTGTTGCTGTTGCCGCAAGCGGACAGCGTGAAAGCCATGGAGCCGACCAGCAGCATGCCGAGCAGTGCGGCGATCTTCTTATTCTTCATTATTTCTCTTTCTGTAGTGAGCCATACTCTTAGACTCTTAACCCCCGCTGGCGGGAGCTGCCACGCAGTTGCGTGACTGGGGGTGGCTTACAAGTCCTGTTCCCCCAAAGCTTGATGTCGCTTTTTCCTGACCAATCCGACGACGAACAGCGCGATTACCGCCGCGCCCGCCACGCATTGCGCGCCGACAGTTTCGGCGTAGGGGTACAGGCCGATCCAATCGTTGGTGGGCACGCCGTTCACATAGGTGCCCTCGATGAGGTCGCCTTCGATCAGCGCGTGGATGCCGCCGCCCGCGAAAATGACGACCAACACGGCCATCAGAATCGAGGTGACGAGGAAGAACGGGCCGATGGGAATCTTCACCGAGGTGAAGCGCAGCACGAAGAAGATGATGAGCAGCACCACAGCCGCCGCGCCGCCGCCGATCCACATGCCGCGCGCGTCCTGGCTCATCGAATAGATGGACTCGTAGAAGATCACGGTTTCGGCGCCTTCGCGGAACACGGCGAGGAAACTCAGCATGGCGAGCGAAACCACCATGCCGAGGCTCACCTTCTCGCCCGCCTCGACTTTGTTGGCCGCGCTGGCCACCGCCGCCTTGGTTTTGCCTCGAATATAGCGGTTCCACGCTTCGACTGAGGACTTGTTCAGCATCCAGTTGCTCGTCCACAAGAGCATGCCCATGGCGATCAGCGCGCACACGCCCTCAGAAATCTCCTGAATCGGCCCGGAGCCGCCGAAGAACACCGTGAACAGCACGGCGATCAGTCCGGAAGCCGCCAGTCCGGCGAGCACGCCGAGATAAATCCACTTGGTGAAGCGCCGGTTGCCGGACTTGACGAGATAGGCGATCACCGCGGCCACCACCAGAAGTGCCTCGAGCCCTTCGCGGATGAGAATCAGAAACGCCTGGCCGACGGCGCTGGTGATGAACTTGGTGAAACCGTTCACGCTGCTGGCCGCGCCGCCGTCCAGCGTGGCGGCGTCCTCGCTGAGCCAGCTTTTGAGTTGGTCGACGAGCTCTTTGATTTCGGCACTCGACGCGCCGTCGCGCATGGCTTTGCGCGTCATTTTGAACTGGTATTCGACTTGCGAAACGCGGTCGCCTGAGATCGCGTTCATCACGTTCTTCTCGAAGCCGAGCTTTTCGTAGTACTGGTAATAGGCGTTGTTGACCAGGCTCGAACCCTGCTCGCCCTTGCCTGAAACCGCCGCTTGATAGGCCTTGTCGAGGATGGCGTTCATCTCGGAGGCCACGTCCGCCCACGTGCGTTCGCCTTTGCCTGTGGACGAGTTTTTCTTCGCGGCGTCGAGCTGCTTGCGTTCCGCTTGCGTCTGCTCGGCGAGTGCGGCGGCGTAATCCTTGGGGTTGGCGAGGTCGGGATTGGCATCCAGCGTGACGGCCGTCTCGCCCAGTTGCGCACTCAGGGTTTCAACCCCGGTGTTGACGGCGTCGGTGTTGCCTTGCGTGTAGGCGAGGTTTTCGAGGTCGGTGAACTGCTTGAGCAGTGACTGTTGGGCGTCCGCACCGATGGTGTCGCTGGCTGCTTTGGAGAAGTTGGAGGCGTCATAGCCGATCCAACGCGCGTTCTGGAAGTCGGTGGCCGCTTCGTAGTATTTGCCGGACTGGTAGTCGCTTTGCCCCTGCGCCAGCTGTTGCTCGATGTTCTGCGCGGCCGCTGCCCAACTGTCGAAGTTCGTTTTTGCGTCGGCGGCGAGGGCCGTGGGCGCGGCGCAAGCGAGCAATGTCAGCAACATAGCCACGGCCATGGCGGCACCGCGGCCAAGAATATGTGTGAGGTGGCGGGGTGCAGTCACAGCATTGCTCCGTGATGGTCTCGCCGCGCAACACAGCATGCTCGGATTCCTCTTTTCCTTCAAGTATTGCAAGTGCGATATATTGCAAGTGCGATACATGCACCGCACCCAACGATAAAGCGGAACAGAGAAGAAAAACAGTCTTGATTTTTGGGGATTTTTGTTGTATGAGACAACCAAATGGCGCAATTCCAACGTTCTTGTGCCGCCGCAGAGCCCATCGCGTCTCATATTGTGAGTATCGGCGCCGCGTCGATCACGATTGCGGCGCCGACGATTTCAGCCGATTTCCGGCTGGCCGACGATGCGCAATGCCGCGCCGATCGCGCGTTCATGGCGTCGCTTGATGGCCTGACGCCGCTCCTCCGCCGCGCGGGTGATCGTGTCCATCTTCTTCCAACGCGCCACACTGCGCTCGATGCGTTTGTAGCCGATCAGCTCCGGGTCAAGTCCGGCCTCGCGGAAAATCTTGACCGGCGATTCTCCCGCGAGGTAACGCCGCATGCACAGCTTCCTGAACGAGTCGGAATAGGTGATGCGCACGCGGGTCGCATTGGCGACCGCGGACAGCCCGCGCAACAATCGCACTTCCTCGTCACTGAACCTTCCGCCTCCCAACGACATGTCATTCACCTTTCTATTTGTCGGTTTATATTGGCCGCGCGAAGCCTTGGGCTTTGCGCCGTAAAGGGTGTGTTTCGAGGTATTATACGGGGCTATCGCCCGCCATTTACCCCCCGATTTTTCGGTGTCGCCAACTCGCGCACCTCCGCGAAAACCGCAGAATAAAGCCGTTTTCTGCCCCTCGCAACAACCGATATCAACCCAAATTGCGCCACTGTGACATTAAGCACATGTCAGCTTCCTCACATCATCGCCGATGGGGAATCGGCTCCGGCCCAACAAACTCCTCTACATGGCCGTTCCTATTATGTTGGTAATAGTCGGCATTGTTCTGTAAGGAGCGCTTGTGGGAATCAAGGACGTGGCGGCCCGCGCCGGGGTTTCGATCAGCACGGTCTCGTATGTGATGAGCGGCAAGCGTTCCATTAAGGAGGAGACTCGCCGTAAGGTCATGCAGGCCGCCAATGAATTGGGGTATCGGTCCAAAAATCAGGCCCAGGCTTCGAAGGTGAACTGTACGAAGGTTCTTGCATTGAGTTCGCCGGTGCATGAATATACGGATTATTCGAATTATGCGGCTTTTTTCTTTGCGATCGCCGCAAGAGCTAAGAGATATGGCTACGATATCCTGCTGCTGATGCACGAGTATGGTGATCGGGAGCTGGTTCGCGTTGTCCAAAGCGGCATGGTTGACGGCATTCTGCTGTTGGATGTGTTGATGAACGATTCTCGTGCCGAAGTGGCATCTATGTTGGAGGTTCCGGTGGTGTCCGTCGGTTATCCGTCGAATACCGAGGCTGTATATTCTGTGGATCTCGACTTTGAGAGGATGGGGCGTGAAGCGATAGAGAAGGCCGCGACATTGGGGCACAATCATGTGTTGATTATCGGCAGTAATGGATTCGCCTATGAGGATGGGTCGAATTATCTGATTCGTTTTCGTGATGCCGCCATCAAGCGTGGTTCTGATTTGAATATGAAGGTGACGTTCATGCCTTCCACAGGCTTTGGTATGGCGGATGTGAAGCTGTTGTTGTCTGCCGCGTTTGCTCAGGATCCCCTGATTACGACGATCATATGCCAGACCAACGCCACACATGTGAACAATCTGCTTGTTGCTTTGAATGAGCGTGGACTGGTGGTGCCGCGTGATATTTCCGTGATGGCTGCCTGCACGCAGGGATTGCAACAGTTGTCGCAAGCCGTCGATGAGATGCCAATGGAACCGAATGCCGTGTGTGCCCATGCGGTGGACGTGATGATGGAAATCCTTGAAGGCCGGCGAAACGATGTCGGTGCTGTTGAATTGTTGCCTGCACAATATTTGGCCCGCGGGACGATGGGTGAATGCCGCCTGTCGTGATATGGCGTCTCATGTTGCGCAACGTACGGGTAAAGAAATGGTTGATCGAGGCTTTGTGAACCCTAACAAAAGTAGATCACTGAAGCAATTTGTCGAAATCTATCGAAATAAGTTGAAATAATAGTCGAAATTCTTTAGCTTAATTTAGTGAGCATGAGTTTAGACGTATGTTGAAACTCACCTCAGTAAAGGTGCTGAAAGGAGAAACGATGAAGTTTACCCGTAAGTTCGTTGCCGCCGGTTTGGCAGCGGCAACCATGTTTGGAACGCTTGGGCTGGCAGGCTGCGGAAGCGGCGACACAGCGCAGGAGGAGAATCCGACAACCATCAAGATTTGGCATTACGAAGAGGACAATGGCGCCCAAGGCAAGGCCTGGGCCAAGGCCATGGAACTCTTCGAAGAGAAAACCGGCGTGAAGGTCGAATTCGAAAAGAAGTCCTTCGAGCAGATTCGTCAGAACGCGGCGCAGATCCTCAACTCCGATGAGGCGCCGGATGTCATGGAATACAACAAGGGCAACGCGACGGCAGGCCTGCTGGCCAGCCAGGGACTGCTCTCCAACCTCAACGATTACGTCAGCAAGTACAACTGGGATGAGAAGGTCAGCGGCACGCTGGCCGACACCGGCAAGTACGACGAAAAGGGCGTCATGGGATCCGGCGACTGGTATGGCATCACGAACTACGGTGAAGACATCGTGATGTACTACAACAAGGACATGTTCGACAAATACGGCATCGAAATCCCGACAACCCTCGACGGGCTCAAGGACGCCATGCAGAAGTTCGTGGACAATGGCGTGACCCCGCTTTCCGAAGGCGTTGCGGAATACCCGCTGCAGCACCTGTGGTGGCAGCTGGTTCTGTCCAAGGCGTCCGACAGCTTCGTCAAGGCCTATGAGATGTACGACGGCGACGTCGATTGGCAGGGCGAGGCGACCACCTACGCCACCCAGACCATCAAGGACTGGGTCGATAAAGGTTACATTTCCAAGGACTGCACCGGCACCAAGGCCGAGGACGCCGGCCAGGGCTTCATGAACGGCACCTATCCGATGTTCTTCTCCGGCACCTGGTGGTTCGGACGCTTCCAGAGCGACATGACGAATGCCAACTGGACCTTCGCCACCTTCCCGGACACCGATAAGGTCGTCGGCTCCTCTGGCAACATTTGGGTGATTCCCGAGAACTCCAAGAAGAAGGACTTGGCCGCGCAGTTCATCGACATCACCCTGAGCGATGAGGTGCAGAACCTCATGGGCAACTCCGGCGGTCTGCCGATCGCCGCCGATCCGGACAAGATCACCGACGAAAAGACCAAGGAACTCATCACCTCGTTCAACGGCGTGCTCAAGAAGAACGCCCTCGGTTTCTACCCGGATTGGCCGACATCCACGTTCTATGACGAGCTGAATTCCTCGCTGCAGGAGCTCGTCAACGGCACCACCGATGTCAAGGGTGTGCTCAATCAGATGAAGAGCAACTACGACAAGGGCGTTGAAGCCGCTGGCGTCAAGTCCTGACCCGCGACCGATTCCCGATAGCCGATGACAACCATGTGCCGCCGTTGAGAAAGCGGCGGCACATTCTTCTTCTTTATCCTTTTCCGGGCGGTGAACGGACAGCGAACACCCGCTCCGCCCCAGCCGCACTACCCTGTCGGACGCAGTTGTCCGAAGCGTAATCGCGGTGCGAATCATGGGAAGTGATTACCGTTATGAACGCAAAGAACAAGCAATCGCACGGCCAACAGCCGACCGCGCGAGAAAAGGGCATGTCCCGCATTCCGGGCAACCCGTCCAGCCGTTTCTGGCTCTATCTGATTCCGGGCTTCCTGATGCTCCTGTGGATCATCATCGTGCCGGCCGTTTGGAACATCTACCTCAGCTTCACCAACTACCGAGGCATCAAACCGCCGAAATTCGCGGGCCTGACCAATTGGGCGAGACTGATGAAGGACACCACGTTCTGGGTGTCGTTCCGCAACTCGATTTGGATGATCATCGCCATGGTGGTGATTCCGATTCTGCTCGGCCTGATTCTCTCCTCCCTGGTATTCGACGTGGTGCAGAAAAAGTTCGGGCCGAAAGCCGCCTCCACCATGCGTGCCATCTACTACTTCCCGCAGCTGCTGCCGATCGCGGTCGCTTCCCTGGTCATGGGCTGGATCTTCCGCCCGGAAAACGGCGCGCTGAATGCACTGCTCAAGGCCATTGGGCTGGGATCGTTGCAGCATGACTGGCTCGGTAAACCGGACACCGCGCTGATCTTCCTGATGCTCATCATGATCTGGATTCAGGTCGGCTACCCGCTGGTCATCTTCATGTCCGGCCTGCAGCGCGTCGATCCGGAGCTCTATGAGGCCGCAAGCCTCGACGGCGCCAACTGGTGGCAGCGCTTCCTCGCCATCACCCTGCCGGCCATCAAGCCGGAGATTTTCGTGGTGGCCCTGACCTGCACCATCGCCGCGCTGAAAGTGTTCGGCCCGGTCTACATGCTGACCAAGGGCGGCCCCGGCACCAGCACCATCGTGCCGTCGTACTACTCCTACGTGCAGTTCTTCCAATCCCAGCAGGTTGGCTATGGCGCGGCGATCGCAACGGCGCTGACCGTCGTCATCATCATTGTGGCCGTTGTTTTCACGAACCTTCAGGAGAAGGTCGCGAAGGAAGATGAGGAGTGAGAACATGACTTCTACAACCAAGATTCCCGTGCACGCCAAGAAGAACCGCACCGCCGGAGACTGGGTGATTCTCGCCCTGCTTATCGTGGGCGGTCTGGTCATGCTCTTCCCGTTCATCGTGCTGTTGCTTAACGCGTTCAAGACCACAGCCGATTACAATTCGTCGGGCCCGCTGTCTTGGCCGCAGTCCTTCAGCGCCGACGGCCTGGTGAAGTTCTGGAACCGTGTCAACTATCCCGAAAAGCTGTGGAACAGCATCTGGACTTCCGGCCTGGTGGCGGTGCTCGCAGTGGTGCTTTCGATGTTCAACGCCTTCGCGCTCGGCATCGGCCGCGTCAAGGGGCGTCGCTGGATCGTGCTGCTCATCATGTTGGCCAACATGCTCCCGCAGGAGGCCATGCTGTACCCGCTGTACATCATGTTCAAGAAGATCGGTCTGTACAATTCGCCGTGGGCAATCGTGATTATCTTCACGGTCATCCAAAGCGCATTCGGCACCTACCTGCTGTCGTCGGTCTACGGCACATTCCCGAAATCCATATTGGAGGCCGCAACCATCGACGGCGCAAGCCGCTGGACCATCTTCCGCAAGATCGTATTCCCGATTTCCAAGCCGACGCTGAGCGTCATGCTCGTCTTCTTCTTCATCTGGACGTGGAACGAATACATGATCCCGATGGCGTTCCTGGTCGACAACTCGACGCAGACCATCCCGATCGCGGTCAGCTCGCTGACAGGCGACCGCTTGATGGATGTGACGACAACCGCCGCCGCATCGCTCATCAGCATCGTGCCGACGCTCATCTTCTATCTGATCTTCCAGCGCACGCTGTCCCGCGGCATCACCGCCGGTGCGGTCAAGTAGCGGTGAGCCCAACACCATAATCCCAACCACCTATATCCCGGCTTCGGAGAATTCCCATCTTTTGCTTGCTTTCGAAGCCGGGAATCCTATCTGATTAGGAGCAATAACAATGAAGTTCACCAACGGTTACTGGATGACTCGCGACGGAGTCGATGCGCTGTATGCGCGCGAGGCGTACGAGCTTGGCGTCAGCGAAGACGGGGAAAGCCTCAACGTGCTCGCACCGACCAGTGTGGTCCGCGGGCGTTACGACACCCTGAACCTGCCGACGTTCAACATCGACGTCACCTCTCCGGCGGAAGGCGTGATCCGCGTGACCGCCGGCCATTGGCAGGGCGCCACCGAGCATCCGGGCTTTCCTCTCAACGCCGATCAGGCGGGCGGGCGTGATTATGTGCGCACTTCCGCCGACGGCAATGGCGACGGCGAGGTCGGGAGCAACGGAGCCAGCGTCTCGCTGACCTCCGGTGAGCTGACGGCGAAAGTGGTCAAAGGCTCGCCTTGGAATCTGACGTTCACCGGCAAGGACGGCAAGGTGCTCACCGAATCGTCCGGCAAGTCGCTCGGTCGTTTCACGCTGAACAGGCTGTCGAATGTCACCGCGCAGCCGGTTGGCGAATTCGGCGTGACGATGGACGGCTCCGCGTATGACGAATCCGACGTATTCACCGGCATCCAGCTGCATCTTGGCGTGGGCGAGAACGTATATGGTTTCGGCGAACGTTTCGGCGCGTACGTGAAGAACGGCCAGACCATCGACATCTGGAACGAGGACGGCGGCACCGCCTCCGAGCAGGGCTATAAGGACATTCCGTTCTATATGACATCCAACGGCTACGGCGTGCTGGTGAACAATCGCGGGCATGTTTCCTTCGAGGTGGGCTCCGAAAACACCGAGGCCGTGCAGTTCTCGGTGCCGGGGGAGACCATCGACTTCTGCGTGATCTACGGGCCGACCCCCAAGCAGATTCTCGACCGGTATACGGCGCTGGTGGGTCGTCCCGCCAACGTTCCGGCATGGAGCTACGGCCTGTGGCTGACCACCTCGTTCACCACCAAGTATGACGAGCAGACCATCAACTCCTTCATCGACGGCATGGCCGAGCGTGACATTCCGCTGAGCGCCTTCCACTACGACTGCTATTGGATGCGCGAGTTCCACTGGACGGACTTCGAGTGGGACAAGCGCTTCTTCGGCGACATCGAATCCACACTCAAGCGTCTGCACGAAGACAAGGGGCTGCATATCTGCGCATGGATCAATCCGTACATCGGCCAGCGCGGCACCATGTTCAAGGAAGGCAAGGAGAACGGCTATCTGGTTCGGAAAGCCAGTGGCGAAATCTGGCAGACCGACTTCTGGCAGGCTGGCATGGGATTGGTGGACTTCACCAATCCGCAAGCCCGCGAATGGTTCAAAGACAAAGTCAAGGCGCTGCTGAACCAGGGCGTGGACGCCATCAAAACCGACTTTGGTGAGCGCATTCCGCGCGATGTGGTCTGGTACGACGGCTCCCCGAAGCTGTCGATGCACAACTGGTACACCCAGCTGTACAATCAGGCGGTGTTCGAGGCCATCGAGGAGACATACGGCAAGGGCAAGGCCTGCCTGTTCGCCCGCTCCGCGACGGTCGGCGGCCAGCAGCAGCCGGTGCACTGGGGCGGCGATTGTGAATCCACCTTCAACGGCATGGCCCAGACGCTGCGTGCCGGGCTGTCGATTACCAGCTCCGGTTTCGGCTTCTGGAGCCACGACATCGGCGGCTTCGAGGGCGCGTATCCCGATCCGGCCGTCTACAAGCGCTGGGTCGCTTTTGGTCTGCTTGGCTCGCATTCGCGCATGCATGGCTCCACCGTGTACCGCGTGCCGTGGCTGTTCGACGAGGAGGACGCCAAGAACGGCGTGGTCAACGCCCCCGGGCAGAGTGCGGTTGATGTGGCCCGTACTTTCACCAAGCTCAAGCTGTCGCTCATGCCTTACCTGTATCAGGTCGGCTTGCAGCCGCACCTGAACGGCACGCCGGTCATGCGATCGATGTTCGTGGAGTTCCCCGACGATCCGACTTGCCGCACGCTCGACAGGCAGTACATGTTCGGTCCCTCGCTCTTGGTGGCTCCGGTGTTCACCTATTCCGGCGATGTCGAATACTATTTGCCCGCCGGCACATGGACGAACTGGTTCACCGGCGAAACGGTGCGCAGCGAGCACGGCTTGTGGCGTTCCGAGCGCCACGGCTTCGACACCATCCCGCTGTGGGTGCGTGACGGCAGTGTGCTGGTCACCAAGCCCGGCGCCGAAACGCCGGACTACGAATACGGCAAGGACGCGCTCGTCTCCGTATTCCTCGACCAGCAGGATTGCGCCGAAGCGACAGTCAGTGAAATCGATGGCTCCACTGTGACGTTCAGCGCCCGGGCGACCGCCGAGGGCATTGAAGTCACCAGCAGCGACGGACGGGACTTCACCGCGCGTCTTGGATTGTGCGATCAGGTCGTGAATGCGACAGGCGGCAAGGCGTTGTTGCCGGCTCGCATAGACTGAGCGCACGTTGTGAGCCGAATATGAAATGTGGCGCCGAGCGGTTCTCGGCGCCACATTTCATATATTCGTCAAGGAACCCGTGATACTGAGCGGATTAGCGCCATATCACGGTTGGCTCGATTACTTAGCCTTGCTGTTTGGCGGCTACGGCGATGGATAGGCTCGCCTCGCGCAGTGGGATCATCATGGCTTGGGTGGCGTGATAAAGGTCGGACTTGCCCGGCCACACGGTGCCGATTGGCTGGTTGGTGCGGTCGAGTTGGTGGAACCACGATCCGTTGACGTGATCCATCACCGTGCTGTCCGCGTAGTCGAGGAAAGTGGCATACCACTTGGCGTATTCGGCCTTGCCAGTCACCTTCGCCAGCGTGGCGGCGGTGTTGATGCCTTCGGCGAGCGTCCAGTGCATGCGGTCATGCACGACGGGCTTGCCGTCCCAATCGGTGGTGTAGACCAGGCCGGGTGCGCCATCCGCGTTCCAGGCGTCTTCCACGGCGCGGTTGAACAGCTGCTCGGCGGCTTCGATATACGGCGCGGCTGCCGCCTTGTCGTCACGGTGGGTGCTCAGCGTCCACTGGGTGATCAGACGTGCCCATTCGATGCCGTGACCCGGGGTGGCACCGTAGGGCTTGAACTGGTCGTCCGGCTTCTCGCGGTTGCATTCGAGGTCAAGCGACCAATCGGAGTGGAAGTGCTCGGGAATGCGCCAGTTGTTACCGCGCGCCCAGCCGATCACATGGTCGATGATGCGTCCGGCGCGTTCGCGCCAAACCTCTTCGCCCGTCACATCGGCCACGGCAAGGAACGCCTCGACCGAGTGCATATTAGCGTTCAGGCCGCGATATGGGTCAAGCTCGGTGAACTCGGTGTTCCAGGTGTCCACGGACAGGCCGGTTTCGTCGTCCCAGAACTTGTCGAGGAATACTTCCTGCGCATGCTTCAGCAGTTCGGCGGCACCCGGACGCCCAAGCAGCGTGGCCGAGGAGGAGGCGAGCAGCACGAAGGCGTGCGCGTAGCACTGCTTGGTTGGCGCGAAGTCGCCTGACGGGGTGATTTCGGGATACCAGCCGTCATTCGCGTCGTCATGCAGCGCGCCGGTCAAGCCCTTCAGCCCCGCGTCCACAAGCTCCTGAGCGCCCGGGAAACCGACGAATGCACCGAGGCTGTAGACGTGGGTCATACGGCAGGTGATCCAGGTGGCGCGGTTGCGATCCTTCCACGGGGTGCCGTCGTCGCCCAGCCAGTAGGAGCTGCCGTCCGGGGAGGGGAAGTGCGTGCCGAAGTTCAGCAGATTGTCTCGCGCGGCATCGAGGAACGCCTTGTTTTCGGCGCTTCCCAACTGGTATTTCGGATTATCGATGCTCATATTCCAACAGTCCTTTCTTAAATAACCGGGTTTGCACGATAGTTACGTTTCGTGAAATCGAGAACGACGGGGAGGGTTCATGCCCACCTTATCATCCTGAGTGTGTGGTCGTCAGACGGCCTCGAACTCAAGCACCACGGCCTGCATGGGCCACAGCGGCGGCAACTGCAAACCGACGTTCTCCAGCAGCAATCCGCTCACCTCGAACCCGCCGTCGCGCGCGGCGCCAATCCACTGCGGCGTCTCCCAGCCCCAGCGCACCTCGCCCACCTCGTCGCGCAGACGAACGCGATACGTGCGCGAGGCATCGAGGCCGCGCACGCGCAGACGCTCGGGGAGTTTGTCACGCAGATTGGTGACGGTGGCCACCACCCACACGGCATGCGCGCCGTCGTGAGAAGCCACGCCACGCGCGCGCCACGCCGGGTCGATGAAATCGGCATGCAGCACACGGCCGGTGTGCAGCAATCCGCGCAGCTCCTTATACAGCGCAACGAATGCCTTCAGCGAATGCAGCTCCTCGTCGCAGCATTCCAGAATATTCCACTCGAAACCGGAGCAGCCCTCCAGCGAGATCGCGGCGCGATAGCTCACATCGGTGGCGCGCCAAGTGGAGTGGGCGGGCGAGGGCCCCACATGCGCGCCGATCATTTCGGGCGGCACCACCAGTTCGGTGTATCGCTGGATGTCCACGCGGTCGCGCGGGTCGTTGGAATCGGAGGCCCAGATGCGGTCGGCGTGCTGCAAGATGCCCGCATCGGTGCGCGCGCCGCCCGAGGAGCAGCTTTCGATTTCGAGGGAGGGGAATTCGGCCTTGAGTTCGTCGAAGAGGCGATAGCACGCCAATGTCTGCTCGTGCAGGCCATAACGGCCGTCATGCACCGGTTCGGTGACGTCACGGTTGTGATCCCACTTGATGTAATCGATGCCCAACTGGCCCACCAGCGCGGCCATCTGGTCGTGCACATGCGCGTAGGCGTTCGGGTTGGCCAGATCAAGCACGTATTGTGTGCGGTAGGAGACATCCTCGCGATAGGGCACGGCTTCGGGGGCGGCGAGAATCCAATCGGGGTGCTCGCGTGCGCAATCGGAGTCGAGATTGACCATCTCCGGCTCGAACCACAAGCCGAACTCCATGCCGAGATCGTGCACATGCTTGGCCAGGGAGTCGAGGCCGTTGGGCCACACTTCGCCGTCAACCACCCAATCGCCCAGGCCCTTGGTGTCGTCGCGGCGCAGATGGAACCAGCCGTCGTCCAGCACGAAACGCTCCACGCCGACTTCGGCGGCGCGGTCGGCCAGCTTCTTGAGCGTGGCTTCGTTGTGGTCGAAATACACGGCCTCCCAAGTGTTCAGCGTGAACGGGCGTGGCTTGGCTGCGGGGTTCACATGCGCAGGCAAGGAGCGCAGCCAATCGTGGAAACGCGCGGCCATGCCGTCCAGACCGGCGGGGGAGTAAGAGAAGCAGACTTGCGGCGTGATATAGCTGCTGCCGGCGTTGAGCTGGATTTCGCCCGGCCCGAGCAGTTCGCCCGCGCCGATCAGCGGCTCATGGGAGGGCAGGTTGTCGAGACGATAGGTCTGGTTGCCGCTCCATGCGAGGTGGCAGGCCCATATTTCGCCTTCGCCCCACTGCGGCTCGCCCTTGGAGGCGATGAACATCCACGGGCTTTCGTGGCCGGTTTTGCCGTGGCGGCATTCGCGGGTGACGGAGCCGACAGGCAGCGCGGCGCTGTGCGGCTGCTTTTCCAGCGGCCAGCGGCCGGTGAATTGCGTGAGTGTGTCGACCAGCTTGGGCATGGGCAGCGTGGATTCGAGCCAGTTGACCGTCAGCGGATCGCCGTTCGCGCGTGTATTGGTGACTTTGTGGACGGTGGTGATCAGACCGCCCGGCTGCAGTGCGAGCGTCAGTTCGAGGGCGACGTCGTTCACATCGTCTTGGGCGTTGATGGTAACGGAAGTCGTCTCACCGCCCTCATCTGAAGCGGCCACATCAACCTTCGTCCAACGCACGAACACCGGCGCGCCCCCACGATGCGCCTCGAGCCCCGGCCGCCCGGCGAACGCTTCGGCTCCCTGCGGCAGCAGAGAGGGGCGCAACGCCGCGTCGGGCTTCTCCTTGGGCGTGGCGACCTTCAACGTCATGGCGTCGAGCTGGCCGAGCGTGTTTTCGTCGCCGGCCGCCCCGAAATCACGCCCCCAATACTCCACTTCGGGCATACCGTCGGCTGGTGTTTTGAGCACCACGCACACGCCGTCGCGGCGCAGCGTCAGATGTGTTCCCTGATCGAACATCGTCGTCTCCTTCACGGTCATCCCTTATGGTCATTATTATGGTCACAAGGTGTTCTGCATCACTGCAAGTATTGTTGACTTTTTATTGACAGCAGTATATATTAAGCGGTTAAGTGGAACAAGTGGCGGTCGTGTCGGCTCCGCGCGTGTCGGCTTCGGGCGCGACACATCAATCCTGGGCAAGCGCCGGCGCGCCGGCACGCCAGCGTGGGCGAAACGAACGAGGTGGCACATGGCCGCAATGAAGCTGACCGACGAACAGCGCAAAGCCGTCGAAACGCTCTCCAACGCCCCCGAACACGCGCATGAATCCAAGCTCGCTGTTTTCCGCCAACTGCCACTGAAAGCCAAACCGGCATATTTCCGCGAGCATTTCCTCGTGCCGCTCGTCGCAGCGCTCGCGATCATCGCGCTCGTCGCCTTTCTCGTGGTGCGTTTCGTCACGCCGGACAACAGGCCGAAACTCTATGCGGCGGTGCTCGACGGCGCCATCGACACCTCCGAGGCGCAAACCATGCAGCAGCACTTCGCCGACAAACTCGGGCAGGACGTCACCATCGACAGCTATTTCGACACCAGTAAAGATGGCCTGTCCAAGTTGCAAACCATGCTCTCCGCCAAACAGATCGACGTGATCATCGCCCCGCGTGCCATGTTCCAGCAGTTGGCGGGATACGGCTATCTGACTGATCTGAAATCTTCGCTGAGCGAAACCCAGCAGTCCGAACTTGCCAGCTCGATGGTCTCATTCAACGGGTTCAGCGATGCGGAAAGTGACGACCCGGGCGCTTCGGGCGACGGCAAGGGCGCATCCAAACCATACGGTCTGAAACTGAACGAAGCGAAGGGTTGGAGCGCCTTTGCCTCGGATGATTCCGACGCACTGATCGGCATCGCGGCCGACACGCAGCAGACCGACACGGCCCGCGAGTTCATCAACTGGCTGTACCAGTAGGGACGATTGGCGGATAATTGGCAAGCAATCGGCAAAAGACGCATACCGCAGATAACTTCACATAACTTCACATATTGTAAGGAGCACCCATGGCCTCACGATTTTTCCGCGCAGATAATCCCTACAACGAGGTGATGAGCGTCGTCGGCGACCTCGCCATGCTGTCCGTGGCGTGGTTCGTCTGCTCGATTCCGCTGGTCACCATCGGGGCGTCAAGCGCGGCGGCCTGTGAGGTGGCGCGAACAATGCAGGAGGGGCGAGACAACGGCATTTTTCGCGGGTTTTGGGCCGCATTCAAGCGGCGGGTCGGCACCGTGCTGCTGCTGACGCTGATTCTTGCGTGCGTGTGGGGCTTGGCCGTTTTCGACCTGTGGTATCTGTCTCGACAGTCGGGCGACGCGGTGTCGGTGGTCTACGGCATCACCGTGGCCGTGATCGTGCTGGTTGGCATGGTGCTGGCGTTCGTGCTGCCGCTGAGCGGGCGCAGCGAGCTCGGCGTCGTCGCGCAGATCAGGCAATCGGCGCGACTGGCTGTGATGAAGCCGTTGGTGGCTTTCGTCGTGTTCGCACTCGATGTCGCGCCCATTGCCCTGCTCGCCACCATTCCCGGGGCGATTGTCTGGGCGCCGATGCTGTATATCGTCTTCGGCGCCGGCGGCACCGCCTGGCTGCAGATGCTCCTCATCCGCAAGGCCTTCGCCCTGCAATAGGCGCTCTGCTCGCCTGAGCGGGTTTACTGCACCTTACAGCTCGTAAGTCTGTTCGGCGGCCGAGGCAACCTCGTCGCTGCTGGTGACGATGATCACCGCGCGCTTGGGATTGCGGCCATGCGCGATTGACTCGAGCAGCTTGAGCAGCGTGGCGGCGTCTTCCTCGCCAAGCCCCTTGGTCGGCTCGTCGAGAATCAGCGTCTCCGCCTCGCAAGACAACGCGCGCGCGATGGCCACGCGACGCTGTTCCAGCAACGGCAAATCGCCCACCTTGCTGCCCTTCGTCGCCTCGCCGAAGCCCACGCGGTTCAACAGTTCGCGCGCGATCACCGGCTTGGGCTTGAGGAACGTGCGCCCTGAGCCGTTCATCGCATACAGCACATTGGTTTCGGCGTCGAGGTCGGTGCGCACCGCGTAACGCTGCGTCACCACACCCAGCCGATGTCCGCGCAAATCCCCCACTTCCAGCTCGGTGATATTCGAGCTCTTCGTCATTACCGCGCCCGAAGCCGGCGGTTGGAAGCCGGTGAGCACGGCCATCAGCGTGGCGCGCTGCTCGGCATCTTCTTCGTCGTCAAGCACTTTCACCGCATACAGCGAACCCGCATAGAACGCCATCGACGTGTCGTCCAGCACATGACGGCCGGACTTGTGATCCGTCGTGGTGACGTGGTTGAGCGAGAACGTGGGATACGACTTGAGCAGCACCTGGTCGCTCACCTGAGCGTCCAATCGCGCGTCCGCAACCGAAGCGGCGGGCTTGCCCTCGTTCGGATCGACGGTGGCTTTCCTCTTCAGCGCATCGCCGCCCAAGGCAATGGTTTCGTTGACGCGACGTGCGTTGGCCGCGGTGGCCGAGGCGCTGGTCTCCTCGGGGACCGCGGTGTCGTCGTCAGTATCGTCCGTGCTGTCGGTGTCGTCGCTCTCGTCGCCCATGAGCGGAGCGGAGAAGAAATCGCTGGCTGCGTCGCTGCCGTCATTATCGGCTGCGTCACTGCCGTTGTCGCTGTGCTCGTCCGGCTCCTCATCGTCGAACACGATGTCGAACGACACCGACTGCGGCGTGGCATCATGCTCGGCATCGCCGTTCTCGCCGTTCTCGACACTTTCGGCGTGCGTAGCTTCCTCGGCGCCGTCCGTCAACTCGTCCGTCAAATCCTTCACGTCGTTGTCTTTCAAATCCTTGTCGTCCTTCTCGCTCATGCTTCCTCCTGTGTCGTGAATGCGGTCGGCTTGAACAGGTTATGCACGCGGAACGTCGCCGGGCGCAGCATCGCCACAATCGCAAGCACCGCAATCGCGCCCAACGCGCCCCAAATCGTGTTCCAGACAACACCCGACGTGACGGGCGTGGCGTGGCCTTCAGCCAGCTTCGAACCAATGGCCCCGGCGCTCAAACCGCCTGCCAGCAAACCAATAGCCGCCGGCACAATCGTCAGCATGAACGTCTCCAGCATGAACTGCCAGCCAAGACGCGGCTTGCTCACGCCGGTAATCAAACCCATGCCAATCTCCTCGCCGCGCACCAGCCACGTGCGCCCCATAGTGAGCGCCAGCAACGCCAATCCGCCGACTGCCAGCAACACCCACATCGCCACGCGCACCGTGGAAGCCACACGTCCCAGCGGCGCGATCGACTGTTCATAGGCCTTCAGCGACGGCGAAGAAATCTCGTAGCCGTCAGGCAGCCCGGCTTTCTTCGCAAGCGTGACGAACTGCTCGTAATCGGAGGGGCTGGATAGCTGGAACACCACGTCCAGTTGCGGCGCCGACCACGTGCCCTTTGCGCTTTCCTGCTTGTCGAGTTCGTAGGTGTATGTGGTGGCATACGCCGTGTAGATCACATTGTCGCGGTTTTCCTTGGCGAGCTTGGCAGTCTGCTGGCTGGCCCCGTCCGTGTATTCGTAGATGCCCTGCACGGTGTACTCGTAGGTTTTCGAGGCGTCAGTCGGGTCGCCCACGCTGAACTTGGAACCGACCTTCAGATTGTTCTTGTCGGCCAGCGTCTTGGAAATCAGCGCGCCGGTGAACGAGGTGTCGGAGTATTCGAGGTCTTTGCCCGTGACGATCTTGAACGTTCCCAGATCGTTTGACTTGACGGCTTCTTCGTCATAGAAGCTGCGCAACAGCAGCTCGCCGCCGGTTTCGTCCGCGCTCTTGTCCTCCGTGCCGGCAATCGCCGTGATCGAGTCGCTCTGACGCACCGGCAGCGTTTCGATGAGCGTGTATTCGAACGAGATATTCGCGTTCTGCGCCGCGGTTGCCAATGAACTGTAGTCGTTGATTGTCAGATAGTGCGAGGTGGTGCCTTCCGCGTCGTCGCCCTTCAGGCTCGACTGCAGTTCGGCGGTCGGTCGAATGACGGCGGTGGGCTGCTGCGCCTGGTAGTCGGCTCCGTGCGCGTCGTCGTTTTCATGCAGTATCGCCAGCGAGACGATGGCTCCGAACGAAACGACAAGCGCCACCAGCACGGTCAGTATGGAATACGCCCGGTGCCGCGCGATGGCGCGCCAAGCGTTGGTGAGAACGAACATTCGCTGCTTCTCCAGTCCTCTGCTTTTGTTCAAACGGATATTTCCAACACTAAAACACTACGTCGAGTTTCGTGCGCGTTCTCTTGCTTCTTGCTGGTATGCGCCTTGGCGAAAACTGAAAGATTCCTGTTTATGCTCGTCGCATTGTTCTCCGGACAGGCGCTGCCGATAAGAAATAGCGACGTTGGAATCGCGGCGAGACACACCGTGTTCGATACGCCCCTCGCCGTAAGCTTAGGTGCATGAAAACAAGCCGTCCGTAGCGTGCGGTGAGTGATGCACCCGGCGGTTGCGCGAAAACCCACGCGAACTGTGCGCGAGCGAAGAGGAGAGGCCATGCTGGAACCATATATCCGTCCGGGCATCGACGACCGCCCCGACTACGAAAAGGCGCTGAGTCCGGAAGACAAGGCCGCCGTGGCTCGTCTGGCCATCGAGGATCGTCGTTTGCCGCCCGAGGCTTCCAGCGAACAGCCCGGAGCGCAGGCCGCCCGCTTGACCGCCGATGGGGCGGTGCCCGTGGCTGCCGCCGCGGTCGATGCCGCCGTGCCCGACTATTCCTCGTCGTTTCTCGACATGCGCGACCCGATGGTCTCCGCCGACGGTCAGCGCCCCTCGAGTCTCGACGTGACACGGTTGAAGTGGGGATTCGCCGCGGCGGCCACGCTCACCACCGCGCCATGGGTGATGCTCAATCTGGTGGGCATCCCCAATCAGGTGGCGCGGGCTTGCGGCTTGGACACAGCGTTCGCGATTCTTGCCAAGAACGCCGGCTGTGTACTGGTTGTGCCACTGGCGGCCATCATTGCACTTGGCGCAATCGCTTCGATGATGTTCATGCCGTTCGTCGCCGCATGGTCAGACCACACATCCCTCGCCATCGGCCGCCGCACGCCGTGGCTGGTCGCGGGCGGTGTGCTCGCCGCGCTGGTCACGCTGGTTTTGGGCTCGCTGAACAATATCGTGGTGCTGGCTGTGCTTTGGGTGGTGCTGCAATTCGCTTATGCGATGGTCTCCGCGCCGCTCGTCGCAGCCATCGCCGAGCGTGTGCCCGACAAGTTCCGCGACACGGTGGAGCGCTGGCATGCCATGGGTGTGCTGGTCGGTCAGGTGTCCGGCGGTGTGATTGGCGGCATGTCCATCGCGTTTGGCGCGTCCACCCCATTCGCGTGCGCCGCCGTGCTGTTCGCCGTTTCCGGTGTGGCGACGGTGCTGGTGTGGCCGCGTGAACCCTCCAGTGTTGAGCAGCGGCATTCGCGCATCGATTGGAACGAGGAATATGCCGTATTGCGCGGGCCTCGCGGCGACAAGGCGCGTCCGTTCCTGCGCCTGTTCGCATCCCGCCTGTTCATGATGGCGGCTGTCTCGCTCACCGGCGTTTTCCTGTGGTACATCGTGCGTTTCGCCGTATATGGTGACGAGCCCCAGCTCACGTCCGCGCCGCTCACCCTGCCTTCAGGCACGCTGATCATGCTGCTATCCATCGCCTCGTTTGCTGGTGCCGCACTCGCCTCGGCTTGCGCCGGTGCGATCGCAGACAAGTTCCTGAAGGGCCTCGGCTCGCGCAACTTGCGTATTGCGGCGGCCCTGACCTGCGTGTTGTATATTCTCGGCCTGCTGGCAGGCATGGCGATTGTGCTCATCGGCGGCGAAAAAAGCTTGATGATCTTCTCGCTGGTGGCCGGTTTCGCATTGGGATTGTATGACGTGCTGGTGCAACCGCTGGCGGTTGAGGCCCTGCCTGATTCGCACACCGCAGGCCGGGATTTTGGCTTCTATGCGCTCGCCAAGCCGCTCGGTCTGGCATTGGGGGCTGTGCTGGGTGCCGTCGTCGTGATTGCGTTCATTTCGTCGTTGGGTTATATCGCCCTGTTCCCAGCCGCCATCGTCTGCACCGCGATCGCCGCCTTGCTTTTGTGCAAATAGTTCAACCTCGTCAATTTGGCGAGTGAGACGCCGACGGCAGCGTGATTGGCTCACGTTGTGGACGTGCGCGCGGCCCGGGTAGCGGTGCCGGTAGGATGGTTCTCGGTTTCGAGGGACAAAATCCCTCACAAGGACAAACGACAGCGCATCTGCGCAACAAACGTGGATACCCGGGACGGCTCCAAGCCATGCCCGCCTGTGAAATATAAATTAAAGGAGTGCCAACGAATGGCTGCACAAATCTGGTATGAAAACGACGGCGATCTTTCCGTGCTCGAAGGCAAGAAGGTTGCGATCATCGGTTACGGCTCGCAGGGTCACGCGCATGCGCTGAACCTGCGTGATTCCGGCGTCGACGTGGTGGTGGGCTTGCGCCCGACTTCCAAGTCGGTTGAGTTCGCCAAGGAGCAGGGCCTTGAGGTCAAGTCCGTGCCGGAAGCTTCCGCCGAAGCCGACATCATCATGATCCTCGCCCCCGATCAGTACCAGCGCACCATCTGGGCCAACGACATCGAGCCCAACATCAAGCCGGGCGCGGCTGTCGCCTTCGCCCACGGCTTCAACATTCACTACGGCTACATCAAGCCGAGCGAAGATCACCCGGTCTTCATGGTTGCGCCGAAGGGCCCGGGCCACATCGTGCGCCGTGAATACGCGGCCGGCCGTGGCGTGCCGGTGGTTGTCGCCGTCGAGCAGGATCCGCGCGGTGACGGCTGGGACATCACCCTGGCCTACGCCAAGGCTCTGGGCGCTCTGCGCGCCGGCGCCATCAAGACCACCTTCAAGGAAGAGACCGAGACGGATCTGTTCGGTGAGCAGAACGTGCTCATGGGCGGCGTGAACAAGCTCGTCGAGATGGGCTTCGAGGTGCTGACCGACGCCGGCTACCAGCCGGAGATCGCCTACTTCGAGGTGTGCCACGAGCTGAAGATGCTCGTCGACCTGATGAACGAGGGCGGCCTGAACAAGGCTCGTTGGTCTTGCTCCGACACCGCGCAGTATGGCGATTACACCAACACCGTCATCAACGAGGATTGCCGCAAGCGCATGGAATATCACCTGCAGCGCATCCAGGACGGCTCCTTCGCCAAGGAATTCATCGACGATCAGGACGCCGGCGCCCCGCACTTCAAGGAGCTGCAGGAGAAGTACTCCCACGAGCGCATCGAGACCGTCGGCCCGAAGCTGCGCGCCATGTTCTCCTGGAACAAGGATGGCGTGAAGGACGCCGACGAGGCCAACTCCTTCACCGGCAAGATCGCCCGCGCCCAGGTGCAGTGAGCTTGTCGCTGAACTAACGCTGGTCTAAGATAACCAAACCGCCGCTTTCCGCATCCCTGCGGAGGCGGCGGTTTTCGTATGCGCCAAACATCTATGCAATTCGTGGGTTAGCTTTTATGCAAATCATGGGTTAGACCTTATGTAAATCATGGGTTAGGACTTATGTAAATCGTTGGTTAGACTTTATGTAATTCGTGGGTTAGCTCTATTTAAATATATGTATGATAATCTTTATCTGAGATAACTATCACTATGTTGATATTTATTAAAATCAGACGAAATATGTGAGGTGATGGCATGAAATATGTTCCGACCGCGGTGCGTCGCGGGCTGCGCACGTTGGGCTCTTGCGCCCAGACGCAGCGCAAATTGCTGAACCTCACGATTGCCGATGTCGCGCAACGAGCCGGCGTCAGCGTCAACACTGTGCGCAACGTCGAAGCAGGCCAGGCCGTGCGCACCGATTCCCTGTTCGCGGTGCTTAATGTGTTGCAGCTGCTGGATCCTCTCGTGGATGCCGCCGACCCATACAAAACCGCGCTGGGAATGGCGCGTGCCATTGACCAACTTCCCCAACGGGTGAGGAGATGAAACCATGTCCTCTCGTTACGAAATCGAAGTCAGCACCACAATCAAAGGCGCAACCGCAGCCGCCGGCACGCTGTTCGCGCAGAACGACAAACTCACGTTCCGCTACAACCCTGAATATCTCGCCAATCTGAATGCTTACGATCTGGCTCCTTCGCTCCCGCGCACGTCAACCGCCCCGTTCTTCTTCAACGGGCTCGGCCCGTTTTCCGATTCCGCGCCGGATCGCTGGGGGCGTCGACTGCTGAACCGCGCGTTGAAGCGCACTCGTGTTTCCGAGATAGAATATCTGCTTGGCGTAAACGACCTGACGCGCCAAGGGGCGTTGCGCTATGCAATCGATGGTGTCGCTCAGGCTGACGGCAGCGATGTGCCGGTGTTGACTGACTTGCCTGGTCTGCTTGATACGGCGGATGCGGTCGGGCAGGATCGGGATGTGCCCGACGTGGCGTTGCGGCGACTGTATCGCGCCACCGGCTCGCTGGGTGGGGCGCGGCCGAAAGCTTCGGTGTATGACAGTGGCAGATTGTGGATGGCCAAGTTTCCCAAGCCGAACGGGGATGATTGGGATGTCATCGGCTGGGAGGCGGTGACGCTTGATTTGGCGAATCTGGCGGGGTTGTGTGTGCCGAACCATCGGACGGTGAATATTGAGGATGCCGAAGGTCGTCATCGCACGGTGCTGCTCACCGAGCGCTTTGACCGCGAACCGTCGTCTGAAGGGCCGGAGCGCATGTGCCGCATCCCCTATATCTCCGCTATGACAGCCTTGGGTGCCAAGGATGGAGAGGGTGGAGATTGGCTTGATTTGGCCGAATATGCGCAGCGTGTCGGTTGTGATATGCGCGAACTGTGGCACCGGGCCGCATTTGGCGCGGCCATCGGGAATTGCGACGACCATCTGCGCAACCACGGCTTTCTGCGCGAGGGTAACGGGTGGCGCCTGTCGCCGGCGTTTGATCTCAATCCCGAGCCGCTTGACTCCCAGATGGAGGATGCGCATCAGCTAACCATGTTCGGGGAGCCGAACGTTACCGTGGCTTTGATGCTGCAAAACGATGTGCTCAACCTGTTTTCCATGCCTCGTGATGGAGCAGTTCGCTGGTGTGCCACGCTTCATTCGGTGCTTGCGCGCGCAATGCCGATGGCGCGGATGAAGCAGCTTGACAGCCGTTCCATTGAGATTATGGATTCGCGCTTCGAACGCGCGCAGCAGGAGTTGGACACCGCAATCCGTTGAACATCCACGCAATTCGTGGGTTAGCTTTTATGTAATTCATGGGTTAGGACTTATGCAAATCATGGGTTAGGACTTATGTAATTCATGGGTTAGGACTTATGCAAATCATGGGTTAGGACTTATGCAAATCATGGGTTAGAACTTATGTAATTCATGGGTTAGACTTTATGTAAATCGTGGGTTAGACTTTATGTAATTCATGGGTTAGATGTTGGAAAACCGCACAATGTAAGGAGTTTCGCTATGATTCCACGGGCTATGGCAGATAAGCTGCGTGACTTGGCAGAGACGTTCCCCGCGGTGACACTCACTGGCCCGAGGCAAAGCGGCAAATCCACGTTGGTCAAAGAAACATTTCCGCAATATCGCTATGTGTCGCTGGAAGATGCGGATGTTCGGGAAGCGGCGCGGGAGGATCCCCACTCGTTCCTTTCGCGTTACGATTCGCGGGTGATCTTTGACGAGGCGCAACGTGCGCCGGAACTGTTCTCCTATATGCAGGGCGTTATTGACAGCAGCGACGAGCTCGGCCAATACGTTCTCTCAGGATCGCAGAACTTCTTGTTGCTGAAGAGCATCTCGCAATCGCTCGCCGGCAGGGTGGCGGTACTGCATTTGCTGCCGCTGTCTTACGCCGAGTTGGTTGCCGGCGAAAAGACCCCCGCGACCATCGATGATTTTCTGTTCACGGGAGGTTATCCACAGCTTAACGCCACAAAAACCGCGCCTGCCGATTATTTCCGCAGCTATGTCGCCACATATGTCGACCGTGATGTGCGCGAGGAGCTGGGCGTGCGCCGGGTTGCGCAATTCAATGCATTCCTGACCATGTGTGCCACTCGGATTGGCGAAGTGCTCAATATCGAAGGCCTGGCGAATGATTGCGACATCAGCGTGGACACGGCGCGTAGCTGGCTGTCCATTCTGGAGTCGAGCTTTATTGCGTTCCGTCTGCATCCGTTCCATAAGAACTACGGCAAGCGGCTTATTAAAGCCCCCAAACTCTATTTCTATGACACCGGGCTGGCGGCGAATCTGCTTGGCGTCGAGTCCGCTGAGGAGCTGATGCTGAGCCGGTACAGGGGCAGCCTGTACGAGAATGCCGTCGTGGTGGAGATTGCCAAGCAATACGAGGCGATTGGCCGCGAACCGAAGCTGTTCTATTGGCGCGACAGCAACCAAAAAGAGATCGATCTTATCATCGAGAAAGGCGGCGAGCCCCAATACGCCATTGAGGTAAAATCCTCCGCCACCTATCGCTCCAGCGCATTCAAAACCCTTGAGGATATCGCTCCCGCAATGGGACTTGACCCGCAGCGGCGCTTCGTGGTGTATGGCGGCGACGAGTCCTTCGAGACGAAACACGGTCAGGTGCTTGGCTTGGCCGATTTGAACAAGCTCGTCTCATAAGTCTGTTCATAAGTCTGTTTTGCGAATCGCTATTGACGAATCGGTTGCTGCGTTTCGTCACGCTTGACTGTTGACTAGATTGATTGTGAGGGTGGGGCGGGGAGGTTTGCGGCGTTGAACAGGGGAGCGGGGCCCCAGCTGTGCCAGGCGTAGCGTACGGCGGTTGGGTGGTCGACGTCTTCGGCGCTGAGTGTTATCTGGGCGAGGTCGTTTGTGGCGGTTTGGCGGGCGTCGCGCGTGACGATGGTCGCCTGCGCCGGGTGGAATACGCCGTCCGTGCTCGCCAGCTCGAAACCTGACTGAGTGGCTTGGCGAATAAGCGGCGTTTGATTGAGGCGCCGCCGTTCGTCCATGTTGCGCCGGCTGTCCGGGTCGGTGCCGTCGAAATGCAGCCCGTGCGCATGGTTGAAAACCAGCGTAACCCGGCCATGCTCGTCCCGGTTCCAACGCGCAACGGACGGCCCGTCGACGGCGACATCCTTGCGCCCATACACCCGCCGCAACGCGCAATCCGCCAGCCGCTCGCCGGGTGTGCGCTTGTCGGTGGGATGAATGTTGTCGAACTCGCCGCAGTCGATCAGGCTGACGGCGAACACGCGGCTGATTTCACGCGCGGCGCTCCACTGGGCTTCGCGCAACACCGGCCAGCGCATCGGGTCGCCACTCGTCTCGGCGGTGGTCTTGTCAATCCACTGCGGCAGTTGCGCAATCAGAAACGGCAGTGCGGCGTCATGCCACAAGCCGCGCCATTCGCCGATCAGCAGTCCCAGCAGTTCGCGGTACGATTCGCAATACGCCTCGTCCTCCTCTCCTTGGTACCACAGGAAGCCGGCGAGTGCGTAAGGTGCAATCCGCTGCAGCATCGCCCCGAACGCGCCGGCGGGGCGCCACTGCGAAGTCGGGGTGACGGGCGGCGGCCACGGACATGCGCCGTATCGTGCATTAAGCTCATCCCACGTGACATCCGGGCTGGCCTCACGCGCCGCCGCGATGTAGGCATTCCAAGCATCGAACCGCGTTTGCCAAGCGGCGGTTTCGGCGGCGAAGCATTCGGCGGTTTTATCGGCTATCGCTGCCTCGAAACGCTGGAGATACCCTCGTCCGGCGGCGCAAGTTTCCAATGTTTCGCGGCTCATCCAGCAGGTTGCGGACGTTCCGCCGATGTAACAGTCCACAACTCCGACCGGCACGTCGTCGCCCAATTCGCGCCGTAGTTTACGCGCGAAATAATAGGCGACTGCCGACATCGTCCCGCTGGTTTCAGGCGAGCATGAACGCCAGCGCGCGGCATGCTCCGCCGCCTCGTCCACCACACCGGTTTTCGGCACATTGATGAAACGCAACAGCGGATCGGCGGATTCGCTGACGGCTCGCTCCGCATCGTCGCTGTTGCGCAGCTCGACCTCCATGTTGCTTTGGCCGCCCGCCAGCCACACTTCGCCGGCCAGCACATCCTCGAAGATGAGCTCGTCGGCACCGGCATGGATGCGCATGGTGTACGGCCCCGCCTCATGCAGCGCGGGCAGTGTCACCGACCAGGGGAGGGGAGTTTCAGGCTGTGCGTCACTCGTGGTGCCGCTCGTGACCAATCGGTCGGTATTCCGTCCGGTTGGTAATGGGGATGACTGCTGCGGGGTATCGTCCGTGACCAATCGGTCAGTATTCTGTCTGGTTGGTAACGAAGGATTATCGCCCGTGACCAATCGGTCAGTATATTGTCCGTTTGGTAACGAGGGGCGCGTGGTTGCAATGCCTTGTGCGACCGTGGTGCCGTGCGCGTCGAGTATCGCAACCGTCACAGCGCAAGGATCCGCGTTCGCCGCGAGCGTGCCGAACACAGTGATGGGCTTGTCTCGTTGCAGCACCATGTGCGAGTCAAATATGGCCGCCACCGTCAGTGCGCCGCAACGGTTGCGTCCGGCGTCACTCGACGTGCAGAAGACGTTCATTTCGGAACCCGGGGCCGGGCCGGTTGCGATGACCATGCGTTGCTCCTTTATCAATCCCACATATCAATTCCACAAAGCGGGGCCGAAAGATGCGAGGTAAGCGGCCAGTTCGTGGCCCATTTCGCGCTGTTCGGCGATGCGCGGATGGCCGGGAGTTCCGGAGCCGTTGCGCGAATAAAGCAAGTGCGTGACCTTGGGGTCGGAGGCCATGCAGCACACCTCGTCTATCGCGCGATCCCACGCGGAATCATGTTCCATGATTGTGGTGGTCAGCACGATCAGCGCGTTCGGGTACGTCGCGCGCAACGTACGCACGAAATCAACGTAGCGCTCCCGCCAATGCCGGGCTTGTTCGCCGTCGTAACACTGCGCCATGAAGTCGCGCGGGTGCGAATCGTTCTGCCCTAGCGCCACCACCACGACATGCGGCGTGTATCGGCTGAAATCCCACGGCTTGGTCGTGCCCAGCGCGGGGTTGTATTCCACCTTGTCCCACATGCTTTCCATGCCGATGTATCGCGGCGGGTTGAACCAACCGATGCCGTCGATCAGCGGCACGCCGCCCTGGGCGGTAATATGCAGTTGAGCGCCGAGTTCGCGTGCGGCGATGGCCGCGTAGGAATACCAAGCATTGCTGTATGAGCTCAGGTCGGCATCCGGGTCGCATTGGCCGGCGTAACGCACGGCTTCACAGCGCTCGCCGCACGACACGGAATCGCCGAACACTTCGATGCGCCGCTCCTTAGGCGGTTGCGGCTCGGTGTCCGCCGGCTCCAGCAGTTCCGCCCCGTCGTCCAGCAACACTGCCAACATCTTGAGATGGCACATGCCGCCGTCCTGCCGTTTGAAGATGGTAACCTCGTGCTCGATATCCGGCAGGTGCTCGGCGAGGGTGACGATGGTGGATTGGCGCGGCGGTACGTCGACTGCTGTTTTCTCAGTCGATTCCGCTGGTTCGGCGCGCCGCGGATAGCCATTCTCCAGACTGACGGCATCGTGCGCGGCGTCTATGGGCACCGGCACCTTGACCTGCATGCCGTCAATCACAGCCCCGAGATAGATATCGCCGTAATTCCAATGGTTGACAAGCTCGACGCCGAGCGAGGTGCCGGTGAAGCGGAACGACACCTGCGTATAGGGGAACACCCACACCGGGCGCTTCGGGTCGGCATCGTCAATGCGCCCCATCGTGCGCCGCAACGCCGAATGGCCGAACCGGAAAACCTGCATACGTTGCGCTCCTTAAGTCAAGCAGCGGCCATTGCCGCCCACGCCCAACAATAGCCCAAACAGCGCTAGCATCCGCAAACGTCGCATAAAACATCAAGATCTGTCCGAGCGCAGCGAGGTCGTTCCCTGCGTGTTTGAGTCACAGTGTGCGTTGCTGTCGTCTCGGTTTGTCTCAAGTCGCAGTGCTATTGCTGTTGTTTTCGGCTTGTTCTGGGTTACAGTGCCCATTACTACCGTTCTCAGTTTGTTTTGGGTTGCGGTGTGCTCGCTATCGTTCTTGGTTTGTCTTGGGTTGCGGTGCTATTGCTATTGTTCTTGGTTTGTTTTGGGTTGCGGCGCTCGTTTTCGCTGTTCTGTTTTTGATTTTCGTGTTGTTTGGCTATTCCGGTGTCTGCGGCGGATGTTGCCGTGTTCGACACCCCGGACGAACAGCCCAGTGGGCTGTTCGTGTCGATATCAACGGACGGCGTCATTTTGCGGTAGTAGATCGTTCCCGTGTCCTCTGTAGAC
>NZ_JAAIIJ010000021.1 GCF_012932445.1 Bifidobacterium panos
ACCAGTCGTGTTCGACGACAGCGTCGGAGGTGTATAAGAGACAGACTGAGGGTGGTCCCACTAAGCACGTGTCTGGTGGAACCACCCTCAGTCAGCCTGACGGCCGACAGCTCCCGCCAGCGGGAGCCTAGGACGGGCCGAACCGGCTACGTCAGAATGACCTAGGCGGATGTTGCCGTGTGAGACGTAAGACTTGGCCTACCGGCCCGGAGGGTGTCGAACACGGCAACATCCGCCGCCAAACACCGGACTAGTCAAACAACACGCAAACCTGACGGAACAGCGAAACGCACTGAGAACGAAATAGCGATATGCACACTAAGAACGAAGACGACGGGCACCGCGACCCAAAACAAACTGAGAACGATAGCAACGCGCACTGTGACTCACAGCACACCCGGAACGACTCCGCACCGCCGACGCAATGACACAGAGGACACGGCACAGCGCAGCGAAAGCGAGGGCGGATATGCTATCATCGGGATGGAATCGCTCGCTGTACTTCCACGCGCAGGACGATCTGTACGTTATCACCCACGGCTTCGCGAAAAAGACCCAGAAAACACCACGGCGCGAGAAAACACATGCACGCACCGTGCGCGACCTATGGAAACGAGGTAACCATGACAGCTGAAACGAACCGCCCGCACATCGACGAGCTTATCAAGCACTACAGCGACAGCGACCCGAAGTTCGCCCGGGAATACGAACGGGAGAAAGCCCGGCTGGAAACGGCCGCGGCGCTCATGCAACTGCGCGAACGGCAAGGACTCTCCCAGCGCGAACTCGCCAAACTGGTGCACAAACCACAGTCGACCATCGCACGCATCGAATCAGGGCGAATGAATCCCACCATCGGCCTGCTCGAACAAATCGCCCACACGCTGCACAAACAACTGCGCATCTCTTTCATCGACGCGTAACACACCACAATGCGACGCAGCAGTTCAATGGCGACGATATTCTCATACGCGCGCCCATAGTCAAGGTTGCGCGTGCCCAGTTTGGCGTAACGGAACGCATGGTCGCACAGGTAATACTTGTCCCCGGACGCAAGATATTTCCTGTGAGTTTCATCGCCTCTTCCGTACTTCTATTACGCAAAAATGAAAAATATTGATTTCTGCGTAATAGGATAACTCGATTCGAAGGCTTCCGCGAGAGACACCGGACTGGGATGGCGGGATGCACACTGAGAACGCAATGTTCGAGCACTGTGACTCGGGACGCGCTGGGAACGACTTTGCTGCGTTGGCGGGATGGTGCGGAGGGCACGGGATTGGCTGGTTACCGTCAAACGGCGCCGTCGGTTACGGGCGAAACGAAGAGCCCACTGGGCTCTTCGTCCCGCGAAATGATGAGGAACGAGGCCGGCCGTGTCAAAGGCCGGGCCCCAATCCTCGATTACAATTGACGGACTCTTAGCGCGGCGGCGATTGCGCTGGCGGTATCCAAACTTACCGCTTGCGTGCCGCCGACCACATACGCTGTGGACACCTTGCCGCCGAACTGATAGCGCGCAAAATGGACGGACGCGCTGTACCGACTCTCGACCAGCAAAATCGGAGCCCCGTTGCGACCGGCCAGCGGACCTGCCACCAAGGCGTCGGGGAAATCGCTTCCCTTGGCAAACACCGCGCCATTCGCGCCCAAGCCATTCCTCAGCGCCCACTGAGCGAAGATCACGCTCGTCTGGTAGCGGTCGGGGCCGCCCAGGCGTATGCAGCCCGGCAGACCGTTCGTATGCTTGGGAGGCACGGCGGTGTGGCCACCGACAACCGCTACTTTCCTGAATTTCGTGAGCGCCGCGCGATGGTGGTGCCTCAAGCCGCTGTGCGGGTTGGACAGGAACACCGGTGCCTTGCACTTATAGGCATAGGAACTGACGCTCAGCGCATCCGCGTAATCCTCGCCCGTGGCCATTATCGCCGTTGCTTTCCACAAACCTCTGCCACGCTGGTAGAGCATATACGCAGTTTCGTAACGGTCGGCACCGCCGTGACGCTCCACGGCGCGCGCATACTTGCTCAGCTGCCATTGCACATGCTTGGAGACCGCTTGAGGGCCGCCCGCGATAATGATGCGCTTCGGCTTCAGACGCCCCAGCTCCGCAGCCGCCTGCGGGGACAGCGAGCTTGGCGTGGTTAGCACGATCGACGCGTTCAACGCGCCCGCCAAGCCCGAGGCCGCTAGGGCGTCAGGATAGTTCTCGCCGCTGGCCACGATCACCGTGCTGACGGTTTGTGGATGCGACTCCCTTACAATTCTGCTCATCGTGTCGTAACGGCCGGGACCGCCCAAACGCTTCAGCTGCGGTATCGGTTTCCACTGCGCATGCAAGGTTATTGGCCTGTGCACCAGACTGTCGAAATTGTATCGCTGCCTGCCGGCCGCGTCCGCTGTCCAGCCGACGAACGTATACCCGGTGCGCCGTGGGTCGCTTGGCCTGGATGCTTTCGTGCCGCTGGTCACCTGTTGTGACGGTACCGTGCTGCCACCATGCGTGTCGAATTGCACCGTGTATTTTGTTGCCGGCTTCTTTGGAATTGGCTGCCACTGCGCGTACAAGGTGACTACGGCGCCGTCGTTCTTGCCCAAGTCCTTTACGTCCTGTCCGTCCGAGTACGATTTGCCACGGCCATCGGACTGAGTGTTCCAGCCTGTGAATTTGTAGTCAGTACGGGTGAAATTGTTCGTCCGCAATGCCTGTGTGCTGCCGGAAGTGAACAACTGTTCAGTCGTGACACCGGTGCCATCGTTCCTGTCGAACTTCACCCTGTAGCTGTAAGTCGTGGCATCATAACCAGCCACATACGTAGCAGCATAGGAGGTGGGAATCCCAAACGGGTCATATTCCTTACCTGTGGATTCATCCCGCCACCGGTGCGTCGCCTGATGACCGGGCTTATGCGGTGAATGCGGCTTCCCGAGACCAAGACCACCGAGAGGAAGTTTGAATCCTGCTCCCAGCGTCAACCGCTCCAACTTAGAAAGACCGGCAAGGGCATTCTCGAAATCCGTCATTCTCGCCGTATTGAAACTCGCCAGATTCAAAGACGACAATTGTTTGCATTCAAAGAACATCTGGCTTATGTCCGTCACGTTGGGCGTACTGAAATTCGACAAATTAAGGGATACCAGAGAATGGCAACCTCGAAACATGCCGTCCATCTTCTCGACCAGCGACGTATCGAAACTCGACAAATTCAAGGACGTCAAGGAACGGCAATCGGAAAACATCTCGCTCATATCTGCCACGCTGGACGTATTAAAACGTAATAGACCAAGAGATGACAACTGCTTGCACCCGGCGAACATATAGCTCATGTTCTCCACGCTGAATGTATTGAAATTCTGCAAATTCAGAGACATCAACAACTCACAGCCCCGAAACATGAACTCCATATCCGTTACCTTCGACGTATTGAAACTCGACAGATTCAGAGACGTCAAAGACTTACAGCCATCAAACATGTTGCTCAGATTTGTCACCTTCACGGTATTGAAATTCCACAGATCCAGAGACGCTAAAGACGTACAACCAGCGAACATGAAGCTCATGTCCTTCACATTCGACGTATTAACCCGGTCGAGGTGAACGATGGCAGCCAGGGAAGACCAGCCGTTAAACAGATAACTTGAGTCTTCCGGAAAAGCCGGGTACATGCCGTCGGCACTATATTCCACATTCCACGTGCCGTTAGTGTTGCTTGTCGCGCAACCCGTAACCGACCCATCGTGGTCCGTGGATGCATCCCAACAATTTGCATTTGTGGCACTTGTGGACTTGGCGTTAGAGAACGTGACCCTCCTGACCTTGCTACGATCCACGGGGTTGTTAGATTCATCCCTGCCAAGTGCAGCAACAGCAGTACCACTGGTTCCAACCCTCTTCCCCAACACTCCCTTGGAACCCTCCGGAGCCGCCTGGGCCTGTACGGCGGTCGCGGGACAGCACAGCACCACCAGGGCCATGACCACCGCCAACACGACCATCGACCTCATCAACATTCTGTGGCGCTGCAAAAACGCCCGGGTGGGCATACGTCTCATTGTGACTCCTTATAAAAAGTGTTTTTCCTATCCACTATCGAGAACAAACAACCCACCCCGCAAACCCCGAAAACTGGGGCAATACCACCCCGATATTCCCCCGCCGGCGAGCAGCGATGCCCGCCGATTGCCGCGCGAGACAGGGCGACACGCAGTGCCCGCCTGCGGGTACACTGAAAAAGGCTCACTCGGCTCGCACACGATGAAGGACGGCACAGGCGGATATGTCAACGATTCTTGAGGGCACCCCGGATAAGCGCATGGCATTGGTCACCGGCCGTTCCTACCCCGAGCTGGCCACGGAAATCGCCGACTGCCTTGGCACGAAGGTGCTTGAAACCGCCGCCTACGATTTTGCGAACGGCGAAATGTACGTGCGTTACACGGAGCCGGTGCGTGGCGCGGACATGTTCGTGCTGCAATGCCATTCGGGCGATATCAACAAGTGGATCATGGAACAGCTGATCATGGTGGACGCACTCAAGCGCGCCTCCGCACGCACCATCACCGTCGTCGCGCCGTTCATGGGTTATTCGCGTCAGGACAAGAAGCATCAGGGGCGCGAGCCGATTACCGCGCGGCTGGTGTATGACCTGTTCCGCACAGCCGGGGCCACCCGCATCATGACGGTCGATCTGCACGCCGCCCAGGAGCAGGGTTTCTTCGATGCGCCCGTGGACCACCTGACGGCCATGCCGGTGCTCATCGATTACGTGCGCGGCCATTTGCCGCTGGAGAACACCACCATCGTTTCGCCCGATGCCGGGCGCATCAAAGTGTCCGAGCAGTGGGCCGCCAAGCTCGGCGGGCTGCCGCTCGCGTTCATTCACAAGAGCCGCGACATCACGCGCCCGAACCATGCCGAGGCGCATGGCATCATCGGCGAAGTGGCTGGCCGCGACTGCGTGGTGGTGGACGACATGATCGACACCGCCGGCACCATTTGCGAGGCCGTGCGCACGTTGCGCGAGGGCGGCGCGAAAAGCGTCACATTGGTGGCCACGCACGGACTGCTGTCCGGCCCCGCCGTCGAGCGCTTGCGCGATTGCGGCGCGCGCGAAATCGTGCTGATGGACACCGTGCCGATTCCGGCCGGAAAGCGTTTGCCGAACATGACGGTGCTCTCGGTGGCGCCGCTGCTGGCCGCCGGCATCCGCTCCGTCTTCGAGGAAGGCTCCGTCGCCACCCTGCTAGAAGGCCTCCCCGAAGACATGCGCCCCCGCAACATCTATGCCTAAAGCTCTCTCTCATTCAGTTGGTGAGGGCGAACTGGGAGTTGTAGAGGTCGGCGTAGAAGCCGCGCTTGGCGAGCAGTTCGGTGTGCGTGCCGCGCTCAACGATGTCGCCGCCGTTCATCACCAGAATCATGTCGGCGTCGCGGATGGTGGACAGACGGTGCGCAATGACGAAGCTGGTGCGCCCCACGGTCAGCGCGTCCATCGCCTTCTGGATCAGCTCTTCGGTGCGGGTGTCGACCGAGGATGTCGCCTCGTCGAGAATAAGGATGGGCGCGTCCTCCACCATTGCGCGGGCGATGGTGAGCAACTGCTTCTGGCCTTGCGAGAGCGAGGACGTCTCGTCGAGCACCGTGTCGTAACCGTCCGGCAACGACCTGATGTAGCGGTCGAGCCCCACAGCCTCGCACGCTGCGACGATCTGCTCGTCACTCACGCCTTGCTTGGAATAGGCAACATTCTCGCGCACTGTGCCGCGGAACACCCACGTGTCCTGCAGCACCATGGAAAACTGGTCGTGCACATTCCAGCGCGGCACCGAGCGGGTATCCACGCCGTCAATCAAAATCGAGCCGCCGGAGATTTCATAGAAGCGCATCAAGAGGTTCACCATCGTGGTTTTGCCCGCGCCCGTAGGCCCGACGATGGCGACCTTCTGGCCGGACTTCACCTCGGCCGAGAAATCGTGGATGATAGTCTTATCCGGTTCGTAGCCGAAGCTCACATGATCGAACGTCACGTCGCCACGCACTGAACCATCGGAGTTCTCGGCGGCGCACCCCAGCAACGGCTGCTTGCCCGATTCATCTGCCATCTCAGGCTCCTCAAGGAAGCCGAACACGCGCTCGGAGGCGGCGGCGCAACGCTGCAGATTCTGGAACGCCTGGGCGAACTGCGCGAGCGGCTGGGTGAACAGACGGATATACATCATGAACGCCACAATCACGCCAAACTCGATCTGGCCGTTTATGGCGAGCACCGCACCCACCACGCACACCACCACATAGCCGAAGTTGCCGATGAAGTTCATCAGCGGCATCATCAGGCCGGAAAGAAACTGGCTTTTCCAGCCGGATTCATACAAGTCGTTGTTGTAACGCTCGAAACGCGCGATGGAATCAGATTCGCCACAGTATGCCTTGACCACCGTGTGACCTGTGTACATCTCCTCGACATGGCCGTTCACGTCGCCCAGGGCGATCTGCTGGCGGGAGAAGTACTTCTGCGAGAACTTCATAATCACGCCCATAATCACCAGACCGAGCAGGCTGGAGCCGATGGCACACAGCGTCATGATGACGTTGTTGTAGAACATCATGACGAGTGCGCCGAAGAACAGCGTGACGGAGGTGATCAGGGAGCCGAGCGACTGACCCAGCGTCTGGCCGATGGCGTCGACGTCGTTGGTGATGCGGCTCAGCACGTCGCCATAGCTGACCTTGTCGAAATACTTGAGCGGCAACTTGTTGATCTTCACGCTGATGGCCTCGCGCAACTGCTGGGCGGTGCGCTGGGTGACATTCGCCATCATCCAGCTTTGCACGTAACACAGCACGGCATAGCCGACATACAGCGCCACCAGCAGCCAAGCGATGCGGTTCACGGCGGCAAAGTCGATGGAACGCAGCACCGGCTTGCCCTGCACGACGGCCGGCAGCCCCTTGGCGATCTCGTTGGTCATGTCCTTAAGCTTGTCCGGCCCGATGATCTGGCAGACGGTGCCCGCCGCGCCCAGCACCAGCGCGACGATGATGGCGGGAATGTAGCGGCGGCAGAAACGCACGAGTTTCTTCATCACCGCACCGAAGTTCTTCGGCTTTTCGACCGGCCCGCGACCCGGCCCCATGTGTCCTCTTGGCATTGTTTCTAAGTCCTTAAATTATTTTCTCGGCGTGCGCTGGCGGGAGCTGTCAGTGCAACTTGGCTGAGGGTGGCTGCTTATAGGCGATTGCTTATAAGTGGCTGCTTACAGGCGATTTACTTATAGGCGATTTGCGAACCGAAGCTACCCTTTCAGTTCGTCTTCGCTTAGCTGCGATTCGGCGATCTGCCGGTATACGGCGCAGGTGTCGAGCAACTGGCGGTGTTTGCCTTGGCCCACCACTTTGCCTCTGTCGAGCACGACGATCAGATCGGCGTTCATGATGGTGCCGATGCGCTGCGCGACGATGAGCTTGGTCGAATCCTTGGCCTCGCTGGCGAGCGCGTCGCGCACGGCGCGGTCGGTTTTGAAATCGAGCGCGGAGAAGGAGTCGTCGAAGATCAGAATCTCGGGGTGGCGATAGACCGCGCGGGCGATGGACAAGCGCTGCTTCTGCCCGCCGGACACATTCGAGCCGCCCTGCGCGATGTGCGCTTCGTAACCCTGCTCTTTCCTGTTGATGAACTCGGTGGCTTGCGCGACTTCGCAGGCCTTGCGCACCTCGTCCATCTGCCCGGCACTGAGCGTGCGTTTCGATTGCGCTTCCAGCAGCTCCTTTTCCCGTTTGCGCCCGGCGCGTGTGGAGGTGTCGGCTATCTCGATGACATCGTTATCGAGAGTATCGGATGTACCGAAAGTACCGGACGCGCCGGCTTGCTGGTCCGTTCCGCCCGACTGGTAGCCATAGCTCACGTTGGAGGCGATGGTGCCTTTGAACAGGAACGACTGCTGGGACACGTAGCCGATTTTGCCGCGCAAGGCTTTGAGCGTATAGTCGCGCACGTCCACGCCGTCCACCAGCACCTGACCTTGCGTGGCGTCATAGAAGCGCGGCACGAGGTTGACCAGCGAGGATTTGCCGGAGCCGGTGGAACCGATGAACGCGACCGTTTCGCCGCGCTGGGCGGTGAAGCTGATGCCTTCGAGCATGGCTTCGCGCGAGTCCGGGTAGGTGAAACTCACGTCGCGGAACTCGATTTCGCCGGCCTGGCCCGGCAGCCCTTTCTCGTGGTTGCCGTCCTTGATCAGCGGCTCGGTGTCGATGACCTCCATCACGCGCTGGGCGGACACGTCGGCGCGCGGCCACAGCACAAATACCATGCTCATCAGCAGGAAGCTCATAATCACCTGCACGGAATAGCTGGAAAACACGACCATATCGGAGAAGACGGTGAGTTTGTCCGTCATCTGGGCCGACTCAATCAGGCTGGCGCCGATCCAATAGACGGCGAGCATCAGTCCATTCATGATGGTGTTCATCAGCGGCATCATGAACGCCATCGCGCGGTTGGTGAACAGCTGGGTGTCGGTCAGGGCCTTGTTGGCCTCGCTGAACTTGGCTTCCTGATAGCCCTCGGCATTGTAGGCGCGCACCACGCGCAGGCCGGTGAGGTTTTCGCGGGCCACCAGGTTGATGTTGTCGGTCAGGCGCTGCATGGACTTGAACTTCGGCATGACCATGGCCATCAGCACGGTGATGGCCACCATCAGCACGACGACGGCGATGCCCGTGGCAAGCGTCCATTCAAAACCCTTGCCCGCGATCTTGCACACGGCCCACACCGCCATGATCGGCGATTTGACGATCATCATCAGGCCCATCGTGATGAACATCTGGATTTGCGTGATGTCGTTGGTGGAGCGCGTGATCAGCGAGGCGGTGGAGAACCGGCTCATTTCGGCCGGCCCGAAGCTTTCGACCTTGCGAAACTCCAGTGAGCGCAGCCGCTGGCTGAACGAGGCACCCACCCGCGCTGCGATATAGCCGGTGATGATGGCGCAGGCGACCGATCCGAGCGAGATGGCCAGCATCTTGCCGCCCGCGATCCAGATGTCGCGCATGGCGCTGCCGGGTGTCTCGACAAGCGTGGTGATGTCGGCCATGTAGTCCGGCAGAGTCAGGTCGAGCCAGATTTGCCCGACGATGCTGACCAGCGCAATCAGCATTTGCCCTATCTCCGCTTTGGATAGATATCGCATAATGCGAAGCATGTGTTTCCTTCTGTTCTTGTAGTTCCTGCTGGTATGGTCTGTGGTTGCCTACAGATTGCTCACAGATTGCTTACAGTATTAAATCACTTATACTGTAAGTTATTTTAAACTTCATCCTGAGCGAACGCCGCGCGGACTTCCTCGGGGGTGGGCCGCGGTTTGCCGGGCATACATAGGCTCATGTATGTGGTGAATTCGATGGACAGATCGACGAATTCGCGGGTGCGCCGCTCTCCCATCTGCGAAAAAATCCAGCACACCGCCTCACGCATCTCGTCACGCTGCTTCCGCGCGCGACGCTCCCCCGCTTGGGTCAGGCTGACATGCACGATGCGCCGGTCGGCAGGATCGGCCTCACGCACAATCTGCCCCTTCTTTTCCAAGACGGACAACAGCGTGGAGATGCGCCCGGTGGTGGCTTTCATCGCCTGCGCCAGCTGGGAAGGCGTTTGCGGGCCTTTGCGCGACAGTTCCTGGACGACGAACGGCTCACCCTTCGTGCCGCGTGATATCTCCTGCTGCATACGGGATCGCTTGTCCCAGATGTTGCTCATCAACTCGTCGAACATTTCCCGTTCAAATCCCATGCGGCCGCCTTTCAGACCCTTCGACCAATCAAGATATCTTATATCATAAACAATTAATTCCCCACACCAGCCACTCGCCACGAGCCCCCATCGCCTCGTCACCATGTGCCAACTACTGTAGTGAAAATTGGCCAACTGCTGTAGTGAAAATTGGCCAACTACTGTAGTAAAAAGTGCTAAAACACTGAAATTGCAACGATTTTTCCATCACCGGCACTGGTGCCGATTCTCTACTCGTCGTATTGCAATTGCGACATCATGTAAACGGGCAGGTAATCAATGCTGTCACCCACCTGCACATTCGTTTCCGCCAACACGATGCCACGATCCATGCCATAGTTCGCAATGGACAGGGCCTTGCTCATTGCGCTGTGGCGCTTATACGACTTGCCGGACTTGACCTCAATCGGGGTAACCCTCCCCCGAGGATGCTCGACGACGAAGTCCAGCTCGCCGATGGCGTTGTTCTTGAAGTAATAGGACGAGAACCCGTGCGCCGCAAGTTCCTGCGCAACAACATTCTCGTACAACGCGCCATAGTTGATGTCCGTGCGGTCGTTGAGCAAATCACGCGCCACATCCATGCCGCACATGCAGGTCAGCAACCCCACGTCGTTCAGGAACAACTTGAACAGACGCGATTTCATCGACATCATCAGCGGGTAACGCGGCTCGTCGACGTTATATACCGGCAAAGCCACGCCCGCATCGACGAGCCAGAGAAAGCCGTCTTCGCTGCGATCCATTCGCGCCCCTTTGCCCAGGCTGGTGACACGGAACCGCTTGTTCTGCTGATTGAGTTCGCTGGGCAGCAGATCGAAGATGCGCCGAATCATGCGCGCTTGGGTGACGGAATCCGCATATTTCGAGATATCTTCCCGATATCGATTGATGATGGCGCGCTGGCGATTGCGAAGCGCCTGTATGTTGTGTTGTTCGAGAAACACATTTACGGGATCCGGCATACCGCCCGTCAGCAGGTAATCATGGAACAGATCCGTCATTCGGCGATGGACGGCCTCGTTGACCGCGCGACGCTCCTGGTAGGCGTTACGCACCTCTTCGATGACATTCGAAGGCACGCCCGCCGCCCAACAGTATTCCTCAAAATCCAGAGGATACATCGTGAATGAATCAAGATAACCGACCGGCACTGACTCAATCGACGTGATTTCAACCCCCAGCAACGAACCGGAAAGCACGAAATCGTACTCGGGATAGCGCTCAACAAGAAATTTCACCTTCGTCACCACATCGGAACAGGCTTGAATCTCATCAAGGAACACCAGCGTCTCGCCGGGAACCAGCTCATCGTTGGAGTAGGCGGAGATCGCCAGGAACAGATCATCGGCCGTATTCGTTGCGTCCACGGCCGCGCGAGCCTGGGGCGAATCAATGAAGTCGATCCGCGCCATGTGGCGGTAGTGGGTTCGCCCGAACTCCCCAATCAGAGTTGACTTGCCGACTTGTCTCGCCCCGTCGACCAGCATGGCTTGCTTGCCTTTGTGGCTCTTCCAGAATTCGAGTTTTTGCATCGCCTTGCGTTTCAGCATGACAGCCCCCTGAAAATCGTTGCAATAAAGCCGTTTATTCTCTGTCTTGTAACATTATAGAGCCGTTTTAAGGCTCTTTTGTAACATTATAGAGCCGGTTTTGCTGGCAATTTGTAACATTATAGAGCTGGTTTTAGGGGTGATTTGTCACATTATAGAACCCGAGGAGCCTATGGAACCCATGAACCCCATAAGGCCGTCGGAACCGCTCAGCGCTTGGAGCGCTCGCACCAATCACTCGTCGCGAGTCACCATCGCCTCGTCACCATGTGCCAACTACCGTAGTGAAAATTGGCCAACTGCTGTAGTAAAATGTTGCCAACTGCTATAGTAAAAATTGGCCAACTACCGTAGTGAAAACTGGCCAACTGCTGTAGTGAAAGTGCGAAAAACACTGAAATAGCAACGATTTTGGAGCGTCAAGATGAAACGATATATGAGCAGAATTTATGATCAGGTTTTGCGCGATCGTCTCGACGCAACAGGAGCCATTCTTATCGAGGGAGCGAAGTGGTGCGGCAAGACGTCCACCGCCGAGCAGCTGGCGCATAGTGCCGTGTACATGCAAGACCCGAAAACCCGAGCCCAAAATCTGCAGCTGGCCGAGCTGAACCCCAGCCTGCTGCTACAGGGCGGCGTTCCCCGGCTCATCGACGAATGGCAGGACGCCCCCAGCATCTGGGATGCCGTGCGCTTCGAAGTCGATCACCGGGACGAGTTTGGCCAATTCATCCTCACCGGCTCCAGCGTGCCAATCGACCTTGACGCGCTCAAGCACACGGGAACCGGGCGCATCGCACGAATGAAGATGCGAACCATGTCCCTGCTGGAGTCCGAAGAATCGACAGGATCCGTCTCGCTTCGCAGCCTTTTTCAAGGGGACAAACCAGCCGCCCGGGCGCAGGAAGGCGACCTGCGCGATCTGGCGTTCCTCACCTGCCGTGGAGGTTGGCCCCGGGCGATAGGCCGCACGGAACGAGTCGCGCTGCGCCAGGCGATCGATTACGTCGACGCCGTGGTGGAAATCGACGTCTCGCGGGTCGACGACATCAAACGAAACCCTTCCCATACGCGCATGTTGCTGCGTTCCTACGCGCGCATGATCTCGTCGCAGGGGACGCTTGCCAGCATGCAGCAGGACCTGCGCGCCGCGGGCGTGGACATGTCGCAATCCACATTTCTCGAATACGTCGAGGCGCTGCGCAAGTTGTTCGTCATCGAAGACCTTGCGGCTTGGAACCCGAACCTGCGCTCGAAAACCGCCATACGCACTTCTGCGACAAGGCACTTCTGCGACCCGTCGATTGCCGCCGTCGCGCTGCAGACCGGGCCGGAGGAGCTGCTGAATGACTTGGAGACGTTCGGCTTGCTGTTTGAGAGCATGTGCATCCGCGATCTGCGCGTCTATGCCGACGCATTGGACGGTTCGGTGTTCCATTACCGCGACAAATCCGGGCTGGAGAGCGACGCGGTCATTCACCTGCGCAACGGCGACTATGGTCTCGTCGAAATCAAGTTGGGGGGCGACCGTCTCATCGAAGAGGGCGCGGCCACCCTCAAAACCCTTGCCGCCAAAATCGATACCACGAAGATGCACGAGCCGGCGTTTCTGATGGTACTTACGGGAACCGGCGATTACAGTTACCTGCGCGAGGATGGGGTGTTAGCGGTACCGATTCGAGCCTTGGGAGCGTGAGTTGGCGAAAATGGCTTTATAGAGCCGTTTTAGAGGTGTTTTGTAACATTATAGAGCCAGTTTTGCTGGCAATTTGTAACATTATAGAGCCTATTTCAGGGGTGATTTGTCACATTATAGAACCCTTGGAACCCATAGAACCCAAGGAACCCACAAGGCCGTCGGAACCGCTCAGCGCTTGGAGCGCTCGCGCAACACACAGTAGCCACCGAAAGCCAGCAGCCAGACCAGGCCGGCGATGGCGGGCAAGCGCGTGTCGGTGGAGAGGAACAGCGTGCCATAGACGAACACGAAGAACGCAACGGCAATCCAGTCGGTCACTTTCCAAGCGGGCATCAGGAAACCGTCGGGGATGAAATCGTCCGAAACGCGGTAGCGGCGGTGCGCCAGCATGGTCAGCACATAGATGAAAATCACCACGGCGCTGGCGGCGGACGAGAACAGCACGAACGCGCTGGAGATGCCCGGCAGCATATTGATGATCGGCGAAAGCACGATCATGCAGCCGGAAGCGATGATGGCCCGCGCCGGCACCTTGCGCGACGAAACGACGCCCAGCTTGCCCAGCGCCGGCACGTTGGAATCATGCGCCAACTGATACAAATGGCGCCCGGAGGAATACAGCAGCGAGTTCAGCGACGAGGCGGCCGCGGTGATCACCACGAAGAACACCAGCGCGGCGGCCCAGTCAAGGCCGGCGTATTTGAACACCATGATGAACGGCGAGGGGTAGGAGCCATCCTTGTTCGGCTTGAAATTGCGCCACGGCACGATGGCCATGATGGCCACCAGCGCGCCCACATAGAAGATGAGAATACGCATGATGATCTCGTTGACGGCCTTCGGCAACACCTTGCGCGGGTTCTGCGTCTCGGAGACGGTGACGCCCACGAACTCGATGAGCAGATAGGCGAAAAACACCATCTGGAAACTCATGAAGAAGTTCAGCCAGCCGTTCGGCGCGATGGCGAAGTCGCTGAAGAGATTGGAAAGGCTCACGCCGGCGCCCGGCACCGTGCCGTCCACCCCCTCGATGGTGGAGGCCGGGTAATGGAACCCGATCACCAGCATCACCACGGCGGTGGCGATCAGCCCCACAATCAGCGTGATTTTGATCATCGAGAACCAGAACTCCGCCTCACCGAACACCTTGACGGCGATGAGATTGATGGCGCTTAAGACCACCAGGAAGCACAGTTCGATAAGCCATTTCCAGCTCTGCAGCTCGATGCCGAGCATGCCGAAGAACGTGACGAAATAGGTACTGACGGCCGTGATTTCGGTCATGCCCGTCAGGATGAGCACGATCCAATACGTCCAGCCGGCGAACTTGCCCCAGCCGTGGCCGAGGTAGCGGTCGATGAAGTTGATGAAGGTGTGCTGGCTCGGGTCGCGGTACATCATCTCGCCGATGGCGCGCATGAGCAGGAACATGATCACGCCGACGCCGATATACACGAAGATGATGGACGGGCCGGTCAGCGCGATCGATTTGCCGGAGCCGAGGAACAGGCCGGTGCCGATGGTGCCGCCGATGGCGATGAACTGCACGTGCCGGTTGTTCAGGCCGCGCGCCATGCTGTTGCCTTCATCGAGGCTTTCGACGGATTTCAGGCTGGGTTGGCCGGCAGGCTGGCTCGCCTCTTGGTGGCCCGTCTGCGCGGTTCGGCTGCTGCGTGTTGCTTCTTCTGGCTGCATAATGTGAGCTACATTACTCCGCCGCAAGAAAACGGCCCGTTACATGGCCAGTCGTGAAGCTCCACATTCGCCGCGCGCGCACTACCCGAGCGCCACCCGAGCGCCATCTGAGCATCACCCACGCACCACCCGCCAAGGCAACCCACCGCGCATGGCACGCGCCGCCATACCCCGCCAACCGCGCGTAGCCCCCCGCTCTTACAATGGCAACGGATTCACCCAAAATCGCCTAAAAGCAAAGAAAAGCAGAGAGAACAGAACACATGAGCGAGAAGAAGCCGCGCGAAACCGACGATGTACCCGTGCCCGCCACGTTGCGCAAATCACTGAAAAACCGTCATATCCAGCTGATCGCCCTCGGCGGCGCAATCGGCACCGGCCTGTTCTATGGTTCAAGCGAGTCGATTGCGCTGGCCGGCCCGTCCATTCTGCTGGCATATCTCATCGGCGGACTGGTGATTTTCATGATCGTGCGCGCGCTGGCGGAAATGGCGGTGGAAGACCCGAAGGCGGGTGCGTTCAGTTATTACGCCACGCGCTACTGGTCGAAGCGCGCCGGCTTCATTTCCGGCTGGAACTATTGGTTCAACTACGTGCTGGTGTCCATGGTGGAGCTGGCCGTGGTGGGTTCGTTCGTCAACTACTGGTTCCCGAACATCCCCAAGTGGGTGTCCGCCGTGGTGTTTCTGGTGGCCATCGCCGCGCTGAACCTGCTGGGTGTGAGCAAGTTCGGCGAGTTCGAGTTCTGGTTCGCCGCCATCAAAATCGTGGCCGTCATTGCCATGATTCTCGGCGGCCTGTGGGTGATTATCGCCAACGTGCCCACCGCTTCGGGCGTGCGCGCCTCCATTGCCAACTGGTTCAACGTGGGCGGCGGCTTCCTGCCGAACGGCCTGATGTCGCGCAACGCCGACGGCACGTGGACCGGCCTGCTGATGGCGCTGGTCGTGGTGATGTTCAGTTTCGGCGGCACCGAGCTCATCGGCATCACCGCGGGCGAAACCGCCGAACCGCGCACCACCATCCCGAAGGCGACGAACAGCATCATCTGGCGCATTCTCGTGTTCTACATCTGCGCGCTGGGCGTGATTATGGCCGTGGTGCCTTGGAACACCATCGACGGCGAGTCCAGCCCGTTCGTGCAGATCTTCGATTCGGTGGGCGTGCACGCCGCCGCCGGCATTCTGAATTTCGTGTGCCTCACCGCCGTGATGAGCGTCTATAACTCCGGCCTGTACGCCAACTCGCGCATGCTGTATTCGCTGGCCAAACAGGGCAACGCGCCCGCCTACCTCGGCAAGCTCAACTCGCGCGGCGTGCCGGTCGGCGGCGTCGTCACTTCCGCGATCATCATTGCCATCGCGGTTGTGGTGGTGTTCGTATGGCCCAATTTCGCGTTCAACTATCTGATGTCCATTGCGACGATCTCCGCCGTGATCAACTGGACGATGATCATGATCACCGAAGTGAAGTTCCGGCGCGTGGTGGCCGCCGGCGACGGCCCTGCCGAGCTCAAGGGGCTCAAGGGCGCGGATGCGCTGGATCGGCTCAGTTTCAAGCTGCCGTTCGCGACGGTCATGCCCTATCTGGTGATTGCGTTCCTCGCGCTTATCGTGGTGCTGATGTGCTTCTCGAGTAGCTATTGCATCGCGGTGGCGGCCGGCGTGATCTGGCTCGCCGTGCTGTTCGCCGCCTACACCCTCACCCAGCGCCGGCGCGCGTGAATCGCCGCGCTCACAAAGAGCTTATGTTGCCGGCTTAGAACCCGGCTTAGGATAGGGAGCATGAGTTCTCTGGCCGACTGCATGCCATATACGCTGGCGTTCCCCGAGGCACTGGGCACCGGGTTGTTGGTTCAGTCGGCGGCGGCGTGCGAGCGAACGGCCATCGAGGCATGTATCGATGGCTACGAGCGCGCGTTGTCGCGCTTCCGCGAGGATTCGCTGGTTGCCTCCATGCGCGAGGCCCGCCACGGCGGTTCGTTCGATTTCCCCGACTGGGCGCGCGGGCTGTTCGAGTTATACGACCGGCTGGGAGATGCCACTGAAGGTGCCATCGACCCCTGTGTGGGCGAGGACCTGATTCGGCTGGGCTATGACGCCGCGTATTCGTTCGTTGTGGAAGCCGGTGCCGGCGAGCGCTTGGGCGCGTTGCGCGGCCGGCCCACGTGGCGCTCCGATGTGGAACGTCACGACACCACACTGGTCACCAAGCGCCCGGTGTCGTTGGACTTCGGCGCGTGTGGCAAGGGCTATCTGGTTGATCTGATTGCTGCGATGATTCGCCCCGTTTCGCCTCGGTTCGTCATCGACGCCGGCGGGGATTTGCTTATCCACTCCCCGGGATCTCCAATCACCATTGCACTTGAGGATCCAGCCGACCCCGCCCGCGCGGTGGGCACGGCCAGCGTGACTTCGGGCGCGTTCTGCGCCAGCGCCCCCAGCCGGCGTCACTGGGGCGAGGCCGCAGGCCACCGGTTGCATCACTTGCTCAATGCCATTGATGGGCGCCCCGCAGACCAGGTCGCGGCCACTTGGACATACGTGAATGGCAACGGCGAAGCCGCGCCCCGGAACATCCCTACGGCTCTGGCCGACGGCCTGGCCACCGCGCTCTTCGTCACTCAACCGCAACAACTGCGAGCGCACTTCACCTTCGACTGCGCCCTATTGACCGCCACCCGCCATGCCCAAGTCAGCGCCGGTTTCCCCGGCAACCTCTTCGCCTCCTGAGCCGAATAACCATCCAAAACGGCGTTCAGGCAGCCTATCTCGCTTACGTGTGGCAGCCCTTCAGATGAAACCCCGACTATGGGCCTTGGAACGCCAACGCCCATAGTCGGGGTTCGCTCGCCAGGCTGCCACACGTAAGCGAGATAGCTCTCATAACCCACGGAAAATCACCGCTAAGCTCTGAATCATCGCGGTGTCGACGCTGTCGCCACCCCTATTCGCCCGGCTCCAAAACCAGCCATGCCACCCCGTGAGGTGCCAGTTGAGCCACGAGTTCACGATATGCCCCCTCACCTTCGAGATGCACGCTCGCCTCGCCTTCGCCGTTCCACAGATCGCACATGTGCCACTGCTTGCCGGATCGCTCAAGACCGACCAGCGACGAAAGCGCCACGCGCACCTGCTTGGGTTCGCCGCCCGTCCAGAACAGCGCGGCGTACACCCCGCCGGGATGGGCGGTGGTGGTGCCATCGCCCCAATCGGCTGCGTCGGCGCGCCATACGATGTATTCGCCGGCATGCTCGGTGCTCTCGCCCCACACATCGGCCAGCGGCTCGCGGATGATTTCGGCGTTGCGCGCCGACCCGGCGGTCACTTCGCGCAAAGCCGGGTTGGCCAGCAATCGCAACGTTTTCTCGTCGCTGGTGGGCAGGTCGCCGCCGACCATCAACGGCGAGCGCCCCATGCACCACAGCGTCAGCAACGTGCGCTGCTCCTCTTCACTGAGCGCGCATTGGCGGTCGTCCCCGCGTTCGGCTCGCAGCCCGATATGCCCCAGCGGCAGCATGTCAGCGTCGGCCCAATGCCCGGTCTGTTGGAAAAGCACCCAACGCGCCAAGCGCGCGAATTGCGCCTTGATGTCGTCCCATCGATCCCACAAGTCGTCGCTGATGCGCCACATCTGAGCCACCTGACGCAGAAAATCGACATGCATCGTGGGCAGCCAGCCGCCAGGCGACAGCGACAGCGTGATGTCGCAGCCGTGCGCCCGCTCGGCGCGTTCGATGGCTCGATGATAGGCGAAAATCTCGTCGCGGTGGAACGGGGTTTGCATGTCATCGACTTTGAGAAAATCCACGCCCCACTCGGCGAACTGGTCGATTTGCGCGTCATACCAAGCCTGAGCGCCGGGATGCGACTGGTCGAGACCATAATTGTCGGGGTTCCACACGCACACATGTTCCTTATCCACCACGTCCCGTGCCGTCCACGAGGTGCCCTTGATTGGCAGATCGCGCTCGACGGCCAAGCGCGGAATGCCGCGCATGACATGAATGCCGAAGTTCAAACCCATCGCGTGGATGCGCTCGGCCAGCGGCGCAAACCCCGCACCGCCCGCCGCCGAGGGGAAACGTGCCGGATCAGGCATCTGGCGTCCGTATTCGTCAAGCACCAGTGGCGCGTCCGTGTTGTAGCCGTGCGCTTTGGCCGTCGGGTCGTACCATGCAATGTCCACAACCACGGTGTCCCAACCCGCGCCCTTCAGCCGCTCGGCCATCAGCGCGGCGTTCGCCAGCACTTCCTCCTCGGTGACGGTGGTGCCGTAACTGTCCCAGCTATTCCAACCCATCGGCGGGTTCAAAGCCTTCATACCAACCTCCATGCCATAACAATCACGCATATAGTTCCGCGCCCACGTCGGCGCTTGGAACCAATATATCGTCCAAGAGCAGGTGGAATATCGAATGGCCGCGGTCAGCGCGCCGTCTGCCAGCGCTCGATTTGTTCTTACTGGATGGAAATCGCCTTGTTGCGCGCCAGATAGACGGCCAAAGTGATTGAATACAGCGCCAGCCCAATCAGATCCGTCGTTCCCAAGAAACCCAATTCCATCCATAAATGTGATTCTCAACCACATTATTGGATGAAATAATGTGATTCTCAACCACATTATTGGATGATATAGTACAAATAAAGTCGGCAAAGCAGACAGCTTGGCCGAAGATGGGCATCCCCGGGCGAGAAAGGAACGACGGTCATGAAACTTCACAGACGGATCCTGGACGATCTTCGCACCTGGAAGGAAAGCACCGACCGCAAGCCGCTGCTGCTTCGGGGCGCACGGCAGACCGGCAAGACATGGGCCGTCACCGAGTTCGGCCGCACCTCGTATGAGAACGTGTTGCGTATTGATTTTATGCGCGACCCGCAAGCCAAAGCACTTTTTGACGGGCCGCTCAACCCCCACTCGCTCATAGATAATTTGAAAATATACACATCACAAAATGTTGCACAGCAAGACACCCTTATCTTTTTCGACGAAGTTCAGGAATGCCCCAAAGCGCTGACGGCCCTGAAGTATTTCTGTGAGGAAGCCCGCGAATACCACGTTATCGCTACAGGCTCTTACATGGGAGTTTCCAAGCACAACAACGATTCTTTTCCCGTGGGCAAAGTGAACATGATGACACTTCACCCGCTGACGTTCACTGAGTTTCTGGAAAACACCGGGCAGGAACAGCTCTCGGACATGATCAGGGATGGCAGGTTCGACAGCATCAACGCGGCATTCGAACCGCGCCTCAACGATCTGCTCAAAACCTATATGTTTACCGGGGGCATGCCATCGGCCGTGGTCACGCGCCTGGCCGGCGGCGATTGGGAGCAGGTGCGCGAAGAGCAGCGGAGCATCTTGGATTCATACGACCTCGATTTTTCCAAACATGCGCCGGCGAGAATCATCGAACGAATCCGACTGGCTTGGGGCGCAATCCCCTCCCAGCTTGCCAAGGAACATCGTAAGTTTATCTATGGAGTCGTACGCCCCGGTGCGAGAGCTCGTGAATTTGAAGAAAGCCTTATGTGGCTTGGCGACTACGGCATCACATCACGCATACCTTGCGTCTCGGCGTTGAAAACCCCGCTCGCGGGCTATACGGATGCGTCCGCATTCAAGCTGTTCACCGTCGATGTCGGGCTGCTGGGAGCCTTGGCCGACATCAGCGCGAGCACCATTCTTGAAGGAACAAACGCCTTCGTTGAATTCAAAGGTTCGTTGGCTGAGCAATATGTGTGCCAACAGCTCGTCTCCGCGGGCTATTCGCCGTACTATTGGGCCAATCCGAACGGCAGGGCGGAAATCGACTTTGCTCTTGAGCACCAGGGGCTGATTTATCCGATTGAAGTCAAGTCCAGCACCAATGTGAAAGCGAAAAGCCTGCGGCTCGCCCATGACCATTTCGGCACCGGCAAGGCAATCAGGTTTTCGCTGGAAAGATTCCGGCAAGAGGACTGGGTGACCAATATCGCGCTATGGGGCGTTGACGGCTTCAAGGCGTACCTTGACTCAACTCGGTAGCCGCGCCGAATGGCGCTTGCCTTTGCCTCTCTTTGAGGTCAGGTATTTCCCAAGAGCGACACCTGCAATAGACAGCAGGGCAATTGCCGAAACGACCTCACTGGCTCGCCGCAACAACGGTTCCTTGGAATAGATATGAACGTGGGTGTCGGTGTCCGTTTGGGGGCGGCGCGGTTATTCCTGTTTGAGGCGGAGTTCTTCTTCTAGTTGCTGGATACGCAGGGCCTGGGCGGCGATGAGCTGGTCGCGCGGGTCGACGGGTTTACGCTGCGGCACGGGCGGATCGGGAGACTGCTTCCATCGGGCGAAGGCGCGCTCGATGCGCTTGTAGCCGACGATCTTGGGATCCAGACCGGCCTCGCGGAACAGGGCCGCGGGCTTCTCGCCCTCCCGGTAGCGGCGCATGCACTCGACGCGGAACCAGTCCGCGTAGCGGATGCGCGAGGACGCGTCAATACTGTCCACCGCAGCCAACGACGACAAATACGCCCGCTGACCCGACGTAAAACTTTGCGGCTCAGGCATCATGCACCGTCCCTTTCAAACAGATTCAGAATTAGAGGCCCCCGCAGGCGGGGGCTGTCGCGCGGATGCGCGACTGGGGGTGGTCACGCCAGTCACGTGACCACGCCCGCACCACCCCCAGTCGGCCCTGCGGCCGACAGCCCCCGACGTCTTATGCGACGCTCGCGACGCTATCGCTGCTCGCTGTCACGAAGAGCCCACAGGGCTCTTCGTCCAGCGGGGGCCAAGGGACACAAAACCAAGATTGGGGATGAGGAAAGGCGGGGAACCACGGGGCGCGAGCCCCATGTCCCCCGCCTTTCTCGGAACCGTCAACCGGTCGGCCAGCCGGGCGCTAGCCCGGTCCGGCCGGTGGCCGGGCGGTTTAAGCCCGGCCGGGCCGGTTGTTCGGTTTAGTGGGAGCGCTTACGGCGCGCGCCGCTGGCGGCGAAGCCGGTGGCGGCCAGGGCCAGGGCGGTCAGGCCCGCGGCGAAGCCGGTGGCGCCGGTGGAGGCCAGGGCGTTGACCTTGCTCCAGCGGGCGTGCAGCTTCTTGCCGATCGCATCCTCGAGGTTGGTGATCAGGTTGCCCTCGTCGTCGTACCAGCCCTCGAACGTGTAGCCCTCACGCGTCGGGACGGGCAGCTTGCCGTCCTCGCCGGTCCAGTCGGCGGGGATGTTGCCGCCGTTGGCGTCGAACGCGTCCGCGACGCTGGTCCACTTGACGTGCAGCTTCTTGCCGATGGCGTCCTCGAGGTTGGTGATCAGGTTGCCCTGCTCGTCATACCAGCCGTCGAACTTGCTGCCGGGCTTGTACGGCAGGGGGAGCTTGCCGTCCTCACCAGTCCAGCCGGAGGGCAGGTTGCCGCCGTCGGTGTCGAACGCGTCGTTCACATTCGTCCACTTGGCGTGCAGCTTCTTGCCCACGGCGTCCTCGACGTTCGTGATGCGGTTGCCGTCCTCGTCGTACCAGCCATCGAACTTATAGCCCGGCTTGCTCGGCAGGGGCAGCTTGCCGTCCTCACCAGTCCAACCGTCAGGCAGGTTGCCGCCGTCGGTGTCGAACGCGTCGTCGACCGGGGTCCACTTCGGATGCAGCTTCTTACCGGCCGCGTCCTCGACGTTGGTCACGGGGTTGCCGTCCTCGTCCACCCAGCCGTCGAACTTATAGCCCGGCTTGCTGGGAACGGGCAGCTTGCCGTCCTCGCCGGTCCAATCGTCGGGGATGGTCACGTCGCCGTCCACGTCGAACTCGGTGGGCAGCTTGGTCCAGTGGGCGGTCAGCTTCTTGCCGGCCGCGTCCTTGACCGTGGTCACCCGGTTGCCGTCCTCGTCGTACCAGCCATCGAAACGGTAACCGTCACGCGTCGGGGTCGGCAGCTCGCCATCCTCACCCGTCCAATCGTCCGGCAACGTGCCGCCGTCGGGGTCGAACGCGTCGTCGATCTTCGTCCACTTCGCATGCAGCTTCTTACCCACGGCGTCCTTCACGGTGGTGATCAGGTTGCCGTCCTCGTCATACCAGCCGTCGAACTTGTAACCAGGCAGCGTCGGGGTGGGCAGTTCGCCGTCGGCGCCGGTCCAGTCGTCGGGGATCGTGCCGTCGCCGGGGTCGAACGCGTCGTCGATCTTCGTCCACTTGGCCGTCAGGTTCTTGCCCACCGCATCCTTCAGGGTGATCACCTGGTTGCCGTCCTCGTCAAACCAGCCATCGAACTTGTAGCCGTCGCGGCTCGGGATGGGCAGGTTGCCGTCCATGCCGGTCCAATCCGACGGGATCGTGCCGCCGTCGGGGTTCAAGCCCTCCGTGCTCGGGTTCTTCGTCCACTTGGCGGTCAGGGTCTTGTCGCCCAAGTCGGACGCACCGATCGCGGTAACCTGCTTGCCGTCCTGATCAACCCAACCCGCGAACGTGCAGCCGTCCTTCGTCGGGCTCTTCAAGGTGGCGCCCACGCCATACGTGTACGTGGCGGGGTTCTTCGGGTCCGAACCGCCGTCGAGCTTGTAGGTCAGCTTGTAGGTGTTGGCCTTCCAGGTGGCGTTGACCTGCAGCATCGACTGGTCGAACGTGCCCGACACGCTGCGGTCCCAGCCGGTGAAGGTGTAGCCGGTACGGGTCGGGTTCGCGGGCTTGGCGTACGTGGTGCCCATGGGTCCGGTGAGGACCTTGGACGCGTTGTTGTCCGTGTCCGTGCCGCCGTTGTAGGCGAACACCACCACGCCGTGCGCCCTCTGCGCGTACAGCGCCGTCAGGGTCACGTCATGGCCCGGCATCACCAGGTTGGCCAGTTCGTTCGAGGCCACCAGGCCGTAGTCGTCCGACAGCCAGCCCACGAACGACCAGCCCGCCTCGGGAGCGACCTCCGGGGCCTTGACGTCCTTCAGCTTCGCGTCCGTGGCCACCTGGTACGTCGCGGTGCCCTTCAGGGAACCGTGATCGCCCTTATTGAACGTGACGTTGTGCGGGTCCGCGGTCCAGTCGGCCGTCAGCACCAGCGACGCCGCGTCGAACGTGCCGGAGGGATCAGCCTTCTTGCCGTCCGCGAGCCAGCCCTTGAACGTGTACCCGTCCTTGGTCGGGTTCGCGGGCACGTCGTACTTCGTGCCCAGCGGGCCGGTCAGGGTGAGCACGCCCTCGCCGCCGATCTGGCCGCCGTCCGCGTTGAACACCACCGTGGCGGTCGCGTTCTGCGCGTACTGCGCGGTCATCTCCACGTCCTTGGCGGGCATCACCAGGTTCGCCAACTGCTCCGAGGTGACCAGGCCGAACTCCTCGGACTGCCAGCCCACCAGCGACCAGCCGGCCTCCGCCTCGACCTTCGGGGCGGTGACGCCGGCTTCCGACAGCGTCGCGTCCGTGGCCACCCGGTAGTCGGTGGTGCCACTCAGCGCGCCGCGGTCGCCCTGCTTGAACGTCAACGCGTGGCTGTCCGCGGCCCACTGGGCCACGTACACGGTCGCGCTCTCGGTCTCGTACGTGCCGGTCGGCTCCTTGCCGTCCGCGTCCAGCCACTTGACGAACCGGTAGCCATCACGCGTCGGATTGTTCGGCGTGGTGTACTTCTCGCCCTGCCTGCCCTCGAGGACCACGCTGGCGTCCTTCTGGTCGATCAGGCCGCCGTTCGCGTTGAACACCGTCTTCGCGCCGTTGTTCTGCACGTACTGCGCGGTGAACACCACCGGGTCGTTCGCCCCCGAGACGACGTACCCGTCCTTCACGCCGTTCGCGCCGTACAGGCGCTCGTCCTCGCTGGACAGCCAGCCCGTGAACGTCCAACCGGCCTTCGCGCTCACCGCCGGCTCGCCGGGCACCTTCGCGCCCGAATTCACCGTATAGGTCGTATCGCCGGCCAGGGTGCCGTTGACGTTCGCCAGGAACGTGACCTTGTTCTCGTTCACCTTCCACTGGGCCGTGTACGTCACCGACTGGTACGTCGCGGCCGGGGTCTTGTCCCAACCCGTGAACGTCCAGCCCGTGCGCGTCGGCTCCTCGGCGGCGGCCGTCCTGTCCGCCTCGGAGTACTCCGCGCCCTCCAGGCCGGTCAGCACCAGCGAGGAGTCGCCGTTCTTGTTATAGCCGCCGGCGTAGTTGTAATGCACCTCCACGCTCGACTCCGGCACATACTTCGCCGTGAACGTGACCTCCTGGTTCGCGCCCGTCACGACGTACGCGTCCACAGTGTCCTGCGAGTACACCTTCTGGTTCTCGCTGGACACCCAGCCCACGAACCGGTAGCCGTCCGCCACGCTCACCGTCGGCTTGCCGCCGACCGTGCTGCCGGTCGTCACCGTGTACTCGGTGTTGCCCGCCAGCGTGCCGTGCGCGTCCTTCGCGGCCTGCACGAACTTCACCGTGTTCTCGTTCGCCGTCCACTTGGCCGTGTACGTCACGTCCGCGTACCTGCCCGTCGGAACCGTGTCCCACTCGCCGTCGAACGTGTAGCCCGTGCGCGTCAACTCGCCCTTCGCGGGAACCTTCGCCAAGTCCTGCTCGGAGTAGTCGGTGCCCTCACGGCCGGTCAGCGTCACGGACGTCGCGCCCGCGGCGTTCCGGCCGCCGTTGAAGTTGTACACCGTGTCCACCTCGGGCAACTGCTCGTACTGCGCCGTGAACGTCAGGCCGTACTGCGCCTTCAGATCCCTGATCTGCGAGGGCTGGTACACCAAACCGTCCGCGCTGGACTTCCAACCCAGGAACTTCCAACCCGCCTCAAGCGCCACAGTCGGCCCGTCATCGGGAAGGTTCCTGTCCGTGCCCAGCTTCTGCCCGGTCACCACCAGCAACGAGGCCGGCGTGCCCTCGGCCAACTCGCCGTGCTTGTCCTCGCCCTCGCCCGCGGAGAACGTCACCGGGGTCGCGACCGCGTTCCACTTGGCCGTGTACGTCGCGTTCGTCGTCGCCTTCACCGTCTTCGCGTCCTTGCCCAAGTCGCCCAGGGACGAAGGCGCCGCCGACCAACCGTTGAACTCGTAACCGTCACGCGCCGGGGTCGGCACGTCCACAGTCAGGTTCTGGTTCGTCTTGACAGTCGAGGACGACTGGTCGCCGACCTTGCCGCCGGCGTAGTCGAACTTCACCTCAACCGTCGGCGTGGGCTCGAACTCCGCCTCGAAATTCAGGCCCGGCTCGGAAACCACAGTGGCGATATCCTCCGGCTGATACAACGCACCCTTCACGCCGTTCACGCTGGCACGCCAGCCCTTGAACACCTGACCGTCCTTCGCACTCACCTCCGGAGCCACATAACCCGTCACGTCGCCCAGCTTCGCGTCGGTATTCACCGACAGGCTGGCCGCACCCTTGGTCTGCGTACCCTTATCGGCAGCCACGGTGAACTTGATGTCGTTGGCCGTCGCGGTCCACTTGGCCGTGTAGGTCGCGTTCTCGTACTTCAACGACGGGGTCGCGTCCTTGCCGTCCTTCGTCCAACCCTTGAAGTCGTAGCCGTTGCGCGTCGGGACCGGGACCTTGCTCTGGTCATACGCCATGTCCTGCGTGCCCGTGAGCGACGAGGACGACTTATCGTCCATGGTGCCGCCGTTATAGTCGAACACGACCGTCATATCCGGCAGCGTCTCGTACACCGCGGTGAACGACAGGCCCGGCTTGGCCTTCAGGCTCGCGATCTGGTCCGGCGTGTACTTCGTGCCGTCACCGGCCTTCCAGCAAACGAACTTCTTGCCGGTGCCCGCCGTCGCGGTCACCACCGGGGCCGCGTAACCCGTCACGCCGCCCAACGCATCGCCGGTCTTCACCGACAGCGTGGGCTTGCCCGCGGTCAGCGTGCCGTCACCGGCCTCGCCCTCGGTGTCGTTCTTCACGGTGAACGTGACATTAATGGGGTCCGCGTTCCACAAGGCCGTGTACACCGTCACGCCATCCGTGTACGTGCCGCTCGGGGTCACGGCGGTCTTGCCGTCCAGGGACCAGCCACCGAACGAGTAGCCGTCGGTACGCGCCAGAACACTCGGCACGGTGTAGGTCCTGTCCTTCAAGTCGCTCATGCTCACGAGCGCGTCCTTGGCCTTGTTGTCGATCTGGCCGCCGTTCGCGTTGAACACCACCGTGCACTTGTCATTCGCCTCGTACTGCGCGGTGAACGTCACGGTCTTGTTCTTCTCGTCGGTGCCCTTCACCTTGTACGTCGCCACGGCCGCATCCGAATACACCAGGCCGTCCTCGCTGGACTTCCAACCCGTGAACGTGTACCCCTTGTTCACCGTCAACGCCGGAGGAGCCGAATACTTCGTGCTGCCGGACGTGCCGGTGCTCACCAGCGCATCCGTCTTCACCGTGTACGACGCGTTCTTCGCGATCGTGCCCTGCGCGCCCTGGTTGAACGTGACCGTGTTGTCATTCGCGGTCCACATGGCCCGGTACGTCGCCGACTTCGCCGGATACTTGTTCGCGAACACGGTGCCCTTGCCATCCGCACTGGTGTTCCAGTTGTTATTCGCCGTGAGCGTGTAACCCGTACGCGTGGCCGTCGGGGCCGTCAGCGCCGCGTCATACGTGCCGGTGCTGCTCGAAGTGGTCGCGCCACCGGCCAACGTACCGCCGTTCGCGTCGAACGTCACCGTGATATCCGTGGCCTTCGCCCACACCGCGTAATACGTCTTGCCCGAATCAATCGGCAACACCGTCGAAGGCTTCTCCGCGGTCTTGTCCGCGCTCCAACCCAGGAACTTGTAACCGTCACGCGTCGGCTCCTTGTAACCAGTCGCCGTGTTCAGACTCAAACCGGGCGTACCCGACGCCTCCACCGACGTCTTGGAAGCCGTCGCATCGAACATACCGTCATTCGCGTCCAAATTGAACTTCACGGCGGACTTGACCTGCCACACCGCGTACAGGGTCATGTTATCGGCGGTCATAGGCACATCCGCGCCAGCCTTATACGTCGCCGTGGTCGCCTTCGGATCCGTGCTCCAGCCCAGGAAGTCATACGCCTCCACACCGGCCGACAGGATCTTCATGCCGTTCGAATCCTTCGCCTTGAACTTGTAGCCCTCGACATAACCCTTCGAATCCGTCGGAGCCTGACCAGTGACCTCCTGGCCCTTCGGCGCATTCGCCTTATACGTGACATTATGGAACGAAGTCACATTGACCTGCTGCGTGACCGACTGCTTCTTGTCGTTAGCGTCCATGAACGACGACACGAACGTCACCGTGCCATTCTCAGTGATACCCGTCTTCGAACCCGCAAGCCACTCCTGAGCACTCGCCTGCGTCTCGCCGCCCGTCGCATCCTCGTTGTCAACCATCAGGCTTTCGAGCTTCGTCGACTTACCCGTCGTGTTCATGATCGAAATCACTTTCACAGTCACCGTATTATTCGTGGGATCCACCACAACGGCCTTCGACCAATCAGTATCCAACTTGGCCATATCATCCGACGACTGCGACAGGGCGCGGTTCGCCTCCGTGTCAGGCACAATCACCGGCGCAGGGTCATCCTTGTAAAACACGCTAACAGTCGACGGCGCACCCCACGACTCATTATTCTTCACATTATCCGGAGACTTCGGATAATCAGCGGTCGCATTCAAACGACACTGATTAACAGTTATCGTCGACAGATCCGGATTATTCGAGAACGCGGTGTTGCTCATGCTGTTCATATTCTTCGGGATCGTCACCGTGACCAGCTTGTTATTCGCAAACGCAGAGCCATCTATACTGGTCAGGGAGTCCGGCAGAGTCACCTCCGTCAAACCACAATTGGAGAACGCGCCGCCCCCCACGCTCTTCACCTTCTGCGGCAACGTCAGCGTCGTCAGCTTGTTACCTGTAAACGCTTCTACGCCCAAAGTGGTCAGGGAGTCCGGCAGGGTGACCGCCGTCAAACCACAACGTCTGAACGCTTGTTTGCCGATGTACGTGATCTTCTCCGAGAGGTTCAGGCTCCCAATCGTCGTATCAGAGAAAATTCCCACGCCGAGAGAGGTGTAGTTGTCCGGGACCGTCACCGAATTGAACGAACCCTTGGACGACATTATCCAATTGACGGTGCTGGTCGGGGATTCCGTATGGTAGCCGTCCGCGCCCATCCACGACACCCTCGAAGGAAGCGTGAAGTCCTCCGTGCCGGTGCCCTTCGCGCCCAGATAGCTGATCAGTTGCTTGCTCGCACTGTTGTAAATCCACTCGAGACCGTTCTCGTCAGTGACCGTCACGTTCAGCGGGTCCTCGGTCTGGTCCTTCCACACCACCAAAGCATACGTAGCACCCCACGGAGAGCCCGAAATATCGCCCTTATTCTTGGTGGGGATATTGATCTTCTTCAACGTCGCAGTGCCGAACGCGGCGCCGCCGATGCTCGTGACCGAATCGGGAATCGTCACCTCGGAAAGAGACGTGCCGTTGAACGCGCTGCTGCCGATGGTGGTCAGCGAGTCGGGCAACGTCACCGACGTGAGTTTCCCACAACCATAGAACGCGTTGATGGGAAGCTCTGTGATCGTGCTGCCCTTCTCGAACGATATCGAAACAATATTGCCGCAACGCGAATCATGGAACGCGCCCGCAGCGATGCTCGTCACGTCCTTGCCGCCGATCTGGGCGGGAAACACCAGACTCGCGCCCGTACTGTGATAATCCGCATGCTCGCAATTCGCATGCCCGGACTCTTTCAGGCCGAGAATCGTACCGGTGTTCTGGTCGAAGTAGAAACACGAATTGTCAACCGCGGCAACACCCGTGTCCTTCTTCCACACCAGAACACCATTCGGTATGCTCAACGTACCCTTCAGGATGGTCGAATCAGGCACATGGTCAATCACCACACGCTTAGGACCAGAACCCTGGTATTGATCAAACGCGTTAGCGCTGATGCTCTGGATCGTCGAGGGAATATCCAACTCGGTGACCGGAGCATTATAGAACGCACTGTCGCCGATGCTGGTCGTCTGGTCGTTCAACGTCACCGACGTCAAACGACCACAGTTATGGAACGCGTCGGCGGGGATCACGGTGACCCCCGTGCCCGACAAATCAACCGACGTCAAACCCGCACCATAGAACGCACTGTTGCCCAGCGTCGTGAGCGAGGTCGGCAGATTTATCGACATGAGCCGACCGCAACTACTGAACGCGCTACTGCCAATGCTCGTGAGCGTGGACGGCAGGGTGATCGACGTCAACTGCGTACAACCATTGAACACGTTGTTACTCAGGGCCGTAACTCCGTCCGGCAGGCTGATCGACGTCAACTGCACGCAATTCTTGAACGCGCCGTCGCCCAGCGTCGTGAGCGAGGTCGGCAGGCTGATCGACGTGAACGCATTCCCCTGGAACGCACTACTGCCGATCGTCTTGATCTGGCTGCCGGCACCGAACGAGACCGCGGTCAACTGCCGGCCGGCGAACACGCTGTCGCCGATCTCCGTAATCGCATACGTCTTGCCGTTATTCTCGATGGTCGCGGGGATCTCGATGTCCTTGCCCGTCGTATCCGACGGGACGTACTGCGTGATCTTCGCCGTATTCGTGACGTCATCGTACGAGCAGATCAGCTCGTCGCCCAACACCGTCGTGGCCGACGCGGCCCGGCCGGCCACCAGCGTCAATGGCACCACCATGGCCACCGCCACCAGCATCAGCAGCACGCGCCGAGCCCATCCACGGTGTTTCAAGCCATCCTGAGACAAATGTCTCATCATAAGAAACTCCTATTCCTTCTTTTACCAGTCCCTCCCCCAACAGACGGCGTTTTGCGCGCGAACCGCGCGCGCGAAAACGCCTTCCCAATCAGGGGAGGAGGAAACCCGCGCACACCGGCCGGCCGAAAACCATGCGGCCGTCCCGGAAGAACGGGGTCACCAATAGCGCCAAAAACTACCCCCCCCCAGGACAAAACTGCCCCCGAACTACATCCCAGCCAGCTCGCCAAACCCCAGCACAATTCCTCCGGAAAACCCCGGAATTACACGGAGAAAGACGCCACACAAAACACACCGCCCACAACAGACCCAAGGGGGAAATCATTCCCCCGAGTCAGCACGCACATCGCCCTGACGGGCAAGATTTCTCGACTCCGCTACCGCTCCGCTCGAAATGACAAAGGACGGGACGGACCATACCACGACCGAAATAACAAGGAGCCAGCCCTGGGCTCCCGCTGGCGGGAGCTGTCGCGCGGATGCGCGACTGAGGGTGGTTGGACCAAACACGTGCTTAGTGAGACCACCCCCAGACCTCGCATACGCTCGGCCAGCCCCCGCCAGCGGGGGCCCAAGGCGGAATGAACCGGCTACGTCAGAATGCCCTAGGCGGATGTTGCTGTGTTCGACGTAAGACTTGGCCTACCGGCCCGGAGGGTGTCGAACACGGCAACATCCGCCGCAGACACCGGAATCGATCAAACAACACGCAAACCTGACAAAACAGCGAAACGCACGCTGAGAACGAAATGGCGGAACGCGCACTGAGAACAGCAAAAACAGGCACTGAGACTTGAGATAGACCGAGAATATAGCAACGGACACTGTGACTCAAGCACGCAGGGAACGATTCCGCTGCGTAGGCACGGGTCTACAGAGGACACGGGAATGATCTATTACCGCAAAATGACGCCGTCCGTTGATATCGAAACGAACAGCCCACTGGGCTGTTCGTCCGGGGTGTCGAACACGGCAACATCCGCCGCCAGACACCGCAATAGCCAAACAACACGAAAACTGAACGGAACACTAAAAACAAAGACAACAGGCACTGCAACCCAAAACAAACCAAGAACGACAGCAAATAGCACCGCAACTTGAAACAAACTGAGAACAATAGCAATAGGCACCGCGACTCAAGACAAACCGAGAACGATAGCAACGCACACTTTTAACGAGACAGTCCCACGTGAGCCCACAGTCCAGCCACCTACAGGCTGGTGGAGGCGCGCTCGACGAGTTCGAAATCGGTGGTGTAGGTGCGAGTGGGGCCGTCATAGCCTTCGATGCGTTCGATGAGCATGTCGACGGCGTGGCGGGCGTAATCCTCCACATGCGGGTCAATGGTGGTCAGCGCAGGCGTGGAGAACTCGCCTTCGGGCACGTTATCGAAGCCGACGACCTGCACGTCCTCGGGCACGCGCAACCCGCGACGCTGCAGCTCATGCATCGCGCCGAACGCCATCGCGTCGTTCAGACAGATAATCGCTTCGGGCTGGGCCCCGGAATCCAGCAGTTCGCGCGCCGCGCGCACACCGCCTGACTGATTCCAGAAAGGCGCGAAAATTACTGTACTCCAATCGACCTGCAAACCGCGCCGTTCAAATGCTTTCACGTATCCCTGCATGCGCAAGTGCTGCGTCCCCTCCGAGGCCGTGAGAATGGCCCTTTTCGTGGATTCATCCATATCCTTCAACGATAAGGGGAGATTTTCCCCGCAATCATGAGGCGCGCCCAACAGGGCGATTCGCCGCAACCCAGCATCCAGCAGATGACCGGTTGTGTCGCTCACGGCCGCCACATTCGACATGGTCACCAGATCGGACTTGCCATACGACAGGTAGTCTCCGGCGAGCACCACCGGATAGGGCTGTTCAAGCACCGCGCCTTCGCTGCCCAGAGGGCGGTCGGTGAAGAACAGCCAGCCGTCTGCGCCCAGTCGGTAGGTGTCATTGACAATGGTGGGAATGCCCTGGCCGGCCGAACCATAGGTATTGATAATCACGCCGTATTCGCGCTGCCGGGCGTAATCAATGATGATGTCGGCCAGATACGGCGCGAACGGCTGCGAGAAATCGAAGATGCCCAAGCCGATGAGGCGCGTGCCGCCGGTTTTCATGGCCCGCGCCGACACATTGAGCGTATAGCCCAAGCGCTTCATGGCCTCTTCGACCCGCTGACGGGTCGCCGGCCGCATGCTGCCGCAGTTGTTGAGCACATTGGACACCGTCTTGATGGAGACTTCGGCTTCGCGGGCCACGTCTTTGATGGTCACACGGTTGCTCATACGCCCTCCCCCTCCAGCTCTCTTCATGGACTTAGGACTGGCAGTCACTTATTCAACACCAGATTGCTGATGCCTGGCGCCAGACGCCAAGCGACAAGCGACAAACGCCGAATGTCAAGCACCAAATGCCAAGCGCCAGACGCCAAGCATCAGCAAACGAGCCTCACTTCACGCTGATGGCCGTCCAAGAGACCGGAGGCAGGGTCATGCGCACGGTGCCGGTGGCCGCATCGAGGGCGACGGTGTCATTGGGGTGCAGGGTCACGCGATTGCGTTCTTCGAGCGTGTTGCACGCGAAGATGTCGTCCTCGTGCAGGGTCTGGGCTTCGATGGTTTGCCCCGCGAAGCCTTTGGGAAGCTCGATCTCGAAATCGCTGCTCGTATCAAGCGAGCGATTGGCAGCGAACACCGTCACCGAACCGTCGGCGCCGCGCACGGCGACCGAGTTCACAGCGGGAACCTCGCCGTATTGGGGAGTGTCGAAGGTGCCGGTGGAGAGCTTCGGTTCGAGCACCGTGCCGCCCTTGGCCAACTTGGCGGTGAGCGCGAACGGATAGAACGTGGTCTGACGCCAAGCCGGGCCGCCCGGCTCGGTCATGATCGGGGCGATCACATTCACCAGTTGCGCGAGGCTGGCCGCATGCACGCGGTCGGCGTTCCTCAGCAGTGTGATCATCAGGTCGCCGAACACCACGGCATCCGCGGCGGTATAGACATCCTCAAGCAGACGGGGCGCCACCGGCCAGTTGCCGATGCCTTCGGGGTTCTTGCTCGGTTCCTCCTCCTGATACCACACATTCCACTCGTCGAAGGAGATGTACACGTCGTGCTGGGACTTGAGGCGCGCCTTGGTGGCGTCGATTGCGGCGGCGACATCCTTGATGAAACCGTCCATATCGACACCGGAGGCCATGAAACTCGCCATGTCGCGGCTGCCGTCGCTCTGCAATTCGGGGTGATAGTAGGCATGGCACGAAACGAAGTCGACCAGATCATAGGTCTTCTCGAGCACCGTCTCCTCCCAGTGGCCGAATGTGTCCATGTCATGGCCGGACGAACCGCACACCACCAGTTCCACGCTCGGGTCGAGCGAGCGCATGCCGCGCGCCACGGAAGCGGCGAGCGTGCCGTAGTCTTCCGCCGACTTGTGGCCGGTCTGCCACGGGCCGTCCATTTCGTTGCCCAAGCACCACATCTTGATGTCAAACGGCTGCTCGGCACCGTTGGCGCGACGCTCGTCCGACAGCTTGGTGCCGCTTGGAATATTGGAGTATTCGAGCAGGTCGAGTGCCTCTTCAAGGCCGCGCGTGCCGAGGTTGATTGCTTCCATCAGCTCATTGCCGCCGGCCTTCTGCAGCCATTTGGCCATCTCATGCAGGCCGAACTGATTGGTTTCGGTGGAATGCCAAGCCAGGTCGAGGCGGCGCGGGCGGGATTCCTTGGGGCCGATGCCATCTTCCCAGCGGTAGCCGGAAACGAAGTTGCCGCCGGGATAGCGAATGGTGGTGGTGCCCAGCTCCTGCACCAAGGCGATGACGTCCTTGCGGAAACCGTCTTCATCGGCCTCGGGATGGCCCGGCTCGTAGATGCCGCCGTAAACGCAGCGGCCAAGATGCTCCACGAAGGAGCCGAACAGCCTGTCGCTGACCGGTGCCACCTGAAAATCGTTATCCACGACAAGACAAGCCTTATTTGTGCCATTGGGTTGCGCCATGGCTATCCCTCCTCGGATTCTTTATGTCTGTTTTACTTGGTGCAACGTTGTCCTGATTGCGGTGAACGCGACGCCTGCTGCGCGTGGCGTAGGGTTCTCACTTCAATTAGTACAACCTTGTACTTCACTGATGTTCTATAAACATACACCAGCCGCCGCCCCCGAACGCGACTTCAGTTAATACAACGATGCACCAGCCGCCACTTTCCAACCGACACGCCGCAACGCACCCAACAGATTCAAGAACGCCGGAACGTCTCATTCGAAAAAGCTAGGATAAATCATTCGAAAACCCTAGGATGAACCATTCGAAAAAGCTAGGATACAAGATTTGAAAAGCCAGCACACTAACACTCTTGGCGTATAGCAATACCGCCGCCGGCCATCCCTCTCTAGACATTCAGGCTATTCGCGTTCAGCAGGAAGTCGTATACGCTCATGGTCAATATCCCTTTCTCGTCGCGGGTGGGTTTGACCACGTCACGCACGAGCACAATCTTGGCGAAGCTGTCGTCAATGCCGCGCAACGACGCTTTCTCCTGCGCAACCTTGCGCTCATCCGACAACTGAAGCGCGGACTGAATATAGTAGCGACTTGAGCCAAGATTGGCCACGAAATCGACTTCAAGATTGTTGCGAACATCCTTGCCACCCTCGCTGCCACGATGTTCAACCACGCCCACGTCGACGGAATAGCCACGCATGCGCAGCTCATTGTAAATGATGTTCTCCATGATGTGAGCCTGCTCGACCTGCCGGAAACCCAGACGCGCGTTTCTCAATCCGACATCCTCGAAATAATATTTCTTCGGACTTCCGATGTATTTTCGGCCCTTGACGTCGTAACGCCTAGCCTCATCAATCACAAACGCCTCTTCAAGACAGGCAATGTATGACGTGATGGTGTTCACGCTGATTGTGGAATGCAGCTTGCTTCTGAACGTGGCCTCAATCTTCGCTGGATTGGTCAGTGCCCCGATACACGAGGCCAGCACATCGACGAGGTCATCGAGCTCTTGGCTACGCCGAATCCCATTGCGCGCGACGATGTCTTTCAGGTACGTTTCCGCGAACAGGTTTTCAAGATATCGCGTCTTCTGCTCGTCTGTTCGCATGGACAAAACCAGTGGCATGCCGCCGAATACCGCATATTCGGCCCAGCCGTGTTGCACGTCACCGTCATACGCTTGCATGAACTCCGCGAACGACAGCGGGCGAACCCTCACTTCATCACCCCTGCCGCGAAACTCGGTCATCACATCCGTGGAGAGCATTTTCGAATTGCTTCCGGTCACGTACACATCCACGTTGCGCATGCGCAGCAAACCATTGAGCACACCATACAGACGCGGGGGTTCTTTGCCTTTCAGTTCTGCGCGCGAAATCGCGTATTGCACCTCGTCCAGCAGAATATAGTATTGCCGCCCGTCCGATTGCCGCCCATCCGTGATGCGCGAGCGCAGATATTCGGCCATCTTCAGTGGGTCGCGGTATTGGGCGTTGAGCTCGTCGTCCAAGGCCAACTCGATGATGTGCTCGTCATCCACGCCCTGACAGCGTAGATGGTCGGCAAACAGGTCGAATAGCAGGAAGGTTTTGCCGCAACGCCTGGTGCCCGTGACCACCTTGATCATGCCGTTGCCGATGCGCGACACCAGATCATTGAGGTATTTGTCTCGTTGTATTAGCATCCCTGCGCCTTCCAGATAGCTTCTATTGAATTATTCTGCCGCAAACGGCAAAATAATTCAATAGAATTGAAGACCTTGGAATGCCTCATTCGAAAAAGCTAGTGTAGACTATTCGAAAAAGCTAGGATATAAGATTTGAAAAAGCCGGAATACTAATAATTCCAAGCTTTTACAAGGAGGGATATTTTATGACAGCAACCTATATCCCACGCATTATCGACACAGAATTAGATGAGCATTTGGCAACATTCCCCGCAGTGTGCATCGAAGGGCCGAAATGGTGCGGGAAAACCACCACCGCCACCATGCACGCAGCCTCATCCATCAGCCTGGCAGACCCCGAAGGCAACTTCCGCAACCGCACCATGGCGCAACTGGAACCTTCGCTGGCAATGCAAGGATCCGAACCTCGCCTCATCGACGAATGGCAGGAAGTGCCCGCGATATGGGACACCGTGCGGTTCATTTGCGACGCCAACCCCACGCACGGGCGCTTCCTGCTAACCGGTTCCGCCACGCCCAGACAATCACAACAGCCGATGCATAGCGGCGCAGGGCGAATCGCGCGCTTGCACATGTCCTCGATGACCCTCGCCGAACAGGGGAAATCCAGCTCCGAAGTCTCCCTACGCGGTCTGTTCGACGGACAAGCCTATACGGCGCAATCCCACCTGACCCTCGAACAGATCAGCCAGTGCATCGTGCGAGGCGGATGGCCGGCGGCACTTGAACTCGACGACAAGCAGGCATCGCTAACGGCCGAGGGATATCTGGACGCCATCGCTCACGAAGACATCTCGGAGGTGGACGACATCAACCGCGATCCTGTGCGCGTGCAACGTCTGCTCGCTTCCCTCGGGCGCAATGAAGCGACACTCGCCAGCAAAACAACGCTGCTCAAAGACACCACCGGCCAAGCGCGCCACCAGCGCAACGCGCGGACAACGCAGGCCAGCCAACTGGCGGAAACCACACTTAACGAATATATGGGGGCGCTGGAGCGCATGCATGTGGTCGAGGATGTGCCCGCTTGGGCTCCGGCGCTGCGTTCCCCTGTGCGCATACGCTCAACACGCAAGCATCATCTAGCCGATCCTTCCCTAGCGGCAGCCGCAATAGGCGCAACCACCGATACGCTGCGCACAGATCCGAAGACTTTGGGATTCCTGTTCGAGTCCCTGGCCACGCACGACCTCATGGTCTATGCCCGCGCCATCGATGCCCACGTTATGCACTATCGGGATGATTCCCATCTGGAGGTGGACTTGATTGTGGAGATGCGCGACGGTCGTTGGGGTGCCTTCGAAGTCAAGCTCGGTAGCGCACAGATCGAAGACGGCGCCGCGAACGTCAATGCCCTGGATCGGAAGATGCGCGAACGTGGGCAGCGGGCGGCCTCAGTGAAGGCCGTTATTGTCGGCACCGGCGCGATTGCGCATCGGCGCGACGACGGAGTTCAGGTCATACCTTTGGACACTCTTGGCGTATAGCGGCATTTCGCCGAAAGCATCTCCCTCGCCACCCAGATCGTTTCTGTTGAAGACCTAGAAATGCTTCATCTAAAAGCTGGGATGAACCATTCGAAAACCCTAGGATGAATCGTTCGAAAAAGCTAGTATAGGGGACATAAAGACTGTCAATTTGCCCGTCTCGATGAGGATGAGGTGGGCACACCAGCGCCCGTGCGCACACTCGCGGCGGGCTTCTCGCATCGCATTGAACCCACCGTCTGCCGGAAGCAGTCGTTATGCGTTTGCCAAGCTATCGGCACGCTCGGTGAGCCACACTTTGATGACAGCCTGGCGGCTCACGCCCATGCGGGCGGCCTCGCTGTCAAGCGTCTCGATAAGCCAGGCGGGCAATTGCAGGCTGAGCGCGCGCTGCTCATCCTTGTTCGGCTTCCTGACGGTCGACATATCCGCGTAATCGGTGATGCTTTCCTTTCCTTCATCGAAGATACGCTCAAGATCAGCGGCTTTTGCAGTTTTCATATAGTCGCTCCTCCTTCGGATGGAATCATATTCGAACTCCACCACTGCCTCCTTTCAATATATATGAAATATGGGATAAAAACAATATGTTTTTGATATATATTCCATACGCTTTATGAGTTGTTCACCGAGCATATCGAAATCAGGAAAGACAGCGACGCGATTTCGGGCATTGTGGACAGAGCCCCTCCCACTTATCCACATTTCCACATTTTTCGACCCGCTTGTTGCGAAGATAGAGCCGCAATCGCTACCGTGCGAACCATTAGTCAACACAAACTTGCCAATACTTCTGTAAGGCGGTAGTATCGAGATGAGGTTTGACAGTGGCGGCTGGTATTCGGCTGGGACGATAAGGAGGCGACCGATGTGCGTTGCATCGACTACCACTGAACACGCCGACACCACAGGTGTCTCAACGGATTTGCTCTCCACCCCCGGGGAGATTCTCGAAGAGGAATTTCTGGCTCCCCTGTCAATCTCGCACTACCGGCTGGCGAAAACCATCGGCGTCCCCCAATCGGCAATCAGCGACATCATCCACGGAAGGCGGGCCATCACCGCACGCATGTCGATACTGCTTGGACTGGCGCTGGGAACCGGCCCCCATTTCTGGATGAATCTGCAGAACACCTACGATCTGAAGAAAGCCGAATCCGCAGGGATCCCTGCGGTCGAGCCGCTGATCCCCATGCAAGCATGACCTTAAAGCCACTGTGCAACCCAACTCCGGTCGCACAGGAGGGGGAAGAGTGTTACCGTTGAGACCATGGAATTACATGTTTTGGATCACCCGCTCGTCGCGCACAAACTGACCGTGCTGCGAGACAAGAACACCCCGTCCCACACCTTCCGCGAGCTCATCAGCGAGCTGGTCATGCTCGAAACCTACGAAGCGACCCGCGGCCTCGAAGTGGTCGACAAACCCATCGAAACCCCCGTGGCCCCAATGGTCGGCAAGCACATTGCCGAACCGCGCCCGCTGATCGTGCCCGTGCTGCGCGCCGGGCTGGGCATGCTCGACGGCATGACCAAAATGATTTCCTCCGCCGAAGTCGGCTTCCTCGGCATGAAGCGCGACGAGGAGCACCCCACCCAGCAGATCACCTACGCCAACCGCTTGCCCGAAGACCTCTCCGGGCGTCAATGCTTCCTCATCGACCCGATGCTCGCCACCGGCGGCACGCTGGTCGCCGCCACGCACTATCTGGCCGAGCGCGGCGCCAAGGACGTCACCGCCATCAACATCATCGCCGCCCCCGAAGGCATCAAGTTCGTCGAGGAGCACATCGACCCGTCCATCAGCTTCAAGGTCGTAGTCTGTGCCGTCGATGAAAGCCTCAATGAAAAGTGCTACATTGTGCCGGGGCTTGGCGACGCAGGCGACCGCCTCTACGGAGTGATTGACTGACGGAGTGTCATCGGCGTTGCTCCTCGGTCGACGTACCTTCGTACGCCTTCCCTCGGGGCGCCTTGATACCGCACACGTTAATCAATCACTCCCGGAAATTGGCAGAGCGTTATTGGCGTTGATCCTCGGTCGACGTACCTTTGTACGCCTTCCCTCGGGGCGCCTTGATGCCACACGCGTCAGCCAATCACTCTCGAAAATTAGAAGGATAGTGAGTGCGGATGAATATCGACGTTATCTGCGTTGGTAAGGTGAAAGAACGGTATCTGCGCGACGGCATTGCGGAATATGCCAAACGGCTTGGGCGCTACTGCAAACTCAACATCCTTGAGGTGGCCGACGAGAAAACGCCCGACCATGCCTCCGAGGGAATGGAACGGCAAATCAAAGCGAAAGAAGGCGAGCGCATCGCCAGGCACATCAAGCCCGGCGCGTTCGTCATTGCGCTGGCCATCGACAGCCAGCAGCTCGACTCCGTCGGGTTCGCCCGCAAAATCAGCCAGCTCGGTCTGCAAGGAGCCAGCCACCTCCAGTTCATTATCGGCGGCTCAATCGGGCTGGACGACGCCATTCTCAGGCGGGCGAATTATCGCCTGAGCTTTTCGAACATGACCTTCCCGCACCAACTCATGCGGGTGATTCTGCTCGAACAAATCTATCGCGCCTACAAAATCAACGCCCACGAGCCCTACCACAAGTAGACCACAAGTAGGAGAACCTCAGGACCTCACGATTGCCCGTCAGGCACGAAAGCCTCAAAGATGTGATGGTCGAAATCCCGCTCGGCCTGCGCCAATTCCTCATGACTGCGCACCGTCCACGAAACCGGCACCGCCCCCAACAAGCGGGCAAGACGCACCTGCGGCATCGAACCGCCACGCCAATCGTAAGCGATGAAATCCGGCCTTGAACGCCAGTCGAAAGCCAACAAACCGGCGGCATAACGCTTAAGATCGATGCTCTTGTCGTTGTCGGCGGACGGCCAATGCGCCACCTGACCGCGATAGACTTCGGGCCAATGCTCCTTGTACCAATTCACAGCAGTCGGATGAAACGATTCGACGGCATACGGCCCCTCATACCCCTTCAGTAAAGCGTGCCCCTTCTCCATAAGATCCTCATCGCGCGCATCCCATGAAAACTCGTTGACAGACTTATATTCCACGATCAGCGGCACGCGACCGTCCACAAGTTTGAGCACCTCGGAGAGCAGCGGCACATGCTGGTGGTACCCCTTCGGAGGTGCGGCAGGGGTGCTGACTCGCGCGGGGCGCTCCTGACTGCCGGGCAACGGCTCGGCTGTCGCGTCACCCGGCTTGGCGGTGGGGAACAACGGGATGCGGGTGAGCTCGTCATAGGTCAGGTTTTCGATGGCGCGGGGGTCGCCGGCCACGCGCAAGAGGGTCCGGTCGTGCGCGACGACAATCTGCCCGTCGCGGGTGCGCCGCACGTCCAACTCGATTCCATACCCTGCCTCACAGGCGGCGGCGAAAGCGGCCAGCGAATTCTCGGGCGCGATGGGCCCTTTGACTCTGGCATTGCCGTAGCCGGCCTTGATGGCCATGCGGCGGGCCAGTTCCACATAGGGGCCGCTGTGGCGTGCGTACTTTTTGGTCAGCCCGGAACCGGCATCGTGCAGCCCTCGGTGCGCGTACAGGACATCAGGAAGGCACGACGTGCAGCTGTGCTGTTTGTCGCTGAAACTGCGAGGTGCGATGGCCCAGAGAGCCATGCCTGCAATCACCGCGCCACCAATCAACGCGCTTCTGAAAGATCTTGACATCACATGCCCCTTTCCCTGTGTATCGCCCCAGCCTACCGACTGTGCGAGCCAGTTCAGGCACCCTGAAGAGGCGGAGACAAGCACACCGCCAGTGGGTTATGGCACAATGGCCAGACGCCTCCGGCGGTGATCACTTAATCATTATCAGCGCCGCAGGAAAACGCACATCTGGCCAAGATTGCGATTGGCCCATGCGTAATAGGGAATGAGCTTGAGGGATGTCGTTTCTTCTGCGGTGGGTTCATCGGCGTCCATATACAGTGGCGCATCTTCCTGATCGCCTTGCTCACGCACGGCCGGCAGAGTAATCGTTTCAACGCCGCCAAGCAGATTGTTTTCAAACGCCACCTGAGCGTCGGAACCGCGCGTGTTATCGGCGAGACGATACGACCACAAATCGCCCACATTGTCGGCTTGCTCAGCGCAATATACCAAGGGGCCGCGCATTACCGCCACTTTCCCCGCGTCAACGCGCACGCGCGAGTTGGCTCGCACCAATCGCACCAACATGTCGAGATCAAGCGTCAGCGTTAATGTTGAGCCCGCTGGCACATCAAAGTAGACGAAGCCGTTTTCGATATGTGCGCTGGCGGGAGTGCCGTTCACGGCGAGCGCATAGGATTGCGTCGACCACGAGGGGATGCGCACGCCAAAGCGGACAGGTTCAGCGCCCTCACACAAGCTCACGAGGTATTCGATATGCCCGTCCCAAGGGAAATCAGAATGTTGCTCGACCTGAAGACCTGATGCAAACGAAGCCGTATTGGCAATGAACTGGTGGCTCAATACCGTGCGCCCGCCGTCACGCTCAGTGTAGATATAGCGATCCACCGAAGCGATGAGACGTGCGATATTGGCCGGGCAACAGGCGCAGCCGAACCAATCGACGCGATGTGACAGCACATGATGCCGGTCGGGGTTGTCAAGTCCTTGGGGCGTGGCTTCCAGCGCATTGACGTAATAATACTGTTTGCCGTCAAGCGAGATGCCGGCAATGGCACCATTGAACAGCTCCCGCTCCAGCACGTCGGCATATTCGCCGCGAGGCTCCGTAAGCAGCATCTGCTTGGCGAGCATGCTCATTGCCACCGACGCGCAGGTTTCACCGTACATGGTGTCATTGGGCAGGTCATAGTCATAGGTGAAGGCTTCTCCCACATGTGTGGAGCCAATCGCGCCAGTGACATACATGCGCTTGCGCACGATGTTGTCCCACAGGCGTCGTGCGGTCTGCGCCAGCCCCTCATCCCCGCTTAAGCGAGCCACATGGGCTATGCCGGTGCACAGATACGCCACGCGCACGGCATGCCCGTCAGCGGTTTGCTGGTCGCGCACAGGCTCGGCGGCCTGGAAATAGGTCGGCTTGTAGAAACCAAGGTCGCGGAAGATGTAATCACCGTCGATGGCGGCCAGCTGATTGGAATAGAATTGCGGATCCTGCCCGCGCACATCGATGAGATAACGCGCAAGATCAAGATAGCGCTTTTCGCCTGTGGCATCATAGAGCTTGGCGAGCGCAAGCTCGATTTCCGGATGTCCGTCGGCACCGTGGATCTTGCCTTCTTCAGGACCAAAATTGACGTCAAGGCAATCGGCCATGCGACGCGCCACATCGAGCGCTTGCTCGTTGCCTGTCACCTCATGGTAGGCAACGGCCGCTTCAATGTAATGTCCCATCACATACATCTCGTGGCTTTGCTGAATCAGGGTGAACCGCTCCCGATGCGCCCATTCGCCGGTCTTGATCTGATATGGGGTGTCCAGATAGCCGTCCGGCTGCTGGGCGCGGGCTATGAGGTCGACTGTGCGGTCGCAGAGCGCTTGCAGCTGTTCGTCGGGATGATAGGCGAGCGCGTACGCCGCTTCCTCCAGCCACTTGTAAATATCGGAATCTTGGAAGACCATGCCGTGAAATTCGCCGGATTCCTCCCCTGCGGCAATGCGCAAGTTCTCGAGTGCGTGGCTTTTATTGTCGGCAAGCTGGTTGCCGGCTGGGTCGTCGGGAACGACAGTGTCGATTTCGTCGTTCATCACGCCCCATTGGTAGGGGATGACGGATTCGACAATCTGGTCGCGACGCTTCTTCCAGAATGATGAGGTAATGGTTACGTTCATGATTAGCCTTTCACCGCGCCGGCCATGAAGCCCTTGACATAATACTTCTGCAATGCCAAGAACAGGATCGCACAGGGGATGAGCAGCACCACGACGCCGGCTTCCGTGGCACCGTAATCGATGACGCCCATCGTCTGCTGACGCATATTCACCATTGCCAACGGCAGGGTGCTCTTGCCCGAGCTGGACAGATATAGCGGAATCATGAAGTTGTTCCATGCTTCAAGGAAAGCGAGCAGGCCGACCGTCACCATCGAGGGCTTGACCACCGGCACCAAGATCTTCAGCAACGCTTGGAAAGAATTGCAGCCGTCCACCATGGCAGCTTCTTCCATATCTTTGGGGATGGCATCGAATGCGTTGCGCATGATGAACGTGGACATGGGCAGCTGGAACAGCGTGATGACCAAACCGACGCCGAGCAAGGTGTCGTTCAGACCAATGTTCTTGTACCACACCATCAGCGGAATCAGCAACGAGGCGTAGGGCACCATCAGAATCGAAAGCGTCACCATGAATCCGAGGTTGCGACCCGGGTAATCGAAACGGCTAAACGAGTAGCCGGCCAGCGTGCACACCACCACGGACAGCACCACGGAAATCGCCGACACGATAACCGAGTTGAGCAGATATACGGGCAGTCCTTCCTGATAGCCGAACAGGGTGAGGTAGTTGGCCACGCCCCAGCCACTCGACTGCGCGGATCCGGGCTGAGGGCTGAACGAGCAGACGATGACCCAGATCAGCGGGGAGATGAACGCCAGGGCAAGCAGACTTTGAAGAACGCGAGCGACGATACGCTTCCACAATGGGGTAGTCATTTTGAAGCTTCCTCTCTTACTTGGTGTTGTCGCGCATGCCGCGCATCTGAATGGCATTGATAATCACAAGGGCTACGAGCACGAGCAGCGACAGCGCTGCCGCCATGCCGAGATCCTTCTTGGAGTCGAAGGCGAAATTGTAAATCAACTGCACCACCGTCATCGTGGAATTATTCGGGCCTCCCTTGGTCAGGATGAAGAACTGGTCGAAAGCGAGAATCGAGCCGGTCACACAGTAGACCAAGCACATCACGATGGTCGGTTTCATCAGCGGCAAGGTGACCGAACGGAAGATGCGCCAGGTGCCGGCACCGTCCATGCGGGCCGCTTCATACAAATCCCCGGGAATCGCTTGTAGGCCAATCATCATCAACAGCATGTAATAGCCGGAGAAACGCCAGACGATTACGATAATCGTGGCCCACAGGGCGCTTTGCCCGGTGGCGAGTACGGAGCCGCCCTGATCCATCAGCCCGAAGAAACTCAGGATTTTCGTCACCGGCCCGACCTGCGGGGAATACAACGCATAGAACAGCAATGACGCCGATGCCAGGCCGGTGGCCGAAGGTAGCAGGAAGCAGGTGCGCAACACGTTGTTCCACTTGCTCGATTCCTGCACAATCAGCGCAAGCCCCAACCCCAGCACCAACAGGAAGATGGTGACGATCACCGTATATTCGAGTGTGAACAGGATGGATTGACCGAATAGCTTGTTCTCGAACACCGCGATGAAATTGTCGGGGAAGTTCAGGCCGCGGTTGCCTCCCATCAGACTCCAACGAGAGCAGGCCATGATGAACAGCAGCGCGATAGGCACGAAGAACAATAGGACGATCATCGCCCAGTCAGGCAGTGCATACAGCAAGCCGCGTCGAGTTTGCGCAGCCCTTGCCTTGGACTTACGCTCCGGCACAGCACCTTTGGAAACACTTGGCATCGGGTACCCTCCTTCGGGATTGGGGATTGTCAAAATGGTTGCCCTTGTCTGAAAAAATCAATGCAATCCGTCGCCTGGGCTGCGCCTCACCACTGGTAAGTTTCAAGAGTAAGATCGCAGCCCCAGCGACACACCACATTCACAATGTGCATCACTCGAAATGAACGCTTATGGCGTCAACCCACCGGATCGACGCCAACACGCTCACTGGCTGAGCACATCGGTAACAGCCTGGTTGTCGGTCTTCAGAGAGTCACCGTTGCCCCACACAGCGTTCTGAATGAGCAGCTGCCACGGGGAACCGGCCGCGTTGAACGCTTCGTTGAACTTGACGGCCTTCGGCGTCTGGCCATTGCCGTCGATAATCACCGAGTTGATGGTCTTCACACGCGCATCGGCATCATCGTAGGCGCTCTTCAGGGTGGCGATATTGGAGGCAGTGTCGCCATTGTCGGCGAACACTTCCTTCTGCGCGTCCTCGCCCATCAGCCACGACAGGAAGTTCCATGCTTGGGCGACATGCTTGGAATCCTTGGAAATGCCCATCGCGTCGCCGCCAAGGAACGTGGAGGTCTTGCCTTCCTTGGTACCTGGAATCGGAGTAACGCCGACCTCGAAACCGCCATCTTTCTCCGCCTCGAACAGCGCGGTGCAGGAGGTGTTCGGATAGGGCATGACGCCGATCTTGCCATTGGCGAACGGTGCGGTCCATGTGGCACCGGTCTCTTCCTTGGAGCCCGCACCAAGGCCGTTGGCAGTATCGGCAAGCTCCTTATAGCCATCAAGCACGGCCTTCATGGAAGTGTTGTCCAGCGTGGCTTCGGTGCCGTCCTCATTCATGACGGATTCGCCGTCGGCCCACACGGAGGGGAACAGGTCGAACACCAGGGCGCCACCGGATTGGCCGGCAAGATAAGAACCTGCCACGCCATCCTTATTCAGATTCGCGACGGCCTTGGCCTGCTTGACGAACTCAGCCACGGTGCTCGGGCCCTTCTCAGGATCAAGACCGGCTTCCTTGTAGAGGTTCTTGTTCCAAACCATCACGGAAACGTCGGTGATGAACGGCAGGGTGTATTTCTTGCCGTCCACGGTGCCCGCATCGATGTGGCCTTGCTGCAAATCGCCCTTGTTGTCAAGACCATCGATCTGCTCGGTCAGATCGGCGAAAATACCTTCAGAAGCCCAGTAGGGAATACGCACCACATCACCAGCGAGAATGTCAGGCAGGGAGTCGGTTTGCGAGGCACCGCCAACCTTGCCTTCCATATCATCATTCGGAATAATCTCCAGCTTGACCTGGTTCTTGTGGGACTTGTTATAAGCCTGGACCGCGTTCTTGGCTTGGCGCTCCAGCGGTGAACGGGTCCACAGGGTGATGGTGGTGCCGTCATCGGTGCCCTTGGCGGGAATATCTGCGGTTTGGCTGGTTCCACCGCTACCGCCGCAGGCAGCCAGCGGAATGAGCATTGCCACGGCGGCAACGCCCGCGAGAGTACGCGCAACATTCTTGAAAGCCATATTCGCTTCTTTCTCTTGTACGTTCCCCTCAGCCTTGAGGGGCGAAACGGATGGTCCGTCTCCTGTTCTTTCGCGGTGACGCCGCATTCAAGAGACCGTGGCCTCGAATGCAGCATTGAGCGAAAGCTTTTTCTCACTATACGACGCACCTAGTCAAAATGCAAAATCGCTTTCGCATTTCATGCTGCAGACTTAATAAATCCTATAAATATAGCCGTTTTAGAGTAAAGAAAATTTATCGTTCGCGAAAATATGGTTTCATATGCCTTCGTGCGACTCTCATACGCTGCGAAAACTGCGGTACATCATGTGTCAGCAAGATTAGTAAAAGGTGCGCTCCACTCATCAAAACACCATTTGCGAAAATTTTCGCAGATGAGCTATAGTGGGACACAACAGGCAGAACTCATTCGATCAGGAGAAGAGATGGCGAGCAACATCCGCTCAACCGCACGGCTTGAAGACGTGGCGGCAGCGGCAAACGTTTCCTTGGCCACAGCTTCCAAAGCGTTGCACAACAAACCCCGTGTCTCCGAAACCACCAGACAACGGGTGCTCACGGCGGCTCGGCAACTCAACTATTCCCCCAACAAGCTCGCCCAATCGCTGGCATCAGGCACCTCAGGCACCATCGGACTGGTCACCTCGGACTTGCAGGGACGCTTCTCCACGCCAATCCTGATCGGCGCAGAAAACGAGCTGCGCGCGCAATCAACGTCCGTACTGCTGGCGAACGCGAGAGGCGACACCGCGTTGGAGCGCGCGCACGTCGAGAAACTGCTATCGCTCAAAGTCGACGGACTGCTGATCGTGCAGCGAGAAACCAACCCGCGCCCCTCGCTCGGAGACGACTGGGGCGTGCCTCTCGTCTACGCCTATGGTCCTTCAACGGATACTAACGACTGTTCGGTGACCTGCGACAATGTGGAGGCCGGCCGAATCGCCGTCAACCATCTGATTTCATGCGGACGCAAGCATATTGCCATCATCGGCGGCGACGAAACATACACCGCTTCCACCGACCGCACCAAAGGTTCTCTGGAGGCGCTTGCGGAAGTGGGATTGGAACCAGCCGGGCCAATCCGATATGGCAAATGGGACGAGAACTGGGGACGTGCGGCCACGCGTCTGCTGCTCAACCAAGGTGTTGATTTCGACGCGGTGATATGCCAGAACGACCAATTGGCGCGTGGCTGCATCGACGCGCTTAAGCAGCAAGGACTTCGCATCCCGGACGACGTGGCGGTAATTGGACACGACAACTGGGACGTGCTTACCTCCAGCTCACGCCCCTCGCTGACCAGCATCGACAATGAGACGGAAATCATCGGGCGTCGCGCCGCACGATACCTGATGGACGCAATCAACGGACAGGCGCATCATGGCGTTGATTATGTGCCATGCCGGCTCATCCAGCGCGAATCCACCCTGCCACTGGACTGAATCGGGGAAGCCCTATTTTTCAAGCATTAGAAGCATAATAATCTACCGACTGTGCGAGCCAGTTCGGGCACCCCCCTCACGGCATTCCAACCGCACCGCTCGCGCGACCGCACTTAATGCGACTGGAGCGGCGTCCCCCATGATTTCAGCCAATCGGAGGCGGAACGCACGCTTGCCCCCTTGGCCTCATAGCTCGATTCGACCCGCGCCACCACATAGCGCCGCTCACGCTCAATGCCGAGCGCATCACCGACGACGGCCAAATGCCTTGCGTATGAATCTCTGTACATTTGCCCGGATTTGATCTCAACGAGCCGCGGGTTGTCCGCATCCGTGAAGTCCATCAAATCGACTTCGATCTTGTTCTCATCCCGATAAAAGAACAATCGTGGCTCCTCGTTTCTATTGAGATAAGCCTTGAGCGTTTCGGCGACCACAAGATTCTCGAACACGGCACCCAGGTGAGGGCTGAGCAGAAGCTTCTCGACACTGGTGATGCCCAGCAGATTGCACAGCAGACCGGTGTCGTAAAAATACAACTTGGGTGTCTTGATCAGACGCTTGGATTGATTCGCAAAATATGGCATGAGTTCAAACGCCACATAGCTGGATTCCAAGATGGACAACCACGCCTTGGCCGTTCGCGCGTCCACGTCGGCATCCCTGGCGATATTCGCATAGTTCGTCAGGCTGCCCGCATTCAGCGCGCACAGCCCCAAGAACTTGCGGAAGCTGACGAGATTTCGCACGTCAAGATAGTCAGAAACGTCACGTTCGATATAGGTGTTGATATAGGTGTTGATATAGCTGCTGAAGAATGTCCCAACCGGCATGCTGCTGGCGTACAGCCTTGGGAAACCCCCTCGGAACATGAACATGTCCGTATTGACTGTCTCGTCATGTGCGAACACTTCCGCATACGACAGAGGCAACAGCCTGAGGATGCCGACCCTGCCGGCCAGTGATTGGGTGATACGCTTCATCAGCAGGAAATTCTGCGAACCCGAAAGAATATATTGCCCTGTAGAGCCTCTTTCGTCGGACACCACTTGAATCATCGAAAACAGATCGGGCACGTATTGCGCCTCATCCACGATCAGATGCTCCGGGCGATTGCGAATAAAGCCCACGGGGTCGTCCAGAGCGGCGTTACGCAGCAAGGGATCTTCCAAGTTGACGTAAGTGTATTCGGGAAACACGGATTTGACGATTGTGGATTTGCCGCTTTGCCGCGGGCCGGTGACTGACACCACGGGGAACCAGGATGCCATACGCCGGATTTCTTCCGATAGCGATCGAGTAATCATCTCGTCACCTTTCTTGATCCAACATCATTTCCGGCATCGTCGATGTCCATATTGTCACATTATGCAGTTCCATAATCTTACATTAGGAAGCTCCACAATCATACATTAGGCGGTTCCATAATCCTACATTAGGAGGTTCCATAATCTTACATTAGCGAGCTCCACAATCCTACATTAGAAAACTCCACAATCATACATTAGCGAGCTCCACAATCCTACATTAGAAAACTCCACAATCATACATTAGCGAGCTCCACAATCCTACATTAGAAAACTCCACAATCATACATTAGCGAGCTCCATAATCCTACATTAGGAATGTGTAAAATCCTTATTTTTCAAGCATTAGAAGCATATTTTGCCTACCGACTACGCAAGCCAGTTCGGGCACCCCGAAGAGGCGGAAGAGATGCGGCGGTCAGTATGGTTGCGGCGCAACGGCTCCCATGAGAAATCGCGCAGCAGGTCGTAGGGGGTGCAGGGTTCGGGGGCATCGGTGAGGCGCAGCAGCCAAGCGCAACAGCCGGTGACTTGCTCGGCGGTGACACCGCGCGTGCGCAGGGCGCCCATGTCGAGGGAGCGTTCGCGCTTGGCGAGGCGACGGCCTGCGGCATCGTCGACAAGTGGGATGTGCGCGTATTGCGGGTTGATGGGTGATTCCGCCGCTTCCAGCCCGTCTGCGACGAGGCATTCGCGTATCCATATCTGCAATGCGGTGGAACGCAGCAAGTCGCGACCGCGCGCGATGGAATCGACCCCCATGTCGAGATCGTCGATGGTGACGGCGAACTGGTAGGAAAACAGCCCATCGGAGCGACGGATGACCGAATCGCCGACTTCGCGCGTAAGATCGAAGGCTTGCGGGCCGAACACGCGGTCGGTGAAGGTGACGGTATTGGCGGGCGAGCCGGGTTCCGGCATGGCGAGGCGCCATGAATGCCGTTCGCCGCGAGCCAGCCGCGCAGCGACTTCGCTTGGATTGTCGCGCGACAGCCGTTTGCAGGTGCCGGGATAGATCTGGAAGCCGTCCCCCTCCTGCGGAGCCGAGGCCGCGCGGATATCAGCACGCGAGCAGAAGCAGGGGTATGTTCGCGGTTCGATGAGCCGCAACGCCTCTTCGTAACGGTCGGTGCGCCGGGATTGGTAGACGGCCTCGCCGTCCCAGTCAAGACCCAGCCAAGCCAGATCGTCCATAATCCAGCGGTCGGCGTCGGGCATGACGCGCGGGATATCGAGGTCTTCGATGCGCAACAGCATGCGCTGGCCGCGCGACTTGGAATCAAGCCACGCGGCCAGCATGGCAACCATGTTGCCGATGTGCATGCGCCCCGAAGGCGTGGGCGCGAACCGACCAGTCATACAGCCGACATTACTCGGCTGGCGTTATTTGGCTGCGCTTTCGTCGGCCTCACCATCATCGTCGCCAACCAACTGATCGGAAGCCCAGGCGGTGAGCTCCAGATGTTCGCCGCCGGTCTGGTCGACGAGCACCGTATCGCCATCATGCACCTTGCCGGCGAGCAGCATGCGGGCAAGCTGGTCACCCACCTCGGTCTGCACCAGGCGACGCAGAGGACGCGCGCCATAGGCCGGGTCATAACCCATGTTGGCAAGCCACTCGCGGGCCGAATCGGTCACGTCGAGCGTGATGCGACGCTCGGTGAGACGCTCGGACACAGCTGCCACCTGAATGTCCACGATGCCGGCGAGCTCCTCGCGCGTGAGCGGGTGGAACATCACGGTGTCATCCAAGCGGTTGAGGAACTCCGGCTTGAAGTTCATGTGCACCGCATCCATCACAGCCTTGCGCTTGGAGTCCTCGTCCATGTCCTCGTTGACGAGGAACTGCGAGCCCAAGTTCGAGGTCATGATCAGAATCGTGTTCTTGAAGTCCACCGTGCGCCCCTGGCCGTCGGTCAGGCGACCATCGTCCAGCACCTGCAACAGCACGTCGAAGATTTCCGGGTTGGCCTTCTCCACCTCGTCGAACAACACCACCGAATACGGGCGGCGGCGCACGGCCTCAGTGAGCTGACCACCTTGCTCATAGCCGACATAGCCCGGCGCGGCCCCGATCAGGCGCGACACGGAAGCCTTCTCCATGTATTCGCTCATATCGATGCGTACCATGGCCTTCTCGTCGTCAAACAGGAAGTCGGCGAGCGCCTTCGCCAGCTCGGTCTTGCCCACGCCGGTCGGCCCCAGGAACAGGAACGAGCCGGTGGGCCGATTCGGGTCGGAAATGCCGGCGCGCGAGCGGCGCACCGCGTCGGAAACGGCCTGAATGGCTTCCTTCTGGCCGATCACACGCTTGCCTAGATAGTCTTCCATCGTCAGCAGCTTCTCGTTTTCGCCCTGCATCAGGCGCCCGACGGGAATGCCCGTCCAGTCGGAGACGATTCCGGCCACCGAGTCGGCGTCCACGCGGTCGGGCACCATCGGCTCGACTTCGTTCGCGCCTTCGCTGCCTCGCGATTCTGCATCCTCGTTCTCCGCGGCGACAAGTTCCTTCTCGATGGCTGGAATATCGCCATAGAGAATCTTCGATGCCTTGGCCAAGTCGCCTTCGCGCGTGGCCTTGTCGGCCTCGACGCGCAAATCGTCCAGCTTGGCACGCAGATCGCCGACCTTGTTGTGCCCGGCTTGTTCGGCATCCCAACGCGCCTTCAGCCCGGCCAGCTTCTCGCGGGTGTCGGCGAGCTCGGCCTGCAGCTTCTCCAAACGTTCCTTGGAGGCCGGATCCTCGGCCTTCTTCAGCTGCATTTCCTCCATTTCAAGACGGGTGACCCTGCGGCCCAGCTCGTCGATCTCCTCCGGCGAGGAGTCAAGTTCCATGCGCAGGTGCGCGGCGGCCTCGTCCACCAAGTCGATGGCCTTGTCCGGCAACTGACGGCCGGAAATGTAGCGATTCGACAGGGTCGCGGCGGCCACCAGCGCGTCATCGCCGATGGTCACTTTGTGGTGCGCCTCGTAACGCTGCTTCAAGCCGCGCAGAATGGCGATGGTGTCCTCGACGGACGGCTCGCCCACGAACACCTGCTGGAAACGGCGCTCCAGCGCCGGGTCTTTTTCGATGTTCTCGCGGTATTCGTCCAGCGTGGTTGCGCCGATCAGGCGCAGTTCGCCACGCGCCAGCATGGGCTTGAGCATATTGCCCGCGTCCATCGAGCCTTCCGCCGCGCCCGCGCCGACGATGGTGTGAATCTCGTCGATGAAGGTGATGATCTGCCCGTCCGCGTTCTTGATCTCCTCAAGCACGGCTTTCAGGCGTTCCTCGAATTCGCCACGATATTTCGAGCCGGCCACCATCGAACCCAGGTCAAGGCTGATGAGTTTCTTGCCTTGCAGGGTGGTGGGCACGTCACCGGCGACGATGCGCTGCGCCAAGCCTTCGACCACGGCGGTTTTGCCGACGCCCGGCTCGCCGATCAGCACCGGGTTGTTCTTGGTGCGTCGCGACAGAATTTGGATGACGCGGCGAATCTCCTGGTCGCGCCCGATCACCGGGTCGAGTTTGCCGTCCTTTGCCTGAGCCGTCAGATCGGTGGAGTATTTCTCCAGCGCCTTGTAGCTGCCTTCCGCGTCGGGACTGGTCACTTTCGCGCCGCCGCGCACGCCGGGCACCGCCTTGCGCAAGGCGGCTGCGGTGACGTTATTGGCCTTCAGAATGTCCGCCGACTGGTTGGGCGTGGCCGCCGCGATGCCGATGAGCAGATGCTCGGTGGAGACGTATTCGTCGCCCATCGACTGCATTTCCTTCTCGGCAGCCGCCACCGCCGCCGTGAGTTGACGACTGGCCTGTGGCTGCGAAGTGGACGAACCCGACGCGCTCGGCAGCCCGACCAGCGCATTGCGCACAGCCGCTCCGATGGCTTGCGGGTCGCCGCCCGCCGCTTCGATCAGCGCACGCACCACACCCTGCTGTTGACGCAGCAGCGCGTCCAGCACATGCAGCGTCTCGACCTGCGCGTTGCCGGCGGCCGACGCGCTCTGAATCGCGTCGCCTATGGCTTCCTGCGCCATTGTGGTGAACTTCTGTTCCATATTGTCCTCCAAGTCTCGCGCCCTGCGCCGGCTGGAATTGCGGGGCATTGCCGCCGCACGTCCACCCAACGGTTTGGGCATAGGCGTCATGTTCTGACACGTTCAACCGACCTGAAGCCCATTCTATTCCCAAAACTTGAGCCACATACACTCAAGTTTGAATAGTGATTGAAATATCGTTCCACGAACGGCGTTATTGCGCCTCAAGCGTGGCGAGGAGCGCGCGGTGGTCGCTACCAGCCAGTTCGACGGTCTGCATATCGCCCACCACCACACCTTTGTCATGCACGATATGGTCGATCTCAATCAGCGGCGGAATCTTCGAGTTCGCCGGATAGGTCATATGGAACCCGCCGCCGGACTGTTGCGAGGAATCAACGAAACGCGAACCGAGGATATTGCGGAAATTCGCGTGATCCCAAGTGGCGTTGAAGTCCCCCATCAGCACATAGGTGTGGTCGTATTCCTTCAAGCTGGACAGCGAGCTGAGCCCCTCACCCCAGATGCCTTGATTGCCGCGCGTAGGCGAGCTGGGGTGCACGGACACGAACCGGACTTGCGAATCGCCCAGCGTGATGGTGGCCGCGGCCACGCGCGAGGCATCCACCTCCACCAGATCGCCGGAAACGTTCTGCATTGGCGACAAACTCCAAATGCCGTTGCACCCGCCGTTGTCGCCATGATGGAGTTCGGCCACGATGTGATAGGGGAGCACGTTGTCGATGCCGGCAGCCTCAAGCCGCTGGACGAAGCCCTCGGTCATCTCCTGCAGACACAGCACCTCCACATGCTGCTCGCGCACCTCATTGATGATGGCATTCACATCAGCTTTGCCTGTTGTGGTGTTGAACGTCATGATGCGCGCGTATTTGTCGGTCGAGATCGGCAGTCCGTTCGCGTCCGTCTGGGTGACGGCCTGCTTGGCTTCGTCGCTCAGGCTGGTGGTCGGCACGAAGAAGCCGATATGCCACACGACTTGGAAGATCAGACACACCAGCGACACCACGGCCAAAAGCCGACGATGCCACAGCAGCGACAGCAGCAGAAACAGCGCCGAAGCAATCGCCAACCACGGCACAAATCCGGCGATAAGCGGAACCCAACGGCTGCCGTCGATGCCGAACGGAATCTCGCGAATCGCCATAATGCATACGATGCCCGCCGTCGCCAGCCACATCAGCAACGCGAGAAAACCATGCTTTGGGGATTTGCGGGTATGGGTGCGCTTGGGTGCCGCGGCAACAGCTGGCGCTGCGGCAGGGACTTGCTGGTATTGCGGATATTGCTGGTACTGCCAGCCATTTGAATACTGCTGATTCTGCTGGTACTGCGGATTCTGCGGATATTGCTGGTACTGCGGATATTGCCGATTCTGCTGGTATTGCCGATATTGCGCGCCATTCGAATAAGCGCCGCCTTGCGCCGAAGCCGACACCGGTTGAGCCGGAAATTGCGATGTATCTGGATACGATTGCGCGCCCGCGCCGACACGTTGCGGCATCGGCCGGGTCGATTGCGCCCGTCGCGCAGTGCTTTTCGGAACGAAACTTGCGGGCGCAGAGCCTGAATCCAGCGGTACCGTTTCGCTGTCGTCCGGCCAAGTCCCGCCTTGCTGCGTCATGCGCAATCCCCGTTCCTAATAGAGTTGAAAGTCACCTCAACACTACGGAACCCGCGCGCCCCAACGAGCCAGCCCGCCCACGCCCGCACACAATAAGCACACTAAAAACACTAAAAGCGATTATCGATTATTCCCCACCGCGCCCATATATCAGGCGCTCAAAACCTGTGTGACATGGCCGAGAGACCACACATGTTTCTTCGGTTCGCGCACGCACTGTGCCATCATGTGTCTCTCGGCAAGATCCACGGCTTTCCCGTCGGCATCATCTTCAATCGGTCCGCTCGGCCGGTCATAAAAGCGCAATCTTCCGCCGCATTTGCATTTTCCCGAAAAAGTGGCGAACCCCAGCTTGCCGCCCCATCCCGTCATGACCGGCAGAAATGCCAGGGAAGGGAATTTGACTGTCTGTTGCTTGGTGATCTTGTAGCATTCGTCGCAAATGGCGAGCAGGACGGCAAAAGCAATCATCATCACCATCTTCCATATGCCCGGCTCATGGAGTTGCTTGGCGAAATCGAGGACACTGGCGACGAAAGAGCACACGCTGGCAAGTACGGAGAACAGCGATCCGACCGCGAAAACCATCGAAGACAGCGGTGTCGTGACACTCCATTTCGCATACTTGGGCGGGGCATTCGCCGCGGCGACAGGGGTGCGACTGAGGTTTTTGCTCAGGTTGGAAGTGCTGGAGACATCGTTCTCTTTGGCATCCGTCTTTTTCGTATTGGTTCGACCGGTTCGACGCTTGGTGCTTTGCCCTCGGCCGCCTTTCGCCGCATTCACCGCCTGCCGCGAGTCGCAATATGTGCACAGGCCGCCATCACCGCTGATTTCGTCGCCACATTGGCTACACCTCATGTCACACCTCCTTAGGAACTTTCCCGATTGGAATTTCCCGCAACTGCGCTTGATGTGACTGTAGCCCACGGCGGCTCTGCCGGCCTTCCCCCTACTCCCCCACCATCAACAGCGTCAGCCCCGCAGCCGCCTGCCATTGACTCTATACGGCTCTGTCATTTATCTCTGTCAGTTGTATGTCTATCAGTCAAAATTATTAGAGATAAATGTCAGAGATCGCCCCACTGGCCTTGTTGCTTGTATTTGGCTTCGGTGGCGGCTTTGGCCGGCTCCCACCAAGCGCGATTGTCGGTGTACCACTGGATGGTCTGTTCGAGGCCGGAACAGAAATCCGTATGGGTGGGCTTCCAGCCCAATTCGGTTTGCAGTTTGGTCGAATCGATGGCGTAGCGGCGGTCGTGGCCGGGGCGATCCTTCACCCAGTCGAAGGCATCGGGCGCCTGCCCCATCATCTCAAGAATCATGCGCAGCACGGTGATGTTGTTCTTCTCGCCGTTCGCGCCAATGAGATACGTCTCGCCGATGCGTCCCTTTGTCAGAATCGTCCACACGCCAGAGGAGTGATCTTCGGTGTGAATCCAGTCGCGCACGTTTTCGCCTTTGCCGTAGAGCTTGGGGCGAATGCCTTCCAGAATGTTCGTGATTTGGCGCGGGATGAACTTCTCCACATGCTGGTAGGGCCCGTAATTGTTCGAGCAGTTCGAGATTGTCGTGCGTAAGCCATACGTGCGCGTCCATGCGCGCACCAGCATGTCCGAGGCAGCCTTGGTTGACGAATACGGCGACGAAGGATGATACGGAGTGGACTCGGTGAACTTGGCCGGATCGTCCAGCGCCAAGTCGCCATACACCTCGTCGGTGCTCACATGATGGTAGCGCACATCGTACTTGCGCACCGCCTCCAGCAGACGGAACGTGCCTTCCACATTGGTCTTCAAAAACGGCTCCGGGTTGGCGATGGAATTGTCGTTGTGCGATTCCGCCGCGTAATGCACGATGGCGTCGTGGCCAGGCACAAGCCGATCGAGCAGCTCGGCGTCGCAGATGTCGCCATGCACGAACTCGCCCCGGTCGGCCGGCAGCCCCGCGATGTTGTCCAGATTGCCCGCATAGGTCAGCGCGTCCAGCACCGTCACATGCGTCTCGGGATGATTATCCACCACATAATGCACGAAATTCGACCCGATGAAGCCACACCCACCGGTCACAATAATGTTGCGAGGAACATACTTCCCTGTCATATCCCCCATAGTATTCAGGTCACCGTCGTCCATGCGCAAAACCACTCGATAACGCTACGCATAATGGCATAAACTTGAAAGCATGAGCGGAACGCAGCCATATGCCACGATGGTCACCAATTTCGATTCCACCGAACAGCGCACAGCGTGGGAACGGTTCCTCAAAGACGACAAAACCGCGCCATCAATCAGGAATTTATGGATACGCGACGATTCGCAACGTCCCTGCGAATGGCTACTGAACAGCCACACCGAATTGGCCACATATTTTGCGGGTGTCATCCGAACCGCTTACCTGTATTGCAACAGAATCATGCTGACCGACGCTCAATTGTTCGACGGAATATTTTTTCTGGCGCTAGGACCGACGATAGTCAACGGCATTCTCGGCAAGTCATACAAAGATGGGCCAGCCATCATCGTTTCCGGAAGAAAGAAAACATTGAAACAATGCCTGAAGGCATTCACCATCTCGACTATCGCCAACGTACAACGCGCGACGAACACTGAAACTCCCAGTGCCCAGCCCGAGAATCCGAATCTTCAAAGAACCACAAATCATCACACAATCAGACCGTTGGAATATTGCGTATATGGTCATACTGTCTCGCCTGAGGAATCGCTGGGACAACCCGAGAGCTTTTACGCCTCACTGGATGAACGTCTCGCAAAGGCCCAACGTGGCGAAGAGAAGCTGACAACCGTAATTGCGCAAGCCTATGCCTGCGCGCTATGCCCCGAAGAAAATCCCACAAGCCAATATCGGTTTCTTGCCCAACGCTGGCAGGAATGGCTCGACGCCGAGCAACAGGGATTGATTCTCTATGAGAACCAGAATGATGTACAGGCGCAGAATCGCGCGAACAGTGAAGGTTTCAATAAACATTTCGCCCACTATGCAAGCGACTACGCGCCGGTGCTTCGCAAAAAGTATCGTCTGTCTTCGCCTGAAAGCACAAACATGGCCTACGCGACGAGCGATGCAAACGATAACATATCCAAATTCGCCACGACGCTAGAAGCCATTGCCGCCATGCCGAAGCGCTCCGATGCTTTCACACGCATCGAACAATCTAAGCTGCCCGACGGCGGCTCGCACGAGCCATGCGACACGAATCAGAGCCATCGTCCTTCATCCGGAACAGACAGCAAGAAAGAAATGAACGGGCCTCAACTCACGCAACGTGCGCTAAGAGACTGGTACCAGTTCGTATATCAGCGCTCGCTCGCGCGGCATCTGGGCGCCCATCTTATCGCTGTATCCACGCCACCCAATTCGTTTGAGCAAATGGTTGCGGCGGATCAACGCACGCGCAGATCTTCACTGGTCCTCACGGGGAAAATCACTGACAGGCTCGGCGGGATGCCAGCCACTCGTTTCTCGACTTTCCGATACGAAAGCCGTTCCGCCATCAAGCGCTGGCAACAATGCACGCCTGTCACTTCGCAACATGAGCAACGAGTCAGCACGCGCAACGTCGCATATGCGGTGCAGCAGGCGACGGAGGAGAGAAGTTTGGTCGAGGACGGAAAAAACATGTTGTGGGGAACGCTACTAGCCGGCATATTAGCGTTACTTTCGGCTTTGACCGACAACATCTGGCTGAATGGCAATGCACCACTATGGTTGATTGTGCTCGCCGCATGGAGTATCGCCGTTGTGCCGAACCTCATCGATGTCGCCCAATGGCTTTGGGACGTACATTCGACGTCGAAGACGGTGGTCTATTTGCAATAATGATGGAGATGAGCATGGCCGAGATTCCTGAAAGATATGCGCCCGATCCGCTTGCGCCGCTGGAGATTCGCGGCGAACGGCAGGTGTTTCGAGAGCATGGCGGAGCCGATTTCACGGTGACCGCCATAGACACCTCGGTTCGCAAAACGGGCAAATCGTTGACGCTGCATGTGGCATCGGTTAAGGATGCCCAACCTGGCGCAGTGTGCATCGCAGTGCGCCCAGCCGCGCCCGGCAACACGAACGTCGGAAACGCAAATGATGTAGACGCGTTCGCAGGCATCGATTCCTGTCAAATATTGCTCGCACGGCATTGGCGTGCTTCCACTGGCAAATGGGAGTGGGAGTTCCCGCGCGGCATGGGAGAACCCGGAGAGAATGCGGAGCAAACAGCCGCACGCGAGTTTCGGGAGGAAACCGGAATTGCCGTGGATGCATCATGCGTGCGCACGCTACAGACCATGCATGCGGACACTGGCGTGCTGCGGGACAATATTGCAGTCACCTACTTTCCCGTTTCCACCGACACTGAGACAGCCGGGGAAACCGACGGCGAACTTAGCAATTTCGTTTGGATAGGCATTAAACAGATGCGGCATTTGATTGCCGATGGGCAACTCGTTGACGGCATCACCCTAGCTTCGTTCATGGTGTTCATCGCTCACTTATCCGCGCGTGCCGAGGAATCAAAAGCTCGGTAATACGGCTGATTCCTCAACTGCTTGCTCCATTCGATCAATTTCTCTCAAATCATTTCATCAATTCATGAAACGATTTCACAAATTTAAAAAATAATTTCATAAATTCAATACATTTTTTGTCTAAAGAACAAATTTGATAAATAGATTTGTTAAATCTGCTATAATTTTAGCTATGCTTGAATTAGATTTGTTAAATCTTGTAGAGAAGATTCAAAATAGGAAAGCCGAAGCGCAAACCATCGAGCTCAAGGCGGCGCACGAGGGATGCCCCACCAAGCTGTATGACACGCTTTCGAGCTTCTCGAACCAAGACGATGGCGGGATCATCATCTTCGGGCTGGACGAGCAACAGGATTACTCTGCCGTCGGCGTCTATGACGTTCAAGATCTCATCAAGCACGTCGCCGAACAGTGCAATCAGATGCATCCGAAAGTGCGCGCGATGTTCACCATCTGCGACATCGAAGGCAAGCACGTGGTGAGCGCCGAAATACCGTCAATGGACATCACCGACCGGCCGTGTTATTACGAAGGCAAAGGTCGCAACAGGGGGTCGTACATTCGCGTGGGCGAAGCGGATGAGCCGATGACCGAATACGAGATATACAGTTACGAAGCTTTTCGCCGCAAATATGAAGATGAGACGCACCCCGTGGAACGCGCCGACATCAATGATCTGGATGAAAGCCGTGTGACTTCCTATATCACCACACTCAAGGACGGCAAGCCCAATCTCTCCCAAATGCCCGACAGCAGAATTCTCGACCTGATGAGCATCGTGCGGGAAGGCAAACCCACACTCGCGGGAGCCATGCTGTTTTGCCCATATCCCCAAGCATTCTTCCCCCAGTTGGGAATCATAGCCGCGCGCCAGCTCAGTGACGAAATCCCGGCCAACACCGACGGGGAACGTTTCCAAGACAACGAACGCATCGAAGGACCTTTGCCCGATCAGCTACGCGATGCCATGTATTTCATTCGCAGGAACATGCGCACCAAGACGAGTATTTCGCCACAAACGGGGGAACGGTCAGACGTTCCGGAATATCCCATTGCGGCCATTCGAGAAATCGTTCTCAATGCGTTGATTCATCGGGATTACAGCATCCACACCCAGGGAAAGCCGATCCGGCTCCGCTTCCTCTCCGACCGCTTGGTCATCTCAAACCCGGGTGGCCTATATGGCAGGCTTACTCTCGACCAGCTGGGGCATGTTCAACCGGACACTCGCAATCCCGTGATTGCGACGACGATGGAGGTGCTCAAGCTCACGGAGAACCGCCATTCCGGCATCCCCACCATCCGTAGGCTCATGTCCGAAGCCGGCCTTCCGGAACCGCTTTTTGAGAATCGGCACGGAGAGTTCCGCGTCACTTTATTCGCAAGCAGCGCTCACGAATCTCCGAACGGCGCAGATTCCACTGACAAGATGGACACTGCCCCAACGACGCGGCTTGACGCTGCAACGAAGCGTCAAGCGGTGCTTGAATTTTGCAGCACGCCGCGCACCAGAAATCAAATCGCGGAGCATCTCGGCATCAACAGCACGACATACGCCATATCACGCTACGTCCAGCCGCTCGTGCAAGAAGGACTTTTGCGACTGAGTTTGCCCGACAAGCCCTCCAGCAGAAACCAGACATACCAGGCGGTTCAATGAACCCACGCTCAATTCGACTCATTCCAAAGGAACAGAGCAATGGAAAACCGCACGTCGCCCCCGGCATCAGCGCCCAATGAGTCTTTGGGCATTCCTCTGCGAATCATGCAGGAAAGTCGCCGGTGAAGCGGAACAGGAGTCGAAAAATCTCCAACTCCCCATCATCCTTGTACACGAAATTTTCTTTTTTTGTGTACACGCTGTACACGAAATTATATTTTTTTGTGTACACTTACTACTCAGATGGGCATAGAAACTAGCCGGCGAAGGAGCAACAGTGAGCTATATGGAGCGTAAACTGGCCGCGGAAATCGTCGCATGGGCGCAATCAGACGACACGCACCCGCTGATCATCCGAGGTGCCCGCCGCACCGGGAAAACATACCTAATCGAGCATCTCGGGCACAATTTGTTCCGAGACGATGTGGTCAAACTGGACTTCCAAACCGATCTCGCCACCATCGAGAAAATCTTCGACGTGCCCACCAACAAGACCGATGCCATCATCCAGCGCATCAGCGAATATTCCGGCGCGACCATCACCCCCAAGCGCACGCTTATCTTCCTCGATGAGATTCAGTTGAGCGAAAAGGCCCTGAACTCGCTGCGCTTCTTCTCCGGGACGGACTGGCGCATCATAGCCACAGGCAGCCTCTTGGGTGTGACCGTCAAAAACCGCAGTCTCCCTTTCCCTTCGGGCGTGCGGCAACTCGATCTGCGGCCGCTTGATTTCGAGGAATTTCTTTGGGCGGTGGACGAGAAACCTCTTGCCGACGCGATTCGCGAACACGCCTCGCAACCTTCGTCGTTCATCCTGCATGACAAGGCGCTGGATCTTTTTCACCGTTTCCTGACAATCGGGGGAATGCCGAAAGCGGTCGACGCCTACCGCTCGACACACTCATTCACGCACGTTGCCGAAGAGTTGCGCGAGATCGACGACACCTACATCAACGACATGACCGACCCCGACAACGGCATTAGCGGCGTGTCCGCCAAAAGAATATGGGACAGCTTGCCGAAACAGCTGCTCAGATCGTCCACCAAGAAATTCAAATACGCCGACGTGATCCGCGGAGGAAGGCGCGAGCGGCTGATGGAACCTCTTGAATGGCTCGAAGCAGCCGGGCTCGTCCTGCGCAACGACATGACCCGAGACACAACCGCGCCATTGAGCCCCTACCGCGACGAGGAGGGCAGTTTCTTCAAAATCTACATGGCCGACACCGGCCTGATGTTCCGCAAATTCGGCATAGCCGCCGAAGTGTTCCTCAACCCGGACGTCGCCGCGGCCCTTTCCGCTGATTTCCGCGGGGCACTCGCCGAGAATTTCATGATGCAGTCGCTCACGGCCAGCGGTCTGCACACCTTCTATTGGACCCCGTCGCAAGGTTCGGGCGAACTGGACTTCGTCTTCCAGAATCAGCTCGCGCAAACCATCGCGGTCGAGGTGAAATCCGCCCGCAACGTAACCTCCAAGACGCTGGCGCGATTCGCCAAAGAAAGCCGCTGCCCGATCGCATACCGACTCTCCGAACGCGACTTCGGCACCAGCCAGATAGCCGGAACCAGCACGCAACTGCACAGTCTGCCGCTCTACGCAGCCTTCGCCATTGCAAACACGCAATCTTAGGAAGCCCCGATAGAACTAGCCACTTGCGTGGATATAATACTTGTCAGTATAATACTCATGAGTATTAAGGCGATAGGAAGTCGGGATGTTCGTCGGCAGATCCAAGGAATTGCAAGTCCTCAACGACATGTGGGAACGCAGCAGTTACCAGATGATGGTGCTGCTTGGCCGGCGTCGCGTGGGGAAAACGGCGCTTCTGGATGAGTTCTCGAAAGACAAGCGCACGCTGTATTTCACTGCGCGCCAGCAAACGCCAGCAAATAACCTGCGTGATTTTTCGCGCGCGGTGTATGGTTTTTTCAATTTCCCGGAAAGCACCCCGCCGTTTGCCACATGGCAAGACGCCCTCGACTTCATCGTCAGCAAAGTGCAGGGGGAAGGCGAGCGCTTCCTGTTCGTATTCGACGAGTTTCCCTATGCGGCAATAAGCGACAACTCGTTGCCCTCCGTGCTGCAGATCGCCATTGACCACGGCTTCAAAAACACCAACAGCATGCTGGTGCTGTGCGGCAGCAACGAGGGATTCATGGAAAGCGAAGTGCTCGGCTATAAAAGTCCGCTATACGGCCGACGCACGGGGCAGATCAGGCTCAAACCATTCGATGTGTTCGACACCGCGCGCATGCTTGACTTTGCCGGCGCACAGGATGTGATCAAATATTACGCGACATTCGGCGGAACCCCGTACTATTTGCAGCAAATCCAAGCGGACAGGAGCTATGAGCGGAACGTGACCGATCTGCTGTTCAATACCAGCGGTCTGCTGTATGAAGAGCCGCTGATGCTGCTGCGACAGGAACTGCGCGATCCCACAGTATATGGTTCCGTGATGGAAGCCGTGGGCGGCGGCGCCACCAAGCAGAACAAAATCGCGGATCGAGCCGGAATCACCCCCGTCACCAGTACCAGCAAGTACCTCAAAGTGCTCGAAGATTTGGGACTGCTTGAACGTCAGGTGCCGCTGGGAGACAACCCGGCCCGTTCGCGCAAAGGACTATGGAAGGTCAAGGATCCGTTTTTTGCGTTCTGGTATCGATTCGTCAGCCCCAATATCGTCAGTGTGGAAAACGGCAACGGGGAGCTCGCCGCGCGCTCCCTGGTCTTCGGCCCGACGCTCGACACGTATGTGGGCCAGCAATTCGAGGAGGTGTGCCAGCAATGGCTGCTGCGCGCCAATGGTGAGGGAAAGCTGCCGTTCACGGCGCTGGAATTCGGCAGGTGGTGGGGCAGCGACCCGAACGCCAAACAACAAGCCGACATAGATGCCGTGGCGGCCAACTCGCAAACAAGCGAAATCCTTCTGGCAGAATGCAAGTGGAAGAACGACCTCAATGTGTCCGAAACCATTGCGACCCTGCGATCGCGGGCGAACCTGATCCCCGGATATGAAAAGCACCATTTCGCGCTGTTCGTCAAAACCGACGGGCTGGCCTCCATCGCCCGCCGTCAACGCGGCGACAAGGAACTGATGGTCGTCTCCGCCAACGACATACTCGCATAGCCGCACGCGCCGACACCTCCCGCTACCTCCCGCTTTGATTGTCTCGCCAATTGATACATTCAAAGCACGGACAGCCATTCGAGCGCAGCAATATGCAGACAGCAGCCCTCTTGAGAGCAGCTGCAGGAGGATGAGCAGACGCCCTATTCTGCCGTTACTATCAAGCCTTTGAAACGCATGAGGAAACCGAGTGCCTGTTCCTGTGGAATATTGATGTCAACATGAGCCAAAAATTGGCACTACATCCGCGTTAACTTTCTAACTTTCGTTAAAAGTTAGAAAGTTAATGCCATCAACACACAAAAATCACATAATCTTTGACAATAAAAGCAGGAAAATATCAGCCTCAAGGAAAACCCGAGAAACGAAACGCCAACACCGCGCGCCACTCATCCGCCGTCTCATTATCCGACAAACGCACAGCACGAAACCTTACTTATTCGACCACGATTCGACCGTTTTTAACCGCTTTCGACCGGTCGAAGGGGAAATGCATCGAGAGAATGACGCCAATCAGTCAACAGAGACCCCGAGCATATCGGCCGCATCCTGAGTGGTCAGCCTAGTGTCGCAAGGAGCAACCAGAACCGCCTTCCCCTTCGATAACTGCCCGGCCACCTGAAGCAGCGCTTCGGCAAGCTCCCTGGTCACAGGCCTGTCCTCCTGCCCCTGATCACGGCACGCACACGGGACGGGCGGCTTATAAGGCTGGACGAAAACCAACAACCGAAACGCCCGGTGTGAAAAGAAGAGAGCGCCAAGATTGCACGAGGTTCAGGTGAGGTTCCCCCGAACCATGCCGACTACATCACGGTTGACTTCCCTGATTCTGGGGTCTTTCATCATATCCTCTGTGGTCATCCACCGGCATCGTTTTGACCCGACCATGAAACTGTCGCCCTGCCAAGCGTCCGGCATGTGGGTCACATCGGCCTTGTAGAGATGGTAGACATAGTAGCGTTTCTCGCCGCCGTGCTCCGTGGACGGTTTGGCCGACTCCTGTTGCGCCACCGGTTGGATCGTGAAGTCGGAACGGCTGATTTCAAAAGCGTCGGAAAGGTACTGGGCCACCTGCTCCAAGTCAACCGAAATGGGTTCGACGGTTTTGTGATATGGGAAGAAGTCGCACTGCCAACCCTCGTCAAAGAATACGAGGTAACGGTTCCTGAAATCGCCTGTGGCGTCGCGCACGGCGATAATGGAACTTTCTCGCTCGGTTCTATCCATGGCCACTATATCCTTGTACATATCCTCTGCGGTGTAACGGCTCTTAATCGCCCTGTACAGCGTCCAGCCGCCAAAAATGAGAAACAGGATTGCGAGAAAGAACAAACCATATGTAGCCATGTGCAATTCGAAACATATGCGGCCGGCAGATAGAAAACGCCCGCCGCAACATTGCCAATCGCATTGTATATCGGCCCATTGCCTATCTCGTCCTTATGTTCCGTGATTTTGCTACGCAGCTCGAACCTGTCGATTCGCAACACCATACCTCCTTATAGTACACAGAACCGGGGGCGAATCGCGTGTTTTCTTGCGCACGAGGCGGTGGCTGGGCTAAGTGCATAAAGAAGATTGACGCGGATTGGGATCTTTTGGAAAACGCGCCCGAGAGCCGCAACAGTTGGAAGCTCCCGCTGCTAAATGCGGAAGAGCCGGTGCCCGAAGGTACCGGCTCAACGCTTAATTCAAGGGGCGGAATTGGAGCCACCCCACCGGATTGGCCATCTCCCCTGAAAAGTCGTTGCGCACCGCCTTAAAACGGGAGAAGTCGCGATGCCTTACTCCGGCAACATCCACCATAGCCGATACGACGAAGACCTCTTGCGAGACCAAAACCGACCTCCGGCAACAGTCGGATGACGTTGCCACGCCAGTTGCGACGCGGCTTACTAGAAAGGAGCGGAACATGCGTAATCCCAAAGAGGAGCCGCACGGCGTTCAAACATCTGGCTCATGCAGCCGCCATAAGCCTATCGCCATCGATAGACCCCATCATGGCCAACACTGTCACAACGCCCCTGGCCGTACGGACGACGAGAGATGCTCTATTACCATTGGCATATCCGTCCACGGCGCATACGCCTGCTCTTGGTACGCAGTGAGCATGGCGCGCGCACGGCCACGCTCTTTCGAGTTGTGCCGCCGGGCATTGCGCACTGCTCGTGCCGTGTGGTCTACGTCTATCTTTTCCAAATTCACGTACTTGTTTCGCGGCCCATAAGTCATCCCGGCTTTCGCGGCCGCCACCTTGACATCGGACGCTGTCACAAAACTGGCCGGGCACTCCCGAACGTGATCCAGGAGCCACGCTTCAAAACACGGGTTTGAGATGATTAACTCGATTCCCGCGCCTCTGCAGACTTTTTGCGCCTCCGCATGATCGTGGTAGTTGTCCACATCGACGACAACCCAAATCTTCTCATACGCATCAGCCGAATCGTCCTTTTCGGCCTCATCCTTCAACGCAACGGCGTGATTAGCCAGCTGAGCCGGGCTGTTATTCCAGTTCTGGTATTCGATCATCACGTTGTACATCGACTTAAGATGATTGAAATACTGCTTCTCCGTTTCGGCCCCTCCGCACACGACCAGATAACGCTTCTGCCGCGTCCTGCGCGAACGAGAAACATTACGGCCGTGCGCCGGGATATGACGGTGCTTCTTGGACATCAAGCATCAGCCCCATTCACCATGCGCGCAAACGCATTGTGGAAACTCGGCTTCGGCACAGCGCCATACACGCCATTGAGATAATTCTTGCCTATATTCTCCGCTTTACGCACCTTCAGATCCGTCGCGGGGAAAATCTCCGAAGCGCCCTCACTGTCCTTTTCCACGAGCCAAACCTGATCGGGCTGAATAAGCCGCGCCGCAGAGCCTGAACGATTGATCAACGACACATCGTGTGTGGTGAAAATGAGCTGCGAGCCATGCGGGTTCGTGTCAGGATCCGCGTACAGCGCCACCAGCTCCTCAACCAGAGTGGGGTGCAGACTCGTGTCGATCTCGTCGACCAAGGTCACTGACTGACACGACAACTGCCTGAGAGCGAGCGAGAAGAACGACAACGCCGCCAATGTGCCTTTCGATTCATTGACAGAACCGAAATCCGCCTTCGTCGTCCCCCCGGCATGTTCGAATTGCAACTGCATGGCGCTGTGCGACCCGAACATCTGGTCAAGATGCTCGTCGTCGGCACCAAACTGCTCCTTCATTGAGGCTTTGATCTGATCCAACATCTCCGCCGGCACATTAACCGGCGCGCTGCGCACACCACTGATGCCGAAATCGGCATATCGAATCAGCTCCGACAAATGCTTGGAGAACTCCGTCTTGTTGTTGAATTCATCAAGAATCCGCGATTCTTCCTGAGCAAAACCATCTGCTTCACAATAGGCGATGCCTTTCGAGAAAAACTCAAAAGCAGGCCGAACGCTCGCAATCCCCGCAGCCGCAGCCGCGGAAAGCGCCAACGCATTAGGGCGCAACTCAAGGGTTTTCGACACCTGGGCTTTCGGCCCCTTGAACGAGGCACCAAATTTCACCCCGTCCCCATCACGCGAAAACAGCAACGACGAATGCGTGGAGAAACGCTCACCGATCCTCTTGTATACCTGAAGTTCCTCTTCCAGAATGCGCCTGTCATCAAAGCGAAACCAGTATTGGTATCTCTGGGCATCATCCGCGATGAACTCCGCAAAAAACATGGAGTCTTTCTCCCGGGCGCTTTCCGTCAGCACGAATGGATCACGAGGAATGAGGCTCGAAGCGTCGCCTTGCCCATAGCTGTTCACCACCATGTCACACATAATGCGCAACGCTTTGAGAAAATTGGACTTGCCGGACGCATTGGAACCGTACACTGCCGCGATTGAAGAATATTCGGGTTCCCGCTCCCCCCTGAAACGAGCATCACGAGACATGGAAAACGACTGCTCGTCACGAAAACTTCTGAAATTAGCAAAACTGAAATCAATGAGCATCGCGACCTCTTCCTACCCTTATGACACGATAAGTATATATATAAATGGGTATTATTTGCAAATTCTTGCATAAAATGCCATTTTCTATGATACTTTATGAAGACATCCGCGAAAATCTTCCTCAAATACTCAAGCCCACGACCGCATGTGGATTGGCGGCGATTATGCCTGACTGTCGCGCTTTTGCACCGGCAAATACAAAACCGTGCGCAAAGTGAACTGCGCCCGGAGACACTGGAAAATTGAACAACTCACGAGGCAGGCGATTCCGCCGACCGCATATAGCGACGATTCCGAGTATGTCCCAACGCGACCAGTTCCCCCTGCTTGACCCGACCGGCAATCTTACGCCGCACCGCGCGCGCATCGGCATTGGCCAGACGCGCAATTTGCGAGATGGTGATTGCGTCGCGTTCGGTAAGCAGATACTCGATGGCTTCGTCAATGGTCATTTCTCCTGTGCCATCCGAATCCATAACAGCAGCGGCATTCTCCTGCCCGTCAATCGGCACGAACGCCGTGAAAACAAGACCATCCTTGAATGCGGGTTCACCGCCGGAATATATCTTCGTGTATTTGACAAGATTGCGCACGCCGCTACCGAGTTCCTCGGCAAGGCCGATTTGCGCAAATACGTCAGCAATAACCGGATTCTTGGGAACAGGCGTGAAATTGCCCAGGTCAATCTCGCCCTCGAACGCGGGCCGACTGGCATTGCGCGTCTCAATGCCATCATTCGTGATGGTAATCTGAGCGGGGATGGGGCTGGAATATTCACGATGCACAAGGATGTTCGACACCAGCTCTCGGACAATCCAATCGCGCGGGCTGACCGCCATATCGCTTTCGGCATGGAAACGATCGGGCAACGCCTTGCGCATGAACTCGGCAAGCAAATCATAGGAATCGATCAGATTCGTGCGCACGATAAGACGGTCATCATAACGATCTCGATCATCACGCCGGACGACGGCATCGGTCTTGTAAGCCGGCAACAAATCCGCAATCACGTCGTCCTTGCCCAAGAGCAGCCCCGCGGCAAGGGTCATGCCTTCGGTATGGCTGCTATAGTCGCGCGCGTACAGTCGCGCACTGCGCAACAAAGCCATGTCTTCCATATGAACCCACGGATGGCCGGGAGTCTTATTGCCAGCCATTGATCGAATGCGCTCTATCAGTCTCGGTTCAAGATCCGCGACCGATAAACCAGGGTAGATACGCTGTTCAGTGAAGATATTCTGCTTGCGGATGTACATCTGAACAATCTGCATCTCACCATCGATGCGCTTGTCGGTGTCAGCGACGCGATCCCACACCTGCCCCTTGTAACGAAAAACGGACGAGGTCGGCGGCACCCATACGCGGATCACCGTCTTGCCATCATATTGAAAACGCTCCGTTTCCACGACCAGGGTCGGGGAAAACGATTGGGACTGCCCTGTGACGTTAGCGATGTTGCGCTCGATGCTCAGCGCGGATTTCTCCGGCACCCCAATCACCGTGCCATCGTCCTTCACCCCAAGGAAGATCGACCCTCCGGCATGGTTGGCAAAAGAGCACACGGTCTCATAGGTATCCGGCTCAGGATTGCCGCCGCAACGCTTGAATTCCACGGTCGAGCTCTCGCCAGAACGCAATGTTTCTTCAAATTCCGCGATGTCCATCAGGCCACCTCACTTAACAGATAATGCATAATTCCCACTTATTCGACCACGATTCGACCGCTTATGACCACATTTTAACCGCTTTCGACCGTTTATGACCGCGATTCGACCGTTTTTAACCGCTTTCGACCGCTTTCGACCGCTTTCGACCGGTCGAAGCAAGCGGGAAGGCCATTCGGGACAACTGCCCAAACAATACGCGGCACAACTGGCAGCATAAACCACCCACTTTTCAGTGGTCCAGATCAGAGTGCCGGACATGGAAGGCGGAACATCAAGAGGAAACCCCGGCTGGCGGGACGCCCCGGGCTTGGACGGGTTCGATGACCAGTCGCCCACCCAAAGCCCCAACGACTTTGGAAATGGTGCGGAAGCTCGGGTTGCCGGAACGATCGAGGCTCTTGTACAGACTCTCGCGGCCGACGCCGGCCTCTTTGGCGATCTGCCCCATGCCTCGCGCTTTGGCAACGTCTCCTATGGCCGCTTGCAGCAAGGCGGGGTCATCCAGTTCCGCGGCGGCGTTGAGGTATGCGATTGCATCCCGTTCGTTGTCGATGTATTCACTTGCATCCCAGCGGCTGGCATTCACCATTGCTTGTCCTTTCTGGGCGAAGTAGACACGGCATTCCGGGCCGAAGTGGAAACGAAGTTCGCTTACGCCGTCGCCGACTGGATGCAGGTCGCCCATGGGTTTACCTGCGGCCTCGCACAGCCCGAGCCTTGCGTTGATTCTGGCTTTGACGTCGGAGCCGCGCAACCGGCGGAACCACGTGTCGCTATTCGTCGGTCTTTAGTATCTGCACACCCACTATTGTATCCTATAGGATACAATAGTGCAAATGCGCTTTACACCGAAAACGGATGAGGTCGGCGGCACCCATACGCGGATCACTGGCTTGTGCGATAGACTGCTTTGCGAGGTTTCTGTTTCGCTCCGCGTCAAGCGTGACGGGATCGGAATCTTATAAGAGGAAAACATCTGCCGCGGATGCCTGACAATGCTTTACGCACTGTCGCGAGAGCGGGCGTCCATGTCCGAAGGCCGACTGAAGAGCCTTGGTAGCGGTTCGCCACCGTTGAACGGCTGGCGGATATGTCCCGCAGTGGATTATGGTTTCCCCGAACGGCGGCGGGCGTCCTTATGGTCGCCCGCCGCCCCGTATGCGAGGATCGTTCGAGTGGCATAGGGGGTTTCGTCGGCGGCAAGCGCCGGCATGCAAGCATTTCTCTCCATGCGGATTGTCGGCGATTACGCCTGACTGTCGCGCTGGGCATCGAGCGGGGGCGCGTTGGTCTCCATTGGTGCCACCACGGTTTCCTGCACGCGCTTTTCAGCCGTACAATGCATCCAATCCCTGATAGATATGATTAGCAAATTGCTTCAAACCGCTCCGGGTAAGCAAGTCGCAATAGTCCTCGGGCGTTTGCGGATACTTCCTATAGCTCAGCAACGCAGCGTAACAGGCCCGAGCGACGCGCCCGGGGTCAAGATCAAGCACATCAAGCAGGAAATCATCGGGATGCTTCAGCTCCATGCCGACCTTGCGCATTGACGTCGCGGGAAAATCCTTGACATTGAAAGTCACGAGCGTCTGCGCCGGCGAATGGCATGCGGCGGCAAGTACGTGACGATCCTTATCGTCACATGTCATGTCCCCGATAAGGCTCTCATATCCCACGACCAGCGCATCGGGGAAGGCTGTCTCCATAGCGGATAACCGCCGAACGGCTCGTTCTTCACCGATAAGAGGCACAAGGTTCGCGCGCAATTCATCGACCACTCCCGTGGACCAGTACGGAACGAAAAGGCGCTCTTCGGCAAGACGCAAAACAAGATCGCTCACGTTCTCGCCGAAGAGGGCACATGTGTCGAAAAAGACGGGAAAACTCAAGGAAGACCCCTAGCCCTTGGTGACCAGAGGATTCTCAAGAGTGTCATAGGGGTTCTCGTCGGCGGCAAGCTCGTCGAACAGCCGCAGGTTCTCCCCATGCCGCTCCCGCGCATACTGCTGCAAATCCGAAAGAAGAATCCTGCGATGACGCCCGACCTTGGTAAAGGGAATCTTCCCGCTTTCCAAAAGCTTCACCAACGTGGGACGAGAGACCCCGAGCATATCGGCCGCATCCTGGGTGGTCAGCCTGGTGTCGCAAGGAGCAACCAGAACCGCCTTCCCCTTCGACAACTGCTCGGCCACCTGGAGCAACACCTCGGCAAGCTCCCTGGTCAAAGGCCTGTCCTCCTGCCCCGGCACCTTCAGCACCGCGATGGGAAAATCCCGCTGGGAAGCCATGCCTTCAAATCGCGCGTCCACCCCCTCGAACGAGGACTGCGCGAAACCCGACAGCGCCTCGCTGACATCAATAAGACTCTTGCGATCCTCAACGTTCGGCAGATACGTCGAAGAATCCCTAGACAAGCTCCTGACCACCATGACGCCCACCTCCCATTCGCATCCATGCACCCGCCGCAACGCGATGCGCAACATCAAACCATAACATCACAATAAACGAAATATTCAAAAAGGTAAAGTAGACGCCGAAACGGCTGGCGCTCTTCCAACGCGCGCAGACAGCGAATGCCGCAGCTGCGCCTTCAGCACTGGAGCTGGACGAGACAGCGCGAAGGACAATACATGAAAAAGCCGCTCATACCGCGAAACACCGAATGCGCGAGATCGCATAATCACCGACGATTGAAGCATAAATCAGCCGGTTCTGGAAACTTCGTACACTGACGACGACTCAGCGTACGATCCTTCAGACGAATCAGCCGGTTCTGGAAACTTCGTACACTGACGACGACTCAGCGTACGATCCTTCAGACGAATCAGCCGGCTTGGAAACTTCGGGACTGTCTCGTCAAGTGTGTAACTGGTGTTTTTATTGTTAAGGCGAACGAGCTGCAGGCGGAAGCGTGGAATCAGGTGGGATGGGCAATCAGAAAGGCGATGCAACTTCAGGGAAAATCCCGGTAGATTCGGGCATCGAGCACCGGGCGCGTCGATATCGAAGAACACCGCAGGAAACGAAACGCCAACGCCGCGCGCCACTCAAGGGCATGCGAAAGCCATCTAAGAAAGCCGATGGCGTCACAGCGCCTACTGTTGCGCTTCCCAGAGGAGCTGCTGCGGATTCCACTGATTCCTCGTGTTCACGCCGAGGGAGTACAGGTCATCAAGCATCCGCGAAATCAGCCTTGACGCATCCTCAAGGGAATAATCAGAGACACTCGTTCCTGCCGAGGCAACACGAAATTGCTTTTGCGTCCACAACGAGGGCGCCGCAAAAACAAGTGGATAAGGAATGCGACGCCTCGCGCATTCGTCTTGCAACGCCGCACTAAGTTGGCGCGCGTCAATCTTCTGAGTCAACGCAATAAGTACGAGATCAACAAGATCTTTGACCCTTGTCGACTGCATTCCCCCGACGAGTTGAACGGTTGCACAGGCTTTATCAGCAAACTGATTTGGGATTGGATAGAGCCGATATGGGTACGATTCAAGCCCCGGAAGAGGCAATCTATTGCGAGGTTCCATGACATCGCCCGACAATAGAACCCCCTGATGAACCGCCAAATCAACATGCACTTTCCCAAGACTTTTCGTGCCGAGAAAAATGCCGAAATAAACACGACAGCCATCACCATAGGGCTGATTCTCACCCTGCAAAATGGGCTCTTCGGAAAGAAACTCGAATCGGAAAAAATCATGAAGATCCACGGCGGCAAGTCTCTTGAGTTCTTCCAGCGATTCGTCCTTGCCATAGCCCTCTCTGAAGAGATCAGCGTCCAAGGTGCGACGAGTGGAGGGAATCCGCGCCAGCATGGCACTTCCCCCTTTGAGCACCCATTCGCTTCTGTCTCCTTCGCTGAAAATTCGGCTTAGGAAACGATCGATATACGTCTGGCGAATAAGGTCGCCGACGTTGCAGTTGGGATTTTCGCGCTGACGATTTCTTGCCGCGGCCTTGATGGCAGACTCGACGGCCGTTGAACTGTTGTAACGCTTCTGGTCATTCTTCATTGGACTGCCCATCCTCTCGTTGGGAAGGTTTGACGCTGACGGCCTTAACGGACGGCACGACTGATTGGGCAATCGACTCCGCCCAATCGGGGCTGATTTTCGGATACGAGACGTCAATCACTTTCCGCGCTATCTGACGGACGGAATCCTGCCGGCGTTCGAGCATTTCCCTCCACGCGGGACTCGTCGCGACAGCCTCGGATATTTCAGCACACAGCGGCGTGAGATCCACGGCCTGCCCGATACTTTCGCATACAGGCTTTAGCCGCTGAACGATCAGCCTATTGAGCGGCCCTGTCAGCTGGTCAAGGAAAGCCCTGCCATCGCCATCGGCAAAACCATGTTCCTTGGCCAACGGAGACAGCAAGCCGATTAGTTGCTGACGACTCTGCGCCGTAAGGCCATTAAAGCCGGTCTGCAAAAACATGTCGGACACCAGCGACAGATCAGCCCCCTGCTCGACCAGATCAGCCACCGTCTGGGGGAACGAAGTCACAGGCAATCCCTCACGAAGCACGACACTGCCAGAAGGATACGCTCTCGTCCGCAGCCGCATGTCGGACCTCTGCGTCTGCCTACGAACAGGCGTGGCAAACCGATAAGGCTCGGGGATGAAATCACCCGCATCCAGCAACCATGCGGCGGTCTGCCCGCAAACAACGGCATCATAACTGGACTCCATCAGCCGCTCATCCGCCGTCTTCTTGGGATAGAGCGAAAGCCATGCGGCATGAAGCGACGTATATTCGTCAATCGGAACCGAGGAATCCCGATAAACCCCATGCAGGAGACGCTCAAGAAGGCCGGCACCCGCCATTCTCGAAAGATCCATACGCGATATGCCCAGTTGTTCCGCCTGGGCAGCGGTGACAAGACCCCACTGCGAGGACATAAGCCCCTTCAGTCGTTCCTGCCGCTTCTTACCTGCCATGCTTTGATTGTAACACTATTTGATACAATCCAAGCACATATGGTCATTCGCCCGCAGGAGAATGCGCTTACGCAGACAGCGAATGACGCGGCGCTTTCAGTGCTAGGAGATTGGATCGGAACAGTGCGAAGGACAATACATGAAAGGCCGCTCATACCGCGGAACACCGAATGCGCGAGAACGCATAAATCACCGACGATTGAAGTATGAATCGGCCGGCTTTGGAAAGTTCGTACACTGAGCAGCCGCCAATTACACACTTAACGAGACAGTCCCCGGCCGCGCTTTCAGCATTGGAAAGTTGAATGACGGGAAACATCGTGGCTGATTAAGGTAGGACCCGTAGCCGTAAGGCCGGAACGCGAAAAGAAATCGGGAAAATGCCAACGCAAAGCTGGAATAATGCACCGAACGGAAGAAAGCAAGTGGAACGGGAACCGCCTCCGGCTTGGCGCGGATCTTCACAACATTTGCGGTGTCGGCATAAACGGCACGCATACAATTGAAAGTGATGTGCAGAAAGGAGGAATCGATATGGCATTGCGTTCCCTGAACGGATATTACGTGCTTTCGCGGGAGTCCGCCAAGAATTTCAATTTCGAGGAATCTGCAAAGAAATTCATGGCGTTCATGAAGGATTTCACGCCGATGGACGCTTCGACGGATTCCGCTTTGACGAAACATACGGACGAACATCACAAGGAATAGACAAGCTAAGTGAAGAATATGCACCTATTCGCCCTGCGAGACGTTCTTTCAACGGATTTCGATAAGGAAAAGGCTGATTCGATCAGGAAGAAGATCAGCCTCTTCTCTTGCAAAAGAACGGAACACATCGAACGGTTCGCGCATAATCAGATGATTACAGCGGAAAGCTACGGGGAATCCAGAAGCTTTCTTTTTCTGGAAGACGACACTGACGACCTTGTAGGATTCTTCACCACGGGACTAACGGTGATTGACTGGCCCAAACAGGTCGAACCCTCGGAATGGTGGCAGTCCCTTTCAAAGAAGCGCCGCAACGTATTCACCAAAGGGGTGTTTTCTTCGAACGGCATAATGCCCGCATTCACCATAGGTGAGATAGCGAGGGATGACAGATATACTAACGAGGACTTGCCAGGCGAAACAATCCTCAGACACGCATTGGCGAAGATTCTCGAAGCGCAACGATACGCAGCCGGACGTCTTATATTGGTCGACACCAGGCGTAAGCTGTTCGACCGTCTGTATAGAGAAGCCGGCTTCGAGGTGTTCGGCACAAGGCCATCCCCAAACGGCGAGGGCGACGAAGAATTTGTCATTGCTTTGCTATCCCTGAAGAATATGACAATCCGCTAAAGATTCTCTCGATCGCTACTTTGGCTTTCGCTCCCCTGACGAACGTCACCAGACGGCGGACTCCAGTGATCGTCGCAGCACCCGGGTTGGCCCGCATTACCGACTGACCCGTTATGTCCCACCCGATATTCCCTTACCACGCTCTCGCCGAAAAGGGCGCATGTATCGGCGTTTCACTTTATTCGACCATGATTCGAACTGAACAGCTGCCAGCGTACGATCCTTCAGGTGAATTGGCCGGCTTTGGAAACTTCGTACACTGACGACGACTTAGCGTACGATCCTTCAGACATAGGCAGGGAAACAGGTGAGGACGCCACCACAAAACCCGCACGAAGAGCCGCTCGCTTACGGGCATCAAACTTACGGCATTCAACGCGACCGAATGAGCGCGGGACAATCCAACGGACACTGCCACTGCGCAACGACACACAGCACAACCCGCGCAAACACTCACACGATGATTACGGCAAAGCCCAGCCTCTGAGCAAAATCCATTGCCTGATCAGCAGCGGATGGAATCGCGGCGGCCACCTCAATCACCCGACAAGTAATCAAGATCAACCAGTTCAGAAAGGGCAATACGCTCATCCAAGCTCAAACCAATAAGATTTCTTCTTGCACGCAACTCATCGGCACTTCCATATCTGCTGATAATGGAACGTTTGCGCGCCGCGATATCTTCCGCACTGAGAACCTTAGGCGCAGCAATCTTATGCGCTTTGGGCAGAGGAAGCACCGCAGTCATCATATTCTCCTATCCCACAGATAACTTCTATGCACATCATAGGCCTTTAAGCGTACAGGAATAAATATAGCTACATATGTTTCACAGGTTTTAAATAGAAGTGCAGCACCTTTGTCAAGCCTGTAATTTTAGCAGTTCGTCGGTGAATGCCTCGGAAGGCTTAGGCGATCTAGCAGATCAGATCGAACGTCAACTGCGCAGCAGTTTGTTGCCGCATGTGACTTGAGCCGTGGAGTTGACCGGACGCTTCATCCACAACCCGACGATGAAGAATACGCAAAGCAAAGTGCCGCACAGAATCCTGTGTGCCATGAAGCCCCCATGATTCCAGGTGTGCTGAGTGAAACCCAACACCCACACGATCGGTATCAATGCCGTCAGCAGGAGCGACGCACTCACAATGCCCGTGCTTTTGAATGTCGGGAAAGGGCTCACTTTCAATTCACGAACCGTTCGTCTTTTTACGAGCAGGCATACCACAACGACGCAAACCAAAATCGCCAAAACCGCGTAGATGAACACATCACCGCGATAAACAAACTGTTGCCAAATGCGTTGCATCGCATCACCAAAAGTGGGACGCATGTTCGGGTTGCCGTCCGCAGCACCGTGAGAACGGAAAGCCGCCTGTTTCATCGCATCGGCAAACACGTTTTTCCCGATGATCAGCGTGGAGAGCGACCATTTTGCAACCCATGTAAACGCATAGCCGAAGCCCCAATTCATTGCGCCTAGAACAGGAAATGTCAAGAATCTGCAGGCAGAAATCTCATCAGCGCTTTCAGCGGTGAAGTTCAGAACCAGTGCCACAGCCATCGGAACGACAAGAGTAAGCACCGGCGCTGAAAGTAAATCAATGTAGTTGGTCGCCGAACCGATAACAAAGAACGCAAGAAGCATCGCCTCACGTGAGTGCTTGCCGCGACACAGCCAGATGACCGCGACCAGCATTATCCAAAACACATGCGAATACTGCAAACTCACCGCAACAATATCCAAACGCGCCGGCAACAATGCCAAGAGGAACAACATCGAGAAACCGTAGCCCAACTTACGCGAAAGCATGATAAGAGCAGTGCCCAGCAACAACAGGAAAACCCCGGACTGGATAACTCTCACCACAGTAATATTGCCGACAAGGAGAAGCGGCTTGACTAGTATGAACCAACCATGCCAATACCGTGCATAAAAGCTAAAAGCTTGAAATATCACCCCCCCCGCGACTCAGCACATCCGCGCAACATCACCAAATCAGAGTAATTGTCCAACTTTGTGTTGCCATACAGAGGGCTGTAATACGTCCCTTCTGTCTTGAGGAACTGAATGCTCTGCTGTCGGTTAGCCTCTACTGCGGATTGCGGAACTGCGTAGCCGATAACGAGAAGAAGGCTGTAGATAAAGCAAAGACCTACAAACCAGATGCTGTAACGAGCAAGAACCTTGCCGATTTGAGCGCACAACGAGCGAACCGCACTTCCTGCGTTACTCATCAAATTCCCATCTCCTCTATATGGTTAGATGCCAGCGAATGATAAAGCCGTATTTTCAATACATCGTTTACTGGAACACGCCTACAAAAGACAGTATATAAAAGGGGATATACGGCATAGGCGAGCGGAACTGATTGAGCGTGGCAGCTAAAGCAATGAACATGGGGCTGGATGCGCCCCACTCTACACCCTTGGAGTCATATTCAGCCCAGCAGGACATGCCCTTGCCAGAGGATTCTCAAGAGCGGCATAAGGGTTCTCGTCGGTGGCAAGTTCGTCGAACAACGCAGTTTCCTCATGCCTTTTCAAGCGTAACCATGCCCTCACGGTCGCATTTTAACCGTTTTGCCCAAACGTGTTCTGAGCACTCCCGAGATGATTGCTCTCTGCAACGGAGTCACCAGAAAACGGTCAATCACCAGCGATAGCAAAGTCAAAGTCACGTAAATGGCGACAATCAACACGCTTCCAGCGAGAGCCTTAAATAAAACGCCCTCGGGTTCGGGAACGATACTCCCAACCGCAGTCCAGAGTATTCTCCAGCCGAGATAATGCTCATGCAATAAATACACCCCGAATGCGCCGGAAGCAATGGTGTTAATCCAACGATTCGAAAAAGGAACTCGTCCGGTGTGATTCGCTACACACGCGAACATGGATGTCGCGGCCAGAATCTGCAATGGCCGCACACCGGCATGCAGCTGACCGGACCAGCCCAGCAACTCTCTTAGCTGCGGTGAGGATTGGTGCATAGCCAAGTAGCTAAAAACTGTCGAAAATACGACAAAGCCCAAAATAAAGCCTACTGTGCGCCCAAACGTAAACACTTTCAATGAATCATTGTACAGACGGAGATAAGCACCAACGATATAACCGCAAATCCCGTAAACGACATTATCAAAGGGTATCGCGGTAATGCCCAGCAACGGCAAGCCGGACACCGCGGTCAAACTCATTGCCAGCACACTCAAAGTTCTCCTGCTGACCTGATTACACAGGATGTTCAAGAGGGGAGCTACGATCAGCAGCACAATATATGCCGTCATAAACCAATATTCATTGAACAATATCGGCAGTAACGTCCGTCGAAGCGTAAATGCCAGATGTCTCAGAGAGAAAACGTCTTTCAAGTAAGCCGGATGGCTCACAAGCCATAACGCGGTTGTCCCCAGCAATACAACAACCGAATAGATCACCACCTTGCTCCAAGCCTTGAACACCCGAACGGGGCTGAACGTCTTAGCGGCCATGAACCAGCCGGTTATTATGAAAAACAGCGAAACGCCAATCTGCCCTGACTGGACAAGCGTGTAAGCGGCAGCTCGTTTCCAACCAAGCGTTTTGGGCATCCACCCCATATGGATGGTGAAATGGCAAGTGAGCACAAGCAACATGGCTAATATGCGCAAGACCTCTATGGAGGAAGCTCTTAGTCTCCCCCCCCCCACGTTTCCACAACGTTCAGAGACAATCGCTCTATGCCAAGTCATGATGGATCTTTCTCTCTCTAATCTTCCAACTCACTTTATAGAAAAACCAAGACCAACCGGCACCGGTTCGTCCATTTCTATCCAGATTGCCCGCTGACACTGAAATAGCGTCGACGAATGGAAAGACACACTCTCACACTATTACGACTCAGCGCACGCACGCGACTTCATTTTTCTACCTGAACGACACATCGGGTTCAATAACGGCCCATAGCAACAGCGTCGTCAAGGGCATGCAGGTGACGCTTGGTTCGAACGAACAACACATCGGGTTCAATAACGGCCCATAGCAACAACGGGGCCAATATGCCGAAGCCAAAATCCAACACATGCCGTTCTGTGAATCCCATAACCAGATAAACTAAAATCATCAGGCATACTTCTATGTTCTTCTGCGACTCTTCGACTTTAACATCTTTGACCAGAGTGAATCGGAACAAGTTTCCCACTGTTCCAGCCAACAATGAGAATAAGAGGAAGATGATCAGAGCAAGTACCACCCCGTATCCGCAGAGCATGTAAATGTAAAAATTATCCAGAGAACCGCCCGTCGAGAATAAGTTCTTAGTGTATTCGGAAGCCCCAAACACTTGAATATGCTGTATTCCTTGCGACCAAGATAGAGGACGGGAAGATAGCAACTGGTTCAGTCGTGAATCATTCCCGAATACAGTGGCCACAATAACCGATAAACACAGCATTGCCCAAGGTGCAAGAACCGTAAGGCAAGCCACGCCAGGCCATCGTCTAATGAAATAGGACAAAACAATCAAGAAAATGCCAAATATCGCGGACAGAATTGCAGTTCTAGAGGCGGTGAAATAATAAGTAATGCTCACCAGCGCAGCCGCAGACAGCAAACATACAGTTTTAGTTAATCGATCTCGCGTATAAATACCGGCACAAATCAACGGAAGCAAGAAACAAATCGAGTAATTGGGATGATCAAAACCGAGTGATAGTCGAGTGCCCAGTCCATCACCCTCCACATGTACTACAGACACATGATCCATAACTGCCCCGGTCACATAGGCAATCAAATTGACAATGAAAAACAAGCCTGCCGCGATTCCCCAGTAACCGACATAACGCGTGACACCCAAATCAAGCAATGCCAACGCAATGAACAAGGCCATAATCAAATCTATCTTGTTCAAACAGAGAAAATAAGCACATGCCAAGCCAGACAAAGCAACAACTGCGATCAGCTGTTTTCCGCTGAAACGGTAACCACCAACAAGCAGCCACATTACTTTACTTGCGCATAGAAATGCCACCACAAGCACGGTCAGATACACATATAATGAGTTGGAGAAAAAAACCTGATCAGCATATTTGGCCAGCAAGCTTAAAGCGATGATGAGCAGATCAACAATACGAATTTGCTTGATATAGCTCATTGTCCGTTCCCTTTCTCCGAAATCCAGCCGACTAAAGTTTTATCGCCTTCTTCGGTAAAACTTGGCAAATTCTCTTTCCAAGAAAGCTTGAACGCCCATGTGGAGCCATTAAGCAGCGTCTTCACTTCAGAGGAATTATAGGAAACAGAATCACGCAATAGGGGTAGTAACATCTCACAATCAGTATTGTTCACCGGAATCGCATCGTACTCGGCGCGAGCTGCGGGAATGCTGTTTCTCGCAATTTGAGCGCAATAAAAAACTAAGAAGTAGTCAATCAGCGTATTGAATTCAAGCCAATAATGAATCAAACAGTCGTAGATGAACCGGTACGTCACCGAATTCGGTTTGGATGCGATGCAATACGACATCCATTCCGATGGCACGGGAATTCGTAAACTTTCGAAAAAATCCGAGCGAATTCCTTTTACCGTATACGTCGGCAAATCGAATATTCCAGCGGGAATGTCTGTAACTAGAACGGTCGCATCCAGCCACAGGCCACCATGCTTAGCCAGTAAAGCCGCCCGGATTATATCAGTCATCTGCTGAGGAGAAATTATCTCATCAGCATATTTGCGACAAATCTCGCTTGGAAGCTGACAGTATTGCTGGTAGTTTTCGTTCGTGATGACAACAACCGCGTGCTCCCCTCCATGCTCCTTGACACGTCGCATAAGCGCTTTAATAAAGGCCGGCGCGTTCTCTTCTCCTTGCAGCCAGCAAGTCCACACAATTTCATCATTAGCAATGTTAGGGGCAGCGGCAGAGCCAGCATCAATATACTTGTCGATTTCCTGCTGAAAGTAAGTTCTGCACCAGTTTGTCAGCCAATGTTCTTTGCTAGAGAACAATCTGCCGAAAGCAGGAATCTTAAGGCGCTCAGCCACTTTATAATCTACATGGCAAATCACCTCCAACCATGCATATTTAAGACCGAATAGTCTGGCATGCTGAGTAAAACGCCGAAATTGGCTACCTTCTGCTTTAGCCTTAGTCATTGTCCGACCTTTCTGTTTCGACATGCTTTCCATCTACGAGAAAGTACTTTCAACGCAACGACACAAATAACCATTCCTACAAACAAGCCACTCGCGATTGGAACAACCAACAGCACTTCAACCCATTTGCTCGGGGAACGAGAGGAAATCTCGCTCGAGTCACCGCCCGACAGAATGATTTTATTACTTTCAGCCGCATTAGCAGATGCCTCACTCTGCTTTATAAGCACCTTGCTAAAAGCAATTGCAATCGCCGTGGACTCATGACTATCAACGGTACAGGCCTTAATTTCAAGCTGCTGCGTAGGAGTCTGAGCTCTCAGCGACAAACTCTCACGCAAAGCATCTTGCTCTATTGTGATGCCCTGAGTCTTTTCGAGCGTTTCTCGCGTCTCCTGCAGAGAGTTATCTGATATTGAATTGAATGCATAGTGACGTAACTGATCAGACGTTTCCTTCCATGTGGCTTTTCCGTTCTCAACGTCCAAAACCGTTTTCGCGCAGTAACTGGTAGGAGAATTGATGGCGTAACCAAACAAAGCACCAAAAATCGAAATCAGGACAACAATCCAGATAAGTTTGTGTTGCAGAACCGTCTCTTGAAGAAAAGCAACGTCAAAAGCCGCATCCTCGTCAGCGATCGGTTGCTGATCTTTCGTCTCTGTCACGAGAGTCCCTTTCACGGTTGCACAGCGTGCCTTATTTCAGCATAGCCTCAAACTATCCTTGTATATTCCCTCGACCATTTTCGCCGTTGCCTTATATGAAAAACCCAGCTTTGCGAACTTGTCTGCACTTTGCCGACGGTTCGCAAAATCACTGTCAAGACAAGCGATATCAACAACTTTCTCTGCCCATTCATTAGCGTCGTTTAATCCCAGACGATATTCGCCGGAAATATGAGCGCCAAAACTTGGCACATTATCGGAACATATGAACGGTAGGCCGGCAACTGCCGCTTCGATTGGAGTAGTTGGAGCACCTTCAAACGTACTCGGCATCGTAAATACGTCAAGGGCCCAATAATATGGTGCGACATTATCTGTCGCACTTCGGATAATTAAAGCATTGTCTATTCCTAACTGAGACGCGTATACTTCAATCCGTTCCTTAAGCGGCCCTTCGCCGACCAGCAAAAGTTTTGCTCTCACTCCGCCGTCCAACAGATGCTTCAGAATACCTACCTGAAACAGCGGATTCTTCGCCTCCGAAAGGCGACCTGGAGCCCCAAAGAGCACCGTGTCATTCTCAATGCCTAGCTCAGCTCGATAAGCTTCGCGCACCTCATGATTGAAGCGCAGCATATCAATATCGACTCCATTGCGAACAACCTGGAAATCACCTTTCCCGAATAAATATTCTCCCGCTTCTGAGGAACAAGCTAAACATGTCGTAGCGGATTTGCCCCATACAGTTTTTCCAGCCGTATGAGCAATCTGCTTTACAAGTTTCAGGCCACTGCCAAAGGCGGTATTGTGAGAATGCACGATACGGACTGGCACGCCTTCTTGTTCAGCTATATGAGCGTAGGCGAAACCCATGCCGTTCATGGTGTTGATATGGACGATGTCATAATGATGCTCTCTTAGGAGACTACGCCACTTTTTTGTTGATGCTTTAAAGCGTGTACGCAATCCCGGCTTATGGCCTTTAAAGACGACATATCGGCACCCACCCAGTTTCGCGATCTCTGTGTCATGGCTTTCGTTCCAATCGTGCGTGCAGAAGATATCAAAACCGAAAACTTGCGAATTGAGACACCTGACAGTGTTCATGACAAAAGTCTCGATTCCGCCGAAACCCCACCCTTCGGAGTAATACAGTACCCTCTTTTGCATGAACACCTTTCTTTCGTTTCTCGCTAGTTCCACGGAACACCATGTATCCTGGATGTCTTTACACCACACATGAACAGAGATGCAAGATCGTTCTTGCACTTGCACATATCCTTTTATTCTATTCCCTACTCACTCACAGTCAGAACTTTCTTCTACCTAGTAATGCAAAAACTTCTTGAACCGTAGGTCTGACATCCCAGTACATGATCAGCAGTAATGCAACAAAACAGCCCCATGACAGAACCGAAGAATACGGAATCTGAAATGTTAATACGACGGCACTCACAATTAGACAGATGTTCCCTAGTGCGAGTGCCAATGGATTCACCTTGATGCGAATAATGCTACGAGAGTTGTGTACTCTCATCAACCATACAATGCCATTGCCTAGGACAGATGCGATTCCTGCACCGGGCAATCCTGTCCATCTGATTAAAAAATAAAGAGTCACAGTACATATACCGGCACCAGCCAAAGTAGAGACAAACAGATAGCGCGTCTTCATGCTGGCGGTGTAGACCGTTCCATAATATGCGCTAAGCGTACTGTAATAGAATGCCAACAGAAGCAACGGAATGAGCGGCCATGCTTGATAGAACTCACCCTGCAAGAAAAAACGAGCAACCCAAGAAGAGATGCACATAAAAAAACCTGCGCATAAGGCAATGCCCGCATTATAGAGCTTGAAGACCTTCGAGAAAAAGACGTCCTGCCCCGCCGATTTGAATTCCTGAAAAGCGGACAAATTCCATGCCTGCTGAAAAATGTTGGACATAATATTGAGAATCGCGGGGAACTTACTGGCTGATGCAAATAATCCACTAGCAGCAATCCCAATCATTCCTGTGATGAAAAATCTGTTTATGCTTTGGCTGGCCCACCAGAATAAAGAATTCGGAATCAGAGGAAGCGAATAAATCAGCATTCTATGACCGTAACTACGCGCATCTGCACGTGCAGAAAAGAAATATCTATAGTACTTACCGAAGATAAGATACCAGCAACAACCCGCCAAATTACCTATGACCAGAGATAGGAAGAAACCCTCAACACCCATGCGCATGAATGCAATAAAAGCAACCGCTAACACAATATTCGTCACTGAGGAAATGACGGAAGCCCAGATCATATTTTTCACTTGATCAAGACCGCGAGCGATATTGGAAAAGAACAGCTGGAACGTCATAACCGCAAAAGCGATAAGAAACCAGATCTTATAGTCTCCAAGACCCCCGAAGAACGAAAAGTCTAAAAAGGGAAGCATCAGGGCAACCAGGACACAACTGGCAAGGTTAATATAGAAACCCGTAGAAATGTACTTTGCGCTATTCTCCCCGTCCTCAACACAGAAACGAAGCACTGAATCCGAAATAGACGCGGTGGCAAGTGGCGTAATCAAGGAAATTACCGTGTTCAGCATATCTGTAATGCCGAACTCGCTAGCTGAAAGATAGTACGTATATAACGGCACCAGCAGGAAAGTGACTAATTTGATAGCAATGTTGCTGACGGTGAAAAGACCGATATTTTTAAATAAAGCTGAATATCGAGACATGATCTTCCCCTGAAGATGATCAGCACTGGTCGCGTGTGACCTGAAACTGGTTCTTCCAACGTTCAATGGCGCCAAACGGAAGGCTTATCGACGTGCTACGTTCTTCTTCGATAAGCTGCTCCATCCTCTGTCGAAGGTCATCTCGCTCAATAACGGGGATGTTGGTGTCCTTGCCGATGGCACGGGCACGATTGTCAACGACAACAATCATGGAACGAACCTTGTGATTCAAACAGTGGACACCGGCATGAAGACGAGTGCCGAAATAATCAATCGATTCCTTGTGCTCCGACAGAAATGCATCGAGATTACTCATGTGATGGCCAATGGTTTTGATTTGATTAATATCAATAAGCGAAGAAACGTATTCCAAATCCTCCTCGGCCTGAATCCAAAAATAGACATTACGATAATGCTCAATCAGCGTTTCCAGCATGAACTTGTCTTGTTCGGGATCGCGAGCGTAATCTGTCACAGTGGTCAAAACATCCACGTTCTTAGACGTAGGAATCTGTGTGCAAAAATCTGGCGTCAAATCCCACATTGTCACGCATGCAGTGTTGACGACATTCCTGATACCTGCTTCTTCAAGAGCACGTTTGGTTTGTTCGTCACGAACGGAGTGAAGCACCGTGGGATCCAATAGATATTTGAGCACCCTCACGGAATACGGGGTAAACGCCTTTGCCGTAATTTGCTTCAAGTTTCGCATTCCCACCGCAAGTAGGACCACAGAATTGTGATATGCGGTCAAACGCAATAGCGGAAGCGCGAGCGGATTATTTTCCTTCAAATTCATGGTCAGCATATTGGTACCACAGACGAACTTACGCTCATTTTTAATTGCGCTTTCAAGAACGCTGGAATACGTATGAGTCGGAAGATGCTTGAAACTTTGTTGAGGGAACAACTCACCCATCTGTTTCTGGACGTAAGACATGATGATTTGGTCTCCAGCGTTTTCGCTGCCCATAGCTGTGTCAAGCAGGGTAATTTCATCATGACGAAAGTCACTGGATCTATTATGGGACGGCAGATGACTTGTGACAATGAAACTAGTTGTCTTCACTATGCGTTTCAAAAAAGCTGGCTTCATCTTTTACTCCATGTGACAACCGATACGATCTGAGATTTTAATTAGCTTCTCATAAGGCTAATTCGATGGACATTTTCCCACATGCACTACAAACAGACCATCTAAAAGCTTTTGTCATAGGTTTTCCCTCCGAACTTGGCTTTGAGGAAGCCGGTGCCTTTTTTCCACCAGTTGACGGGCTCGGGACTGACAACGGGCAGCTCGGCGAACGAGTAGTCGTTGGTGACGAGCCAAGGGTCAAGCAGACGTTCGCTGACGCGGCCGAGGTAACGGGCTTGGAAAGCGTCGCCGTATTGGGCTGGATCCAAACGGCGTTCCAGCTCGAAGAGAATCGGGAACAGCCAGGTGCAATACTCGTCAAAGCGCTCGCGGCTCATGATGAACATGTTGAAGATGTGGGCACTGGTGGATTTCATCAGCTTATCCCATGCGAGCACATAGTCGGGAGCCAAGTCGGCCAGCACCTCGCGGCAGGTGTCGAATTGCTCGGCGTGGAAGGTGTGCGCGTAGTGCGAATAGACGGTTTCGATGTAATAATTGCGCTTCTTGGCCACGACGATGTTGCAATCAGCCAGCAACGCACGCACCTCGTCTGAACCCACGATGCGCTCGAATCGGTCGCGCTTGAACCTCGCGCCGAACTTGGCCGAACCGAGATGGCGGCGGTAATGCACCAACCCCTTGTAATCCGTGTCGCAGTTCTTCCACAGCCAATACAGGCCGGTCAGCTCGCAATAATACCCGTTGCGATCAGAGATGTTGTCCCCGCTGTCGTCACCGGTCATGTCCGCGCATACTTCGGGGTGCAAGGCCGCGCCCACGTGCAATGGCAGGTACATCGGGTTACTGGGCATGCGATATGGCTTATGCGTGGCGACACCCACCGTGACGGTGGGAGCCGGGGTTGCAGTTGAAGAACTCACAGCAATCACCTCACTTGTCAATCGAGCAGGACTTGGTGTCGTAGGTGACGCCGAGGTCGGTCCAGCCCATGGGGGTTTGGTCGAACTTGAGATCGGTGGTGGCCTTGGGCGAGGTGGTGACGTCGAACTCGTAGGTGAGGTTCTGACCCTTGCCGATGTAGGCGAGCGCGCTGTACATGTCCCTGCCGTCCATGGTGGTAGCTTGTGGCACACTACCCTTACCCGAGCCGGAGACTTGGAAGTTTGCGATGGAGCCGCCGGCCGGCGCGTAAAACAGCATCTTCTCGGTGGCCTGACCACGCACGCCGGCAGCAGCTTGACCGTTGCCGCCCACCACATACCAACTCAGGTTGGCGTAATCCTCATCGGGCAGGTCGTTTTGCATGGTGAAGCTCACGTGGTAGGTCTGTGAACCGTCCTCATTGCAGGAGGTACGGGTCACGGTGGTGTTGCGATGCAGATACCAATCGAGCTTGGAAGCGTTCTGCTGGTTCAGATACACGCCCACCTCGGGGTTCTCCTCGCTGGACGGGGCACCCTTGGACAACCCCATGTCTTTGAAGCTCTGGTTCTCGTCCTCGTGGAAGCTCGTGAAATACAGGTGCCGTCCCTCGGCCATCGGTGTGGTGATGTCACTCAGCTGCATCAGCTTTTTCACATCGAGGTTCTCGAACAACGCGTTCATCACATGGGAGGCGACGTATTCGAAATACCAGTCCTGATTGGCGATGTACACATCCTTGTAGATGCCGTTGAGCAGGAACTCGGCCGTGTTGTCGCCGGTGAGCAACGGGCCGTTGGGGACCTGCACGTCGCCGGTCATCTTGACAAGCTCCTGGATGAACACTGGGTCGATGGCCATCACGCCGTCCACATTGCTCGAATACTTCGAGCCCTGCCAGAACGAGGTGAGGTTCTTCGCCACCGTCTCATAATCGACGATGGCGGACTGGTCTCGGATATCGAATGAGAAAGCCAACGGCTCGTCGAATACTGCATGCTCCGAATCCGTGCCGATGGTGGTGGGCAAGAACTCGGTATTTGGATGGAAATCACCGACCTGAACCTTGCCGTTGTCGGTGGTCATGCTGCCCAGCGAACCGATCAAACCGCCGATGGAGCGCGTCTCGGAGGTGGTGTTGGCCATAATCAGATACGTGCGCTGACCGTCGTTGCCCATGAATTGTGGCAGAATCTGCAACAGCTTGTTGTTCTGGTTCAGCTTCTCGGCGAGGCCGGAGAATTGCTCGAGGCCCTGCTCATACGCTTGTTTCACTTTGTTGATGTGAGGGGTGGTCAGGTCCTTGAGCTTCTCATATTCCTGCTGAATCTGAGTGTTCGTATTGTCGAATGTTTTCTGGATGTCGTAAATCGGCTGCATGTTGACTTGACCTTCGCCGTCGCTCAGCTTCGAGCTCATCAGGGTGTTCAGCGAACCGGACAGGCTGGGCAGCGTCTTGGTGGCCAGATCATCCATCACTTCCGTCATGCCCTGCACGGTGCGAATGTCATCGCCATACTTCGGCAGCTTGGCCATTATATTCCACAGGTCACCATGCGTAATCTCACGCGCCTTTGCGGTGTGTTCCTTCATAGAAGGCAACGCCTCGTCCAACGAAGTGGAATCCAAAGTTTTGGTGATGTCCTTGGCTTTCTTCACCGATTCGAAGGCTGCTGTTTCATGGGTTTTGACCTCCATGGCCTGACGATAGAACCGATAGCCGACCATCCCCAAGGCGACACCCAAGGCGAGCAACACGGCGAATATGCCAAGCAATACCCACGGCCATACGCGACGTTGCTTCACCTCGCTTGCGGCATGGTTTGCGCCGTGATTATTCATCTTGGCCACGAATCAGCTCCTTGTCGATGGCGTATCAGGGGGTATCTAAAGCACCTATTCAGTATGCACCATCGCCGCGCAACACTACACCAACCGTCTTGATCAGAATGGCGATATCCGTCATTAACGACCAGTTCTCCACATAGTTGACATCGAGGAACTCGGCATCCTCCTGAGACAGATTGTTGCGACCGGAAATCTGCCAAGGGCCGGTGATACCGGGACGAACCAGCAGACGAGCGGAATACAGGGAGGAATACTGATCCACCTCGTAGCGGCGTTGGGGGCGCGGGCCGACCAGCGACATATCGCCCTTCAGCACGTTGATGAACTGCGGGATCTCGTCGATCGAGGTCTTGCGAATGAATCGGCCCACGCGGGTGATGCGCGGATCGTCTTTCACCTTGAACGTGGCGGCGAGCTTCACGCCAGCGGCGGCGGCCACTTCGGCGTCGTGCTTGTCGGCGTCAATGCGCATGGACCGCATCTTCAGCACCTTGAACGGTTCGCCATACAGCCCGATGCGTTCCTGCTTGTAGAACACCGGGCCGCCGTCCTCCACTTTGATGAAGATGGCGGTGATAGCCATGATAATCGAGCCGGGAATCAGCGCGACCAGAGAGCCGGCAATATCGACCGCACGCTTCATGAAGCGAATCGGCAGGGAATATTGCGGCAGGGAGGCCGTCATAATCGGCATGGCGGAGTTATTGCGCATATGGATGCGCCCGCCGCCGATGTCTGCCACGGAAGCGGTGACAGCCAGTTCCATGTTCAACGATTCCACCGCCAGCGCCAGTGTGCGCATCGTCTCCGAATCGCGAGTGAGCACATCGGCAATCAGCACGATGCGCGCGCCAAGGTGGCGTGCGGTTTGCGGCAGACGCGAGTTCAACGGCAGCACGCGCAACCCGCGCTCATAATCGTTCTGCGGCTCGAATGGAACCGAAATCAAGTGCTGGGGTGAATCCGGGTCGTTCTCCTCGCCAATCTCCTCCACTGGGCACACTGCGATGGGCGCATATCCCATGGCCAAGCCCGATTGAGAAGTGAGCTTGCCGATGACGGAACGGATGCCCTCGGGCGAGCCGATGACCAGCGTGGAGTAATTGTATTCACCCATGCGACGATTGCGATGCAGCAGACGGCGCATCAACCAACGTTCCACCAACGTGAACGCGGCGGCCATCGCCGTGGCGGAACTCACCAACCAGCGGGGATACGGCACGCCGAACAGATACGCCACAGAACACAGCGCGAAGAAATTCAGCACGGCGGCGCTCAGTATCCTCGCATACAGCGAATAGCCTTCGCCCATCACATGGCGCACATAGCTTCTCATAAAAGCCAGGCAGAACACCCACACCAGGCAGAACACGGCGAGAGTGGGCATGACCCCTCCGGGCACACTAAGCCGCACCGTGCGCAACACATCGGCGCGTATGAGAAGTTCCAGCACACAGGCCAACAACATCATCAACACGTCCAACGCCACAAGCGCGAAGTTGTAAATGTAACGCCATCTGGGGCCGAGGGGCCATCGGAATGCGGGACGCCGACTGCCTACCGTCGTATCCGGGCGATAGGTGCCGTCGAAGAACGTGGGAGCCGCCTCGGCTGGGGACGCACTTGCGTTTTCTGCGGACGTCGCGGAACCGTCGCCCTGCGGCAGATTGGAACGCTTGGCCCGAGGAGGAACGGGAGGAACCAGAGGCACGCCGTAATCATCCGGGGCGTGGGGATCTGACGGGGTAGCCGAAATCTGCTCAGTCAGCAGATCGGAGTCGTCGCTGTGATTTGCAAGCAAGGACACCCCCCCCCGACGCTTGGTGCGCTTACGGAACCCAAGATTGCCCCGCTTTCCGCAACTGCTGACTTCCTGCTATCTCCCATGTCGCTCATGGTACAACAAACTCTGACAAAAGGGTGGAAGGTACCACGCAAAATGTTCGATTGCATGGGGTTAGCCGCGCACCACCACATTGCGCAGTGAACCGATACCCTCCACATGCACGACGGTTTCGTCCCCCGGTTCCAGATGGCCGGAGGCGTTCGGCGTGCCGGTCATGATCACGTCACCGGGCAGCAGCGTGGAGAAGGACGAAATCGCGGCAATCTGCTCGGGGATGCCGTGAATCAGGTTCGCTGTGGTGCCGCAAGCCATTTCGACGTTCTCGCCGTTGAGCGTGAAGGAAATGTTCGCGTCGCGCCAGTTCACGTCGTCGCGGGACACAATCCAGGGGCCGAGCGGGCAGGAGGTGTCGAAGCCCTTGGCGCGCGTCCACGTGGGGTCGGAGCCTTGCAAGTCGCGCAAGGTGACGTCGTTGACGCAGGTGAAGCCGAGCACGTAATCCATCGCCTGATCGACGGGGACGTTCTTCGCCACGCGGCCCATCACCACGGCCAGCTCGGGCTCGAAGTTCATGTCGTTGGAGCAGGCGGGAAGCACGATTGGGTCGTCCGGGCCGATCACCGAGGTGGACGGCTTGGTGAAGATGACCATGTTCCCCGGCGCGTGCTCTTCGGCGGACTGGCCCTTTTCGTACATGTGCCGGGCGTGCGCCTCGTAGTTCTTGGCCAAGCCGAACACCTTCGAGGGGAGGACGGGCGCGAGCAGGCGGATGCCATCGGCGTCAAGCGCGTAACGCTGGCCGGTGGGAGCAACCTGACCACCCAGCAGCGGGTGGCCGTCGAGCTCGACGAGATAATCCTTGCCGTCAGCCTCGTCTTTCTGCACGAAAGCATAGCGCGGTGAATCATTGAGGGAAAAACGTGCGATTCTCATGAGTACCAGTCTAGCGATGGGCTTGGCCGAGCTGGGCCGAGCTTGTTACGTTGCGAACGAGGCTGACGAACGGACGGAACGGGGGCGGGCAACACTCAGGCCGCGAGACACGCCTCGTAAGTGCTGGCGATCAGCGTGTCCATCTGGCTGCAGGAAGCACTTGTCGACGTGGTTCCGGCGGCACCAAAATAGTTGTAATCGCCACCGTAATAACCGTACTGGCTGTAGTTGTAGCCGTGATCGCGACCGTACTGAGCCAGCGCCGCGCCGAAGCCGAGAATCATCAGTATCACAAGCAGAATGGCAAGAGCGATGCGCACTGCGCTGATCACGATACCGGCGATGGCGAGGCCCTGCCCCCTTTCCCCGGACTGCTTCGCCTGTTTGAGGCCCACGATGCTCAATATCAGGCCAACGATGGAGATGAGGAAGGAGCACACGAACCCGGCGATGCACATGCCGTTCCAGTTTTGCTGCTGTTGCGCGGGATATGGATACGCACCCTGTTGACCCGGCTGGTACACACCTTGCGGCGGATAGGTTGCGCCCGGCTGCGCTGACTGCGTCTCCTGCTGGTACGGCTGCTGCGTGTATGCGGACGCATATTGCTGATCATTTTGCTGGGTATAACCCGACTGCTGGGGATTCGGCTCTTGATAAGGCTGCTGGCTGTTTGAGTCGGTCATCTGCGGTTCTCCTCAATTTGGTTATGCGTGTTGTGAGTGCAGTTTACCGCGCGACCTAGCCGCGAGAATTGTTCTGCCGCCATATTGCGCGAATATTCCACGTTCTGGCCGCAAGCGCAGACGGCAAGGAAGCAGATTGGCCGGATGGCTGGCTGTTACACGAAGGCGCGCGGGCCGAAGACGGCAGTGCCTGCGCGCACGATGGTGGCACCTTCGCGAATGGCAAGTTCCATATCCTGCGTCATGCCCATCGACAGCTCGGTGCAATGCTCGGTGCCGGGCGAGGCCTCGGCAAGAATCTGGTCGCGCACCTTGCGTAAGTGGGCGAAGCCGGCGCGAATGGTCGCCTCGTCTTGCACATGCGCACCAATGGTCATCAGACCTTGCAAACGCAAGCCGCCCATGTTGCCGATGCGTTGCGCGAAATCGATGGCGTGGCTGGGCGGGCAGCCGGACTTGGACTCCTCGCCGGACTCGTTGACCTCCAGCATCACGCCGACGGTGGTGCCGCGCGCGACGGCGCGACGGGCGATTTTCTCCGCCAGCGCGATGGCGTCCACCGATTCGATGCAATCCACCGCGGGCAGCACTTTGCCGATTTTATTGGATTGCAGCTGGCCGATGAGATGAAAGGGGATGTGCGCGGACTCCTGCGCCGATTCTTGCGCCGATTCGGATTCGACGGCACCAAGACTGAACCCACGCGCGGCTGCAAGGCGCACCAGCCCGGGTGCTTTGACCTGCACTTCCTGGGGGCGGTTCTCGCCAATCATGCGCACCCCGGCGTCGATAGCCGCCATGATTTCGCCCACATCGCGCGTTTTCGTGGCGGCAAGCAGGCTCACCGAACCGGGTTCGCGCCCGGCTGCAACCTCGGCGGCCGCGATGCGGTCGAGCGTGCGGCGCACATTGTCAGCGATTTCGCGAGCACGCGCAGGCGCAATGGTCTCGTTGGCAAGATTCTTATGCTCCATATACGCTGCCATGCCGCGCCTGTTCGTCCCGTTCGCGTGAAGCCGCGTTATTGCTGCTGGGCGACTTGGGGGAAGTCGACCTGCGGATCGAAGTGGATCGCCTCGATCATCTGCTTGATCATCTTGCGGCGCAGAGGCTTGGCGACACCGCCGCGACGCATCTCGCGAATCACCATGGCGCAGAAAATCAGGTATTTCGGCTTGCCTTCATGGTGCAGACGATACGACGCCTGGTTGCGCACACCGTAAGCGAACTTCCATTCGTTCTTCTCGTCGATCATCGAGAAGTTGACGCCCTTGTTCACGCCCATGTCGTGCAGCACAACGGAATCGAGCACCTCGACACCGGGGCACGCCCTGGTGATGCGCAGCGTGTATTCCGCATCATCGAACCAGATGAAATATTCCTTATATGGCAGACCATAAGCTTCCATCACCCAGCGGGGAATCAGCACGGAGACAAACGAGCAGGAGGTGACCAGCACCAGATTGTTGTGGCCTTTGGCTTGCAAGCGCCCCCAATCCCACGTGGGGATGGGGTTGTTCATTTCGGAAATGTTGCCGTCGATGTATTTGACCATCGAGCAGGCGTATGGCACGTCGGGCCCGAGCTCCTGAACCGCGGCGTTGAAACCGTCGACCAGTTTGGCCAAGGCATCGGGCTGCGGATAGCCGTCGTCGTCGAAGATCCAGACGAAATCGGCGCCCAGCTCATACCCCTTGCGCATGCCGGTGGAGAAACCACCCGCGCCACCCGCGTTCTCGGGCAGGGTGACGATGGTGAGTTGCACCTTATTCTTCAGCTTGAAATCACGCTCATAATCAGCCAGGTAAGCGGCGGTGTCGTCGGTGGACGCATTATTTACGATGATGAGCTGCTCGGGCAGGCGGGTTTGCGCCTCAAGCGAGGCGAGCACCGTCTTGAGCTTTTCCAAGCGGTTGAAAGTGACGACGACCGCGGCGACGGTTTGCTGAGGTTTGTTGGATTTCGCGACGCGAAAGACCATGGTCATTTACTCCATTCGGTAAACATGTCTCGGAACAGACTATCAGCGGAACGCTTCTTCGAGAACGATTCCAGCCGCTGTTGCTCCGTTTCCCACAACTTGCGGCGATCCTCTTCGTTCTCGAGCACATGGATCAGCGAGTGCTTCGCATCGTGCACGAGCGATTGGGTCATGCGGCGCAACAGCCCCTGCGGTGGAATCAGCGTCTGCTGGGAACCCACGTTGGCGGACAGCGTCGGCACGCCGGCCGAAATCGCCTCGATGGTGGTCAGTGTGATGCCCTCGTTGATCGACGTGACCAGCAACGCATCGGCGTCCTGATAGGTCGAGGAAACCGGCGTATCAATGGAACGGCGTTCGATGACGTCGCCCAACCCGTGTCGGGTGATGAGCTTGTCTACGAAAGCATCCATATCGCCGTTGCCGTGCATGATGAAACGGAACACACCCGGACGGGCCTTTTCCAGTTCCTTCGCAACGAGGATGAATGCTTCGGGGCGCTTCTGGCGGGTGATACGTCCCACGAAAGCAACGGTGAGACGGCTGGTGTCGTTGCGTTTCTTGAACGTCAGGTCACCGGAATCGACGGTCAAACCGACCAGCGGTGCATCAATGACCTTCGCTGGGTCGATGCTGTGCGTATCGACCATCCAACGTTCCAGCTGCGGGGAAATGACGTGGTGCAGATCGACCCACTCGTCGTGAGCCACGGACTCGCGCGGATAGCCGCCTTGCATGACGTATTCGACAATGTGCAGCGAAGCCACAACTTTGACGTCGGGGAAATACTTCTTCACCCACCACGCATTGTCGTACATCCACTGGCAGTGATGAATCACCACACCACGAATATCAAACTGCTCGAACAGCGCGCGCAAAACCGGCACATCACCAACGCGATCCTGCAACGGCTGGGTCAGCGGCATCACCAACGCGCCTTCACACTCGGGGCGCGTAATCCACGGCTGCTGACCATCGCGATCCGTCAGCACAATCGGCAGGAAGCCGGCCTGCTTGGCAAGGGCGATGGTTTCCATGCCCCAGCGTTCGGCACCACCGGCCTGCAGCCAGTGCATGGCAATAATGACGGCTTTGCGAGCGCCCGCCACCCTCGGGCCGGGTTTGACTTCGACCCACGGATGGTGCGAAACGCCGGCGTTGACATGTTCCACAGTATTCGGCTGATACAGAGGGATGGGCAGTGTGCCATGATATTCACGCTCGGAGCGCATCGCCTCGCGCACATAATCGAACGCGATTGGCGCGGTGGTCTCTAATTTCTTATACAGCTGAACTTTCCGGCTGTCCATCGGACGGTGCAACGCCACATCGTCATCGGTGGCGTCGTCGGGCGTGAGCAGGATGTAGCGCACGTTACGGTCGATAAGTGCCATATCGCCGGCAAAATAATGCGGTGAGAACACGGAATTCGCTTGCACGGTGGAGGTGGCGTCGAATTCGCCGATCGGCTGCAGACCGGCTGTGTCGGTGCATGAGCCATTGATGGTGGAGGTGTCCGTCAGGCGCGGGTACTGCCACTTCTCTCCCATATAGATTTTGTAGTGGAGCGTGCGCCCCGGCTGAATCAGCGAATGGTAGTTCACCGCGGCAACCACCAGTTTGTTCAGTCGCTGGCTCAACGAATCCAAGAACTTATCGTCACTTCGTTCGATTGTAAAGAATCGGCACATAGCTTCCACTATATCCACCCCCATAGAATCCACAGCATGATCAGAAATCGACACGCGAACCACTGACGTATCGTTGCTGCTTGCTGCGCGGCTTGTCGGGCATGGTTAGGAACAATCGTTTCTCTTCCAGCAACGGGCGGATATACACACGCCGCATATACGTCACGTTATAGCCAAACCTGTCAGCAATTTCGCGAGCGCTTCGAGCCCGCTGGCAGAAGCGCACTAGTCTGTCATAGTACTTTTTCGTATGTTCATAGTACTTTTTCGTACGTTCATGATACTTTTTTGCATGTTCATAGTACTTTTTCGTACGTTCATAGTACATTTTTTGCGCATCATGGTATGTATTATGATGCACTGTGGTACGGCTCCACAGTCGCCACCTTCTCGAATAGATAGAGCATCTAGATAGAGCGTCACGGGCTGCCATAAGCGCATGCGAATAGGGGGTTTCGCCGCACAGGCGCCGAATCGCCACTACCCAAACCACTCACACGACATTACGGCGCAACATAAACTAAGGTGGGGAGTATGAAGATCGCTGTTGCCGGAACTGGCTATGTGGGTTTGTCCGTTGCGCTGTTGCTTGCGCAACACCATGAGGTGCACGCGCTGGACATCGTGCCCGAGAAGGTCGAGATGCTCAACGCCGGCACGAGCCCGATTGTGGACAAGGAAATCACTGCTTTCCTTGAAGCCAACACGCCCGGCGGAAGGCCGCTGGACTTCCACGCCACGCTCGATGCGCGGCAGGCGTATACGGGCGCGGATTACGCGGTGATCGCCACACCGACGAACTACGACGAGCAGAGGAACTATTTCGACACCTCGAGTGTGGAAGCCGCGATTGCGGCGGTGCGGCAATACAGCCCGAACGCATGGATCGTCATCAAATCGACGATTCCTGTGGGATATACCAAGCAGTTGCGCGAAACGCTGCACGATGGGCGCATTCTGTTTTCGCCCGAGTTTCTGCGCGAAGGACACGCGCTGTATGACAACCTGCATCCGAGCCGCATTGTGGTGGGCGCGCCGCAGGATGATTCCGAAGCCGTTGGGGCCGCGCGCGCATTCGTGCGCCTTTTAGCCGAGGGAGCTGCACAAGGCGAGGCGTCGCGGCACAATCCGGACGGCACCGTGGGCATTCCCGAACTGGTGGTCGGCACCACCGAAGCGGAGGCCATCAAACTGTTCTCCAATACGTATTTGGCCCTGCGTGTCGCCTATTTCAACGAACTGGACACCTACGCCGAACTGCGCAATCTCGACACGCGCGCGATTATCGACGGCGTGTGTCTCGACCCGCGCATCGGCCCGGGCTACAACAATCCGAGCTTTGGCTATGGCGGCTACTGCCTGCCCAAAGACACCAAGCAGCTGCTCGCCAATTACGCGGCTGTGCCCCAGAATCTCATCGAGGCGATTGTGGAGGCCAACCGCACGCGCAAGGATTTCGTCGCCGACGAGATTCTCGAACGTGTGCGTGGCGCGGAGAAGCCGGTGGTGGGCATTTATCGGCTGACGATGAAGTCTGGTTCCGACAATTTCCGCCAGTCCGCCATCCAGGATGTGATGAAGCGCTTGCTTGCGGAGGGGGCCACGTTGCTGGTGTACGAACCCACGCTCGATGCGGCCGATTTCAACGGCAATGAGGTGACGCGCGATCTGGCCGCGTTCAAGCAGCGCGCCGACGTGATCGTCGCCAACCGCTGGAACGACGAACTCGCCGACGTCGCCGGCAAAGTGTTCACGCGCGACCTGTTCAAGCGCGACTGATTGCCTGGGCGTTCATACTTACATATGCATGCTTACATATGCATGCTTACGAGAAAGACTCTCAATAGCATGCCATCTGAATAATATGCATAGATGCCTGAGATGCCTCTGACTGGGATGTTTTTCCGGTCAGAGGCATCTCTTTGTTCCAAGGCAGCCGAAACAAGTCGAAACGCATTCCTTGAAAAGGGTTCGACCATTTGGCTGGTTGGTTATGGCTGTTTCATGTTGAGTTTGTCGGCGATGGCGTTGGCGGTGGCCGCGCTCACGGCGTTGGGGCCGCCGGCGACGTAGGCCTTGGTGAGCTTGCCGCGGTAGCTGGCCGAGTACGACACGGTCGCGCTGTTGGGGTCGGCGACCAGCAGCATGGCGGCCTTATTGCGGCCCGCCAGGGGGCCGGCCGCTAGGGCGTCGGCGAAATGCTCGCCGGTGGCATACACCACGCCGTTCATGCCCAAACCGTTCTTCTGCACCCACTTCGCAATGCTCACACTCGTGTCATAACGCGTATTGCCCGACAGACGCACCAGACCGGGCAGGCCCTTGACGAGGCGGGAGGGCACCGCCTGCTCGCCGCCGACGACCACCACGCGCTTGAACTTCTTTAGCGCGCTCTTCTGCTGGGATGTCAGCCCGCTGCTGGGGTCACACAGGAACACCGGCGCCTTCATGGCGTACGCGTACGAGCTGATGCTCAACGCATCCGCATAGTGCGCGCCCGTCGCCACGATCGCGGTCGTACCCCACGACTTGCCACCACGCGTGTACAGCTTGTACGACGTGTCATACCGGGTCGAACCCGCCTGGCGCTCCACATTCTTCGCATATCCGCGCAATTGGGATTCGACGCGCGAGGAGACCGCGCTCGTGCCGCCCGCGACCACGATCCTCGACGGCCTGAGCCGCTTGAGCTGCGCGGCCGCCTGATCCGACAGGGAACCCGAATCCGTCAACACAATCGGCGCGCCCAGCACGCCGGCCAGGCCGGACGCGGACAGCGCGTCGGGATAGTTGCCGCCGTTGGCCACGACCACCGTGCCGGAGGTCTTCGGGAACGCCGTGGCGACCAGGCGGGCCATCGTGTCGTAACGCGTGTCCCCGGCCAAACGCTGCAACTGCGACTGCGACGACTTGGCGGTGACATTAACCGTCAACTTCTGCGCGACAGTCGTGTAATTACGCGTATCCCCCGGCGTGTAAACCGCATCATACTGCTGCTTACCCATCTTCGACAACGTCGTATTGGAGTTCTTCCACGCCCAGCCGGAAGGCAACTTCACACCGGAAAGCTTGCCACCCTGCACACCACTCAAATTCGACGGCGTGGAGTACGACGGCTTCGCCTTGCCGATGGACCAGCCGATCTTCTTGACGCCGCTGGAACCGTCACTCCACACATACCCCTTAGCCAACGTCGCCGTAGCCGTATACGAACCAGCATTCGTACCCGTCTGCCCACTCAACGTATAACCCGTGGCACCATTCACGCCCGTCTGCGACTTGCCGTTATACACCAAACCAGACTTAGCCGTCGGAGGCTTCACCTTAACCGGGGCGGGCGTGGGCTTGGCCGTGACGTTAACCGTCAGCTTCTGCGCGACTGTCGTGTAATTGCCCGTATCCTTGGGCGTGTAAACCGCATCATACTGCTGCTTGCCGGTCTTCGACAGCACCGTGCTGGGAGCTTTCCATGCCCAGCCGGAAGGCAGCTTCACACTGGAAAGCTTGCTGCCCTGCACCCCGCTCAGATTCGACGGCGTGGTGTACGACGGCTTCGCCTTGGCAATAGACCAAGTAATCTTCTTGACACCGCTCGAACCGTCGCTCCACACATACCCCTTGGCCAGCGTCGCCGTAGCCGTATACGAACCCGCATTCGTACCCGTCGTCTGCCCACTCAACGTATAACCCGTGGCGCCGTTCACACCTGTCTGCGCCTTGCCGTTATACACCAAACCAGACTTGGCCACCGGAGGCTTCACCTTAACAGGGGCGGGCTCGGGTTCAGGCTCAGGCTTGGTGGCCGTGATGGTGAACGAGACCTCGTCACTCAGCGCGGTGTAGTAAATGCCGTCATCCGTTTCCCCCGCCTCGACGGCTGCACGCATCACGTAATCACCCGGTTTGGTGGGCTTGTCGGAGCTGAACGCGCCACCCGACGCGGGCTTATAGGTGAACGTCACGTCACCATATTGGGCGCTGCCTTGCGGCACGCTTGGGGTCTTATCTTCATCCCAGCCGGCGATAGCTGGTTTGACCGTCCAGGAATTGGAGGCGCGCAGCATCCACGTTCCATCGCTTTCCTTCGACCAGACGAAATCGGAAAGCTCTGTGGAGAACGCGCCTGCCGAGGGCTTGGCCGCAGTGATGTACGCATACCCCGACCTCAACGAGCCGAACATGGACTTCACCAGCGGCTTGCCGGAAACCGAACCGGCGATGCTCATCTTGCCGTCGGCTGCGCGCAGGTACACGGTTCCGCCGCCCGTGAGATCGCCGTCGATGGTCAGCTGGCCGATGCCGTCGCCGGAACCGGCACCAAGGTTCAGCGTATTGCCCGCGGGCAGGGACAGGTTCTTCAACTCGCTGCCCGTTTTGGGTTTGAACGTGACGTTACCGCTGACGAACGTGTCGGCGAAGCCGCTGACGGCGATCTCGAATGCCGGATTGCTGATATTGCTTGGATTGGCGAGCGTTAATGTCGAGTTCGCGCCGCCACGCACCGGCCCGAACTTGCTGCTGGAAGACAGCGATGTGGCGTTCAGCACGACTTGGGAAGCGGCGGTGCCGCTCACGTCGATGCCGTCATACAGCTGCACGGATGGCGAGACGCTGACGCGGGAGGATCCGGTATATGCGGTGTTGGAGTTTTCGCCAACCCCCATTTTCACCGCTTGCAGTGCGGTATCGGAATTCGGCTTCGTGATCTCCAGTTCGGCCCGGGGACCTTGGCTCTTGCCCTGATTGCGCCAATAGGCGGAACTGCCGCCGAGCACAGTGGGAAGCAGCATATCCCCGGCATTACAGCCGAAATCCCCCAGATCGGCGGAACATTCGTAGAAGGAATCGACATCATTGAGCACGAGCTTGTGGCCGTTGAGGAATATCTCCCTTTGCGCCACACCTCCCAACCCCGCGGCCGAAATGAACCTGACCACGATGTCCTTGAACGTCACATCGGCACCGAGTTCGATGGGGCCGCGGAAATACAGCGTTCCGCCGGAGCTGGCGGCACTGATCGTTTTCGACGAACCGAAGTAGACCGGTATCGACGCACCGCTCTGCTGGACGTTGGGCTGCACCGTCACATCCCCAGAAACCAGAATCTCGCTTACCGAAGCGTCGTTCAGGGCCTGAAGGAACTGGTCACCGCTCGTCACGGTGGCGGTGCGCCCCGTGGTGCTATCGGCCATCGCAACTTGCGTGGTTGTGGATTCCGCCACTGCGGTGGACGTCAGTCCAACACTGCAGAGCAGTACTATTGGGGTCAGAATGGTGGCAAGGGGTCGACGAATCATGCGCGGCCTATCTTCTCTTGAACGGGGATATCTCAGAAGGCACCGGCGCAACTGCTTACATTGCCGTCACGCCCGGCAGACGACTTCTCCTGAGTATTTCTCATTAACTCAATACATCTTGCCTTACCGGGGGGACGCATTGGCCACTTTTCAATAATGGCGAAGTGTGCCTACGGGGGTATTGCGTTTTCAACAAAACTGCTATGAGCGTTACGGCTGTTTCATGTTGAGTTTGTCGGCGATGGCGTTGGCGGTGGCCGTGCTCACGGCGCTGGTGCCGCCGGCGACATAGGCCTTGGTGAGCTTGCCGCGGTAGCTGGCCGAATACGACACCGTCGGGCTATTGGGGTCGGCGACCAGCAGCATGGCGGACTTATTGCGTCCCGCCAGGGGGCCGGCCGCTAGGGCGTCGGCGAAATGCTCGCCGGTGGCATACACCACGCCGTTCATGCCCAAACCGTTCTTCTGCACCCACTTCGCAATCGCCACGCTCGTGTCATAGCGTGTGTTGCCCGACAGACGCGTCAAGCCCGGCAGGCCCTTGACCAGGCGCGAGGGCACGGCGTTCTCGCCGCCGACGACCACGACGCGCTTGAACTTGTTCAACGCGCTCTTCTGCTGCGAGGTCAGCCCGCCGTTCGGGTCGCACAGGAACACCGGCGCCTTCATGGCGTACGCGTACGAGCTGATGCTCAACGCGTCCGCGTAATTCGCTCCGGTCGCCACGATCGCGGTCGTACCCCACGACTTGCCACCACGCGCATACAACTTGTACGACGTGTCATAACGCGTCGAACCCGCCTGACGCTCCACATTCTTCGCATACCCACGCAGCTGGGATTCGACGCGCGAGGAGACCGCGCTCGTGCCGCCCGCGATCACGATGCGCGATGGCCTGAGCCGCTTGAGCTGGGAGGCCGCCTGGTTCGACAGTGCCCCTGAGTCCGTCAGTACGATCGGCGCACCCAGCACACCGGCCAGGCCGGACGCGGACAAGGCGTCGGGATAGTTGCCGCCGTTGGCCACAACCACCGTGCCCGAAGTCTTCGGAAACGCCGTGGCGACCAGACGGGCCATCGTGTCATAACGCGTGTCCCCGGCCAAACGCTGCAACTGAGACCGCGACGACGAGGACTTGGCGGTGACGTTGACCGTCAACTTCTGCGCAACCGTCGTGTAATTACGCGTATCCCCCGGCGTATAGACCGCATCATACTGCTGCTTGCCGGTCTTCGACAGCGTCGTGCTGGAGTTCTTCCACGCCCAGCCGGAAGGCAACTTCACGCTGGAGAGCTTGCTGCCCTGCACACCACTCAAGTTGGACGGCGTGGTATACGACGGCTTCGCCTTGCCGATAGACCAAGTAATCTTCTTAGCACCGCTGGAACCATCGCTCCACACATACCCCTTGGCCAACGTCGCCGTAGCCGTATACGAACCCGCATTCGTAGCAGTCTGCCCACTCAACGTATAACCCGTCGCGCCGTTCACACCCGTCTGCGACTTGCCGTTATACACCAAACCAGACTTAGCCGTCGGAGACTTCACCTTAACAGGGGCGGGCGTGGGCTTGGCCGTGACATTGACCGTCAGCTTCTGCGCGACCGTCGTGTAATTGCACGTGTCCCCCGGAGTGTAAACCGCATCATACTGCTGCTTGCCAGTCTTCGACAGCGTCGTGCTGGAGTTCTTCCACGCCCAGCCGGAAGGCAACTTCACGCTGGAGAGCTTGCTGCCCTGCACCCCGCTCAAATTCGACGGCGTGGTATACGACGGCTTCGCCTTGGCAATAGACCAGCCGATCTTCTTGGCCGCGCTGGAACCGTCGCTCCACACATACCCCTTGGCCAACGTGGCCGTCGCCGTATACGAGCCAGCATTCGTAGCCGTCGTCTGCCCGCTAAGCGTATAACCCGTGGCACCGTTCACACCCGTCTGCGACTTGCCGTTATACACCAAACCAGACTTAGCCGTCGGAATCTTCACCTTAACAGGGGCGGCGGTAACGTTGACCGTCAGCTTCTGCTCGACGGTCGTGTAATTGCCCGTGTCCCCCGGCGTGTAAACCGCATCATACTGCTGCTTGCCCGTCTTCGACAACACCGTGCTGGGATTCTTCCATGCCCAGCCGTCCGGCAGCTTCACGTCGGAAAGCTTGCTATCCTGCACACCGCTCAAGTTGGACGGCACCGTATACGACGGCTTCGCCTTGGCAATAGACCAAGCGATCTTCTTGACGTCGCTGGAACCGTCGCTCCACACATACCCCTCGGCCAGTGTCGCCGTCGCCGTATACGAGCCGGCATTCGTAGCCGACTGCCCACTCAACGTATAACCCGTAGCGCCATCCACACCCGTCTGCGACTTGCCGTTATACACCAAACCCGACTTAGCCGTCGGAGGCTCTACCGCAACAGGCTCCGGCTCAGGTTCCGGCTCGGGCTCAGGCCCCGGCCCCGGCTCCGGGCTGGCAGTTTCAGAGAAATAGTATGTCAGAGTCTTTGCCGTTGAATCCATGACGATTCGGTCATTTGCCGAATCATTGCCGACATATTGATAACCCGCAACACTGCTCGGATGCGTAACCTGATACGTCTCACCGCTGCCCAAATAGACCGCAGCTCCACCCACGTCCTCCAGCTCGCGCTTAGTGTCGCTGTCCACATACTTGATATTCAAAGTCGTCTGCTCGTTCGACGCCCAAAGATTCTTATCCGTTGCCAGAACTTCACCAGTATCCGCGTCGATAACCTCTCCGAGAATCGTCTCGGTCCCCTCATAACTCCCATCGCACTTCATCTTGACGGAAAGCGACCGCAAGCTCTGCCTGCTATCCATGCCGAGATACTTTTCAGAATCGCCATAATTTGAAACAGCAAATGTCTCTTCCGCGCGCTGCTTCACGTTCCCATCAGCATTGGAAGTCTCCAAGCGCAGCGTAATATTGCGCTTCTTCTCCTTATCGACATTCTGGACGACCGTCCTAAACTCGATCTCGCTATCCTTGCAGTTGCGCATATTGCTCGAGCCGGACCTGTCGCTGATCCGGTACAAACCCATCGCATACGGTTGCGTTGTTACCGGGTCATGCTCTTTCGTTATCTCTGGATAGGCTATGTGCATGGGTATGGTCTTGCTGAGGTTGTTTGCACAGAGAAGATACCGTGCAACCTCGAGCCTGCAAACCTCACAAAGACCCCAGCCGCCAACCTCTGTTCCATAGCCATAATTACCCAACGCCTTCATAAAGCAATAGCTTCCGGGAATAACCACTGAAGCACTACTGCCTTTTGCAATGCCGACGCCGCCGAACCCGAGCATCTTGCGCCATTTCACCAGTTCGGCCGTGCCGTTAGTGGCGGCGTCCACATTTGCGTAGCCGGTATTGGAATCGTATTCATCCCAAATCCATCCAATTTGATGGGATATTTCGTGAGCGGCCATAGCGCCTGTCGTTGTGCCGTCATCGTTAAGGGACGAGATCGAATACCCGTCATTAATAAATGCTCTGCCGTGATAATGCGTGCTGTTCGAGATAATGTGCACGCTCGACACCTCTGGCACAAAGCTCGACGACGAAGTCAGGACCTTGGCGGAAACCTCGTCGCGCAGGTCAAAGATGCGCTGCTGAAAATCCAAGTCCGTCCTTATCGTTGCGGCCCTGCTGTTCGCCCGATGGCTGACCCCCAGATAGGTATCTTTCGCGAGCCCGTCTGTGACGCTCACTCCGCTCTCTTTTGATTCGACGCACATTGCGTAAACGTTGATGTAATTGGAATACTGCCTGTATGGTTCGAGGCGGAGCAGCGCTTGCGTCCTCTCCTTGACGTGCTGCAGGAACTGCGCCTGCTCGTCTTTCGTGTATCCGTCCCCCATGAACAGCATCACGAACGCGTTGTCGTCATCCACATTTTTCTTGATCGTGTGCACGGGGAAGGTTGTCGCCTCAGTGCTTTGCGCTGCACTTGGCGCTTGTGAAGATGTGTTTTCTGAAGATGTATCGGCGGATGGGCTCGCCAGGGCCGTGCTGGGGACAACCCCACCGAAAAGCATTATCGCCAGAATAAACGCAATGATTCTGCTGGCGGTTTTATTCATTGCGATTCCCTCTTTGCTCTTCATTAATTTAAGTAACTTATATCGATAACGCGACGTGAGCCCCAATGGAAGTGAACACCTTGGACATAACCCCACATCCTCCACTTGTGGGGAACGGCTGCCCCGCTCTTCATCTGTTTCGAGACCTTCCGCCCTTGCAGGAGGCAAGGCCCACATCTGCCATATTTTGCTGTGCTTGCAATTTTTTCCTATGAATAAAGACTGCAATCGTCGCCGACATCTTCGCCAAGAATGGTAAAGCGCTGTATTACTACGAAAAGAACAACTCCTTGGAGGTGATGCCGATCTATATGGCGATGTTCCTGTGAGGACCAACGACGAAGGGGTGTCGTCCCGTGGCAACGAGACGACACCCCCTCAGTCAGCCAAGCCGCGCCGTTACGGGCGTTTCATGTTGAGTTTGTCGGCGATGGCGTTGGCGGTGGCCGTGCTCACGGCGCTGGTGCCGCCGGCGACATAGGCCTTGGACACCTTGCCACGGTAGCTGGCCGAATACGACACCGTCGGGCTGCTGGGGTCGGCGACCAGCAGCATGGCAGCCTTATTGCGGCCCGCCAGGGGGCCGGCCGCGAGAGCGTCGGCGAAATTCTCCCCGGTGGCATACACCACGCCATTCATGCCCAAACCGTTGTTCTGCACCCACTTCGCAATACTCACACTCGTGTCATAACGCGTATTACCCGACAAACGCACCAAGCCCGGCAGGCCCTTGACCAGACGGGACGGCACCGCCTGCTCGCCGCCGACCACCACGACGCGCTTGAACTTCTTCAACGCGCTCTTCTGCTGGGATGTCAGCCCCGTGTTCGGGTCGCACAGGAACACCGGCGCCTTCGCCGCGTACGCATACGAGCTGATGCTCAACGCGTCCGCGTAATTCGCGCCCGTCGCCACGATCGCGGTCGTACCCCACGACTTGCCGCCACGCGCATACAACTTGTACGACGTGTCATAACGCGTCGAACCGGCCTGGCGCTCCACATTCTTCGCATACCCACGCAGCTGGGATTCGACGCGCGAGGAGACCGCGCTCGTGCCGCCCGCGATCACGATGCGCGACGGCTTGAGCCGCTTGAGCTGCGTGGCCGCCTGATCCGACAGTGACCCCGAATCCGTCAACACGATCGGCGCACCCAGCACGCCGGCCAGGCCGGACGCGGACAAGGCGTCGGGATAGTTGCCGCCGTTGGCCACAACCACCGTGCCAGCGGTTTTCGGGAACGCCGTGGCGACCAGACGACTCATCGTGTCGTACCTGGTCGAGCCGGCCAAACGCTGCAACTGGGGTTGCGACGACGACTTGGCGGTGACGTTGACCGTCAGCTTCTGCGCAACGGTGGTGTAGTTGCGCGTGTCCCCCGGCGTATAAACCGCATCGTACTGCTGCTTACCCGTCTTCGACAGCGTCGTGCTGGGGCTCTTCCACGCCCAGCCGGAAGGCAACTTCACGCTGGAGAGCTTGCTGCCCTGCACCCCGCTCAAGTTGGACGGCGTGGCGTACGACGGCTTCGCCTTGGCAATAGACCAAGTAATCTTCTTGACACCGCTCGAACCGTCATTCCACACATACCCCTTGGCCAACGTCGCCGTAGCCGTATACGAACCCGCATTCGTACCCGTCGTCTGCCCACTCAACGTATAACCCGTCGCGCCGTTCACACCCGTCTGCGACTTACCGTTATACACCAAACCCGACTTAGCCGTCGGAGCCTTCACCTTAACCGGGGCGGGCGCGGGCTTGGCCGTGACGTTAACCGTCAGCTTCTGCGCGACTGTCGTGTAATTGCCCGTATCCTTGGGCGTGTAAACCGCATCATACTGCTGCTTGCCCGTCTTCGACAGCGTCGTGCTGGGGCTCTTCCATGCCCAGCCGGAAGGCAACTTCACACTGGAAAGCTTGCCACCCTGCACACCGCTCAAGTTGGAGGGCACCGTATACGACGGCTTCGCCTTAGCAATAGACCAAGTAATCTTCTTGACACCGCTCGAACCATCGCTCCACACATACCCCTTAGCCAACGTCGCCGTAGCCGTATACGAACCCGCATTCGTACCCGTCGTCTGCCCGCTAAGCGTATAACCCGTCGCGCCGTTCACACCCGTCTGCGACTTGCCGTTATACACCAAACCCGACTTGGCCGTCGGAGTCTTCACCGCAACCGCGCCCGCGCTGTAGGAAACCGTTTGAATCACATCGTCGTTGCTGACGTCCTTATTTCGCCCTTGCACGTTCACTTGCAGTTTCTTGGTCTGCGTCTGCTTCAGGTTCGAATAATCGACATCGAACGTGAACACGACATGTTCGTTGAAACCGCCCGATTTGGATACGGACTCATTGTTCGCATCGTTGGAATACTGGGCTGAGGTAATCGGCCCATCCGCAACCACGCGAATCTTCGCGGCACCGGGGATCGTCGCATTCGCAAGGTCGCGCCACGTCGTTCCCCCATCGGTCGAATATTGCGTCTTAACCGTGGCCCGGGGCTGATCTTCCGTCACGGCCGCATAGGCATTGACCAAACCGGCGCCACGATATTCCTTCCCATCCGTGGGCGCGGACAGTTGCGCGTACAGCTCCTTGGCATGCTTCTTCAGCAGCGCCTCAATCTGCGAGGGGGTGTAATCGGGATGAATCGCCTTGAGCAAAGCGGCGACGCCTGCGGCATGTGGCGCCGCCATCGACGTGCCGCTCATGGAACATGTGCCTTGCAGCGAGGCGTAGCAGGTGGAGGTGATGTTCACACCAGGAGCGGCCACGTCAATGGAGTTCACGCCGTAATTGGAGAACGAGGCGCGCGACAGCGAATCATAAGAATATTGCTTGGTTTTCTGCACTGCAGAAACCGAGATCACCCCGTCAAGCATTGCCGGAATGACAACGCCGTCACCGGAAATCTTGGCAGCGAGCGAGCTGTCCCCGGCCGAAGCCGTCTGCCCTTGCCCAAATACCGACGAATCCTCCGCATTCGACTCCCCAGGGCCGAATACAGGCGGGGTATTATCCTGCTGCAACAATCCATTGCGCTGAACCTGATAAAGATTGTCCAGATCGAGATCCTCATTCATGGCCGACGCCACATTCACCACGCCTTGGCTCGTGGCGTAATTCACGGCGCGTTGAAGCACTTCTTGAGCAGCGGCATCCAAGGAACTCGTATTGGGATACATGGGAGTGTAGTTGCCGAGACTCGCGTTCGTGACATCCATATGCTGCTGCCCAGCCCACATATAGCCGCAGACTTCCTGCTCGGTATCGGTGTGATTATTGCGCAACACCCTAATCGAGGCGACCTTGGACGTCGGCGAAACACCATCGACGCCTTCACCGTTGTTGGCGGCCGCGATGGTACCTGCCACATGCGTGCCGTGGGTGCTATCGTCCGCCCACCACAACGGCTTGCCGGTGGAAGAATTGGTGCCTTGCTGCGGCACGCCGTTGACCACGCAACTCACCGACTGGCTTTCGTCAATCTGATCGGTCAAATCGGAGTTGCTGCCAAAGATACCCGAATCGATAACGCCCACCAGCGTCGGGCGCAACGGCACATCGACGGCATGGGCTTTATCGGCCTGCACCGCACCGATGCCCCAAGCCTGGGTCATATCCGACTTCGGGTCGGAGGACGAATCCGTTGCGCTGATGTCCGGCATCGAAGACGAATCCCAAGCCGCGGCCGAAGCGATTTCACCTTGCTCGACATCACCAGTGCGCAGCTCGTCCGCATACAAGCTGCTGCTTCTCGTGAATGCAACGGAATTCACCGCGATGCCGTTCTTGACGGCCCATTGCGCAAAATCCGTGGCGAAAGTCTCGTCCTTCGATTGCACAAAGAACGAGTCGATCTGCGAATAGTCCATGAGCAAATACGAATCCAGCATCTTCGCGCCCTGCTTTGCGCGGGCGAAGTCTTCACTGGAAACGCCTTGCTTCAGGTTGATGACATAATTGGCCGGAGCCTGATAGGCGTCGCCGACGTTGCTGGCGCGCGCAACCGACGGTTGGTTCGTGCCGACATACACGGCGAATGTCGTCGTCTTGCTGGGGTCGGACCTCAGTTTCACGGTCGCATACTTCTTGCCGGATGTTGCCATGCTCGGGCTTGAAACCGTGTATTCGCCGGAGCTCAATGTGCGAACACTTCCGTTGGACAGCCGCGCCTTGACCACAAGACCCGACGTGTTGAGCTTGCCGCCGACATTGTATTTCTGTGTCGTCGGGGGTGTGTCGACCACGATGGCCTCGATGGTGACGCTGCCGTATTGCGCGTACAGCGTCACGGTCCCCTCGGTTGCGAGGGACAACACCGATTGGCGGGGTTGGTATTGCGTGCCGCTGCCGTTCGCCTCGGTGTTCCACCCCACGAACGACAAGCCCGCGGGAGGGGTGTAGGTATTGTCGGCCAATACTGACACCTTGGCGTAGGTCATGGTTTGGTCGCTCATGCTACCTGTGCCGCCGTTGGGTTTGAACTGCACGGTGTAGGTGTTCGCCTCCCATTGCGCGTACAGATTCCTGTCAGATTCGGGCAGATCCGTCACGGTTTGATCCACTTCATAGCGCGTGCCGGTGCCATCTTTTTGGGTGTTCCAAGATTCCAGATGGTATCCATCGCGCGTAATTGGCGTGCTGGGCGCGAGTTTCGCTGCGGTATGAAGCGGCAAATTCGCAGCGGACCAGTAGGATGTGTCACCGTTCGAACTGAACTGAACCCGGTATGTTTGCGTCTTCCATTGCGCATACAGCGTTGTGTTCTGACTGAACGCGTACGAACCATAGTTGTTATAGGCCGTGCCTGTCCCGTCTTTCCTGGTATTCCATCCAGTAAAAGTACATTCCTCTTTCGTGAACTTGTTGGACGAGAGGCTTTGGCTGACACCCGAAGCGAAAACCTGCGATCCCATGCTTCCGGAACCGCCGTTGGCATTGAAGCTCACCGTCACCAGCGGCACATTGCTTTCGACGACACGAACAGTGCGGCTGATATAACTGTTGGTGTTCCCCGCGGCATCCGACACGGAATAACTGACGTTATACGTCCCGACGGTATTGATATCGAAGCCGCCGTCATTCGTCACGATTATGCGCGAGGTTACGTCGCCGTCTTTGTTGTCTGTGGCTTTCATGTCCTTCGTCAGGGAGAACGACGTGTCCCCCTTATGCGCGGCGATGGGAGCATAATCGGTGACCTGGGGATGTGTGAGATCACTAATTGTCACGCGCAGTCTGGCTTTCAGATTGGGATAGCCGTCCACTTCGCCGTTTTCGACAAAAGCCTTTTGTCCCCAATCCAGCTCATCGAGCTTTGCGGCACTCACGTTCTCTGTAGTCCATGATGCCGCGGCCCGTGCCGTACTGCCATCGGAAAATCTAACGGTGACGTAATCGGGGTAACGGGGCACAAACCACCATCCTTTTTCAGTGGCTGCGTCCGCAATATCTACGCTCACGGGGGTGGCGCTGCGCCACTGGGCGTATAGCGTCAAATCACCGCTCGGATATGGTGCCGAATCATCACTCGACTCGTAAAAGTTCAGATACTGGTTGGCCAGATAGCTCTGCCCGCTGCCGTTAGCTTTGGTGTTCCAGCCCGTGAAGGTTTTGCCGCTATTCGTGAATTGATTTGTCTTCAGAGAGAAGCTGTCCCCGTACTCGAAATGCTGCACTCCCATTTTTCCAGTGCCGCCATTGGCGTTGTATGTGATGGAATGCGAAATGCCTTTCCAACGCGCATGAAGGGACAGGCTCGAAGTGATGGGGGTGTCGAAATCGAACTTCAGCTCTTCGCTGTTCTTCCAATAGAACCACCCTTGGAACTCATACCCCTCACGAACCGGATCGGCTGGGCGGGTGGCTTTCTCCCCTTCCGGCACCCATTGGGAATCAATGGACGTGGGCGTGCCGCCGTTGGTGGAGAAAGACACGGAATATGTGGCGGCGGCATTCGGCTGCCATCGCGCATACAGCGTGACCGTTTCATCGTTCGTCGAGGTCAGATTGGAAACGGACTGACCGAGCGAATAGTTGGTCCCGGAACCGTCCGAACGCGTGTTCCAGCCGACCAGCTTGTATCCGTTGTATGTCAAACTGCTGCCAGTGGGGAGGTTTTGCGCCTTATCATAAGTGAAGATCTGGTTCGCGATGGAACCGCTCCCGCCATTGGTGTCATATTTCACGCTATAGGTATTCGCCGTCCACTGCGCAGTCAGATTCATCACGTCACCGGAGACCGGCTCGTTGCTGAGCGTCGCGCCGTCAAGGTACTGACCTTTCGTGGAGTCGGAAGTGGTCCAACGGTCGAATCGATACCCCGTTTTACTGAACTGATTCGCTTTCAGCTTGGTCGCCGTATTGCGATCGACCACCTGATCGGACATGTTCCCGGTGCCGCCGTTGGGTTGGAACTTCACCGTATACGTGCTGGGTTTTGCCGTCCAGTGGGCATATAGTGTCAGATTCGAAGTCACCGGATTGCTGAAGTTATATTGAGTGCCGCCGGTGGCGGAAGTGTACCAGCCCTCGAATGTGTAATCGTCACGGGTGGGATCGTCCGGCTTGGCGGCGCACTTACCGTCTTGGACGGTCTGCGACGGCACTGAGGAGCCGTTGGTGGAATCAAACGTTACGGTGTGCTCCGCGGGGGTGCTATAGCGTTTCAGCGCGTCCTCCACCGATTCATTAGTACCGCGATCGGTGTTGTTGCCTACATAGGCGATTTCCAAAACGGTGACTGTCGCGCCTTTCCAGCTTCCGCTGCTGACCTTCGCCACGCCGATGCCGGCGACATCGGCCAGCTTGCTCACCTCGGTCAGATAATGCCCATAACCCTGCTCACCTGTCTGCAGTTCCTCAGCCCAGGAACTGACGGGATTATGACTTTCCTCCTGATCTGGATAACCCAGGGCAAGCGCCTCCGGGCCGAAAGACTGTGTGTTGGACTGATAGTCCGACGACTCGGTCAGATTATATTTGCCGCACCAGCTGGGCCTGCCATTGGCCATGCCATCGTGACTGATGCTGCCTTGGGCCGCAAGCTCGTCGGCCCGCTTCTGCGCCCATCCCATAACATCCCAATTCACATTCAGAGCACTCACGGGTTTACCATCGGCGGTATCACTCGCAATCTTCGATTCGCTGACATTATTGGCGTCCGCGATCTGCTTGGCACTCAAAGCGGTGCGCGTCTTCGCACGCAACTCATTGAGCTGCTTCATGTATTCCAACGCCTGCTTGACATTGGCGGTATCACTGGCGGCCGCATGCGCCCCGGGCGCAACGAACCCCAAGGCAACACACATCGCCAAAGCGACAATGGCGGCGAAACTTACATTCAAAAACTTATGAACCCTGTTCATTTCTCTTCTTCTCCCAAGGAAAGGGGCATATAGGGTCAATGCTATACCCCCACAGACGCGCGCGCCACCGAATGGCTCATAAACCACGGCGTGCGGCGCGGCATCAAGCTCGCTCCCGGCAATTACGGCACCGCGGGCGACAAGGTGGAGGTGATGCCGATCTACATGGCGATGTTCCTGTGAGAACCAACGACGAAGGGGTGCCGTCCCGTGGCAACGAGACGACACCCCCTCGGTCGGCCAAGCCGCACCGCTACGGTCGTTTCATGTTGAGTTTGTCGGCGGCCGGTTTAGCGTCGAAAGCATCGGCTTGAGCGCGCAAACCCAAACACGGGGGCCAAAGAGAAGGAGCCGGGCAATCAGCGCCCGACTCCTTCAATCAGTAGGAACGTAATCAGCGCGAACGCCTGCGGCGCAGAACGCCAACCGTCACGCCGGCTGCGGCCAAAGCCAAGGCGGTCAAGCCTGCGACCAGAGCGGTGGCGCCGGTGGAGGCCAGAGTGTTCAGCTTGGTCCACCTGGCATGCAGCGTCTTGCCCGCGGCATCCTTCAGGTTGGTGATCAGATTGCCCTCATCGTCATACCAGCCATCGAACTTATAGCCATCCCTGGTCGGCACCGGCACCTTGCCGTCCGTACCAGTCCGACCCTCCGGCAAGGCGCCGCCATTCGAATCGAACGTGGCACCGGTGCTGTTGCCAGCGTTGCCGGCGTTGCCATTGCCATCGGTGTCGCCGCCAGTGGCATCGGTGCTGTTGCCAGCGTTGTCAGTGCTGTCACCAGTGGTATCGGTGTTGTCGCCAGCGTTATCAGTGTTGTCACCAGCGTTGTCAGTGTTGCTGCCAGCGTTATCGGCGTCGACATCGTTGTCGGTGTTGCCACCACCGTTATCGGCGTTGTCGCCAGCGTTATTGGTGTTGTCGCCAGTGGCGCCGTCGTTGTCGCCAGCGTTATCAGTGTTGTTACCAGCGTTATCGGTGTTGTCGCCAGCGTTATTGGTGTTGCCGTTGCCATCGGTGTTGTCGCCGGTGGCGTCGGTGTTGCCGCCATCATTATCGGTGCTGTTACCAGCGTTATCGGCGTTGTCACCATTGTTGTCAGTGTTGTCGCCAGTGGTGCCGTCGTTGTCACCAGCGTTATCGGTGTTGTCACCATCGTTGTTGGCGGTCCACTGCGCGTACAACGTCACATTCGACGTCACCGCACTATTGAAATCATACGTCTGCTTGCCAGCCGCATCCGTCGTCCACGCACGGAACGAATACCCCGAACGCGACGGATTGGCCGGCTTGGACGCCTTCGCACCCTCCTTCACCGACTGAGCCGCAACCGCAGAACCACCACGAGAATCAAAACTGACAGTGTACGTCGTAGAAGCGCTATAGCGTTTCAGCGCGTCCTCAACTGACTCGCTGGTGCCGCGATCGGTGTTATCGCCCACATAGGCGATTTCCAAAACGGTGATTGTCGCGCCCGCCCAGCTTCCGCTGCTGACCTTCGCCACACCGATGCCAGCGACATCAGCAAGCTTGCTCACCTCGGTCAGATAATGCCCATAACCCTGATCACCTGACTCCAACTCACTAGCCCACAAATCGATGGGATTATGGTCGTCCTCTATATCCGGATAACCCATGGCAAGTGCCTCCGGGCCGAAAAGCAACGTGCCTGACTGATAGACCGACGACCCGGCCAGATTATCTTCGCCGCACCAGCTGGGCCTGCCATTGGCCATATTATCGTGATTGATGCCGCCCTGGGCCGCAAGCTCGTCGGCCCGCTTCTGCGCCCATTCCATAACATCCCAATTTACATTCAGAGCACTCACGGGTTTACCATCGGCAGTATCACTCGCAATCTGCGATTCTTCTTTGCCATTGGCCGCCGCAATCTGCCCGGCGCTCAAAGCGGTGCGCGTTGTCGCCCGCAAATCATTGAGCTGCTTCATGTATTCCAACGCCTGCTTGACATTGGCAGCGTCGCTGGCGGCCGCATGCGCTCCAGGAGCGGCAAACCCCATGGCAACACACATCGCCAAAGCGACAACGGCGGCAAACAACGCTTTTAAGGGCTTATATGCTCTATACATACTTCTCTCTGTTCCTTCCAAGAAAAGGGGCGTATAAAGCCAATATATACCCCCCCCCACAAATCCACGCGCCACGGCGGGTTCCAGTGATCGTCGCAACACCGATGTGGCAGCCGCAATGCAGAGCAGTCTTGCGGGAAAACCCAAAGCTTTACTGGTTTTCGAGCAGACCGACCATATAGATCGGCAAATAAGTCACTTTGCCCGCGATCTCGACGTTTCCCGGGCCGAGCACCAAGCCTTCCTCGATATGGAAGTTCGGTTCGGCCAGGACGTTGTTGAGCGCGCGGTGCACCTTGTAGTTCTTCCCGGACTTCACCTCTATGGGAATCACCCTGTCATTGCGATCCTGAATGAGAAAATCCAACTCGCCCAAGCGCTTGCTGTTGTAGTAATACAGGCTTTGGAAGCCGTGCGCCGCCAGCTCTTGCGCCACCACGTTCTCGTAGATTCCGCCGTAGTTCACATTGTCATCGCCGCTGAGGATATTCAAAGCCGTGGAATTGAGATACGCGCCGGTCAGCAGCCCGACGTCGGAATAGAACAGCTTGAACAGATTGCGCTCCTTGGACATCTCCAATGGCTTGCGCGGCTCATCCACGTTATAGGCGGGCAGGGCCACATTCGCGGCGGCCAGCCAGTCGAAATCCCCGGCCATGGCTTTGAAACGCGCGCCTTTGCCGACTTTGGCGAATGTGAAGCGCTTGTTGGGATTGTTCAACTCGCTCGGCACCAAATCATAAATGGTTTTGATATGCAAGCGGTCCGCCTTGGCCGCATATTGGCTGATGTCACGGCGGTACGCGCGCTTGATATCTTCCTGCATGGTGCGCACGTCCAATATGCTGCCGCTCTGCTGAAAAGACGCGACTACGGCTGGCATGCCGCCGATAACGAGATACTGGCGGAAGAGGTCCATCATTTTCTCGTGGACAAAGGCGTCCACCGGCTCGCGCTTCGCCAGGCACTCGCGAAGCATGGCGAATACGTCTTCGCCGACGTCCCGGCTCCAGCAAAACTCCTCAAAATCGAGCGGGAACATGGGCACTTCGCTTTGGTAACCCACAGGCACGGAACGAATGTCCTCCAGTTCAACGCCGAGCAGCGAGCCGGACATCACGAAATCGAAACGCCCATCGTCAACCAGGAACTTGATGGCCGTGGCCGCTTCCTTGCAGGCCTGAATCTCATCGAGGAAGACAAGCGTCTCACCGGGAACCAGCGGATGGCCAGCCGCGAGCTCCAGGCGCATGATCATGTTCTGGACGTCTCGCTGCCCTTCGAACGCTTGTGCCAAATCCGGCTGCTCAATGAAGTTCAGCTCAACGAAGTTGGCATAATGCCGGTGCGCGAATTCACGCACCAAGTAGGTTTTGCCGACTTGCCGCGCGCCGGTGACCAACAATGCTGTGCGAGATGAGGAGGCATGCCATGCTTCAAGCTGGTTCATTGCCTTCCTGCGCAGCATGGTCGTCCTCCTAAGCTCACTTGCGTGTTTTTCGCATTATTCCGCTTGATAACACACCCTATTGTACATTTTTCCAACCTGTTTGATGCCTGTTTTTACATTTTTCCAACCCGTTTACTGACTGTTTTTACATTTTTCCAACCTATTTAGTGCCTGTTCTTACATTTTTCCAACCCGTTTACTGACGAATCCTACATTTTTCCAACTCAGGGGACTTCGCCGCCAGCCGCTGGAACCGGGTCATATCGCGCGCTGCCTGACAAGCTCACACATCATCGGCAGTCACAATGCGCAACAAACCTCAAAGTCGATCCATGTACAGAATGTGGAGTATAGGTATCAATTTGCGTTCTGTAATGGAGATTGTGGAGTATACTCCTCAATATGGCGAATGAAACGAACGCGGAGACCGCCGACAAAGCGCGGCTCATCGAGCGACCCGAGCTGCTGGCCGACGTACTCAGGCACAAAGGCACCAAAGAGGTCAAGGTGCTGACGGGCGTGCGCCGTTGCGGGAAGTCGACGCTGCTGGGCATGGTGGCGAGCGAACTGCGCGCGCAGGGAACGCCCGAGCGCAACATCTTCATCAAGCGTTTCGACGACTTCGACGTCCCCCTCGGCTACAGCGCGGACGACTTATATGAGCAGCTGCGGCAATTCGCCGAGAATGCCGACAGTTCCAGCCCCCTGTATGTCTTTCTGGACGAGATACAGGACGTGCCGCAGTGGGAACTGGTGGTGCGCCGCTTGCACACCAGAGCCGAAACGGACGTGTACATCACCGGTTCGAACTCGCGTCTGCTCTCCGGTGATCTGGCCACCTACCTTGCGGGCCGGTACGTCGAAATACCCGTGTTTCCGCTTTCTTTCAAGGAATACCAGACCATATCTTGGGTGCCTGCCGACCCAGCCGAAGCGCTTGCGTCATATATGCAGTTCGGCGGCATGCCCGGCCTGTTCGCGCACGGATCGCCCAACGAGACAGAGGCGCGCGAAATCCTGGAAGGCATCTATCAATCCATCGTCGTCAAGGACGTGGCCGAACGGAACAACATCCGCGACCTCGCCTCGCTCGGGAAAGTCAGCCGCTACCTGTTCGCCACGTCGGGCAACCTGTTTTCCGTGCGCAACGTCGCCAACACCATGAACAGCGCGGGCACCGCCATCAGCGCCAAGACCGTGGACGCGCAGATCAGCGCGCTGGAAAATGCCTACGTCATCTACCGGGCCGAACAGACCGGGGTGGGCGGCAAGCGGGTGCTGCGCCCCACGAACAAGTACTATCCGATGGACAACGGCTTGCGCAATCTCGCGAACAATTTCAAAGCCGCCGACCTCGGGGCGCAGCTGGAGGGCGTGATCTACATGGAGCTCAAACGGCGCGGATTCACCGTGAGCGTCGGCGACAACGGGCGCGAGGAAATCGACTTCGTGGCCAAGCGAGGCGCGCAAAAGCACTACATCCAGGTCGCCGCTTCCATGCTGGACGAGAGCACGCGCGCCCGCGAGCTGCGGCCTTTGCGTGCGCTGCGCGACTCGTTCCCGCGCACGGTTATCACGCTCGACCCCTTCTCCACCGGCCTGACGGAAGACGGCATACGCATCGCGCGCGCCACCGAATGGCTCACAAACCAGAGCTGAGAGAAACGCCTCGCTACGGTCGTTTCATGCTGCGCCATGCACAGCACGGCCAAACCCGAAAGTAAAATCGCGCCAAACCCGAAAGTGAAAACGAGCCAAATCCGAAAGTAAATTCGCGCCAAACCCGAAAGTGGGCTATGGTTGACTTCAATGAAAGGAGGCGTAATGGCTTATATTCCAAGGCTTATAGAGGAGACGCTCACCGCGAAGCTTGCCAGGTCGGGCGCGGTATTGGTTCGAGGGCCCAAATGGTGCGGGAAGACTTCCACCTGCGAGCAGTTCGCCAAGAGCACATTGCGGATGCGAGACCCTGATGCCTATGCCTCGAATATGGAAGCGGCAAACGTGCGCCCCTCACTCCTGCTCCGTGGGGATCGTCCGCGACTGATCGACGAATGGCAAGTCGCGCCTGTGTTGTGGGATGCGGTAATCAACGAAGTTGATGTTTCTGGTGGCGAACCCGGCCAGTTTCTGCTCACCGGTTCCGCGACTCCCGTCAATTTCGCAAAAGACGACGAAACCAAGCCCAAGCACACGGGAACCGGCCGCATCGCGCGCGTTGATATGGACACCTTCTCTTTGGAAGAATCCGCTGACTCGTCAAAGGAAGTGAGTCTCGCCGCCTTGTTCGGCGGAGCGCAGGCGGTCGAAGGCGCTTCTGATATAACCGTGGAACGATACGCCGAGCTGATTTGTGCCGGCGGATGGCCAGCACCCATCGCCCGAAAGTCATTGAACACCGCAATAGCGTCGGACTACATTGATTCGCTATGCGATGCCGACATTTCCGAAGCGAGCGACAGCGCGTTGGACCCGGATCGCGCCCATGCATTGCTCCGCTCAATCGCCCGCAACAGCTCCCAGGAGGCTTCCGTATCCACGTTGCTTGCAGACGTCCGAAGCGTTGGCGTCGCAATGAGCGAACCCACGCTGCGTGTGTATCTGAATGCCCTGAAACGACTATTCGTTGTGGAGAATCTAAAGGCGTGGGCGCCGGCATTGCGCTCTCGCACGCCTTTGCGTTCCTCGGAAACTTGGCATTTATGCGACCCCTCTCTTGCGGCGGCCGCGCTTGAGGCCAATCCGGACGCGCTGTTGTCTGATCTGGTCACCATGGGGTATCTGTTCGAATCGCTATGCATTCGAGACCTTCGCATTTACGCCCGAACACTTGACGGCAGGATTTTCCACTATCGCGACAAGACTGGTCTGGAAGCCGACGCAATCGTTCGGCTTAACAATGGCAGCTGGGGCGCGGTGGAAGTCAAGCTGGGGGGTGAGCAGCGTATAGAGGAGGGTGCCCAGCACTTGCTTGCGTTGGCGAAAAAGGTTGACAGCAAGGCCTCGGGAAGCCCTCGATTCCTCATGGTGCTCACCGGTGGGCGATACGCCTACACGCGCCCTGATGGGGTTCACGTGGTGCCGCTCGGATGCCTCGCCCACTAGGGATCGTAGGGATCGTCCACTAGGTATGGGCCGCGTTTGGTAAGAATGCGCGCGACATGACCGCACCCCCGTAATAGCCCCTGGTCGGGTATTCTGGAGAGGCACCGTTTCACCAGATGTCTTGTAAGGATGGGCACCATGCGCGCAAACGTTCGACCCCGCCACAATATCTCTTTTGCAGGCCGATGCTTTGCCACGCTTGTTGCAGCGACGGCACTGCTTGCCGCGCTGTTCGCCACCCAGACGGCGCAAGCGGCAACTCCGACGCTGGCGGCGAATCCCAACACGGCGAATCTGGTGTTGGTCGCTCGTTTTTCCGACGAGACGGCGCGCAATACGTATAACGAGACGGCGCAAGGCTCAACCAGAACGCGCTGGGACGCCATGATGGATGGCTTCAACTCCATCACCGCCACCACGGGCTCGTTCCGCAACTACATTGCCAATGCCTCGCTCGGCAAGCTCAATGTGCTGAGTGTGTTCCCCCAAAATCAAGGCAATGGGGCGGTGACGTACCTCGATCTCGACATCCCGTCGGACCAATGCAACAACAATGATGCCGTGATGATCGCCGTCGAGTCCGCCATGAAGAAGCAGTTCCCCGACTGGAAGGCCGACCCGACAGCGAATCTTGAGCGCGACGGCGAAGATAAAGATTACATCGATAACGTCATGATCATTCTGGACACCGCCCGCAGCGATATGCGCTCACGCAAAGCGAGCATGTCCGGCCAGGTTTCGATTGGCGGACTTCGCGTGGGCGATTTTGAGCTGGTTGGATATTCCGGAACCGCTTCACTGGACGGTACGCCCGTGCACGAATACCTGCACGCTCGCGGCGCGCTCGACCTGTATCGCAACGACGGCGGCGCGTCGGATCCGAAGCTCGCCACCCGCTGGGACATCATGTCGACGGCCTATCCCTCCCTGATGCCGCTGGCCATTACAGCCAAAGACGCCGGTTTCATCGATTCCATCGATACGGTTAGCTCCGGCAGATACACATTGAAAACTTACGTTTCCGGGGAACGGCATGCCGTTGCGTTCAAGTCACCGCTGAATGAGGATGAGTATTTCGTCGCCGAATACCGTCAGGGTGATGTGGCCGGCATCAACGGCTATCTTACGGACCGGTGCATCGGCGGCAAGTCATACAGCAGCGTGAACGACACCACCTATAACGGCATCATCGTATATCGAGTTAATTCCAAATACGGCCCGACCGGTGCCGAGCCAAGCGGCAATACCCAATACGATTATGTGTATGTGTTCCGCCCCGGGGACCAGCCCACGCAAGACTCTCCGGGGGGCTCCGGCGTGGGCGATATCCAGAACGCCAATCTGCAAACCGGCGAATCCATCGGCAGTACGGAAACCTCGGACGGCGTGGCGGATCATGCGATTGTCTATTCGAACGGCGTCAATTCGCGCATTGTGCTCGACGTCGTGAGCATGGCTGACGGTTCGGCAACCATCGATCTGAAGATTCCCGACTATTCCGATCAGTCCTTGTGGACCACCGAAAAGGGGCCGAACAGCGCGACGAGCGTGAACATCTCCAGCACCGATCCGTCGCTCACCGCCGCCGGCAAAACGTTATGGGGTGTGCTTCCGGACTTCAATTCCGTCAAGGTCGTCACCTCCACCGGCAGCGGCTGGGTCGAGAACACCACGGCGGCCAACGGTATGACGGCGGCGTCTGCGACCTCCCATAACACCAATGCGGTGCTCACCGGCCTGAGCGGTTCGAAGATTCTTGTGCGCACCCAATCCGGCGGTTCGTGGGTTGACAAGACTATTGACGGCTCATTCGTCTCCGCGCGGTCGGTCAGCCGAAGCGGTGGTTTATACACATTGGGGTTCTCGCAATCGAACAAATCCGTGAGCGTGTACCGCACCGATGGCGATGTGCGGCAACTGGGCAGTGCCATTAGCGGCCAATACATCAACGACGCCATCATGCTCGACGGCACGCACCTCGCCGTCGTCGACTTTTTCAGCAACGCCTTGCAGCTGTACACATTGACGGATAACACATGGGTGCTTTCGCAGACCATTTCCTACAATCATCGAACGCTGAGCAGCGCCACCGCAGGCGGCAAAACGCTTCTGTTTGCGACTTCCTCAAGCGGCGGCAAAATCTACTCTTTCGACGGGAATAAGCTTGCTGAAGCGACCGGCAGTGCGCCGCGTTTCGGGGACACTGGTGCGCTTTCGTCCGACGGCGCGGCGTTCTATATGACCTACACGGCGACGGGTGCCGGCAATGTCACCTCGGTTGTGTGCGCAACATCAAAGGACGGCGTCACGTGGAGCCAGCTTGGCGAGAATGTCATGCAGCCCGCATACAACACCTCCAGCGCGGAGGTGCTGTCGGGCAAGGCTTTCGTGCTCGCCGGAACGTCTTCGTCGTTCCAGCTTAAAAGCCATGCGATAGAAGATACGCCGGAGCCTGAGCCTGTTAAGGTGGAGCCTCCGGTGGCCAAGTCGGGTTTGGTGTATAACGGCAAGTCGCAGACGGGCGTGGATAGCGCCACGGGCTATACGTTGAGTGGGCAGTCGGCTACGAATGCGGGCTCGTATACGGCTACGGCGACGCTGACCGAGGGGTATGTGTGGAGCGACGGTTCCAGCGTAGCCAAGAAGATCGCTTGGTCTATTGCCAAGGCGAAGCCGCCGTATACGGTGCCCTCCAACTTGAGCGGTGTGCAGGGTGGCAAGCTTTCCAGTGTGAAGCTGCCTTCCGGCTGGGCGTGGAAAGCTCCCAGCACGGTGTTGTCGAAGACCGGCAAGCAGCAGTACGATGCGGTCTACACGCCCGAGGACACGGGCAACTACACGACGGTCGCGCAGAAGCTGACGGTCAACGTCACGGCCAAACCCACGCCTGCCCCTGTTAAGGTGGAGCCTCCGGTGGCCAAGTCTGGTTTGGTGTATAACGGCAAGTCGCAGACGGGCGTGAACGGCGCCACGGGTTATACGCTTAGTGGGCAGACGGCTACGAATGCGGGTTCGTATACGGCGACGGCGACGCTGGCCAAGGGGTATGTGTGGAGCGACGGTTCGAGCGCGGCCAAGAAGATCACTTGGTCCATCGGCAAGGCGAAGCCGTCGTACACCACGCCGTCCAACCTAAGTGCGGTGCAGGGCAGTAAGCTTTCCGACGTGAAGCTGCCTTCCGGCTGGACGTGGAAGAGCCCCGCCACGGTGCTCTCCAAGACCGGCAGCCAGCAGTATGATGCGGTTTACACGCCGGGGGACACGCGCAATTACACGACTGTCGCGCAGAAGCTGACGGTCAATGTCACGGCCAAGTCCACGTCTGCCCTTGTTAAGGTGAAGGCTCCGACGGCTAAGTCGGGTTTGGTGTATAACGGCAAGTCGCAGACGGGTGTGAACGGTGCGACGGGTTATACGTTGAGTGGGCAGACTGCTACGAATGCTGGTTCGTATACGGCGACGGCGACGCTGGCCAAGGGGTATGTGTGGAGTGACGGTTCCAGCGGCGTCAAGAAGATCGGCTGGTCCATCGGCAAGGCGAAGCCGTCGTATACCACGCCGTCCAACCTAAGTGCGGTGCAGGGTGGCAAGCTTTCCGGTGTGAAGCTGCCTTCCGGCTGGAAGTGGAAGAATTCCGATACGGTGTTGTCGAAGACCGGTAAGCAGCAGTATGATGCGGTTTACACGCCGGGGGACACGCGCAACTATACGACTGTCGCGCAGAAGCTGACGGTCAATGTCACCGCCAAGTCGTCGTCGCGACCTCAGTTGCAGCGCTTGGCCGGGGACACGCGTTATGACACAATGGCCCGTTTGGTTGCCACGGCGTTCCCGAAGACTTCGGGCACGGTGGTTGTGGCCAACGGCGGCAACTATCCCGACGCGCTGTCCGCGTCCGGCCTGGCCGGCGTGCTAGGCGCGCCGATTGTGTTGACGGATTCGGGTTCCCTGTCGGATCAGGCGGCCGCGCAGCTCAAGCGGCTCAGGCCGTCGAGGATCGTGATCGCGGGCGGCACCGCGGCGATTTCCTCGCGCGTTGAATCCCAGTTGCGTGGGTATGCGAAGAGTGTGGAGCGTCAGGCGGGTTCGACGCGGTATGACACGTCGTACAAGTTGTATGCGCGTGGCGGCAAGTCGTGGGGTACGACCGCGATCGTGGCGACGGGCGCGCACTATGCGGACGCGTTGAGCATCAGCTCGTATGCGTACGCGGCGAAGGCGCCGGTGTTCCTGTGCGACCCGAACACGGGGCTGACCTCGCAGCAGCGGAGCGCGTTGAACAAGTTCAAGCGCGTGGTGGTGGTCGGCGGCGAGAATGCGGTGCCCTCGCGCCTGGTCAAGGGTCTGCCGGGCTTGACGCGTTTGTCGGGCAACACACGCTATGACACGAGCGTGGCGATCGCGAAGTGGGTGCAGAAGAACGGTTTGGGCATGAACGGCGTGGTGTACGCCACCGGCGAGCACTTCGCCGATGCCCTAGCGGCAGGCCCCCTGGCGGGCCGCAACAAGGCTGCCATGCTGCTGGTCGCCAACCCCAGCAGCCCGACCGTGTCGTATTCGGCCAGCTACCGCGGCAAAGTCTCCAAGGCCTATGTCGCCGGTGGCACCAGCGCCGTGAGCACGGCCACCGCCAACGCCATCGCCGACAAACTCAACATGAAACGACCGTAGCGGCGCGGCCTGGCCGACTGAAGGGGTGTCGTCTCGTTGTCACGGGACGACACCCCTTAGTCGTTGGGCGAGCCCGCCTTCCCGTTTCGCCCCTGGTTCTCACAGGAACATCGCCATGTAGATCGGCATCACCTCCACCTTGCTCCCCGCGGTGCCGTAATTGCCGGGAGCGAGCTTGATGCCGCGGCGCACGCCGTGGTTGGCGATAAGGCTGTCCATCGATTTGGCCTTGCGGTTTTGCGAGGACTTCACCTCGACGGCCGTGGCGGCTCCCTCACGGCGGATGAAGAAATCCATCTCCAGGGAGTTGTTCTTCTCGTAGTAATATAGCGCCTTGCCGTTCTTGGCGAAGATGTCGGCGACGATGTTCTCGTACACGGCCCCCTTGTAGATGCCGAGATTGCCCTCGATGATGTCCTTCTGGGAACCGTCCTCAAGCATGGCGACCAACAGGCCGGTGTCGCGCATATACACCTTGAACTTCGCATTGTCCGCATTGCCCTCGAACGGCAGCTCCGGCGCATCGAGTTTGTAGCAGAAATTGACGATGCCCGCGTCATAGAGCCATTGCAGACTGCCGCCGTATTTGCGCGCGCTGCCGCGCGGCTCGACCAGCGAGTACGTGAACTTCTTGTAGTCCCGCGCCAACTGCTTGGGAATGGACAGGAAGCACGCCCGCGCCTTGGCCTTCTCCGCGCTCGGCGCGTATTTGGCGATGTCGTTCTGGTATTCGGCGAGGATGTCCCGCTGCAGTTGCAGCACGCGCGAGAAATCGGCATCGGCGACGAACGAGGCCACCACCTCCGGCATCCCCCCGACGACGATGTATTTCCTGAACAAATCCAGCATCCGCTGGTGCACGGCTTGCGGCACCTGCTCATGCCGCTCGCAGAATCCCTTGACGTACTCTATCTGGGACTCCCCGAAGCCATTCGCCCACAGGAACTCCTCGAAATCGAGCGAATACATCTCGGCGTGATCCACATACCCCACCGGGAACGACGAGACCTCCTTGTATGAGATCCCCAGCAAAGACCCGCTCGCTATGACGTCGCACCTGCCGTCGATGCTGAGGAATTTCAACGCCGTTATGGCATCCGGGCAACTTTGAATCTCATCGAGGAACAGCAACGTCCCCTTGTCGAATCGCGCCCCCGGCAAATACAGGGAAAGCTGGGAATATATATCCGCCGCATTGCGCGTTCCCTGGAAAATGGCCGCAAATTCCGGGTTCTCTTCAAAATTGACGCGAACGAAACGCGCGTAATTATGCTGCGCAAAATCCTCCACGATGAAGGTTTTCCCAACCTGCCTGGCGCCTTTGATTATCAGGCTTTTGTGATTCGGATCGTCCTTCCACCGCGTGAGCCGCCGAGTCATTTTCCGCTGCAGCATGATCTGGTCCAATCCCTTCGGTTCCAACGGCCACCCATAATGGTTGCAACTTTTTCCCACGAATAATATGCATTATATACATCTTTTTCATAGGAAAAAATTGCAAATGCAACAAACAGACAGAAACGCACATAGCAGTTTTGTTGAAAACGTAATACCCCCTGTGGGTATACTTCGCCATTGTCGAAAGTGGTCAGCGCGCTCCCCCGATATGTTTTACTGAATCGGAAAGGACGAAAGAGGGAATTGCGATGACTAACACCACCAACAGAATCATTGCGTTTATTCTGGCGATAATGCTTTTCAGCGGGTTTGCCCCCAGCACAGCCTTGGCGACCCCATCCGCCAATACATCTTCAGAAAACACATCTTCACAAACGCTGCGTGCAACGAGAAGCACCAAAGCGACAACCTTCCCCGTGCATACGATCAAGAAAAACGTGGATGACGACAAGGCGTTTGTGCTGCTGTTCATGGGAGACGGATACACGAAAGCCGATCAGCAGAAGTTCCTGCAGCACGTTAAAGAAAGGACGGAAACGCTGCTCAGCCTCGAACCATACAGGCAGTACTCCAATTACATCAACGTCTACGCAATGTGCGTCGAATCAAAAGAGAGCGGAGCAAGCATCACAGGCGCGGTTACAAGAGATACCTATCTGGGGGTCAGCTACCGATCGGACAGCAGGGCCGCAACAATAAGGACGGACTCATTCCAGCAGCGCATCTATGACTTGCGCGATGAGGTTTCCACCAAGGTCTTGACTTCGTCGTCGGACTTTGCGCCAAAGGTGTCGAGTGTGCATATTATTTCGCACAGCATACATTATCACGGCAGAGCATTTATTCGTGACGGGTATTCAATCTCATCTCTTAATGATGGCCGCGTGACAACGGGCGCTATGGCCGCTCACGAAATATCTCATCACGTTGGACGGATTGGTGATGAGTACGCTTCCGAGACCCACTATCCAAATGTGGACTTTGCCGCTAACGGCACGGCCGACCATGTGAAATGGCGCAAAATGCTCGGGTTTGGTGGCGTTGGCATTGCAAAAGGCAATGATACTTCAGTGGTTATTCCTGGAAGATATTGCTTGATGAAAAATCTGGGTTATGCAAGATCAGATGGAATCTGGAATCTTTGTGAGGTTTGCAGGCTCGAGGTTGCAAGGCATCTTCTCTCTGCAAATAACCTCAGCAAGGCCATACCCATGCGCATAGCCTATCCAGAGATAACGAAAGAGCAGGGTCCGACAACAACGCAACCTTATGAGATGAACTTGCTCCGAATCAGCGACCAACCCGACTCGAACAATATGCATAAGTGCAAGGATAGTGAGATCGAGTTTAGGACGGTTGTCCAGAATGTCGATAAGGAAAGGGGCCACAGGATTAGACTGCGTTTGGAGACTTTCAATGCTGATAAGAGTGTGAAGCAGCGCAGGGAAGAGACGTTTGTCATTCCACGTTACAGCGATTCTGAAAAGTATCTCGACATGAATAACAGGCAGAGCTTGCAGTCGCTTTCCATCAAGATGCAGTGCAATGCGAATTATGACGGGACCGAGACGATTCTCGGAGAGGTTATCGACGCGGATACTAACAAAGTTCTGGCGACGGATAAGGATCTGTGGGCGTCGAGCGAGCGAACGACTTTGAAAATCAAGTACGTTGACAGCAGCACTGGGCTTGATCTGGAGAACGCGGGTGGAGCTGCGGTCTATTTGCGCCGCGGTGAGACGCATCAGGTTACGCATCCGAGCAGTGTTGCAGGGTATCGATATGTCCGCAATGATTCGACAGATAACCGAATCGTCATGAATTCAGCGACAGAGACCCTGACGTACTATTTCGTTAAAGATGCCAGCTTGGAGCCCGAACCTGAATCTAGGCCTGAACCTGAGCAGGAGTCTAGGCCTGGGTCGAATCCCGTTCCTGAGCCCGATACTGATCCCTATCCTGGTCCTGAACCCGCGCCTGGGCCTGGGCCCACGCCTAAGCCTGCCCCTGGGTCGAAGCCTGTTGCGGTGAAGCCTCCGACGGCCAGGACTGGTTTGGTGTACAACGGCAGGGCGCAGACGGGCGTGAACGGTGCCACGGGTTATACGCTTAGCGGTCAGACGACGGGCACGAATGCCGGCTCGTATAGGGCGACGGCAACGCTGTCCAAGGGGTATGTGTGGAACGACGGTTCGAGCACGGCCAAGACGATCGGCTGGTCTATCGGCAAGGCGAAGCCGCCGTACACGGTGCCGTCCAATTTGAGGGCGGCGCAGGGTGGCAGACTCTCCGATGTGAAGCTGCCTTCCGGCTGGACGTGGAAGAGCCCCAACACGACGCTGTCGAAGACCGGCGGCCAGCAGCACGATGCGGTTTACACGCCGAAAGACGCGCGTAATTACACGACCGTCACGCAGAAACTGGCGGTCAACGTCACCGCCAAATCCGCTCCCGCGCCGTCGCGGCCATCGCAGCCATCGCGGCCGTCGTCACGTTCGCAGTTGCAGCGTCTGGCCGGCTCGACGCGTTATGACACGATGGCCCGCCTGGTTGCCACCGCGTTCCCGAAGACTTCCGGCACGGTGGTCGTGGCCAACGGCGGCAACTATCCCGACGCTTTGTCCGCATCCGGCCTGGCGGGTGTGTTGGGCTCGCCGATCGTGCTGACGGACTCGGGGTTCCTGTCCCCGCAGGCGGCCTCTCAGCTCAGGCGGCTCAAGCCGTCGCGCATCGTGATCGCGGGCGGCACGGCGGCAATCTCCTCGCGCGTCGAATCCCAGTTGCGTTGGTACGCCAAGAATGTGGAACGCCAGGCGGGTCCGTCTCGTTATGACACGTCGTACAAGCTGTACACGCGTGGCGGCAAGTCGTGGGGTTCGACCGCGATCGTGGCGACGGGCGCGCACTATGCGGACGCGTTGAGCATCAGTTCCTACGCCTACGCCACGAAGTCGCCGGTGTTCCTGTGCGACCCGGCCAACGGGCTGACCGCCCAGCAGCGAACCGCGCTGAACAACTTCAAGCGCATCGTGGTCGTCGGCGGCGAGAACGCCGTGCCCTCCCGCCTCGTCAAGGGTCTGCGCGGCGTGACGCGTCTGTCGGGCAACACGCGCTACGACACGAGCGTGAACATCGCCAAGTGGGTGCAGAAGAACGGTTTGGGCATGAACGGCGTGGTGTATGCCACCGGCGAGCACTTCGCCGATGCCCTTGCGGCAGGCCCCCTGGCCGGCCGTAGCAAGGCCGCCATGCTGCTGGTCGCCAACCCCAACAGCACCACGGTGTCATACTCGGCCAACCACTCCGGCAAGCTCACCAAGGCCTACGTCGCCGGCGGCCCCAACGCCGTAAGCACGGACACCGCCAACGCCATCGCCGACAAACTCAACATGAAACGTCCATAATAACCAACCCTGACCAACCCGCGAATGGAGCCGGGAATATTCCGCCCGGCTCCATCGCACTCATTGCGGCCGGAAATTCATACGGTGAGTTCCCGGCTGCAACGCCGTCAATCAAGCTTGGCGGCATTTCGATTAGACTCTATCTTCGTCAAAACTTATAGGACTCCAATACACAAGGACCATTAGAAGACGGATGCTACGACTGCCACGCTGGGTGTATGAAACCAAGAACAAACTGCGTAGAACGCTCACGCATACGTGGCGGTATCTCGCCCGCCAGCCGCGTATCATAGCATCGATAACCTCGTACCCCCCCCGAATCGGAGGCGTGAACGTCGCCATCGAATCGCTACTCGCCCAGAAAACCCTGCCCGACAAAATCCTGTTGTGGCTATACAAGGGCGATTTCCCCAACGGGCGCAAAGATCTTCCTCGCCAACTCACCAGACTGCTGGCCCATGATGTCGAGATCCGGTGGGTGGATGAGGACATCAAACCGCATAAAAAGTATTTCTGGGCCATGCAGGAGTTCTCCGACGATATCATCATCACGTTCGACGATGATCTGATCTATCGCAACACTCTCATCACGGATCTGGTCGAATCTTACCGGCGTAATCCCAAGGCAATCTCCGCGGCGCGAACCCATCTGATCGTCTTCGACGCAAATGGCGACATCGCGCCATACGCGGATTGGGAACAATACGCCGCGATGAAACACCATAGTTTGCTCGGATACCCCTCCAGCCAGCTACTCGCCACTCACGGTGCCGGAGCGTTGTTCCCGCCACACATCATGCCGCCTAGCACGTTCGACCAAGAAGGCATCATCACCTGTTGTCTGTATGGCGACGACCTATGGCTGAAGGCTCACCAGCTTCTCGCGGGTGTTCCAGTGGTTTCCGCCTGTATCGACCAGCAACTCACCTATATTCCCGACAGTCAGGAATGTGCGTTGTTCTTCCAGAACATCGATGGAGGGCGCAACGATCAAATGCTGTCTTCCATCATCGACTACTTGCAGCACCGATCTGATAAGCCGTTCGACATAGCCGCTCTGATTCGGGACACCGACATCGACAAACAGATCTAGCTGCCAACCGAGCGCAAGCCGCGTTCGCTGACCGCCTCAATACTCTAGCGGTACTCCTAAAATGAAACCAAGAGTTCATCCATCACACAGATAGAGAGAGCTTATGGCAGCCAAGGTATCCGTCATCATGCCCGTGTACAACGCGGCCAAATACCTGAAAACCAGCGTTGGCAGCCTGCTGGCACAAACATACCCGCATCTGGAAGTGCTCTGCGTTGATGACGGCTCGACCGACGGCTCTTTGGCGATGCTGCAAGAATACGCATCGAAGGATAAGCGCGTCAGGATTTTCCAGACCGACCATTCCGGTGCCGGAAAAGCGCGCAATGTGGCGCTTGAGGCGGCAAGCGGCGACTATATCGCATTTCTCGACGCGGACGATTACGTGGACACCACCCTGTTCGAGAAGGCGGTGGCCAAAGCGGACGACGCGAACGCGGACATCGTGATTTGGGATTTGTGGTATTACGACGAACACTTCCAGCGCGACCAGTACCCGCCGCAAGGAGTGCTCAATTACAACTATTTCGAGGGTGACGACCCCGTTTTCTCCTACAAAAGGAACCCCGGCCAGATTTTCACCTCATTCCAGAACTGGATCTGGAACAAGATGTTCCGGCGCTCCTTCCTGGTCGAGAACAACCTGCGATTCCCCGATCTGCACCGCACGCAGGACCTTGAGTTCACGGCCATGGCGCTCGTGCTCGCCAAGCGCATCACCCTCATGCCGGAGCGTCTGTCGCATTACCGGGTGAACAGCGGCACATCCAATATGGACAACAAAGACAAGCATCCGCTCGACTTCATGTCCGCGTTCATCTCGCTCAAGGGCCGTCTTGAGCAAGCGGGCATATATACGGAAGTGAAGCAAAGCTATGTCAACTGGGCGCTATGCTCTTCGCTGTACAACCTCGTCACCCTGAAGCAGTTCTCCACCTTCAAAAGCGTGTTCGTGCAATTGAAAACGGATGGCTTCACGAAGATGGACATCATGAGCAACGCTTCTGCCTCATACATCTACGTCGCGGACTGGTATGCCGATTACCGCTACATGCAGGAACATGAGGCCGAGGACTATCTGATGTATTGCATGACCAAATACCGGCTTGCGGAGCAACGTTACGTCGGCATTCTCGACCAGCTGGGCGACGAACTGCGCACAACTCAAGCCCAGCGAGACCGCCTGAGCGATGAATGCAACACCCTGCATGATGAATGCAACAGTCTGAGCAATGACTGCAGCACCCTGCGCGATGAGTGCAGCGCCCTGCGCACCTCGCGCTCCTATCGCTTGGGCAACGCCATCTGCAACCTGCCGCACGCCCTGCGGTCATTCGTGCAGCGGCTGACCAGCAGGCGGTAAAAGCGCCTCCCGACAACTCAGTCCAGCCGATGCGTGATTACCTCGAAGATAACCGGGAATCAATCAGCAAGCATCGTGATGCGCAACGCGCAATCGTTCAATAGCGCGTATGCGCGATTGCGTTTGTCGCGCACGGCGAAAATGCAACAATTGTCGTCGTTGGTGAAAGCCACCATATCCGTTGTTTCAGAATCCTCGGCATTCTGCGTTCGCAATGACGCCACAAGTTTGAAATCGCCGTTGTTGAACAGTTTGAGCGGCACCTCGAATTTCACCTTGCAGTGCCCGTGACGGCTCAATTTAATCTTGTTGGCACCGGTGTCATAAGTGATGCCGCCTCGCTTGATGTCATGCATGGCGATGGCCAGATAATAATCGTTTGGCTCGTCGTACTGGTATTCGACCTCGAAGCGGAACGAATCGTCGCGGCTGAGAATCTGCTCGCTCAACGCATTGATGTGCAGGAACGGCACACGCTCGTTGAGACCGGTGGGATACTCGCCACTCTTGTCGTTGTCGGTGTCGCGCTTGTCGGCGCGCATGTTCTCCAAGGTGTAGCGATTGGCGACGTCGTCTTTGTCGCCGTTAACGATGACTTCACCGTCTTTGATGAGCACGGCCTTGTTGCAGTATTTCTTCACAGCGCTCATATCATGCGTCACCAGGATGACGGTTTTCGTGGGGTCTTTCTTAATGGAGGCGAAGTAGCTGTCGCACTTGCGCTGGAACGCTTCGTCACCGACGGCGAGCACTTCGTCGAGTACGAGGATGTCGCCTTGAGCCTTGATGGCCACCGAGAACGCCAAGCGCACCTGCATGCCGGACGAATAATTCTTGAGCTTCTGATCCATGAACTCTTCGAGTTCGGCGAACGAAACGATATCGTCGTACATTGCGTCGATTTCATCACGAGTGAAGCCAAGCAGAGCGCCGTTGAGATAGACATTCTCGCGGCCGGTCAGCTCCGGGTTGAAACCGACGCCAAGCTCGATGAACGGCACCAACTTGCCATTGACTTCGATATTGCCCGCGTCCGGCACATAGATGCCGGAAATGAGCTTCAACAGCGTGGATTTGCCGGAGCCGTTGCGTCCCACAATGCCGAAGAAATCGCCTTGGTGCACCTCGAAATTGATGTCGCGCAACACATGCTGTTCCTTGTAGCCCTTGATGCCCTTGGTCCAATTGATGAACAGCATCTTCAGCCCAGTGGCCTGCTCGGTGGGGAGCCTGAAATACTTGCCGACATGGCTCACCGACAGCACCACAGGCTTGTCAACGTTCTGCAGCTGGCCGTTCTGCGACACGGTCTTGTCTGCCTCGTCCATCTTGCCTGCCGTCTCGCTCATCACATGACCTCCGCGAACTTACGGTTATTGCGACGGAACACATACACGCCCAGCACTAGAAGAGCCGCGGCCAGCACCAGCGGGATGACCCGCAGGAACGGATTGCTTGTCAGCGTCCATATCGTCGGCTGTGTTTCGGGGGCTATGAAGTTGTGTCGAATGTCCTGCACCGTCTGGGCTATCGGGTTCATCAGCTGCACTTTGGCAATCTTCGGCCCCCACGAACCCAGCGACGTGTTGTCAATCACCATGGACAGCGGATAAATCACCGGAATCGAATAGAACAGCACCTGCGACAGCACGTCCCAGATGTGCGAAACATCGCGGAAATAGACGTACATGGTGGCAAGCAGCAACGCGGTGCCGAGCGCCAAGATATACAGTTCGATGAAGTTCAGCGGCAATAGCAGCACGCGCCAAGTGAAATGCACATGGTTGAACAGCGCGAAGACGAACACGACCAGAAAGTTGATGCCGAGGCTGATCAGCGAGCCGATGGTGGCGGAGGCGACCACGATGTAGTTCGGGAAATGGATCTTGCGCAACAGATCGCCACGATCGACAATAGACCGCAAGCCAATCGATGTCGCCTCATTGTAGAACTGCCAAGAGCTGATGCCCATGAGCAGCACCACCGGGTAAGTGGGCGTGCCGTCGGACATGCGCAGGAACTTGGCGAACACCACATACATAACACAGAACAGCATCAGTGGTTGCAGCACGGACCAGGCGATACCGAGCATCGAACCTTGGTAGCGCAGTTTGAAGTCGGTCTTGACCAGACCCTTGAGCACCACCCAAGCGTAGTGGTATCGCTCCTGTATTCTCTTCACCAATGCTTTCACGAGTGTTTATTCTAACTGCCTACGGGAACATCGACATACATGCCGTTGGCGTTCGACGCTTACCCCCCTACAATCCCCAGATCTGACCGTAGTATTTGAGGGTGGTGGCGAGCAGCGCGGCGGCGAGCAGGATGGGCACGGCCACAGTCAGCACACGCGAGCGCATCGGCACGTCCGCAAGGCCTGGCTCGACTTCAAGATTCGGCTCGGGCTCAAGTTCCGTCAGTCCGCTATGCGCGCGGTGCGTGGCGAAACGCAACGATGTAGTGGCCAAGATGAGCAACACCACGAACGGGGTGATCGGGAAGAAATAGCGCGCGTACACGCCTTCGATCGAGGAGTTGCCAACGGGGTTGAACGTGCAGTAGATGCTCGCCAATGAACTGCCGAACGCGGCGAGCAGGGCAAGGATGAGCAGCCACATATGCGACTTTTTGGCGAAACGCACGCGCTCACAGGCGCCGGCCACCAGCACCAACGCGGCAGAGAACAGCAGAATGCCCGTGGGCGACGAGGCCAGCGACAATGCCGACAGCTGCAAGTGATTAATGTTGTCGTCCTGATCGACAAAGGTATTGGCGACAAGTCTGAACATATTCAACGGATTAGCAAAGAGAGCGTGCAGCTGGTCGCTCGTCCCGAAGCTTTTTTCCCAATAATCCGAACGGAAACGTGGCATTCCAAGTGAAGTGGAGGCCGAAACCAGGGTCCAGGCGACCCACAAGGCGAAGCCCAAGCCCACGCTCGCCCATTTGACGCACGTATTGGTGAGCCGTCGGAAAGCGAATCGGGCGTTCGGGGTGAGCAGAAGCACCAACGTCAGGAAGCCGTACGTGGGTTTGCACAGCGGCAGCAGCACTGCAGTGGCGGCAAAAACAACGGTGTCCAGGCGTGTCAACTGTTGCTTGAGCAGCAGTGCTTTGACGATCAGCGCGAACAACAGCATGCACAATGCGTTGGTGCAGGTGTCCGCCGTCACGCTTGATACGGCCTGCGCCAAGGCGGGCGGGAACAGCGTGAACGCCACGACCAGCCATTTGAACTTGGAATCCTTCAATATCCACACCGCCAGCCAGGCGCAGAAGATGAAGAACAACGCGTTAAGCAGGGTTGGGATGAGCAGAGCCTGCTCCGCCGTGACGTTCAATGCATCCGCCACAGCGATTCCGGCGGCTGGAATGAGATAGGGCACGGGAGAGTATGCGGCTGTGTTGTTGAACCACACCGTCTCGGTGTCGGACGAGGCGTGAAGGTGCGTGTTCAGCGCTGTCTCAAGCTCGGCGGTGCGATGGAATGCCGGGTTGTGGGCGGAGCCGGAGCCTGACTCCGCTGCCTGAGAGCGCTGGGCGTTCGAAAGCTCGAAGACCTTCCACAACGTTTTCGGCAGCTCGCCACCGTAGGCCGGCACGTCGGGCTTTTCCGTGTAATCAATGAGCTGAGGAAACAAGTCGCCTTGCGCTATCTGATAGGCACGCGAATAGTGGCTCATGTTGTCGTTGCCCCAGAACGGCGGGGTGATGAAAGCAAAGCACAGCGAGAAAATCAAGCCGAGGCAGACGACCGCCGCCTGCGCCACGTCAATAGGGCGACGCGACTTCCCGTCGGTGCCACGGCTGCTTATTGCAGAGGACATGAATGAACCCCTTCCACAGTTTCTCGCGTATGTATACCCATACGTAATCTTTCCTCAAACACGACTATAGGAAACGACAAAAGCCAAGGTTATCACCCGCACCGTGACGAGACGGGCAAGGAACAAGCGCAGGATGCCAGATGGCAAAAACGGTTAGGATAATGGCGGTCATGTCAGATTTGACGGCGGGGACGAAACGTAAACGTTGAAAACGGAGCGGGATTATCGTTTAGCCGAATATCTCGTCGTGTTTTCCGGTTCTGGCGAAAAAGGCGATGCCGTTGCCAGTCTGCCAGACAAGCAGCCAATCGCCGATGTTCGCCACATGGCACTCGTAGGCGCCCGAAAAGTTCCCTTTCAGCCTGTGCATGTTATGACGGTTCACCAGCGTCCGCTTGCTCTCGTCGTCGTCCGTCAGGACGAGCGCGATGACCTCGTCCAGCAGCTTCATGTCGTAGCGTTTCCTGCTCAACCGTTTGTAATCCTTGCAAAATCGCGGTGAATAGTCGGCTCTGAGCATGGTTTCAGTCCTTCAGGGATGCGAGCATTTCATCCGCGTCCGCGAATCTGGCGGTGCCGGACTTTATGGCTTCCTCCCCTTGCCTGAGGCTTTCCAAGGTCTCCGCGTTCGGCTCGTAAGCGCCGAGGTTGAGCGGGATGCGCTGTTCCCTGACCATCTGCTTCCAGAAGGCCCTCGTCACGCTCGACAGGTCGAAACCATAGTGTTCCGCGACCGCCGCCGCCTGCTGCTTGTCGGGTTCGCTCACCCTTATGCTCATTATCGCCACGATTTCCTCCCGTCTTACAATGTATGGACATTATATAACGCGACTCTGTGTCCATATAGCGACTCACGAAACTACTTGCCGCTCGAAAGAATTTCGACCAGCGCGTGACGCGTTCACGCGCTCGGGGCGGGTTCCAGTGATCGTCGCAACACCGGCCGGGATGGTCTGTGTGGCAAATGAGTAGAGCAGGTAGAGCGGGCCGAGCACTATGGCGTGGAACATGTAGTGCACGTAATCCCCGCCGGAAACCGCATACAGGAAAAGGGTCAGGACTGAAACCACCAGCGGAAGCAACGTCAGCAAAGCTCGCGGGGCGCATATTGCCTGGCGCCTTCGCCAAACCACATACAGCAGGAAGAACGGGAGAATAATCCAGAGGGCGGCATAAAACAGCACGTTCAGCACCGGAATGCCATGCAGCCACTGCAACAAGTTCTTGACGAACGGTTGATATCTGCCTGGGACAGCTTCCCCTTTGCAGGATTCATCTTTTTGGGTATCGACCAGACTTCCGTATGTATCTCCGTTGATACAGGTAAGCACATATGGCCTTGATTCGGAAAAGAGAATGTTGGGGACGTAGTTGCCATCGTTCTTGTCGTTCTTCACAGAACGCGATTCAGGCCTTTGCAAAGCAACCCACCCGGAAGTCTGGGCAAAGAACGAATTGATATACACTTTGGGGTGCTTGAGGCCAATGGATAGCCATACACTCATGAATTTCGCAAGGCTGACCTCTTGATCTATGGGGCTCAGAACCATTATCGGATCGGAGGAATATGGGTTGTAGGACTCTCCCAAGGTCTGCCAATCCAATCCGATGAAACGCTCCACGACCTGTTTTTCTTCCTGCGTGACGCCCTGCGGATCCTCATGGGCCACTCGCGCGACCATATTCATGGGGACAACCGCAGCGAATGTCGCGTTACTTTTCACAATGCCGAGAGGTTTAAACAGCAGCGCCGCGGGCAGCACCGATGAGAACGCGAATATCAATGCGAGCAACGCCGCGACCACAACCTTCATCTTCGCCGCCGCCTTCATCAGCAGGAGGAACAGCATACAAAACAGGATGACGTACATGCCGGTTTTCTTGGTCATCGAGGCCAGCACGGAAATCACAAGGAGCGCGGCGAAAAACCAGGGCTTCTTCAAGCTGTTCAGACGCGTCCTCACCAGTTCCGTGAACATGACGCACCACGGAATGAAGAACACGAGATGCGTGTAGTCCTTATACAGCGACAGGAACGCGATGGGGAACATCGGGAACACGCAGAAGAAAACAGTGACGGCCCTAACCAAATTGGCGGGCGCGTTGAGCCTTGAAGTGAAGTAGGCGAGCGCATGCGCGATGGCAAGCGCACCGGCCAGCAACTGCAGTATGAGGAATGCCGTGATGCCGGAAAAATAGGAACCCGTCAATTTATAGCCAACGAGAGCCGCCCCCCCCAAAGATAGGTGTCCAGGAACGGGTGATGATCCCAAATCTGCCCCTCGGGCATATCGAAAGCGGAAATCCCGAAAAACTGGGCCAACTGATCGCCCGCGTCCCAACCCATCACTTCAGGGAACAACAGGAGGACATAGGGGCTCCAGCAGGCCGCCAGCAGCAAGGTATCGTGGCCAACACTTTTGGGCGTCAGCTGATGCCAGAAAACGAGCAGGCGTTGTTTATGCGTGACGGGCTGCCCAAGTTCATCCGCACTGAGCTGCTCGAGCTCATCCGTATGGCTCGCACGAAGAAGCCATCGATACGCGTAATGGAAAACGCCCACCATCAAAGCGGCAAGCAGAACCATCTCGACGTACAGCAATACGCTGCGGAACGGAATCCCCATTCGCCTCGTGGCCATATCCCCCACGGCAACATACATGCCGACGAGCAGCGGAATCCATGCCCCACTGGACACAAAGCGAGCAGCACCGTTCACCCAAAATGACTTCTTATTCAACTGCATAAGATGCTATGTCCTTTTCCTCGAACGAACAAGGGCTTTACCAATTTGAGCGCGCCACGGATGAATCACACTTCCTGCACTACTCATTAATTTCCCATCTCCTCCGTGTGACCGGATGCCAGCGAATGGCAAAACTGCATTTTCAATGCGAGGATCACTGAGGGCTGTCCCCGCAAATAATATATAGAGGAATGTACAGCTCAGGCGTTCATTGTCATTTGGGGGGCCGGGCTTTTTTCTGGACACTTAGGCTACGTATCCTAATGATAGATAGACGGTCGTCGCGCACACCCCGTACTCACGAGCGACCGCACGCACGCCGGCACCGTCCTCGAGGCGCCTCGCCACCCCGCGCTTCTGGGCCGCCGTCAGACACGTGTACCGTTTCCAAGCAAACTCGGTCAGCTCGTCCCTCCAGTGATACAGCGTCCTGACGGTAACACCACCCAGCTGCCGCGCGGCCTTACGGCAGGACCCGTCATTCTCCACGAGAACCCTCAAAGCCTCGGCCTTGAACTCCCTGCTATACATAAACAATCCCCTTTCATGGCTCTCCCACATGTCCAGGAAATTGTCCGGAGCCCCTCACCAGCACCGTGACGAGGCGGGAGATTTCTTCGCGGCCATCCAGTCAGTCACTTAGCCAGTCGGCGATATCCACAATTCTTATCCCCTCATACTGGTATGCCTCATTCCTGGTTCTTGCGATAACCATCTTCGGATAGGCATCCTTAATCCGAAGCAAGGGACCAACCTCACGCTCAAAAGTCTTTTCATCACTGATATTGTCCGATACCTGAATATATATTTTCTCACTTCTACGGATGGCTACAAAGTCAATCTCCTTGTTATACAGCACCCCAACATAGACTTCATAACCGCGACGCATCAGTTCCATTGCTGTAATATTCTCCAAAACACGCCCATAATCCATATTTTTCGTACCGAGCTTCGCGTATCGGAATGCATGATCGCTCAAATAGTACTTATCATTTGAGGAAAGGTATTTCTTACCCCGAATGTCATATCTGCGGAATCTGTAGAACGCAAAAGCATTGCACAGGTACTCCAGATAACTACCTACGGTTTTATGGCTGATTTTCTCATTGTTGCGCGCCAGCACATCCGTGATATTCCGCGCTGATGTCTGGTTCGAGATATTATCCAGCAGATAATCAACAATTCTGTCCATCAATCCAGGGTTGCGTATTTTGTATTTCTGCCTTATATCACGGATGATGAGCGTATCAAATACGTCACGAATATAATCATATTGCGCCTCCTGATCCCGATACAGATAGGAACCGGCCATGCCTCCCTCTTTCACGTAGCGGTCGAACGCTGCATAATTGTCCTCAAGCCCGAAATACTGCTTGAACTCCGCGAACGAAAACGGGTAAACCCTGATCTCGTGGGTACGGCCGGTAAAGAGCGTGGCAAGATCGGAGCTCAGCAAAAATGCGTTGGAACCAGTGATGTATATATCAAACAGTTCCATTGCATGAATACTGTTGATTGTCAGCTCGAAGCTGGGGCACATCTGAACTTCATCAATCAAAACAAAGTTTTCGCAACCTTTTTTGAACGATTTCTCAATACAATCGTGCAGAGCATGGTAATCCTTGTATTCTTCGAATTTTGCCAAGTTGAAGTTGATATGGATTACATTTGCGTTCGGCACGTTTTGCATCACATAATCACGAAATGCTTCCAACAGTTTCGACTTCCCGCTTCGCCGCACACCCGTGATGACCTTAATATCTGGCGTTCCCATCACGCCAACGAGCTTTTGAAGGTACTCGTTTCTTTCTATCAGTTTCATCGTCATTCACCTTAATTGTTGCGACAGTCTGCCTATTGCCCATTCTACTTATTTCCCAATCCGCCTATTACCCAAAATTGAAATATTTTTAATATTGGGTAATAGGATCTATTCCAGCACCGCATTCCGACTTAAGATTTCTCCACTCCGGCCTAGCGGCCTTCGGTCGAAACGACAAAGAACGGAGTGACGTCGGTCGAAATGACTGGGAGCGTCCACTGTCATTTCGAGCGAGCCTGGCTGGTTATTGTCATTTCGACCGAGCATGGCCGGTTATTGTCATTTCGACCGAGGCGTTAGCCGAGCGGAGAAATCTTCAGGGCGGATAAAGATACTACCAAAACGGGGACGTGAATGGGTACGGAATAGTATCAGTGCCACATAACGCTTTGCGTATCTAGATATGACAGACGCCGTGTCGGAGGTTTCCCCCCAAACCTGCGAAGTGGCGCAGTCACGGCGTAATTACAATATAACACACGGCACGCCGGCACAACGCAACGCTTGCGGAGCATTCTAACGCGGCGAATCGGCTCACATGAGCGGCTGTTCGCTTGAAACTAACGGCTGTGTGAAAGCGCTTCGGCCAGTGCGTGACGCGTCCACGCGCTCGGGGCGAGTTCCGGCCTCAATTGGCAGCGAGCCGGTGCGTGAGATGTGCACCGGCTCGCTGGTTGAAAGCATCACTTGGATTCGTGATAGCCCTTGTCGGTGTTGACCGACCAGACGTTCTTCTTGTCTTCGCGGCCGGACTTGATGTTGCCGACGGCCTCGAAAGCGGACGCCATCGAGTGATCCATGTTGTTGTAGCGATGCTGGCCGTTACGACCCACGCAATACAGATTGCCGAAGGAGTCGAGCCACTTGATCAGATCGTCAATCTGATACCAGGTGTCGAAGTAGGCGGGATAGGCCTTCTTGACGCGCTCACGGTGCGAATCCTGAATGTCGTTCTTGGAGGCGATGACACCCATCTTGAGGAGCTCCTTGGCCGCGAAATCGATGGCCGCTTCGTCGCTCATGTTCCAGAAATCGTCGCCTTCGTTGCAGAAGTATTCCAGGCCGATCCACACCTTGTTGTCCACGTCCTGAACCAGGTAGGGGCTCCAGTTGTTGAACACCTGGATGCGGCCGACCTTCACGGACGTGTCCTGCACATAAATCCAGCAATCGGGCACGATGGGCGGGTTGCCGAGGGTGGGGATGTCGGTCTCGTTCTTCAAGTTCAGACGGTCGACCAGGAAGCCGACGGTGACGAAATCGCGATAAGGCAAGCCGTCCGCAATCTTCTTCATATCGGCGGGCACCGGCTCCTTGTTCTGATCGCCGGCGGCGATGGAATCGACCAGATCCTTGACGGGCATGGACGAGATGAACTCGTCGCCTTCAAGCACATGGTCGAGGCCGTTTACGTCGCGGTAGATCACGGAGGCGATCTTGCCTTCCGGCGTTTCGTTGATCTTGACGACTTCGGCGTGCTTGATGATCTTCGCGCCGAACTCCTCGTCATGCTTGGCGACCGTCTCCCACAGCTGGCCGGGGCCGTACTTGGGATACCAGAACTCCTCGATCAGCGAGGTCTCGCCTTCGCCGGCCTGCTTCTGTTTGCCTACGAGCTTGCCCCAAGCGTCCTTGAGCACGGCCTTGATGGAGATGCCCTTGACGCGCTGGGAACCCCAGTCGGCGGAAATCACGGACGGGTGGCGGCCCCACAGCTTCTCGGTGTACCCCTCGAAGAACATGCCATAGAGCGCCTTGCCGAAACGGTTGATATAGAAGTTCTCCAGATTGTCTTCCGGCAGCTTGTGCACCAGGGACTTCAGATAGGAGAAGCCGACCTTCATGGTCTGCAGGAAGCCCATGTTCTTCAAGGTCTGGGGCTTCAGGCTCACCGGGTAGTCGAAAAACTTGCCGTGCCAGTAGATGCGCGAGACGCGGTGGCGCTTGAGCATGACCTCGTCGGTAGTCTCGGGGTCCGGGCCGCCCGGCTCCATGTCGTGATCGCGGTTGAGTTTCTTGTCGTCATAGGAGGGAGCGCCCTGCAGCGGCAGGATCATCTTCCACCAGTCCATCACGCGGTCATCCTTGGAGAAGAAGCGGTGGCCGCCGATATCCATGCGGTTGCCGCCGTGGCGCACCGTGCGGCTGATGCCACCGAACTCGCCGGAAGCCTCCAGCACGGTGACGTCGTAATCCTGCGCGCCCTTGTCCTTAAGCAGCTCGTAGGCTGCGGTCAGGCCGGCCGGGCCGCCACCGATGATGACAACGGATTTCTTAGACATATTTTGTACAACCTTTTGCGTGTGTTTACGTGTGTTTTGTGTTTACGGAACCACTACCAGCGAACCAGTCTACCGGCAAGGCTTCCCATATCGGATATTTACGCCGCTGACACTCCTAAGATATTCCTAGAGATTCCTAGATACTTCTAGAGATCCCTAGATATTCTTTAGAGATTCCTATCAGTGGGCTTGGATTGTCCCCTTTCGGAAGGATTGCTGATAGATCCAGCCGAGGTAGCGTTCATCTGCAGTCGGGCCACCCAACTTGTTGAAACCACCCTTGGAGTAGTAGGTCTTCCTGAGGTTGAGCAACACGACATACTTCTCTTTTGCGCCGTTGCGCGTCCACACATCGCCATGCTCGGCTTTCTGCATCCAGTAGCCGTCGCTGAGTTTGACCTCGTTGGCCACGGGCGCGCCCAGGCGGGCATAGTCGCCGTGCGCGTAATAGGAATCGCGCAAATCGTATTTGAGCACATAGTGCTGGTTAGTGCCGTCCTTGCTCCACACATCGCCGTTCACGCAGCGCTGACGCCACCAGCCATTGCCCATCTTCTCCTCGGCGCGCACCGGGCCGCCCAGCGCGGCGAAGTCGCCGTTCTCCTTGTACGAATTGCGCAGGTTGAGCAGAATCACATACTTCTCTTTTGCGCCGTTGCGCGTCCAGGCATCGCCATGGGTGAATGCCTGCCGCCAGTAGCCGTTGGACAATTTTTGCTCCTCGCCGACCGGACCGCCCAAGCGATTGTAACCGCCGTTGGCGTTATAGGTGTCGCGCAAGTCGAACAGCACCACATACTTCTTCGAAGCGCCGTTGCGCGTCCACACATCGCCGTTCGCGAAGCTCTGTCTCCAATAGCCGCTGCCGGGATTGGACTCGTTGGACGTGGGCACCCCCAAGCGGGAGTATCCGCCGTGCTGATTGTAGGAATCCCTCAGGTTCAACAGCACCACGTATTTCTTGCTGGTGCCCCACGTCCAGATATCGCCATGCTGGAAGCTTTGACGCCACCAGCCGCCGGAAAGGCGCTCCTCGTCCTTGGTGGGATATCCCAACACGCCGTGCTCGTAGCCTCGCGAGGCCCACTCCTTGCGCAATTCGCCGGCGGTGAAGTGCGCTCCCGTCGAAGGGGTCCACGAAATCGCGCCGTGCTCAAAATTCTGATAGCAGTTGACCTGACCGGATTGCCAGTTGCACACCTCGTTGGCGATGGGGGATCCGATGACGCTGCTGGCGCCGCCGATGCGTTGCCATTCCTCGCCCATGTCGCCCTTGACTTCGAAAGCCGACGCTGACGAGGACGACGATGACGAGGACCCTGACGAACTGTAGTTGCGATTGCCGAAGGCGTTGAGGTCGACTCGGCCGGAGATGCCAGCGACCGTGCCGGACGAGGTGTATTGCCAACCGCGATCGTTGGTGGGGAAAGCGGTGTATTGCATGTGCGCACCATATTGGGCGACCCAGCGGGTCTTGGCATGGATGTTGCTCGAATTGAGCGGGCCGTTCAGGTAGTTGGTGTAGGAATACACCGACAGATTGCTGTATCCGGCGGCTTGCAACTTGCTGTACCAAGTGTTGACGATGCCGTCGTACACCGCCGAGCTGGTAGGGGGATTGTGGCCGCTCCAAGTCCACTTCTCCAAGTCGTAATACACCGGGTATTTCAAATCGCTCGCGCTCACGCCGGCCTGACGCAACAGACTGACCACATCGTTGCCTTCGTCTGCGGCAGTGTTGGAATCGTAGGCGTAAGAATAGATGTAGACGCCGAACGGGATGCCGAGACGCTTGCACTCGCTGATGTTGCGACGCGCCTGCTTGTCGAAGCCGTTGCCGGAGCCGTAGCTGAGGCGGATGATGGCACCTTCCACGCCGGCGTTTTTCGCCGTCTGCCAGTCGATGGTGCCCTGCCACTCGGACACGTCGATCACGCCCTTGGCTTGCTGGACGAACAGGTTGTTGGAGCTGTCGAAGAAGGCTTGGGTGCCGTTGTAGGTGCCCCAGTGCGCGCCGTATTCGCTGTTTTTCAGAGTGGCGAGTTCGACGGTGGAATCGGTGGTGGAGTCGGCGGACTTGGTGGTGGAGTTGGTGGCCGATTTGTCCGACTTGGAGGTGGACTCGGCTGAGTCGGCGGACTTGGAAGACTCAGCTGACTTGGAAGACTTGGAAGTTTCGCTGGATTGAGCCGACTTGGAGGACTCGGTCGATTCGGTGGAGTCAGTGGAGTCAGTGGACTCGGAGGACTCGGTCGATTCAGCTGACTTGGAAGACTTGGACGATTCGCCAGATTGAGCCGACTCGGATGTCGAATTATCGTCTTGCGACTGGTCGGCCTGGCTCGCTTCGCCGTTGCTGCTTGCGACCTTCTCCTTGACCTCCTTGGCCTCGACCGGAATGAACGACTGGCCGTCTGTCTTGGCCAGCGGATCGGGTTGGGAATCCTCGGTGCCGACCAGCTCGGGGTCGGTGACGGTTGCGCCGGTTTCGATGTTCTTGAGTTCGCCATCGGCGGTGAGGGCATGGTCTTCGGAGACGACGGTGGCATCGTCGGGAATCTCAGCGGAGACCTTGTCGGGAAGGGTTGCGTCGGGGTTGTCCGGCATCGCGTCCGCGGCGGTCTCGTCGGCGACGCTCTGAGCCGTCAGTGATGTGGTGTCGAGGTTGGTATCGTGCAATGGCTCGGCACTGGCAGCAGGTGCGACCCAAGCAACGGACAACGCCACGGCGGCGACAACGGCGACAACTGTTTTCGGCGATTGCATCGCACACTCTCCCAACTCCAACAACGTATTTGTGCTGTTGCCCACCCTAAGTTGCGTGCTTCACGGACGCATAATTACCCCCTATTGCTTCGCAAAACATAAACATTTGCAGCCATATAGTTCACAGAACCATGACATTTCGCGCTACTCGCGGCATATAAAACACGCCTTGCCTCCACCCCGCTGCGACACATTGGCTGTTCGATTTTACGAACAAAATAAATATGTTAGGATTAGCTAACATTTCTAAATTGTTAGATAAATCGAACATTATGCGATTGTTCGAAAAATGGAACAAAGGAGGCGGCGTGAGCGACTTTTCCGCTACCATTACTTCCGTGCGACAGCTCGCGGTATCGCTGCGCGACGCACGGCAGAACGCCGGTCTGTCCCAAACGGAACTCGCCCAAGCCGCCAACCTCCCCCGGCCGTGGATCAACCAGCTGGAACAGGGCAAAATCACCGACCCGGGCATACATCGCCTCCTTTCCATTTGCAATGCACTGCATACGACGCTGACCATCGCATATCCAGTCCAGCCTCAAGAGCAGACGCAAGAACAGACGCAAACAGCCAAGCCAAGCCGGGCCGTTTCCGCAAATACCGAGACGAGCAAACAGCCCGACGCAACCCAAGAGGCCGCATGCAGCCCCGGCGACAGCACGGTCGAAAACTTCACGCTGAGCAAGGTCGATCAATCCCTGCTTGAGGATCTCACGCGCATGGCGGCGGCGTTCGACGAGCAGGCCGCCGCGCTCAACGGCAAATCACGCGACAAAAAGGAGGCGCAATAATGAAACCGAAAGAACTGCTGGTTTTTGTAGAAGGACGTTACTGCGGCGTCCTTCGGGAAGACATCCACGGCAAACATTCGTTCACTTACGACAGCAGCAGCCCCACACCTCCCCGCCTTTCGCTGTCCATGCCGCAACGTTCCGCACCTTGGACGGGCAAACCTGTGGAGGCTTATATCGACGGCATCCTGCCCGACGACAGAGATATGCGCAGACGAATCGCGCGCCTGTATGACGTCAACGGCAACAATCCCTTCTCATTGCTGACCGCAATCGGGCTTGATTGCGCGGGTGGGGCGCAATTTGTGCTTCCCGAGCACGCCGAATCGTTGCGCGAAGATGCCGAACTGCGGCCCGTCAGCGAGCACGCGATTGAGCAAAAACTGCGCGCAATCGCCGATTCCAACCACCAGTCGTGGCAAAACGACGAGGAACATTGGTCTCTCAATGGGGCGCAAGACAAGATCGCGCTGCGACTGAAGGAAGGGCAGTGGTATGAGGCCCTTGGCTCCGCGGCAACGACGCATATCATCAAACCCGGAATCAACAGGCTCCACGAACAGGCGTTCAACGAATACGTCTGCATGCAAGCCTTGCGCGGATTGAACATACCGACGGCCACAACCAGCTTCCACTTGTTCGGCACGCTTCCAACCATCGTGAGCACACGATGGGACAGAAAACTGCTGCGGTCGCGCAGTGGCGAGGAAACAGTGGCACGCATCCATCAAGAGGATTTTTGCCAGGCCACGGCACACATGACCAGAGAAAAATACCAGTCGGATGGCGGGCCAAGCGCCGTGGATATTCTTCGCTGCATTCGCGAAAACGAGCTGAGCCAAGCCAGCGCCCTGCTGTTTCTGTCGGCGCTGATACTGAACTTCCTGATGGCGGGCAGCGACGCGCACGCGAAAAACTACGCCATTTTGGAGCCGGTGGGCGAGCGCCCCATGCTCGCGCCGCTGTATGATGTCGCCTCCATGTTCGCCTATGACACGCAACGCAAGCAGCGCAAACTGGCCATGAGCATCGGCGGTGAATACAACTGGGAGCGCATCGAGCTCAGCCATTGGCGCCAGCTTGCGCAAGACACCAAGCCCGCCGACTTTGAACTCATCCAGGTGCTGCTGCGCCGATATGCGACATTGCTGCCGGATGCGTTCGCCGAGGCGGCCGGCGAGGCGCTGGAGCTGTCCGCAGGGGCGCTGCATGCCGACGAGGAGACGCAGGGCAAACGGCGCGAGCTGACGGCGCGGATTCAGGAGGGCATCGGTGGGCAGTGCGGGCGCGTGCTGCAGTGGTTCGCGTAGGCGCGGGGGGTGGGCGCTGGGTGCTGGTTGGCGGCTGCCGGGTGCCATTGGCGCGCGAAGCGAAAGTTATACACTGGAGGGCATGAGTGAGATGGCGCGGGGCTTTTGTGTGCTGATGTCGGTGTATCGCGGGGATGCGCTGGCGCATCTTGAGCGCGCGGTGCGCTCGGCCACGGTGGAGCAGAGCGTGCCGCCGAATCAGTTGGTGATTGTGCGCGACGGGCCGGTGGCGGCGGATGTGCAGGCGTTTCTCGATGGGCTTGAGGGCGCGGTGGCCGGCTGGTTCGCGGCGCAGTCGCGCGAGGCCGGCAGCGCGCCGACGGTCAGCGTGGTGCCGCTGGAACGCAACCAGGGGCTGGCGCATGCGCTGAATGTGGGGCTCGCGCATTGCGAATACGAGCTGGTAGCGCGCGCGGACGCCGACGACATTTCGCTGCCTTCGCGCTTCGCGACCATGCTGCCGCTGTTCGACGGCGCTGGCGAGGTCGGCGTGGCGGGCAGCGCCATTCAGGAGTTCTCGGGGGATGAGGGGAATGAATCGAGCCGCGGGCAGGTGCGCGTGCTGCCGGCGGGGGGGTGTGAATTGGCGAAGTACGCGCGGATGCAGTCGCCGTTGCACCACCCGAGCGTAATGCTGCGCAAGTCGGTGGTATTGGCGGCGGGGGGGTACCCGGAGCACGCGGGGCGCTTCGAGGATTATCTGCTATGGGAACGGCTCATGCTGCGCGGGGTGACGTTCGCGAACGTGAGCGAGGTGCTGGTGCTGTATCGCGTGGACGCCGGTGCCTATGAGCGGCGCGGCGGCCGGGAGATGTTCCGCGAAGAGCTGCGGCTGCAGCGGTGGTTTCTGCGCGATGGGTTCGTATCGGTGCCGCAGTTCGTGCGCAATGTCGCGGTGCGTGCGTGCTACCGTCTGATCCCCACCGGTGTGCGGCGCGAGATGTATCGCATGCTGGTGAAGCTGCGCAATAGCGAACAAGCGAAATAAGCAGAATAAGCAAAAATAATGCCGGCTCCCCCGGTGAGGGGAGCCGGCTGAATGCAGCTCTTTTGCTTCAAGCGAGCTACTTGAGTTTGGACATAACCACCTTGGTGACGGCCTTGGCGTCGGCCTGGCCGCGCGTGGCCTTCATCACCGCGCCGATAATGACGCCCATCGGTTTCATGTTGCCGCTCTTGAGCTTTTCGACCACATCCGGGTTGGCGGCGAACGCCTCGTCCACGGCCTTGTCGATCAGGCCGTCGTCGGAGACGATCTTCAGGCCCTTCTTCTCGACGACCTCGCTCGGCGTGCCCTCGCCGGCAAGCACGCCGGCCACGGTCTGCTTGGCGAGCTTGTCGTTGAGCTTGCCATCGGCGATCAGCTTCTCGACTTCGGCCACGTCGGCCGGGGTGATCGGCAGCTCCTCCAAGGTGACGCCCTTGGCGTTGGCCTCGCGGCTCAGCTCGCCCAGCCACCACTTGCGCGCGCCGGCGGCGCTGGCACCAGCCGCCACGGTGGCCTCGATCAGGTCGAGCGCATCGGCGTTCAAAATATCGCGCATCTGCAAATCGCTCAAACCCCACTCGCCCTTGAGGCGGTTGCGGCGTTCGCGCGGCATTTCAGGCATTTCGGCGGCCAGCTTGTCGATATGCTCCTTGGTGATGTGCAGCATCACCAAGTCGGGGTCAGGGAAGTAGCGGTAATCGTCGGCGTCGGACTTGACGCGCCCGCCGGCGGTGGCTTGCGAAGCCTCATCCCAGTGGCGGGTCTCCTGCAGAACCTCGCCACCCTCCGACAGGATCTGCGCCTGACGGCGAATCTCGTATTGCACCGTCTTCTCGATGCCGCGGAACGTGTTCACGTTCTTGGTTTCCGAGCGCGTGCCGAACGGGTCGGCGGACGTGCGGCGCAGCGACACGTTCACATCGGCGCGCATATTGCCCTGCTCCATGCGCGCGTGCGAGATGTTCAGCGCGCGCACGATGTCGCGGATGGCGCGCATATAGGCACCGGCGATCTCCGGCGCACGCTCGCCCACACCCTCGATGGGCTTGGTGACGATCTCGATCAGCGGCACGCCGGCGCGGTTGTAGTCCACCAGCGAGTGGTCGGCGCCTTCGATGCGCCCGTCCGCGCCGCCCACGTGGGTGTTCTTGCCGGCGTCGTCCTCGATGTGCGCGCGCTCGATGGGCACGCGGAACACGGTGCCGTCCTCCAGCTCGACATCCAGGTAGCCATTGCCGTTGGTGGGCTTGTCGTATTGCGAGATCTGATAGTCGCGCGGCATGTCGGGGTAGAAATAATTCTTACGCGCGAACTGGCTGAACTCGGCGATTTCACAGTGCAGAGCCAAGCCCAGTTTGATGGCGTAATCGACAGCCGTTTTGTTCAGCACCGGCAGGGAGCCGGGCAAGCCGAGCGAGACGGGGGTGAGCTGGCTGTTCGGCTCGCCGCCGAACGAAACTTCAGCGGGGCAGAACAGCTTCGTCGCGGTGGAGAGCTCCACGTGGGTTTCCAAACCGAGCACCGGGTCAAACTGCTTGACGGCCTCGGAGTACTTCATCAGTTTTTCAGCCATGATGATTCCTTATATCCTTTCCGGTTCCGTCTGCCTTATTTGCCCAGCCCGTCGAGCCACGAGGCGTTGAGCGACTGCCAGATCGGGCCGTTCCACTCTTCCTCAAGCGCGGCTTCGAGCGCGGCGGCGGGCTTGTACATCACTTCGTCGCGCTGCTGCGGGGCGATAAGCTGGAAGCCGACGGGCAAGCCGTCGTCCGACAGGCCGGCCGGAATGGACATGGCGGGCACGCCGGCGAGGTTGGCCGGGATGGTGGCAATATCGTTCATATACATGGCCAGCGGGTCGTCCATCTTCTCGCCGAACTTGAAGGCGGTGGTGGGGCTGGTGT
>NZ_JAAIIJ010000022.1 GCF_012932445.1 Bifidobacterium panos
GTGGTGGGGCTGGTGGGGGACACCAGCACGTCGGCCTGCTCGAACGCGGCCTTGAAATCGTTGATGATCAGCGTGCGCACCTTCTGTGCGGAGCCATACCAAGCGTCGTAGTAGCCCGCGGACAACGCGTAAGTGCCCAGGATGATGCGGCGCTTGACCTCATCGCCGAAACCGGCTTCGCGCGTGTAAGCCATCATATTGGCGGCCGTCTGCGGCACATTGTCGGGCGGCATGACACGCATGCCGTAGCGCATGCCGTCGTAGCGAGCGAGATTCGAGCTCACTTCGGAAGGCATGATGATGTAATACGCACCCAAGGCATATTCAAAATGCGGGCAGGACACCTCGACGACCTCGGCACCCATATCCTTCAACTTGGCCACGGCCTCGTCGAAGCGGGCCTGAACGCCCGGCTGGAAGCCGTCGCCGCCCAGCTCCTTGACCAAGCCGACCTTCAGGCCCTTCAGGTCGCGCTTGGCACCTTCGCGTGCGGCGGCGGCCATCGGACGCGGGCCTTCGGGAATCGACGTAGAATCATGCTTGTCGTGACCGCCGATAATCTCCTGCAACAGGGCGGAATCGAGCACGGTGCGCGAAACGGGGCCGATCTGGTCGAGCGAGGAGGCCATGGCGATGGCACCGAAACGGCTCACGCCGCCATACGTGGGCTTGACGCCGACCGTGCCGGTGAGCGCGCCGGGCTGGCGAATCGAGCCGCCGGTGTCAGTGCCGAGGGCCAGCGGCGCCTCGAACGCGGCCACCGCGGAAGCCGAGCCGCCGCCGGAACCGCCGGGCACGCGTTCGGTGTCCCACGGGTTGCGGGTAGTCTGGTAGGCGGAGTGCTCAGTGGAGGAACCCTGCGCGAACTCGTCCAGGTTCGTCTTGCCGAGAATCGGGAGACCCGCGGCCTTGAGCTTTTCGATCACCGTGGCATCATAAGGTGGCACCCAGCCTTCGAGGATCTTGGAGGCGGCGGTGGTTTCGATGCCCTTGGTGACGATCATATCCTTGATGGCGATCGGCACGCCGGCCAGTTCGGGCAGGTCGGCCTTGTCGGCGGCCGGTTTAGCATCAAAGGCGTCGGCTTGGGCGCGCGCCTCGTCGGCGGAGACCTTCAGGAACGCCTGGACGGACGGCTCGGCGGCTTCGATCACGCTCAAATGCGCGTCGACCAGCTCGCGGCTGGAAACCTCGCCCGCTTTGACGGCGGCGGCCATTTCGGCCGCGGACAGCTTGACCAGTTCGTTGGTATCGCTCATCGTGCTCACTCCTCGCTTCCCAGAATGCGCGGCGCGACGAACATGCCGGCCTCGGTCTTCGGCCCGCCCGCAATCGCTTCGGCTTGCGTCAGCGGCGTTTCGGGAACGTCTTCGCGCAAGTATGCTTCCAGCGGAATTGGATTGGCGGTTGGCTCGACGTCATCCGAAGCGACTTCCTGCACTTTGTTGATGGAGTCGGCGATGACGTTCAGCTCCCCTTGCAGACGGGTGATTTCTTCATCGGTCAGCGCGATTCGGGCCAAGTCGCCCAAATGCACGATTTCTTCTCGCGTAAATGTTGGCATGCCCCCAACTATAGCTGTCCGTTGTTACTTGCGGCGGACGCCACCGTGTTCGACACACAGCCCTTTGGGCTACGCCATATAACGAAAACAGAATATCCGTGGCTTCCGCACGATACCGCCAACCGAGACAACGGGAAAGCACGTCAAATATGCAAAGGCCGTGCCTTGGGGGGCGGATGTTGCCGTGTTCGACACCCTCCGGGCCGGTAGGCCAAGTCTTACGTCTCACACGGCAACATCCGCCCCAAAGGGGGCTTCCGCTGGCGGGAGCTGGCTGAGCGTATGCGAGGTCTGAGGGTGGTCGTACCGAACACGTGCCTAGTCTGACCACCCCCAGTCGCGCGTCCGCGCGACAGCCCCCGCCAGCGGGGGCCAAAAAGAAGGAGCCGGGCAATCAATGCCCGACTCCTTCAAATCAATGGGAACGCAATCAGCGGGAGCGCTTGCGGCGCAGGACGCCGACTGTTACGCCGGCTGCGGCCAAGGCCAAGGCGGTCAGGCCAGCGGCCAGAGCGGTGGCACCGGTGGAGGCCAGAGTGTTCAGCTTGGTCCACCTGGCATGCAGCGTCTTGCCCGCGGCGTCCTTCAGATTGGTGACCAAGTTGCCCTCGTCGTCATACCAGCCATCGAACTTGTAACCCTCACGGGTCGGAGTGGGCAGCTTGCCGTCCGCACCGGTCCAGCCGTCCGGCATGGCGCCGCCATTCGGATCATACTTGGCACCGTCATTGTCGCCGGTGGCGTCGGTGTTGCCGCCATTGTCAGTGTCGGCGTTCTTGGTCCACTTCGCGGTGATCTTCATGTCCTGCGCATCAGCGGGAATGGTGTCGATCTTGTTGCCATCCTCGTCATACCAGCCGTCGAAGGTGTAACCGTCACGAGTCGGAGTCGGCAGCTCGGTCTCCTCGCCATACGTGTGGGTCTTCGGAGCGTCGGCCGGCAAGGTGCCGCCGTCCAAGTCGTACGTGATGTTGTACTCATTGCCTGTCCACTTGGCCGTGATCTTCACATCCTTCCCGTCGGCGGGGATGGTGTCAACCTTGTTACCGGCCTCGTCGTACCAACCGTCGAAGGTGTAACCGTCCTTCGTCGGGGTCGGCAACTTCGTCTCCTGGCCATACGTGTGAGTCTTCGGAGCGTCCTCGGGCAGCGTACCGCCGTTGGGATCGTACGTAATGTTGTACTCGTCGCCCTTCCACTTGGCCGTGATCTTCATATCCGTCGCATCGGCGGGGATGGTGTCGAGCTTGTTACCGTTCTCGTCGTACCAGCCGTCGAAGGTGTAGCCGTCACGGGTCGGGGTCGGAAGCTCGGTCTCCTCGCCGTACGTGTGGGTCTTGGGAGCATCGGCCGGCAGAGTGCCGCCGTTCAGGTCGTATGTGATGTCGTACTCGTCCGCGGTCCACTTGGCAGTGATCTTCAGATCCTGCGCGTCAGCGGGAATGGTGTCGACCTTATTGCCGTTTTCGTCGTACCAACCATCGAAGGTGTAACCGTCCTTCGTCGGGGTGGGCAACTTCGTCTCCTGGCCATACGTGTGAGTCTTCGGAGCGCCCTCGGGCAGCGCGCCGCCGTCCGGGTTGTACGTGATGTCGTACTCGTCCGCGGTCCACTTCGCGGTGACCTTCGTGTCCTTGGCGTCAGTGGGGATGGTGTCGACCTTGTTACCGGCCTCGTCATACCAGCCGTCGAAGGTGTAACCGTCCTTCGTCGGGGTGGGCAACTTCGTCTCCTGGCCATACGTGTGGGTCTTCGGAGCGTCCTCGGGCAGCGTGCCGTCATTCGGGTCGTACGTGATGTTGTACTCGTCCGCGGTCCACTTGGCCGTGACCTTCATGTCCTTGGCATCAGTGGGAATGGTATCGAGCTTCTTGCCGGCCTCGTCATACCAACCGTCGAACGTGTAGCCGTCACGAGTCGGAGTCGGCAGCTTCGTCTCCTGGCCATACGTGTGGGTCTTCGGAGCGTCCGTCGGCAGCGTGCCGCCGTTGGGGTCGTACGTGATGTCGTACTCGTCCGCGGTCCACTTCGCGGTGATCTTCATGTCCTTGGCATCGGTGGGAATGGCGTCGACCTTGTTACCGTCCTCGTCATACCAACCGTCGAACGTATAACCGTCCTTCGTCGGAGTCGGCAGCTTCGTCTCCTCACCATACGTGTGAGTCTTCGGAGCGTCAGCCGGCAGGGTACCGCCGTTGGGGTCGTACGTGATGTCGTACTCGTCCGCGGTCCACTTGGCCGTGATCTTCATGTCCTTGGCATCGGTGGGAATGGCGTCGACCTTGTTACCGTCCTCGTCATACCAACCGTCGAACGTATAACCGTCCTTCGTCGGAGTCGGCAGCTTCGTCTCCTCACCATACGTGTGAGTCTTCGGAGCGTCAGCCGGCAGAGTGCCGCCGTCCGGGTTGTACGTGATGTCGTACTTGTTGCCCGCCCACTGGGCGTACAGGATCACCGTCCCGCCGTTCTCGGCGGTCAGGTCACTCACCCGCTGGCCGTCCGTATAGGACACGCCCGCGCCACCGGCCTGGGTGTTCCACCCGGCAAACCCGTAACCGTCACGCTCGAACACGTTCGCCGACAACTCACGCACCTCGCCATACACAAACGACTGGTCGGACATGTCACCCGCACCACCATTCGCATCGAACCTCACCACATACGGATTACCGGTCCACTTCGCATACAGGGTCAGCTTCTCCGCCGGCATCGTATCCGCGTCGAAATCCCACTTGTCCTTATCGGCGCACGCCGCATCCGTATACCAGCCACCGAACGCGTAACCGGCCTCCGACGGATCGCCGGGCTTCGCGACCTTCGCCTCATACTTGACACCCGTCAACCCAGAAGGCGCGGCACCGTGACCGTTCGCGTCGAACGTCACATCATACTTGTCACGCGTGTACTGAATCTTCACCACCGTCGAACCATCACCGGCAATCTTCGACTGCGCAACCGTTGTGGGAGCCATGAAACCCGTATAGG
>NZ_JAAIIJ010000023.1 GCF_012932445.1 Bifidobacterium panos
CCCTACAGCGCACTCCAACCGCCGCCAAACCAGCCACCCGAAACCCCTTGCAATCCCGCGGAAAAACAGGACTCAAACCAAAGCCCGCCCCACCCAAAACACACACCCGCAACAAAACCAAGGGGTAAATCATTCCCCCGCCCTCGGCGCACACCAACAGCACGCTCACCGCCCCTTCCGGGGCGAGATTTCTCGACTCCGGCTACGCCTCCGCTCGAAATGACAAGAGACGGAGCACACTCACCGGAACAACAAGGATGAAACGAACCGGCTACGTCAGAATGCCCTAGGCGGATGTTGCCGTGTGAGACGTAAGACTTGGCCTACCGGCCCGGAGGGTGTCGAACACGGCAACATCCGCCGCAGACACCGGAACGGGTCAAACAACACGCAAACCTGACGGAACAGCAAAACGCACTGAGAACGAAATAGCGATATGCACACTGAGAACGGAAAAACGGGCACTGCGACTCAAGACAGACCGAGAACGATAGCAACGACACTGTGATCTGGTGCAAACTAAGGACGAAAACGATGGGCACTGTAACTTGAAACGAACTGAGAACAGGAACAATAGGCACTGCGACTTGAGATAGACCGAGAATATAGCAACGCACACTGCGACTCAAGCACGCAGGGAACGAGTTCGCTGCGTTGGCATGGGTCTACAGAAGGCACGGGAATGATCTATTACCGCAAAATGACGCCGTCCGTTGATATCGATACGAACAGCCCACTGGGCTGTTCGTCCACTAGGCTCTTCGTCCGCTTGTTTCTCGGAATATTGAGATGTATTCTCTGAATTCAGAGAAGCAAGTCTGAATTCAGAGAAAGAAGTCTGAATTCAGAGAAAACTTGCTGGATTCAGAGAAGACAGACGCAGTTCCCATACGAACGGAGCAAGAACCATGGCACATGAATATGGCGAAGAAACGCTATCCGTGGAGTTCAAGAGCGACCTGAAACAGCTTCCCGACAGCAACCTGGTGGAAGCTGTAGTCGCGCTGGCCAACACCGATGGAGGCATATTGTACGTGGGTGTCGAAGACGACGGCACCCCCACGGGCATACACGACAAGCATCAGGATATCGTCGGTCTCAGCGCCATGATTGCCAACAGAACCGTCCCTCCAGTGTCTGCCCGAGTTCAAATCGTCGGTGACAAGACTCCCGTCATCCGAATCGAGGTGCCGAAATCGCGCAGCGTGGTATCGACCCACTCCGGCAAAATCCTGCGGCGAAGGATGAAGATCGACGGAACCCCGGAAAGCGTGCCGATGTACCCATATGAGATTGCCACAAGACTTTCCGATTTGGGCAGATTGGATTATTCCGAACAACCCATTGCGGGAACCACTCGCGAGGATTTCGACCCGCTGGAACGCGAACGCCTGCGCCGGATCATCGGCTCATACAAGTCAAGCGACCATGCGCTACTGGAATTGTCCGACGAGGAATTGGAGAAAGCACTCAAACTGACCGTTTCGACGGACGGAACGAATACGCCGACGCTTACCGGGCTGCTGCTGTTGGGAAAAGAAGAGGCTCTTCAGCGCTTCGTGCCGACGAATGAGGCCGCCTTTCAGGTGCTGGAAGGCACGGAAATCAAAGTGAACCAAACGTATCGAGGCCCCTTGCTTAAGACCATCGAGCAAATCGCGGATATGTTCAAACCGTGGAATCCCTCAACGGAACTGAACGTGGGGCTGTTTTCGATGATGGTGCCGGAGTTCGATGAAAGGGCCTTCCGCGAAGCGCTGGTGAACGCGTTCGGGCACAGGGATTACTCACTGCTTGGCAGAGTGCGAGTCATGTTGGACGATGCGGGATTGACCATATCGAATCCGGGCGGGTTTGTCGAAGGCATTAACATCCACAATCTGCTGACCGCCGAACCGCATGGCAGAAACCTGTGTCTTATGGACGCGCTGAAACGCACCGGACTGGCGGAGCGCACCGGACGCGGCATCGACCGCATCTTCGAAGGCGCATTGCATTACGGGCGCCCCCTGCCAGACTATTCCGCTTCCAACGAAAGGAATGTGTCGGTGTTCCTATCCAGAAGCGCGCCGGACTCCTCCTTCGTGGAAATGCTCGCCCAAGAGCAGGAACGTAGCGGCAAGCAGATGTCAATCGACGGGCTGCTCATCCTCGACACACTCAGAAACGAACGCAGATGTGACTTCGCCTCACTGCACAAAGAACTGGACATGAGCGAGCAGCGTTTGCGCACAATGCTCGGGCAGTTGACGGAAATCGGCCTTATCGAAGGTTCCGGCTCGGGGCAGAAGCGCACATATATGCTGGGGTCGAAGGTGTATAAGCGCAGTGGAAAAACCGTGGAGTACGTTCGGCAGACGGACATTGACCGCATCCGCTACCCTGAACTGATCATGAAACTGATAAATAAACAGGGTTACGCAACCAAAACGGACGTCATGGAACTGCTGCATCTCGACGGGAACCAAGCGTATTACCAGCTTTCCAAGCTGGTCGATGACAAGAGGGTGAAGAAAGTCGGCGGTGGGCGGAATACGCGGTATGAAAAAGTTTGACGGGCGGGGTGCGGTATTTTGCGGTTTCGGATGAAGGAGGGATAGTCCCCTTGGGGATGTGGGGTTAGGCTTGCGTGCAATGGGGATGAAAACCGCGCAAATCGGACACAATCCGAGCGAATAAACCGAGCGCAAGTCGACCGCATAAACCGACCGCATAAACCGACCGAATAAGGAGTGATCATGGCGCTGTTGCAACACGAGCTGGGCGAGTTCACGCTCACGGCTTTTCATAATGGGGACTTCTGCGAGATAAGCAAGAAAGACATGCTTGGCCACTGGTCGGTGGTGTTCTGCTATCCGGCCGACTTCAGCTCGCTGTGCCCGACCGAACTGCAGGATCTGGCCGCGCATTACGAGGATTTTAAGAAAGTCGGTTGCGAGATCTACTCGGTGTCCTGCGATACGCACTTTGTGCACAAGGCTTGGCGCGACGCCGAACAGAGCCTTTCGACAATCGAATACCCAATGCTGTCCGATCCGACGGGTGTGCTCGTGCGCGACCTCGACGCCTATAACGAGACGTCGGGGATGGCCGAGCGCGCCGATTTCATCGTGACTCCGCAGGGCGCGATCGTGGCATATGAGCTTACTTTGCCCAGCGTGGGCCGCAACGCCGAGGAGCTGTTGCGCCGCGTGCAGGCCTGCCAGTTCGTTTATGCGAACGAGGGGGAGACGTGTCCGGCGAACTGGCGGCCGAGCGGGGAGACGACGGCGGCACCCAAGTCTTCTTGATTTTTGGGCGTTCGGCTGGCGGCGAGAGCTTACGAGAGCTGAGATCGTTACGTTGTATCAATCGTCGGCGCGCCAGTCAGTGAGATTCAATCGGGCGGCCACGCGATTCGCGGCGAACGCGCCAATGGAAACCAGCGCATAGCACAATGCGATGCCTCCGAAGAATGTCAGCAGCGTGCCCGCTTCAGTCATGGCGGAAGCGAACAGCGGCATCATCAGCACCATGGCGCAACCGCCGGCGAGCGCCACCACCGTGTTGAGCGGAGTCATCACCTCGCGGAACCGCGCTTTGTTCAGCGTGTCCACATCGGTGCCTTCGAGCAGCAACATGCGGTATTCCTGCGCCTGGTCGTAAACGGAACCGGCTTGCATCACGCCGGAGGAGACGGCGGCCAGAATCGCGGCGAACATCAAGGTTAGCAAACCGCCGCTGCTCATGTCACGCGCATAGATTGCAGTGGGGTCGTCGCCCGCGCCGCCCGAAGCGCTCGAAGCGCCGCCGATGCAGCCGGCCACGGCGGTGATGCCCGCAATGAACACGGCCAAGGCGATGCCGCTGACGTTGCGCCACGCGCGTTTGGGATTATCGAGGATGCGGCGCATGGCGATCATGTCGGCGGCGCAATGGGGGCGGCGGGCAAGCGACTTGGCGCGGGCGCTGACCGCCCACGTGCCGACGAGGTTCATCAGCGCGAACGGCAGCATGATGAGGCCGAGGACGAGAGCAATCGTGCCGATCTCACCAAAGAACGAACTTACCTGCGCCAGCGAATCGAACAGCGCGACGGCCGCGACGATGGACCCCGCGAAAATCGCCGCACGCCAGTGGGAGGGCAGCGGTTGGGCAGCGCGCGAGGCGACGCCCAGCGGGGTGATCGACACGCGGCGCAACGTGAGCAGCGCCGAAACCAGCGCGAGCAGGGTCACGCCGATCACAGTGAGTGCCAACGCCACAGGCCCCACCCACAGTTGTTCAAAAGTGAAGCGGCGGTTTTGGAAATTCAACAGCATGATGGCGGGCATGGCCGCAAAATAGCCGAGAATGCCGATTAGCGCGCCCACCAGCGCCTGACCTGCCGCGTCGAGCGCAACCAGCCGCGTGACTTGGCTTCGAGTGGCACCGGCCAAACGCAGCGCGGCGAGACGGGCGTCACGGCGGGAAGCGGCGAGGCGCGCCGCGGATCCGGCGAGCGCGGCGAACGGCACGATCAGCAGCACGCAGGCGATGAAGGCGAGGCACACATAGCCCTGCGCATTGACGTCCATCATTTCAGCCCACGCGGCGGGCGCGCCGCTGGCAAGCCAATAGTCCACGGATTTTGCGCCGGGGGCACAGGCCGCGTCGTTGAAATAGCGAGCAACCGTGTGGTCGGCGGAAGCGCGCCAGATGAAGCCGTGCACGCCGCCGAGCACAGTGAGGAAGACGGCGGTGGCGGTGGCGAACGCGATGATGGCCAGCGCGGAGGTGCGCCCGGAGCTGCCGCTCGCGCCGGGGCGATGGAACAGACACCAGAGTGCAAACGTATTCATTGCAACGCACCGTCCTGCATGGTGACGGTGCGCGAGCAGAACGAGGCGACGTTGGGGTCGTGGGTGACGACGATGACGGCGGCGTCGTTTTCGTGCGCGGCGGCCATGAGAATCGCCATGACCTCGCGGCCTGTGGCTTGGTCGAGCGCGCCGGTGGGCTCGTCGGCGAACACGACGTTCGGGCGGGCTGCCAGGGCGCGGGCGATGGCGATGCGTTGCATCTGCCCGCCGCTCATCTCCCCCGGACGTTGCGCGGCAAGAGCCTTGAGCCCCAGCCGCTCCAGCCACAGCAGCGCGCAATCGGTAGCTTGGGCGTAGCTGACTCCGCCCAGCATCATCGGCAGGGCGATGTTTTCGACGGCGGGCAGTTCGGGCAGAAGCTGGCCGGACTGGAACACAAAGCCGAAGGCGCTGCGGCGCAACATCGTGCGCTCGGCGTCGGGGAGGGCGGTGAGATCCTGGGCGGAGGCGGCGTTGGGCGGTTGATAGAGCACGCGACCCGACGTGGGCTTGTCTATGCCGGCGAGCACATGCAGCAGTGTGGATTTGCCGGAACCCGAGGGGCCCATCACCGCGACGGTTTCTTTTGTGTTGAGTCGGAAATTCACCGAGTTCAGGGCGAGGGGGCGGGCCATCGGCATGGCTGCGGCGGCAGGGGGTGTGAAAACGTTTGCGTTTGGGTTTGTGCTTGCGTTTGTGTTTGGGTGTTTGGCGGCGTAATCCATCGTCAGATTGGTGGCCGTGAGAATGGGGCGGCGCGGCGCGAACTGCGCGGTGGTGGGTGCCGCGGTGGGCGCGGTAGTGGGCGCAGATGGTTGATATGGATATGCTATGTTGCTCATGCTTGAAACGCTACGGACAAGCGGGGCATGGCGACATCAGGCAATGGAATGATTCGCGGGGCAGGGGTTCATCCCTAAGAATGAAATCCTTGAATGCACATATTTGCGAGTGGACCATCGCGGCAGCAAGACCGCGACAATCTCAACAATCTCTCACGAAACGGCGCGCTCGGCAGCCAGGGACGCAAGACGCGCGGCGAATCGCGGCCAATCGGTGCGCATGGCGGTGAGCAACTTGAGCTCAGGCACGCGATCGATGGGCACCCACTCGATTTCCATGCTCTCGTCGTCATTGGCCTTGGGCGTGACCGTGTGGCCGGGCTTCTCGAACGCGAACACGGTGGTGTAGCCCCACGAGCCGTGATCCTCGCGGTAGGAGCCGACCACCTCGATGTCCTCCGGGGTGATGTTCGCCTCCTCGTAGCTTTCGCGCAACGCACCTTCGATGGGGCTCTCGCCATCGGCCGTGGCGCCGCCGGGGATGCCCCAGGTGCCGCCTTCCGCCGACCACATGGCGCGGTGTTGCATCACCACATGGGTGACCTGGCCGCTGTTCGGATCCCGACGCGCAAGCAGCACGCCGGCAGCGCCGTTGGTGCCCCAATGCTTGCGGCCGCACGCACAGTCGATCCAGCCGTCGCCCGGCTGGCGCACGTTCTCTTTCGGCGGTTTGATGCCGGCGTGCGCGGCGCCCGCGGCCTTGCCTTCGGCCGGCGGGGCGAGCGGCGAGGCGACATTCCACAAGTCGGGCCATGCGATGCCCAGCTCGGCGGCAAGTTCGCGCGCCAGCGGCAGGCTCAGGCCGATAATGCCGCTGGGATCGCCTTCGATGCTATCGATGAACGCGCCGCCGAAGCCTTCCAGCGTGAACGAGCCGGCCACTTCCAGCGGCTCGCCGGTGGCGATATAGCGCTCGATATCGCTGTCGGAATAGTTGGAAAAATGCACTTTCGCGTGGCTGGCACCGCGCGCCACGCGCCCGGAAGCGAAGTCGATGAGGCAGTGCCCCGTCCACAGTTCGCCTGTATTGCCGCGCATGCGCTTCAGGCGTTCGCGCGCGGCGTCGGCGCTGTGCGGCTTGCCGTAACATTCGCCCTCGAACAGGAACATGGAATCGCAGCCGAGGATCAGCGGGCCGACTTGGGCGCGGGTCAGGCCCGGCAGGTCGCCGTTTGAGAGGGCGTTGATCGGCTCGGTGACGGTGGGAAATGTGGTGCCGGAGAAGTCGCGGGTGGTGGCGATTGGCGCGGAGGAATAATCGATATTCTCCGCCTGTGCTTGATTGGCGGCCGTTTCCTGCTGTTCTTGCGGCAGATCGGCGGCGCGAAGCGGATAGCCGACGATGCGCTCCCCGCTGGCAGCGGCGGCTGTGGCGGCAACGTCGCGATATGCCTCGTGCACGGCCTGGGCTTTGGCCTCGGCCAAAATCTGCACCCGCTGTTCCACCTTCAGCTCGGCCACATCTACGCCGGCCTGCGCGGCGGCCGCTTCAAGCGCCGCCGTTTCATCCACATGCGACACGCGAATCGTAGGGCACACGCCGGCCGCAAACAGCACATTGCGGCGCGGCTTGGACTTCGAAGCCAAAATCAGCGGAATACTCATAGTCATACCCGTCACTTTATCGTCCCATCGTCCCATACCAATCCCCAACCTCCCATGGCGCGGTGTTTCCCCCATGGCGCAAGATAGCAAAACCTTGAAAAATAGCCAAAACCGCGCCATGGGAACACCGCGCCATGGGAACTAACTGATTTCGACTCCCTTGGTGTTGATGGGGAGGTGGAGGACTTTCCAGTGGCCGGAGGCGAGCTGGGGGGCGGCGATTGCGTCGATGGCGGCGCGGGCGTCGCCGTGGTGCAGCACCAGCACGCACGGGCCGGCACCAGAGACGGCGGCCGCGTAGCCTTGCGCGCGGAAGGCCGCGATCAGGTCGGCGGAGGGCTGCATGAGCGGGGCGCGGTAGGGCTGGTGCAATTTGTCTTGCGTGGCCACATACAGCAGGGCGTTGGGGTCGACGGTGGAGAGGGGCGGGTTCATCGCGGCAGGGAGCAGCCCAACTCGCGAGACGTTATATATCGCATCATGATACGGCACTTCGGCGGGCAGGGCACGACGCGCCTGTTCGGTGGACAGCTCGTAATCCGGCACAAACACAGCTGCGGTGATGGCCGGGGAAACCGGGTAATTCACCGTGTGAAAGCCGGTGTGCAACGGCTCGCCATCAGGAACCGACACGGAACCAACGCCTTCGGGCATCTCGAAATCCCAACTCACCGTCAGCCCGCCGAACACAGCCGGGGCCACATTGTCGGGGTGGCCCTCAAGACGGGCGGCCATATCGAAGATGGCCGGACGGTTCAGCTCGCCGTCCTGCGCGAAGGCAGCCGCGGCCGCGATACCAGCCACAATGGCCTCGGCGGAGGAGCCCATGCCTCGCGCCTGGGGGATGTTGTTCGTCGCCTCAAGCGTAAAACCGAGCTTGCCCAAGCCGAACGTGGCGCACGCGCGGCGGAAGGTGGAGACGACCAAGTGGGTTTCGTCGCGCGGCAAGGTGCTCTCGCCTTCGCCGTGGATGATGACGTGGGCGATGCCGTCGGCGGGGTCGTCGTTCAGCGTGAAGACGAGTTCGTCGTGATAGTCGAGCGCGAGACCCACTGTGTCGAAACCGGAGCCGAGATTGGCGCTGGTGGCCGGCACGCGCACACGCACGCGGTTGGTTACCGGAGCCATCAGTCGAGCACCCTCAGAATGGAGGGGGTGCCAGTGACGAAGTCGAGCGACTGCACGGCCTCGACGGTGGCTCGCAACGTTTCCTCGTCGGTCAAGTGCGTGACCAGGCGCAACTGCTGGATTTCGCCGTCGTAGCCCGGGTCGGTGAGCGTGGGTTTCAAGTCTTGGTTCACGCCGTTAATGGACACGCCGCGCTTGGCGAACTCGGCGGCGATGGCGGCGAGCACGCCCGGCTTGTCGTGGATGAGGAAGCGCACGGCGAACGCGGCCTTGGAGGCGTTGATCGGGGCCTGCTGCAAGTCCTTGTACAGCGGAATCGAGGGGCCGGTGCAGCCGGCGGCGATATGCCGCGCCACGGTGACCACGTCGCCCACCACGGCGGAGGCGGTGGGAGCGCCACCGGCACCGCGACCGTAGAACATCAGGTCGTCGGCGGCCTCGGCCTTGACGAACACGGCGTTGAACGAGCCGTGCACGCTGGCCAGCGGGTGGCTTTCGTCAATCAGCGCCGGATAGACGCGCGCGGAAACGCCCGCCTCGCCGTTCTCGACCACGGCCAGCAGTTTGATGACCTTGCCCTCGGCGGTGGCGGCGGCGATGTCGTCGGCGGTGATCTTCGTGATGCCCTCGACGCTCACATCGTCGATGGTGACGCTGGTATGGAAGCCGAGCGTGGCCATGATGGCGGCCTTGTTGGCGGCGTCGTCACCCTCGATGTCGCCGGTGGGGTCGGCCTCGGCGTAGCCCTTGGCCTGCGCGTCCTTCAGCACATCGTCGAAATCGAGACCCTTGGTGGTCATCTCGTCCAAAATGTAATTGGTGGTGCCGTTGACAATGCCGAGCATGCTGGTCACCTTGTCGCCCACCAGCGACTCGCGCAACGGGCGCAGGAACGGGATGGCACCGCCCACGGCCGCCTCGAAGTAGATGTCGACGCCCTTGGCCTCGGCCGCGGCGTAGATTTCCGGGCCGTACTTGGCGAGCAGCGCCTTGTTCGCGGTGACCACCGACGCGCCGGATTCGATGGCCGCGAGGACGAACTTGCGAGCCACGCCAGTGCCGCCGATCAGCTCGATCACGATGTCGGAGCTGGTGGCCACGGCCATCGTGTCGGTGGTGACGATGGACTTGTCGATCCAGGGGTACGGGTCGGTTTCCGCCGGGTCGAGACAGGCAACGCCGGTCAGTTCGATGGGCCGCCCGATGCGCGCGGCCAGTTCGTCCTTTTGCTCGACAATCAGACGGGCGGTTTGCGAGCCGACCGTGCCAGCTCCCAGCAGACCTACGCGAATCGGCGTTTCGTTGTCAAATACCACTTCTCGGGAACCTTCCTTGTCTTGCGAATGTTCAGCTTTTCGACATTCTACGGGCTGAATGTGACTAACAGCGCGGTGCTGAAAGATTTGTCGACTTTGCTGTCGTTTCGCTCGAGCTATTCGCTCACATCGAGGGCGAGGAGGTCGTCGATGGTCTGGCGGCGGAGCATGACGTGAGCGCCGGATTCGCTCACGGCGACGACCGCGGGGATGGGCGCCTGGTTGTAGTTGCTGGCCATCGTGCGGCCGTAAGCGCCGGTGACGGGCACGGCGAGAATGTCACCGCGCGCGATGTCGGCGGGCAACGGGCACTCGCGCACCACGATGTCGCCGGACTCGCAGTGCATGCCCACCACGCGCGAAAGCTTGGTTTCGGGCGCACCTTCGCGGTTCGCCAGACGCGCGGTGTAATCGGCGGCATAGAGCGCCGGGCGGATGTTGTCGCTCATGCCACCGTCGACGGACACGTACACGCGCTCATCGATCGGGTTGCCTTGCGCGTCTTTCGCGTCGGTCAGATGCACGGGCTTGATGGTGCCCACGCGATACAGAGTGACGCCGGCGGGCGCGGCAATCCAGCGCCCCGGCTCGAAGCTGATGGCGGGAGCTGGCATGCCGAGCGCGCGGTTAATCGCGCCGACCGCCTCGGCCAGGCGCTTGAGTTCGACGCGCACGTCCATCGAGTCCTCGCCGTCGGTGTAGGCCACGGAATAGCCGCCGCCGAGATCGACCTCGGGCAGCGTGTAGGCATCGGTGGCATAGAAGGTCTTGCGCAGCAGCATCATGCGCTTGGCGGCTTGGATGAACGCGTCCGCGTCGTGGATGTTCGAGCCGATATGCGAGTGGATGCCGACGAGTTCGAGGTCGGCTCCGCGCGACTGGATGTCTTTGAGCACGGCCAGCGCGGGGCCGTCCGCCACGGTTTCCATCGCGGCGGCGAGCGCCTTGTCTGCGCTGGAGAGTTGCTCATGGCTCAGGTCATAGGGGTATTTGAGGTCGTATTGCAGGGCGCGCCCATTGTCATTCTCGACTGCGCCACCTTCGGCTCCTCCGCTCGAAATAACACTTTCCTCCAGCCCATCGAGCACATCGAGCACGGCGGCATCGGCACCAGCCGACAACAGCGGCACGCCGAACTTCTGGTCTTCGTGCGCGGTGGAGATGTATTCGTGGCCGCCCGCGTGGATGCCGCAGGTGACGCGCAACATCACCTTGGCGCGCTTGCCCAGCCGATGCGCGATGGCGGCGATACGCGCCGGTTCGTCCGGCGAATCCACCACGATTTTGGCGAAACCCTGCTCGATGGCGAGCGCGATTTCCTCGTCGGACTTGTTGTTGCCGTGCAGCACCAAACGGCGGCCCGGCACCCCGGCGGCCAGCGCGATGCGCATCTCGCCCATCGAGCATGTGTCCACGAGCATGCCGGCCGCGGTGACCAGGCGCACGATTTCCTTGGACAGGAACGCCTTGCCCGCGAAGCTCACGTGCGTGGTGGAGGTGCTGAACGCTTCGGCTGCGGCCGCGACGAATGTGCGCGCGCGTTCGGTCACCTCGTCGGTGTCGATGAGATAGAGCGGCGAGCCGAACTCGTCAAGCAGTTGCGCGCCCGCACGCCCGTGGAAAGTGAGCGCGCCGCTCGCGTTGATGTCGGTGGCCTTGGGCCAAATCGGTGTCAGTGCCATGATCACATCTTTTCCGGGGCGATGACGCCGAGCAGGTCAAGGCCGGAGGCGATGACGGTGCGCACCGCGTCGTTGAGCTTGAGGCGTGCGGCGGCACGCGCCGGTTCGGGTGCCTTGGCGACGCGCAGCGCCTCGGCCTGCTCGCCTTGCGCTTCCGGCTCGGTCAGTTCCATCGGAACCACGCGCTCCACGTTGTACCACTTGTGGTAGGTGGCGGCGAGATCTTCCAAGTAATGCGCCACGCGGTGTGGAGCGCGCAAATCGCCCGCTTCACGCAGCACGGACGGCCACTGGGCCAGCGCCGCCAGCACCTCGCCGTCGGCAGTGGTGTCGAGCAGAGCCAAATCGGCCCCCTCGCGCGTGATGCCCGAGGCGGCGGCGTTGCGGTCCACATTGCACGAACGCGCGTGCGCGTACTGCACGTAATACACCGGGTTTTCGTTGGAATGCGAGGCCAACAGGTTCAGATCGATGTCCACCGGGGAGTTGTAGTCGGTGCGCGCCAGCGAATAGCGCGAGGCGTCCACGCCGATCGCTTCGACCAAATCGTCGATGGTGACGACGTTGCCGGCGCGCTTCGACATGCGCACGGCCTTGCCGTCCTTCATCACGTTGACCAGCTGGCCGATGAGAATCTGCATGTTCTCGCCCGGCTTGTCGCCGAACGCGGCGCACATAGCCATCATGCGGCCGATGTAGCCGTGGTGGTCGGCACCGAGCATGTAAATTGCCACGTCGGCAGGATTGTCGGAGCGGTGGCGCTTGTCCCAGTAATAGGCGATATCGGCCGCGAAATAGGCGAATTCACCATTCGACTTGATGATCACGCGATCCTTGTCGTCACCATGCTTGGTGGACTCGAACCAAGTGGCGCCGTCCTTCTCGTAGATGTCGCCGCGGCTCTTCAGCTCCTCGATGGCCTTGCCCACCTTGCCGCTGTCATACAGGCTGTTCTCGTGGAACCACACGTCGAAACGCACGCGGAAGTCCTTCATGGACTTGCGAATCTCGTCAAACATCATCGGCACGGCACGCTTGCGGAACTCCTCGCGCACCTCGCTATCGCCTTCGCCCAGCGGCTCGCCCTTCTCGTTCAAGCCCTGATCGGCGTGTTGCAAGGCGGCCAGGCTCACGCCGTCACGCTCGGCCTCCTTGGACACGCGAGCCGCGATTTCGTTGATATACGCGCCTTTGTAGCCGTCGCACGGCGTTTCGACGCAATAGCCCCTCTCCCCCAAGCCAGCGGCGGCCGCCCACGCGGCGACGAGCGACTTGGCGAAACGGTTGATCTGCTCGCCGTGATCGTTGAAGTAGTATTCGCGCACCACCTTCGCGCCGTTGGCCTCCAGCACGCGAGCCATCGAATCGCCCACGGCGGCCCAGCGGGTGCCGCCGATGTGGATCGGGCCGGTGGGGTTGGCGGAGACGAACTCAAGGTTCAGCGTCTCGCCGCCCAAGTGGTCGTTCTTGCCGTAGGTCTCGCCCGCGTCGAGCACGGCGTCGACCACGGCGGCGGCCGAGGCGGAGTCGAGCGTGATGTTGATGAAGCCGGGGCCGGCCACCTCCACCGAGGCGATGCCCTCGGCCTTGGCGAGCTCGGCGGCGAACAATTCGGCCAAATCGTGCGGCTTCATGCCGGCTTTCTTGGCCAGCTGCATGGCCGCGTTGGAGGCCCAGTCGCCATGCGCGCGGTCCTTCGGGCGCATGACGGCGAGCTTGGCCACCGGCGGCACGAGGTCGTCGGTCAGCGCACCGGCCTTGCCGACTGCGACGAGGCTGTGGGCAATGGTTGAAATCAGTTCACTTAACGCTTCAGGGCTCATTCGGCCTAGTCTAATGCCCACTCAACCCAAAAGGGACCGGCAAATCGCCAGTCCCCAAAGGTTTGCACGATGCGCACCACGCGCACCATACCCTACGCACCATGTGCATAACGCATAATCACATCGCGCAGCGGGCGCATCACAGCACGGCGATGGCGTCGATCTCGACGAGGGCGCCCTTGGGAATGTTGTTGCCGCCGAAGGCCACGCGGGCCGGTTTGACGGAACCGGTGAAGGTCTGCGCGTAAACGGCGTCGACTTCGTGGAAGTCGTCCACGTTCTTCATGTAGATTGTGGCACGGCACACGCGCTCAAGGCCGCTGCCCGCAGTGTCCAGAATGTGCTTGATGTTCTTCAGTGCCTGGGCCGCCTGTTCGCCGGCCGTCTCGCCCGCCAGCTCGCCGGTGGCCGGGTCGATGCCCAACTGCCCAGAGACGAATACGAAACCGTTCGCCTTCACCGCCTGGCTGTACGCACCCAGGGCCGCCGGTGCCTGCGAAGTCGCAACCCCTTCCATCACAACACTCATTCGTCGTGTCCTTTCAATCCATAACGAACCCATAGCGCGAATCACGCGTCGCGCTCTTCAGGTGGGCTTGATGGGAATCGGACCCACGACCTTCTGTTCCGGAGACAGACGCTCTATCCACTGAGCTACAAACCCGTGCAACTCCCCCACTGTACACCACCTTGCGCATTCGCCGGGCATGACGAATCAGACACCAGCGTGTCCGATTCGTCACGGGCACCGCGGCCCTCGTTACCAACCAGACACCACAGCGTCCGATCCGCCACAAGATGCGGATTCGTTACCAATCGGACGCTAATATGTCTGGTTCGTCATGAGGGGACGAGACAACGCGCCGTCGCGGGGCAAAGCGCGGCCGTGCGGGAACATGCACCTAGACTTAAGATCATGAGCGATCCGATGAACGACTTTGAATACGAACGCCGCTTTTTCTGCCGCGAGTTGCCAGCGGAATACAACGACGACGACCCCACCCTCATCATCCAGAGCTATTACGTGCACGAGGGCAACTACGGGCTGCGCGTGCGCGTCACCGCGCGTCACGTCCGTTGCGAGTTGACGGCGAGCACCGACCCGCTCGCCGTGCTCGATGCTTACCGCGAGCAGTTCTCGGAAGCGTTCGTCACCGTCAAGGGGCCGTCCGTAGGCGGCACGCGCTACGAGAACGAGCACGCCATCGACTCGGGCATTGCGGTGGAGCTCATCAAGCGCGGCGGCGAGGTCATCATCAAGAACCGCTATGCCGTATGGATCGCCCAAGACGGCTGGAGCGTGGATATGTTCGGTGGGACGAACGCGCCTCTGATTATCGCCGAAGCCGAGCGCAACGCGCCTGTGACGAACCTGACGATTCCGAAGTTCTGCGTCACTGAAATCACCGACCAGCCGCGGTTCAACAACGATGGCCTGGCCGCGCATCCGTTCGGCGAGTGGGCCGGCGAGTTCGAGGCCGAACTGGCGAAGAACGGCCCCCAGTTTCAGCAGCTGTTTGGCACAAACACCATGGAACAGTAGGAGTATTAGGCCCGTTCAGAGGGCGGGAAACGTGTACCTCGCTTACGTGTGGCAGTCTTTTTCGGATAACGTAAGTAGCGGCGTTGAGTTCTCAACGCCGCTACTCGGGGTTACCAAGGAATGGCTGCCACACGTAAGCGAGTTAATGCATCAGCGAGCAGATCAGTTAGTACATCAACGTGGCCAAGCGGCGACGCGCGGCGGCAAGGCGCGGGTCGGCCGGCTCGGGAATCGTGAAATATTCCAGCAAGCGTTGGCGAACCGGCTCGATGTCGGCCTTGTGCCCGGCCGCGACGAAATCAAGCAAGCGGTCGAAAGCGTCCTGAATCTGGCCGCCGATCATGTCCACATCGGCCACGGCCAATTGCGCCTCGACATCGTCCGGGCGGTCGGCCGCCGCGGCGCGCACCACGCGCACATCGGCGGAGCCGGAACGCGCCAACAGCAACGCCTTGGCATGTTCGCGCGCGGCGAGCGCGTCATTGGGATCGGCCTCAAGCACTTTCTCATATGCGGCGGCGGCACCGGCATAATCGCCGGCCTGAGCCAACTGGTATGCCTCCTGATGCTCGGGCGGCACCACCGAAACCGGTGAAGCGGCCGAGCCGCCATCGCCATCGCCCTCGACGGCATCCGGGTCGCCGGAATACGGCACCGTGCCGGTGACCCCGGCCTGTTGCGCCAACTGCACGATCCTGGGCAGCACCTGCTCGCCAATCTGCGCCAGCTCCTCGTCGCTCACCAGCCCCTGCAGCAGCGGCATCGGGCGACCGCCAATCAGCGCGATCAACGCCGGCGCGCCCTGCACCTGCAACGCCTGGGCAATCTGCGGGTTCGAGGCGATATCGATGCGGGAAAGCTGAATCTGCCCGTTCATCGCGTTCACCGCGTCGGCGAGCGCGCGGGCCATCGGGAACAGCCGGTCGTCGGTGGGCACCCACAGGAACATCAGAATCGGGAAGGTGGATGAGGTCTGCACCATCGCCTGGAACGTGCTCTCCGTGGTGTCGACGACGTAGCCGCCAGCCGCCGGCGCGCCGCCGGCCTGCCCCGGCTCGGCCTTGACTTGGTGCTTGAGCGCCTCCAAGTCAACGGCCCCCGCGAGCGACATCCCGGGATTGAACTTGCGTTCTCCTGCCATACCTACCTTATCTGCCATATCTGCCTCCTGCCTGGTTCGTTTACAGCCTTACAGCTCTACAGCCTTACAGCGCGCCTCGCGTACTCGTTACAGCGCGCCTCGCACGCGCCTTACAGCGCTTCCACCTTGACGGGCTGCCGCTCGGCCCCCACGGCGGTGATCTGCTGATCCGAGCCGGCCGCGGGAATATGCAACGCAATCACATTGACATACGTGACCTTCATCACGCTGGTGGCCTTGCCATCGCCAAACAGCGCCTTCTCCTCGTCGGATGCCGGAAGCGATTCGCGCCCGTCACCGGCCCGGCGCGTCCACGTCGAGTCGATGCGCGCAACCACCAAATCCCCACCATCGGCGGAACGCATGATCTTCATCTGGTCTTCAGGCACGGTGAACGTCTGCTCCTGCGTGCCGTTGTTCGCCTCCATGCCCTGTTGCACGGTGCTGCTGAGCTTATTCAAATCCTGACGGAACAGATCGTCGGCGAATTGGCTCTTGTATTCGCTCGAATCGCCCTTGTTCAGCAAGTCGCAATATTGCGCGACGGCGTCAGCCGGGGTGGCGACGAGCTCGGAATCCTTCGCCGTGCCCATCTCGCTGCCGAGCTTGGGAATTTCGAACTTCGGCAACTTCGCGCCTTGGAACAGTCGCGCCACGCCCCACAGCTTGTAGTTTTCCCTCGCGGAGTTTTGGGTCATCACCATCAGTCGCTTGGACTGCTGGTCGTCTGTGGTGGTGGTGACGGTGAATACGACGCGCGGCCAGCCGTTGTTCACGGGAATGACGGTTTGTGTCATGTCCCGCGGAATGGAGGCCTTCGCCTGCAACTTGCCGGTCACCTTCGCAATGTTGATCTCGCTGGTGCGCACTTCGAGTTGCGGGCCGGTCAGGCGGGTGGACAGTTCGTCCGTGTTCTTCGATTCATCGGCTTTCTCGATGACGTCAAGAATCTTATTGCGTATCGCCTTCTCCTGCTCTTGCGTCAGGTCGGGTTCGGCCGTCGCGGAGGACGACGCGGCTGGGACTGTGGGCAACCGCCCTTCACAGGCGCCAAGGGAGACGAGCGTGCCGGCAACGAGTGCGGCCGTCACGAGTTTGGTGAGGGTTCGCTTCATCATCAGGCTTCCTCCTCCTTGGTCGATTCGGTCGATTCGTCCGACTCGTTATCGCCGGAGTATGGCGCGCCCTGCGTCTCTTCCAATGGCTCGCCATCTGATTCGCCGCCTGGCTCGACAGATGTATTATCAGGCGCGTCCGGCTGTTCAGCCTCAACCGTCTCGCTCTGCGCTTCGTCGGCGGCATCGTCCTCGATTTCCTGCGCCAAACGGGCAAAGTAGGCCTGCAATTCCTCCGGACTGATCACCGCGGTCTCCTCAGCGGCCGTCTGCTCAGCGGCATCGTCGATATCAGCCGACTGTGCGGCATCGGCGGCTTCGGCGGCATCCGCAGCATCGGCAGCATCCGCCACCAGATTGCGCGAAGCCGGGTCGACAATCACCGGTTGCGAGGTCTCTTCATCAGCGGCGGCACTTTCAGCGATATTTTCGGTGGCGCTTTCGACGGCACTTTCAGCAGCACTTTCGGCGGCACGCCCGGCCGCATGGCGACGCCGGCGCTTCGGCTTGGGGCCAAACAGCGAGGCGAACCCGCTCAAACTGCCCGCCAAAGCCTGGCCAACCGTCACCTTCCCGGCCTCGGCGGCGGAGTCGTCCGCCGGCTGAGCCTCCCCCCGCACAGCGGCACGCTTGCGGCGCCGGCTCGGCGGCATGGCGAACACGGAGGCAGTCAGCACCGCCGCGACGGCCAACAACCCACCCACGAAATACATCGGCATGGCGAAGTCCGGCAGCACCTGGCGCGTCCATTCGAAGGACACATCGGAGTCCGTCGCCTTGCCCAAATCGATAAAGACCACATCGGTCGAGTTCGTTTCCTGCGTCTCGATGCTCGCCTTGCCATTGCCGCACTGCACGGAACGCCACATATCGGAATCTTGGAACGACACGCTGTCTTTGCTGCTGCTATCGCCTGTACTGCCGCTATCGCTATCGCCCGTATTGCCGCTATTGTTACCGCTATCACTATCACTGCGAGCGGCAACCTTCTCAACAGACAGCGTCGTCCAATCGGAAAGCCCCGTCAGACGCGCGTAGGCGTCGTTCCCCAGCCATCCGGCAGCGTCCTTGGAAGCGGCGAGCGCCACACAGACCGTGTCGGAATGCTTCGCCTCCACGTCGACCTTCACATGGCTGTCCACCAGCCCTTCCACATTCGCGTCGGTGACGATGTACTGTTCGCCGGCAACCTGCGCTGTGGCGGTAATCACGCGACTGGGCTTCCATATAGTGGCGTTCAACGCTCCCAAAACAATCGCAGCCACCGCCAGCAATCCGAGGATCGGCGTCACCACCCCGCGCATTATTTTCGCGCGATGACGATTCTTGCGCTTAATCTCCGCAGATTCGGAATCCTGTTGCGCGGCATCGTCCCCATGTTCAGGGCGCTCGGCAATCATGGGTTCAGTTTCGTCGGTTTGATCTTCAAAACTCATAGCACGCCTTATTCTAACAACATCGTCCGAAAGCCGAAAAATCATGGTTCTCGGCTAGGGTGGTGTCTCATGCGTACACATATCTTCTCTTCCACACTCCGTTCCCTCGCGGCCGTCGTTTGCGTGATGGCGATGGGATTTTCGCTTACGGCCTGCTCGAACGGGTCGGATTCCAACAGCTCAAGTTCCGAAAGCTCGTCCTCCAACTCCTCGGTGAAGATGAATCAGATCGCCGGCGTCACCGCCACCGGCAAGCTCGGCGAGAAGCCGACGGTCAGCTTCAAAACGCCGATGACGGTGCAAAACAACACCTACGCCGTGTTGCAGGAGGGCGACGGCGACACCGTCGAGAAGGGCGACCGTGTGTGCGCCCAGGGCATCGCGATCAACGTCAAAGACGGCTCCGAGCTGATGAGCACATGGGAGGAGAACACGCTCGAATGTTCGATTCTGTTGTCCGATTCCAATCTGGAGTCAATCGAGCCGTACACCGCGATCGTCGGGCAGAAGCTCAACACCTCCATCGCGTTTGGCATCAATGATTCCAACAGCTCGGGCACCTCGTACATCCTGGTTTACACGCTGATCTCCAAGTCGAAGGATCTGACGCGCGCCACGGGCGAGGCGGTCGCGGACGTGCCGGAGAATCTGCCGAAGGTGACGTTGGGCGAGGACGGCAAGCCCTCCATCGATATGAACGGCCAGGGCTCGGTCGACGAGCAGATCACGCAGACGCTGATCAAGGGCGCGGGCGCGGAAATCACTGATTCCAGCACCGCCGTGGTGAAATACACCGGTTGGCTGACCGATGGCACGCAGTTCGATTCCTCGTGGGACCAGAACACGACATTCGATGCCGATGTGTCGTCGTCCGGCCAGATCATCCAGGGGTGGAAGGATGGGCTGATCGGCCAGACGGTCGGCTCGCAGGTGCTGCTGGTGATTCCGCCTGATAAGGGGTATGGCGACACGGACAGCGGTTCGATTCCAGCGAATTCCACGCTGGTGTTCGTGGTTGATATTCTTGCCTCGTACTGAGGCTACTGAGACTACTGAATCTACCGATAGATAGACAGACAGACAGATAAGCAGATACATGGCGGCCGGCTATTTGCCCAGCCGCCATTTTTATCACTTTTAGAACAGGCGCAGGGCGTCGTCCTCGGTGCCTTTCATATCCTCATAGTCGAGCAGCAAGCAGCGAAAGCCCCGGTCCTCGGCGAGCACGCGGGCTTGCGCAGTGATGGTCTGCGCGGCGAAAATGCCGTGCACGGGCGCGAGCAGCGGGTCGCGGTTGAGCAGTTCGCAATAGCGGGTGAGCTGCTCAACGCCGTCGATGCCGCCGTGCCGCTTGATTTCAATGGCCACGTGCTCGCCGTTGGCGTCGATGGCCATGATGTCCACCGGGCCGATGGCCGTGGGATATTCGCGGCGCACCAGTTTCGCGCCCGCGCCGATGCGCTCGATCTGCTCGGCCAGGTAGTGCTGCAAGTGGTCTTCGACGCCGTCCTTGATCAGGCCCGGGTCGCTGCCCAAGTCGTAGGTTTCGTCGGAATAAATGTGCTGCAGGGTGACTTCCAACACGTCGGAACTTTTGTCCGCCGCCGCACGCAGCACCTTCTGCGGTGTGGGCGTATCGATGTCGTCGTCCGCGCCGGCGGGCGTGATGTCCTTGAGCGTGCAGGGCGCGGCCATCCAGTTGAGCGGCTTGTACGACCCCAGCTCGGAGAAAATCAGCAGACTGTTGTCGGCCTTGATGAGCAAGACTCGCTTGGCGAGCGGCAGGGAGGCGTTCAAGCGCCCGGAGTATTCGGCGGAGCAGTCGGCAACGATAATGCGCATAAGCCACCACCCTAGCGCACCTCAAACACCGCGTCCACCGTCACACGGGTGCGAAGGCGGGCTTGCTCTATTGTCAACGTGGCAGAAGATGCCTCGGCAATTGCCGGTACAGATTGCAAAGTAGAAACGGTATAAATTGCAAAGTAAGGATGGTACAAATTGCAAACTAGAAATGGTACAGATTGTAAAGTAGGAACGGTATAAATCGCAAAGTAGGAACGGTACGATCTGCAAAGTAACGACGGTATAATTTGTAAAGTAGGAATGGTAAAATCTGTAAAGTAGAATCGGTACAGATTGTAAAGTAGCAATAGCACAACCCTTGCAATGAAAGGCCTTAGACCATGTTGACGAGAACTCTGGCACAAGAGCTTGCGCTCTCCGCAAACGAGATGCCCGTCGTCACACTGACGGGCCCTCGGCAGAGCGGGAAAAGCACCCTGGTCAAGAACTGCTTTCCCGACTATCAATACGTCTCAATGGAGAATCCGGACGTCTTCGCTGAATTCAACGATGATCCCCGGTTCTTTCTGGAGCGATATTCCCAGCATGTCATCTTCGATGAGGCGCAAAGAACCCCGCAACTGTTCTCCTATCTTCAGGGCATCGTGGATCAGCGCGGCACCAACGGGCAATTCATCCTGACCGGCTCGCAGAATTTCCTGCTGATGAAGACAATCTCGCAGACGCTGGCCGGCCGCGTCGCCGTCCGCTACCTCCTGCCGCTGGCCTATTCCGAGATCGACCACACACAGGCGGCCACCCCAATCGCCCAATGGCTGTTCAAGGGCGGATACCCGCGCCTTTACGCCGGGAAGATTCGCACTAGCCGCTTCTACAAAGACTATTTCTCCACATACGTCGAGCGCGACGTGCGCGCGGAGCTAGGCGTGCGCAAAATCGCCGATTTCGACAGATTCGTGCGCCGCTGCGCCATCCTGACCGGCGAGACGTTCAACGCGGCGAACTTCAGCCAGGAATGTGGCATCAGCCGCCAGACCGCGAACGAATGGATGTCCATTCTGGAAGCCAGCTTCATCGCCTTCCGGCTGCTGCCCTACTACAAAAACTATGGCAAGCAGATCGCCAAAACGCCCAAGCTCTATTTCTATGACACGGGTCTGGCTTGCAACCTGATGGGGATGGAATCGGCTGAACAACTCCACAGCAGCCCGATGCGAGGCAACATTTTCGAGAACGCCGTCGTTGCGGAAATCGTCAAACAGTATTACATGAAAGGCGACACACCGCGTCTGTTCTATTGGCGCGACAACAAGGGCTTGGAGATCGACTTCATCATCGAGAAGGGGGGCGAGCCGCAATATGTCATCGAGGCCAAAGCCTCCACAACATATGATGCGCATGCGTGGAAGAACATCGACAAAATCGCCGACCAGATGGGCGTGGATGCCGAGCATCGGATTGTGGTGTATGGCGGCGACGAGGCGTTTGAGACCCGCCACGGCAGGGTGATTGGGTTGCCGCAGTTGAGCGAGCTGGTGTGAGGGGCTGGCTGGCGGCGCTGATGGCGCTGGGGGCGCTGGGGCGCTGGGTTCAGATGACTGCTAGGTGGTATTCGGCGGCGAGGGGGGCGACGTCGACGGTGCCGTATTGGTCGAGCAGGTCGAGCCAGCGTTGTTTGTTCACCTCGCCGAACCGCGCGGCGCGCTCTGTGTAAGCTTCGGCCGTCAGGAACTTGGGCGGGATCGACTTGCTGTTGTATTTGTCGGCCACCATCACCGTCTCCTGCTCAAGGTTGACCGGGGCGTAATCCGCGGGCAGCAACGGCAGCCCCTGGCGAATCACGTCCTCGCGCGTGAGCCCCACGCCGGTGTGGTTGCGCGCGAATTGGGCGATCTCCTCCGCCACGCCCTGCTCAAGCAGGTATTCGTAGCCCAGCAGACCATGCTTAATATATTGCGGGCCGTCGAACTCGAGCGGCTCGCCGTCGGAGCCGTCGTGCTTCAGGAGGCGATAGGTGCCGATATCGTGCAGCAGGCCGCCGATGACGACGAGGCGCTCGTCGATCAGGCGCGGCGGAACTTTGCCGCCCGTCACGCCGTCCGTGGGGGGTACGGCGTGCAGGAGCTTTTCGCCATCACCGTTGTTCACCGACGAGGCGCGCCCGGCGAGTTCGGCGGCGTCCTTGGGCAATGTGCAGCGTCTCGTGAACAGCGCGTTCTGCCGCCGCGCCAACGTGCGCGCAATCCGCGCCACAATCACGCAATGGAGGTGAATCAGCTCATACGCCGCATCGCTCGGTGCAATCCTGCGGTGCAACTCGTCAACCTGCTCAAGTGTGGGAATATATCCAGCCATACCGCCCATCTTAAGCACCACAATTCACACCGCTATCGTTTTTCCTTGAGTTTATATATTCTTCTTCGAGTTGCTGAATCCCATGGCGCGGTGTGGCAAAACGGCTTAAAATAGCCAAACTGCCAAAATCGCACACCGCGTCATGGGGTGCACTGTACAAAGACAACGGGAAACACGTTAAATAGGCAATGTACGTGTCTTGGGAGCGGATGTCGCCGTGTTCGACACCCTCCGGGCCGGTAGGCCAAGTCTTACGTCTCACACAGCGACATCCGCTCCGAAAGTCGTCTATGTCTGTTTGGGGGTAACGCGTCTGTGTTCGCTTGAGAGTAGCGCGCGTTTATGTTCGTTGAGAATAACGCAATTATGTCCGCTTGGGGTAGCGCGTTTATTCCTGTTTGAGGGTGCGGACTTCCTCTTCGAGTTCCTGGATGCGCAGAGCCTGGGCGGCGATGAGCTGGTCGCGCGGGTCGAAGGCCTTGCCCTGCGGCGCGGATAGGTCGGGAGACTGCTTCCAGCGGGCGAAGGCGCGCTCGATGCGCTTGTAGCCGACGATCTTGGGATCCAGGCCGGCCTCGCGGAACAGGGCCGCGGGCTTTTCGCCCTCCCGGTAGCGGCGCATGCACTCGACGCGGAACCAGTCCGCGTAGCGGATGCGCGAGGACGCGTCAATACTGTCCACCGCAGCCAACGACGACAAATACGCCCGCTGACCCGACGTGAAACTTTGCGGCTCAGGCATCATGCACCGTCCCTTTCAAACAATTCAGAATTACAGGCCCCCGCAGGCGGGGGCTGTCGCGCGAATGCGCGACTGGGGGTGGTCACGCCAGTCACGTGACCACGCCCGCACCACCCCCAGTCGGCCCTGCGGCCGACAGCCCCCGACGTCTTATGCGACGCTCGCAACGCTATCGCTGCTCGCTGCCACGAAGAGCCCACAGGGCTCTTCGTCCAGCGGGGCCAAGGGACGCAAAACCGGGATTGGGGGATATGAGGAAAGGCGGGGAACCGCGGGGCGTGAACCTCGCGGTCCCCCGCCTTTCGGGGCCGTCAACTGGCCAGCCGGGGGTCAGGCCCGATCCGGCGGCCGGGCGGTCAAGCCCGGCCTAGCCGGCGGGCCGGGGGGGTTGAGCCCGGCCGGCCAGGTCACGGTCAGTGGGAGCGGCGGCGGCGCAGGGCGCTAGCGGCGAAGCCGGTAGCGGCCAGAGCCAGGGCCGTCAGGCCCGCGGCGAAGCCGGTGGCGCCGGTGGAGGCCAGGGCGTTCACCTTGGTCCAGCGGGCGTGCAGCTTCTTGCCGATCGCATCCTCGACGCTGGTGACCAGGTTGCCCTCGTCGTCGTACCAGCCATCGAACTTGTAGCCGTCACGCGTCGGGGTCGGCAGCTTGCCATCCTCACCGGTCCAGTCGGCGGGGATGTTACCGCCGTTCGGGTCGAACGCGTCCGCCACGCTGGTCCACTTGACGTGCAGCTTCTTGCCGATCGCGTCCTCGACGCTGGTGATCAGGTTGCCCTGCTCGTCATACCAGCCATCGAACTTATAGCCGGGCTTGTACGCCAGGGGGAGCTTGCCGTCAGCGCCGGTCCAGTTGCTGGGCAGGTTGCCGCCATCCACGTCGAACGCGTCCGCCACGTTGGTCCACTTGGCGTGCAGCTTCTTGCCGATCGCGTCCTCGGTGTTGGTGATGAGGTTGCCGTCCTCGTCGTACCAGCCGTCGAACTTGTACCCCTGCTTGCTGGGGATCGGCAGCTTGCCGTCCTCACCGGTCCAACCGGAGGGGAGGTTGCCGCCGTCGGTGTCGAAGGCCTCGTCGACCGGGGTCCACTTGGGGTGCAGCTTCTTGCCGGCCGCATCCTCGGTGTTCGTGATCAGGTTGCCGTCCTCGTCATACCAGCCATCGAACTTATAACCAGGCTTGGTGGGGATCGGCAGCTTGCCGTCCTCGCCGGTCCAGTTGTCCGGCAGGGTGCCGCCGTCCGGGTTGAAGCCCTCGTCGATCGGGGTCCACTTGGGGTGCAGCTTCTTACCGGCAGCGTCGTCCGCGTTGGTGACGGGGTTGCCGTCCTCGTCGTACCAGCCGTCGAACTTGTAACCAGGCTTGGTGGGAACGGGCAGCTTGCCGTCCTCGCCGGTCCAGTCGTCGGGCAGGGTCACGTCGCCGTCCACGTCGAACGTCGTGGGCAGCTTGGTCCAGTGGGCGGTCAGCTTCTTGCCGGCCGCGTCCTTCAATGTGGTGACCTTGTTGCCGTTCTCGTCGTACCAGCCGTCGAAACGGTAACCGTCACGACTCGGGGTCGGCAGCTCGCCGTCCTCGCCGGTCCAGTCGTCGGGCAGGGTGCCGCCGTCGGGGTCGAACGCGTCGTCGATCTTCGTCCACTTCGCGTGCAGCTTCTTGCCGACCGCGTCCTTGACGGTGGTGACCTGGTTGCCGTCCTCGTCGTACCAGCCGTCGAACTTGTAACCGGGCAGCGTCGGGGTGGGAAGCTCGCCGTCCGCGCCGGTCCAGTCCTTGGGGAGGGTGCCGTCGCCGGGGTCGAACGCGTCGTCGATCTTCGTCCACTTGGCGGTCAGGTTCTTGCCCACCGCATCCTTCAGCGTGGTCACCTGGTTGCCGTCCTCGTCGAACCAGCCATCGAACTTATAGCCGTCACGAGTCGGAATCGGCAACTGGCCATCCGAACCCGTCCAATCCGACGGGATCGTACCGCCATCCGGGTTCAACCCGTCCGTGCTCGCGTTCTTCGTCCACTTGGCCGTCAACGTCTTGTCACCGGTGTCGGAGGCGCTGATGCCGCTGACGAGGTTGCCGTTCGCGTCGGCCCAGCCGGCGAACGTGTAACCCTCGCGAGTCGGGTTCTTCAGGGTCGCGCCCACACCATACGTGTACGAGGTCGGGTTCTTCGGATCCGTGCCGCCGTCGAGCTTGTACGTGATCTTGTACGTGTTCGCCTTCCACGTGGCGTTGATCTGCAGCATGGACTGGGTGAACGTCTTATCACCCTTCACATCCCGATCCCAACCGTCGAACGTGTAACCCGTACGGGTCGGATCCGCCGGAACGGTGTACGCGGTGCCCAAAGCGCCGGACTGGATATTGGACGCGTTGCCGTCCTTGTCCGTTCCGCCGTTGTAGGCGAACACCACCACACCGGTCGCATTCTGCACGTACTGCGCCGTCAGGGTCACGTTCTTGCCGGGCATGGTCAGGCTCGCCAGCTCGTCGCTGGTGACCAGGCCGTACTCGTCGCTCAGCCAGCCGACGAACGACCAGCCCGCCTCGCAAGCGACCGTCGGGGCAGTGACCTTCGCGTCCTTCAGGCTCGCGTCGGTGGCGACCGTGTAGCCGGTGGTGCCCTTCAGCGTGCCGTGATCACCCTTATTGAACGTCAGGGTGTTCTCGTTCGCGGTCCACTGGGCGGTCACCTGCAGCGACGCCTCGTCGAACGTACCAGACACCTGCTTGTCCCACTGCTTGAACGTGTACCCGTCCTTCGTCGGATTCGCGGGCACATCATACTTGGTGCCCAGCGGACCCGACAGCATCGTCCACGCATTACCAGCCGCATCCGTGCCGCCGTCGAAGCCGAACGTCACCGTGGCCGTCGCGTTCTGCGCATACTGCGCCGTAAACTCCACACCCTTGGCCGGCATCACCAGACCGGCCAACTGGTCGGAAGTCACCAGACCATACTCCTCGGACTGCCAGCCAACCAGAGACCAACCGGCCTCCGACTCAACCTTCGGAGCCACAACACCGGCATCGCCCAGCTTCGCGTCCGTGGCAACCTTATAGTCCAAGGTGCCCGTCAGCGCGCCGTGATCGCCCTGTTTGAACGACAGGCCATACGAGTCCGCCTCCCACTGGGCCACGTACACTGTCGTGCCATCGGTGGCGTACGTGCCGGTCGGCTCGTTGCCGTCCGCGTCCTGCCACTTGACGAACGTGTAACCGTCACGCGTCGGGTTCGAGGGCTTGGTATAGGTCTCGCCCTGCTTGCCCTCACGGGTCACACTGGAGTCCTTCTGGTCGATCAGGCCGCCGTTCGCGTTGAACACGGCCTTCGCGCCGTTGTTCGGCTCGTACCGGGCGGTGAACGTGACCTCCGGGTTCAGACCGGAGACGACGTACTTATCCTTCACACCGTCCTTGCCGTACAACAGGCCGTCCTCGCTGGACTTCCAGCCCACGAACGTGTAACCGGCCTCGGGGGTCGCAGTCGGCTCGCCCGGCACCTTCTCGCCCGAGTTCACCGTGTACTGCGTGGTGCTGTCCAGCGCGGTGCCGTGATCGCCCTTGTCGAACGTCACCGTATTCGGATTCACCGTCCACTCGGCCGTGTACGTCACCGACTGATACGTCGTCGACAGGGTCTTGTCCCACTGCTTGAACGTGTAACCCGTACGCGTCGGAACCTCCGCCGCGGCGGTCTTGTCCGCGTCGGAATACTCCGCGCCCTCCAAACCGGTCAACACCAGGGACGAATCATTGTTCTTGTTGTAGCCGCCGGCGTAGTTGTAATGCACCTCCACACTCGACTCCGGCACAAACTTCGCCGTAAACGTAATATCCTTATTCGCACCCGACACGACATACGCGTCCACACTGTCCTGCGAATACACCTTCTGGTTCTCGCTGGACACCCAGCCAACAAAACGATACCCGCCATCAGCCGTCACCGTCGGCTTGCCGCCGACCTTCTCACCGGTCAACACCTGATAGCCCGTGTTGCCCGTCAGACTGCCGTGCTTGTCATTCTCGGCCACCACGAAGTTCACGTTATTGGTGTTCTGCTTCCACTGGGCCGTATACGTCTTCGACGCATACTTGCCCGTATCAGTCGTGTCCCACTTGTCGAACGTGTAACCCGTACGGGTCAGCTTCGTCGTATCCGGAACCTTGGCCTTGGCCTCGTCGGTGTACTCGGTGCCATCCACGCCCTTAAGCGTCACGGACGTGTTGTTGTCAGCGTCGGTACCGCCGTTGAAGTTGTACACCACGCTCACTTCAGGCAGCTGCTCGTACACCGCGGTGAACTTCAAACCAGCCTGAGCCTTCAAATCACCAACCTGCGAAGGCTGATACACCGGACCCAACGTCTCGTTCTTATCCGCATCGGTCACGCTCGACTGCCAGTACAGGAACCTCCAACCGGCATCAGGCGTCACCGTCGGACCATTCTTCTTAGGATAGTTCGTATCCGTGCTCAGCTTCTCCTCGGTCACCACCGACAACGAGGCCGGCGTGTCCTTGAGCTCGCCGTGCTTGTTATCGCCCTCGCCCGCGGAGAACTTCACCTCGGTGGGCTTCGCGGTCCACGTGGCCGTGAACGTCACATCATCCGCATACGTCGCCGTCTTATCGCCCGTAGCCGGGGGCTTCACAGTCGTCGACGTCGTGGTCCAACCAGCGAACGCGTAACCCGCACGAGACGGAACCGGCACATCATACGAAGTGCCCTCACGACCCGTCAACGTCTTCGACGACGCCTTATCCGCATCCACACCGCCGGCGTAATCGAACCGGACCGTCATCTTATCCGTATCCGCATACTGAGCCGTAAACGTCACATCGGACGACACCACCACCTCAGCCAGGTCATCGGTATCCTCGTCGACCGTGTACACGGCGTTGTCCACACTCGACTTCCAACCAACGAACTTCTTGCCAGCAGCCTTACCGGCACCGCTAACCGTCACCACGGGCTTGACATACGCCGGATTCTTCGCAGTATCACCCAACGCGCTGCCGGACGGCACCGACTGGGGCGTGGGAGCAACCGTCGAACCATACGTCTTCGCCGTATCATCCTCGCCAAGCACAAACGTCACATTGCGCATCACCTTCGCCGAGATCGATATGTCGCCCGTCACACTCTCGGCCTTGACCGCCAGCTCGCCGGTAGCCGTATCGAACGTGTAATCCGTGTCCTTCGCCAGCACCTTGCCGCCAACAGACACCGACACCGACGACGCATCCAACACACGAGACTTATCCGTAGCGGTCAGCGTCGCGGTATACGCACCACCAACCACAGCCTTCCTCACCGTATCAGAAGTCGACACCTGGCCACCGTCCAAATCATACGACACATCAACACGCTGCGTTGTAGCAGACGACACAGAGCCACTATTCGTCAAGTCGTAGTTCTCAAACTCAACATAAAAACCATCAATAACATTGGAGATGGTATTGTTCAGATCATTCCATGTGCCCGTGTCTCCTTGACCATACTGAGCACACCCTTCACCACCACCACTGCCACCGTTGTTGGGTTCAGTGGCGCTCCAGTTGTTATACGCGCTAGTGGCGGACCCAGCCTTCCTTGTGGCGCCGTTCCAGATCTTCGTTCCGGCGCTCGGACCCGTCACCCAATACCAATTCTGACCGTAATCCGCGTCCGACTCATAGGTGGTGATATCGTACGTGTTGGGATCATCACCCGCATGAGCCGCAGTCGTGAAACGGGTCGCACCAATCCAACCCTTAGCGTTGCCGAACGACTTGTAAATCAGGTTGTGCTCGTCAGCCGACTCAATAGTCAGCAAATGACCCTGCGCACCATAAAAATTCATGGTCTTCGCCGCACCAAACGACTCATCCCAGTGCAGAGTCTGGTCGACGAACATGTACGCGTGGCCGTTATACAAGACCGCCTCGTAATCTTTGTTGTTGTACGAGGCGCTCAGCGAGCTGCCCACGACGGTGACCGACACCTTCTGTTCCGTGTCACCGTCCGTATAGAACGTCAAACCCCGCAAATACGTCTGCAACTGATCCGCCGTGATATCCGCGCCGCCCTTCGGCATTTTGAACGTCACATACGTGTACTTCCCGTTGGCCTTCACATCAGCGCCGTCCACATACGAGCCATACGAGTCCGACTCGCCGCTCAACGCATCCTGCGCCTCAGCACTGCCCGGCGCAGCAGCAGCCGGGATGAAGTAGCCGGAGTCGACCTGCACCACGACATACGAGCTATTAGAGCCCGACACGCTCGCGTTGCCCAACTGGTACGACGCGTCCACCGTATCGCTACCGGCCTGGACATTGGTCTTCCTGTTCTCGTTGAGCGTCACCGACGGCTTGTCGGCAGCCCACACCGCGGGCACCGCCACCGCCAGCACCATCAGCGCAGCCAACCCGGCAGCCAGCACGGCAACCAGCCAACGCGACAAACCGCGCCCCAGACCGCTTTGAGATGAAAATCTCACCATAAGAAACTCCTAAAATTTCTTTTTCTTCAACCAACCCTCCCCCAACAGACGACGCTTTCCCGCGCGAATCTCGCGCGCGAAAAGCGCCCTCCCGGTCAGGGGAGGAGGAAACCCCACGCACCGGCCGACCGGAATATCCGGCCGTCCCGGTGGGACGGGGGTCACCAATAGCCCTGAAAACTACCCCCCCCCGCGACAGCGAGGTCGCGAAACTCACGTCCCAGCAATCGACACGAACCCCCGAAAACCACCAGTCCCGCCAAAAACCAAACCCCAGAAAAAAGACACGCCACAAAAACCCAACACCCACAAAAAAGGAACAAGCCCACCCGAATCCCTCAACGTGACGGAGAAGGCAAGGGACGGATCAGCCTAGGGCTCCCGCTGGCGGGAGCTGTCAGCCGTCAGGCTGACTGAGGGTGGTTGGACCAAACACGTGCCTAGTGGGACCACCCCCAGTCGCGCATCCGCGCGACAGCCCCCGCCAGCGGGGGCCCAAGGCGTGACAAACCGGCTACGGCCAAAATAACTTAGGCGGATGTTGACGTGTGAGACGTAAGACTTGGCCTACCGGCCCGGAGGGTGTCGAACACGGCAACATCCGCCGCCAAACACCGGAACGGGTCAAACAACACGAAAACTAAACGGAACCCACTAAGAACGAAGACAACGAGCACTGCAGCCCAAGACAAACCAGGAACAATAGCAAACGCACTGCGACTTAAGACAAACCGAGAACGTAGCAACGGACACTGTGACTCAAGCACGCAGGGAACGAGTTCACTACGTTAGCATGGGTCTACAGAGAACACGGGACGGACTATTACCGCCAAACCGGCGTCGCCCGTTGATATCGACACGAACAGCCCACTGGGCTGTTCGTCCGAGGGGTGTCGAACACGGCAACATCCGCCGCAGACACCGGACTAGTCAAACAACACGAGAACCAAAAACGGAACAGCAAAACGCACACTGAAAACGAAATGGCGATATGCATACTGAGAACGACGAAAACGGACGCCGCGACTCGGGGCGCGCTCGGAACAGCCTTTCAGCAGGCGGCCGGCCAGCAAAAAGTCCGCAACCCATGAAAGCCGCGGACAATCAACACTCTTCCAGCCGAGCTAAACGGACACCGGCACGTTGAACCGCGCCTCGATTGTTGGACTGGGAGATTCAGACCAATAGGCGGGGGCGGTTCAACTGGGCTGTTTGTCGCTATCTTTCGAGTTATAGACGACGGAGGGCTTGGTCCAGGTCGGCGATCAGGTCGTCGGCCTCTTCGATGCCGACGGACAGGCGCACCAGATTGGCCGGAACTTCAAGCGTGGTGCCGGACACGGAGGCGTGGGTCATGGCGCCGGGGTGCTCGATCAGCGATTCGACGCCGCCCAGCGACTCGGCCAGCGTGAAAATCTCGGCGGCACCGACGAAGCGCTTGGCCGCCTCGAACCCGCCCGCAAGCTGCACGGAGATCATGCCGCCGAACCCGCCGCGCATCTGGCGCGCGGCGATCTCGTGCCCCGGGTGCGATTCAAGCCCCGGGTACCACACGCGCTCGAACTCGGGGCGGCTTTCCATCCACTGGGCGATGTTCATCGCGTTGCGGCTGTGCTGCCTGACGCGCAACTCAAGCGTCTTGAGGCCGCGGATATCCAGCCACGAATCGAACGGGGAGGGCACCGCGCCGGCGGAGTTCTGCAGGAAGGCAACCGCGTCGCGGGTCTCCTTGTCGTTCAAGACCACGGCGCCGCCCACCACGTCGGAGTGGCCGCCGATGTATTTGGTGGTGGAATACACCACCGCGTCCGCGCCGTCGGCCAGCGGGTGTTGCAGCACCGGCGAGGCGAAGGTGTTGTCCACCACCACTTTTGCGCCGTGCGCGTGCGCCGCTGCGGCGACGGCGGCGATATCGGTGATGTTGAGCAGCGGGTTGGACGGGGTTTCCACCCAGACGTAGCGGTAGTCCTTGGCCGCGAGCGCGGCGGCGACGGCAGGCACATCGGTGATGTCGACCACGTCAAGCCCGATGCCCCACGGCACGAACACCTTTGACAATAGGCGGTAGGTGCCGCCGTACACGTCGTTGCCGAGCAGGATGTTGTCGCCGGGCTGCAACGTGGCGCGCAACAACACGTCGATGGCGGCCAGGCCGGAGGCGAAGCTCAGCGCGTAGTTGGCGCCTTCCACCGCGGCGAGTTGCGCGTCGAAGCTGTTGCGGGTGGGATTGGCTGAGCGACTGTAATCATAGCCGCCGCGAAGGCCGCCGACGCCGTCCTGCTTGAAGGTGGAGGTCATATAGATGGGCGTGACGACGGCACCGGTGATGGGGTCGGGTTCCTGGCCGGCGTGGATGGCGCGGGTGGCGAGGGCGGAGGCGTTCAGGGCCGCTTGGTTGGTTGCGATGGTCATTTTGGTTCCTTTGCTGTGTTGTTTTGGCTTGTTATTTACAGATATTGCTGAGCGAGGGAGGGGCGGGTGGTGCGCTCCACGACGTCGCCGTACCCGTGGGCGCGCATCCAATCGTCGTTGAAGATCTTCTCCATATATCCGCGCCCGGAATCCGGCAGCAGCACGACGACGAGTTGATGCTCGTCCAAGTTGTGCTCGCGCGCGTAGTGAAGCGCGGAGACGACTGCCATGCCGGACGAGCCGCCCACCAGCAGCCCTTCTTCGGCGGCCAGGCGCCGCGTCATCTCGAAGGCTTCGGCATCGGTGACCTGCACGATTTCGTCGGGCAGTTCGCGGTCGAAGGCCTTGGGATAGAAGTCCTCCCCCACGCCCTCGATGTCGTATTGGTGCACGTCGGTCGGGTCGGAATAGATGGAGCCTTGCGGGTCGGCACCGACAATCTGCACCGCGCCGCCCGAGACTTCCTTCAAGTAGCGCCCGGTGCCGCTGATGGTGCCGCCTGTGCCGATGCCGGCGACGAAGTGCGTAACCTTATGGTCGGTGGCCTGCCAGATTTCCGGCCCGGTGGTGTGATAGTGGCTCAACGGCCCGTTGGGATTGCTGTATTGGTTGGGACGCCAGCCACCCGGAATCGCCTTGGCCAGGCGCTCGGCCACCTGATAATAGGAGCGCGGGTCGTCCGGGCCGGCGTCGGTGGGCGTGACGATGACTTCAGCTCCGTAGGCGCGCAGCACCGCGCGCTTGGCTTCGGAAACCTTGTCAGGCAGGGTGAAAATCGTGCGATATCCGCGCTGTTGGGCCACCATCGCCAGCCCGACGCCGGTGTTGCCAGAAGTCGGCTCGACGATGACGCCCCCCGGCTGCAACTCGCCGCTCCGCTCGGCCGCGTCGATGATGCGCTCGGCGATGCGATCCTTGGACGAGCCGCCCGGATTGAAATATTCGACTTTGACGGCAATGGTGGCCCGCACACCGTCGGTCACATGGTTGAGCCTGACGAGCGGCGTGCCGCCAATCAGCTCGGATGTGCTGTTGTGAATGGTCATGTTCGTCCTGTTCCTTACATTCGCCTTGCTTGTTGTGCTAGAGCCGACACCTTTCAGCGGGCGGGCAGGAACTTCTGGATGAAAATCGAACGTATTCGCGAATCCCCCATTATTTGGGGTTAGATACCCCCAATCGATATGAATAATCGACTGGCTGTTCGGCAAGACTGTGGGGATTCAATCGCGACGACTGGCCGCAAAGAGAAGCGTTCTATTTCAAGTTATGCGTCACTGACCGCACGCCGAGGCGTCGGTTAGCGACAACAACATGAAATGAACTGCATGACGCCCACCATAGCACTCCCCCTGACATCGACGCCGCGCCGTCCGTATGATGAACCGCGGTGGGATTACAGCGAGGCCGCTTCGATAAGGCGACGGGTGTACGCGGATTGGGAGTGGGCGAGCAGACGCGCGGTGGGGCCACTCTCTTCCACGCGCCCCTCGTGCAGGACGAGTATGCGGTCGGCGATGTGCCGCACCACGCCCAAATCGTGGGAGACCATGATGAGCGCCATATCCGGATCCGCGCGGCGGATGGCGGCGAATGCGTCGAGAATCTGCACGCGAACCGCCACGTCGATGGCGCTCAGCGCTTCGTCGGCGAGCACTACCTTCGGCTTGGCGACTATCGCGCGCGCGATGGCGACACGCTGCGCCTGGCCGCCGGACAGGTCGATCGGATATCGGCTGCCCAATGTGGCGGAGTCAAGGCCCACTAGCCCCAACACCTCAGCCACGCGTTGTTTGACGGCGGCGGAAGGCAGTTTTTTGCGCCGCAGTTTCAGCGGTTCGGCGACCGACGACCCCACGCGCCAGCGCGGGTCGAGCGAGGAGAACGGGTCTTGGAATACCAGCCCGGACTCCTCGCGCAGCATCCTCAACCCTTGACGGCCTTCGGCAATGTTGTGCCCACGATATTCGACCACACCCGAATCGGCGGTTTCCAGCCCGAGCAGAATGCGGGTCAGCGTTGTTTTGCCGGAGCCCGAACCGCCGATAACGGCCAGACATTCGCCCGCGCGCACATCCACATCGACGTCGAACAGCACCTGTCTGCGAGCGCCGCGTGCGCCGAACGACTTGTTGATGCCACTGCCTTGAAGCAATATCTCAGCCATGATGCACCTCCGCCTCCTGACGATGCAACGTGAGCTCGCGGGCGGCTGCGACCAGTTTGCGCGCTTGCTCGGTGTGCGGATGGTCGAGCAGATCGGCCGTCGCGCCGCTCTCGACCATCGCGCCGTCTTCGAGCACATAACAGCGTGTGGTGGCGCGTGCCAGCACGGCGAAATCGTGGGTGATGAACAGCATGGACGCGCCCGCGTCGTCGACGAGCGAGGTCAGCAAGTCGACGATCTGACGTTGGGTGATGGCGTCAAGCGCCGTGGTCGGCTCGTCGGCGATGATCAGGCGCGGCGAAGTGATGAGCGCGGTGGCGATGCCGACGCGCTGCGCCTGGCCGCCCGAGAGTTCATGGGGATATTTGCCCAGTGCGCTTTCGGGCAAGCCGACCTTGCTCAGCATGGTCTTGACGCGCTCCTGCCGCTCTGGGGCCGACAGATCATAATGCAGTCGCAACGGCAACTCGACCTGTTGGGCGACCGTCGTCACCGGGTTCAGCGCGGCGGCGGGATTCTGGAACACCATGCCCATATAGCGCCCGCGCAAGTCGGCCATGTCGGTATCGTTTGCGCCGATCAACTGCGCGCCGCCCGCGCGCACCGAGCCGTCGGCCGAAGCGTTCGCGGGCAATAAGCCCATCAGGGCTTTGGCGATCATCGATTTGCCGGAACCGGAGGAGCCGACCAAACCGACCCGCTCGCCGTCAGCGATATCCATATCGATATCATGCACGATGGGCTTGGAACCGATGGTGATATTCAGATTGCGAATCTCAACGCTCATCTTGGCCTCCTCGCAACGCGGGATTGGCGAGCGGGTCGGCGGCATCGCGCAGGGCGTCGCCGAGCAGGTTGAGCGCGACGACGACCGCCGTCACCACCAAGCCGGGCCACAGCACCGTCAGCGGATAGATGCCGACGAACTTCACCGAAGTGGCCAGCGAATGCCCCCAGCTGGGCACGCCCGCGCCCACGCCGATGCCGAGATAAGTCAGCCCGGCTTCAGCCAGAATCGAAGTGCCCGCGCTCATCGACAGCTGCACCACCAGCACCGGCAGGGTGTTCGGCACGATATGCGTCAGGAACACGCGCGCGGCCGGCATGCCGGAGTGCAAGGCCGATTGCACATACGCCGAACGTGCGGCGAGCATGGCCGAGGGGCGCAGGATGCGAGCCAGGTTCAGCCCGTAGGCGAAGCCGCATGCGGCCACAATCACCGCGGCGGACGCGCCGAACGGCACGCAAAGAATCAGCGCCACCAGAACGGTGGGAACGGAAATCAGCGCATCGACCAGCACCACCGACACGGCGGACAATGCGCCGTGGCGTGACACCATCGCGGCGACCAGCAGCAACCCGAACGCGGCGGCCACGATTACGCTGAGAGCGGCGATGATGAGGTTCGTGCGCGAACCGGCCATCAGCCAGCTCAGCACATCGGCACCCACGCCATCGGTGCCCAGCGGGTGCGCGGCGGAAGGCTTGCTCCAGACATGGAAGCCATCGGTGGCCAGTAGGGAATATGGCGTCCAGACCAGCGACACCAGCGAGACCAGCACCCATAATCCCAGCACGATCAGCGAGTATCGGCCGCCCGCACGCCGCCACATCGAACGCAATATCACACGTAATGTCACACGCAGCGTCGCCATCAGCCCACCTCCCTCGAACGCGCCGTTTTGAAGCGCGGATCGAGCACGCGGTGCGCCAAATCGACCAGCAACCCCAGCAGCAGGAAGAACGCGGCGAGCAGGAACAGCTCACTTTGCACGGCAAGCAGGTCACGGTTGCCTACGTCGGTGACGAGCATCGCGCCAAGCCCCGGCAGAGCGAACAGGCTTTCGATCACCATCACGCCGGTGATCATCTGCGCGAACATCAGGCCGAACACCGAGACGAGCTGCGGCAGGGCCAGCCGAAGCCCCACGCGCAGCAACGCCTGTACGCGCGTCATGCCGCACGCCATGGCCATATCGACGGCGCTGTTGGAGGCGGCCTCGCCCAGCGCGGCGCGCGTGTAGCGCATCAGGCCGGCACCGGCTGTCAGGCCCGTCGCCAACGCCGGGAGCACGAGCGCCATCAACGCCTGCCCCGGGTTCGACCAGCCGTCGGCCGGGAACCCTTGCGAGGGGAACACGCCAAAAAGCCCGACGCCACGCGCGAACAGCAGGATCAGCAACAGCCCGCTCCACAGCGCCGGAACGGCACCGCCGACAATCGCCACCACATGAAACACCCCGCGCAGGCGCTCGTTGCGGGTCAGCACGGCGGCGCAACCCAGCGGCAGGCCGATAGCCAGCGCAATCAGCAGACTGAGCACGATCAGCGGGAACGTGACGCCCGCGCGCGTGCCGACCTGCGAGGCCACCGACTTGCCGCCGATGGCCGAAGTGCCCAAATCACCGTGAAACAGGCCGTCCGCCCAGTCGAGATATTGCGCGGCATACGAGCGATCCAGCCCCATCTGGGCGCGCAGGGAGACAATGCGCTCCGGCGTGGCGTTCGTGCCGGCCATCACCGCCGCCACGTCACCCGGCAGTACGCGCAGCACGACGAACACCAGCAGGGACAACCCCACCAATGCCGCCGCAAACAGCGCTAGCCGGCGCACCATGAACCGCATACCGGCTCCTTTTGCTTGATGTGTTACTTAACGTACTTACTTCGCGTTTTACTTCACGTAGGTGATCTGCCACAGCGGCAACACAATCTGGCTGAGCTTGTCAGGGAAGCCCTGCACGCCCTTGGCGTAGGAGACGGACGCGCGATAGCTGAACAACCAGTCCGCGGGCGCGTCCTCGCTGACGAGCTTGGCCGCCTGCTTCAGGTAGTTTTCGCCGGTCGCTTCGTCGGTGGCGGCGAGCGCCTTGGCGTACAGCTCCTGCACTTCCTTGTTGTCGTAGTGATAGTAGTAGCTGGGCGTGGCCCACTTGTAGAAATCGTGGCTGTCGGCATGATCGACCAGCGACAGCTCATAATCGCCGTTGGAGTGCACGTCCTTGAGCCAGGTGGAAAACTCCACATAGTTGATCTTCAGGTCGATGCCGATTGCGGCGAGCTGGCTGCGCAACTGATCGCCCAGCTCGGTGCCGTAGGTGTTGGCGTAGGTGAGGGTGAGCGTGAGCGGATGGTCGGTGGAGTAGCCCGCTGCGGCCATCAGTTGCTTGGCTTTGCTCACATCGTGGGGGTACAGGCTGGTCAAGTCCTCGTAGCCGGGGTCGACGGACGCGATCGGCCCGCCGAGCGCGGCATCGACGCCACCGCGCGAGGCGATGATTTCCTCGTGGTTGATGGCGTGACGAATGGCCTGACGCACGCGCTTGTCCGCCAGCTTGTCGTTCGCGCAGTTGAAAACGAGTGTGAATTTGTCGCTGCCCTCGTCCACGACTGTCTTGAAATTCGTGGCGTCCAGCGACTTTGCCAGCGTGGCGTTCACCGGCAGGAGCACTTGTATGTCGCCGCTTTTCAGGGCGTTGACGCCGGCGTTGTCGTCGGGCAGGAAGCGCAGCACCACGCGCTCGGTTTTGGCCTTGTGCTCGCTGCCCCAATAGCTCGGGTTCGCTTTGAGCACCATTTTGTCGGCCGAATCGAAGGATTCGACGGTGTACGGCCCCGAGCCGAGGGCTTGGGTTTTCGCGTCGTATTGCGCGTCTTTGTCGAACACCAGGCCGGGGCGGCCCGTCAGATACCACAGCAGATTGGAATCGGGGCTGCTCAGCGTGAGCCGCACGGTGTTCGCGTCCACGGCTTCGGCGCGCTCAAGGCTTGCGACTTGGTCGGCATTGTAATACTGCTGTTCCTTGAGTTGGTTGATGGACCAGGCCACGTCCTCGGCGTCGAGGTCGTCGCCGTTGGAGAAGCTCATGTGTTCGTTCAGGTGGAACATATAGGTCTTGCCGTCGGTGGAAATATCCCAGCTTTTGGCCAGGCCGGGCTGCACCTTGTTGTCGGAGCCGCGCGAGACAAGCCCTTCGTACACATTGCCGATCAACACCTGTTCGAGGGCGGTGCCGGACTGTTGGCGGATATCGAGGCTGACCGGCGCAAGTTTGAGGCCGATGGTGAGGGTATCGCTGATGGTGTCGCTCGCCTCGCCGGTTTGCGAGCCGCTTGTGCTGCCTCGCGCCACACACACGCCCACGACGACGGCGACGGCCGCAATCGCCGCGACAATCACCCATAGCCAATACTTGGGTTTGCCTCTCTTCGGCTGTTTGACGCGAGCGTTCAGACTCTCGTCCGTGCTGGCGGCGTTTTGGGTTGTTTCGGTGCCATTGGCACTGCTCTTCTCTTCGGTTGCGTCGGCTTCGCCGTACACACCATTATTTTCAGACATGGCATGTCCTTCACACAGGCCGCCCGCAGCCGCGCACGACCCTCATGTCAGGTTAATTATGATTGCATTCGGCTGACCGCCCTAATCGGGTCGATCGCCACGCTCCACTATAACCCCAACACCCGCCGACATCCGTGCCCGAGGCGGCGGGGCCGGGCTTTTAGGACTTGTCGTCGGGCTCGGACTTGCCGGCCTGGGTGGTGTCGTAGCCCTGCTCGTAGCGGGTTTTGCGCCAGTTGCGAATCGAGGCGTTGGTGCCGCGGTGATGCACGTGGTATTTGCGCGGGGTGCCGCCGAACGGCATTTCCTCGACTTCCTTCGCCACGGCAATCTGATTCACGTTCGACGGGTCACCGGCCGCAATGGGTGCCATGGGCTCAAGCTCGGCGGGAGCGTCGGTATGCGCGCGCAGACGCGACGGCAGCCATTCGGCCAAGCGCGACAGCAGCCAGCAGGCGAAGAAATACACCACGCCAGCCACCAGAAGCGTTTGCAGAATGTTGAAATACATCGAGCCGAGTCGGCGCGACTCCTGCAGCAGATCCGTATACATGATAATCGAGCCGAGCGCCGTGTCCTTCAACACCACCACCAGCTGGGTGATGGCGGCCGGCAACATGGCGACGACGGCCTGCGGCACTTCGACTTCAACCAGCGACTGCGTCTGCGTCAAGCCCAGTGCCATCGAAGCCTCGCGCTGTCCGTTCGGCAGATTGCCCACGCCGCTTCGCACCAGCTCGGCCACCACCGAACCGTTGTAAATCACCAGCGCAAGCACCACGGCCCAATACGAAGGCGACGGCAAGCCGGAAAACGCGAACCAGCGCCAGAAGAAAATCATGAGCAGCAGCACCGGCACCGCGCGGGCGAACTCCACAATCGCGCCCGAGATGAGACGGATCGGCGTATTCGGCACCAATCGCCCGATGCCAAACAGCAAACCGAACAGCACCGCACCCACCACGGCCACCGCGGAGGCGCGCACCGTGGCGCGTAGACCGGGAAGATAGAAATCCAGCCATGCCTCGCCCTCCAAAGCCGGCTTCCACAGCTCCCAGCTCAACTGGTTCTCACCTTCGGGCGGGTTGTGCAAACGCATCAACACCAGCACCAGCAACGCGACGAACACGAAGCCGGCGATCCAGTTGACGATGCGGATGATTCTGCGCCCCTTGGGGCCCGGCTGGTCGAACAGCACCGCGCTTTCATTGTTTGCCATCGCCCGTCACCTCCTCACCGCGAGCTTGTTGGACAGATAAGTGGTCAGCACGCCGATGGGGATGATGAGAATCACATATCCGAACGCGAAAATCAGGAAGATCAGCACGATCAGATCCGCATGGTATTCGATCATCTCGCTCATCATCGTCGAAGTTTCGGTGGCCACGGAGGCCGCCGCCGCGACGGTGGAGTTTTTCAGCAACGCGATGAACGTGTTGCCCAAGGGCGCCACGGAGCCGCGGAACGCCTGGGGCAGGATGATTTCGGTGGCCGACTGCATGAAGCCCAGCCCGAGAGCTCGCGCCGCCTCGGCTTGGCCCAGCGGCACGGTGTTGATGCCGGAACGCAGCGATTCGCACACAAACGCCGCCGTATACAGGCTCAGGCCCGTGACGGCCAGCCAGAAGAAGTTCGTGGCGAAGGTGTCGGAAAAGCCGAGCTTGAGCTGGCCGTAAGCGCCCAGCACCATGAACACCATGATGATGGTCAGCGGCAGGTTCTTGAACAGCTCCACGTAGGCGCCGGCCACGAAGCGCATCGACGAGATCGGCGAAATGCGCATCATCACGAGCAGCACGCCGAGAATGGTGGAAAACAGCGCCGACCACAGGGTCAGTTCGATGTTCACCAGGAACGCGCCGAGGATGTTGTATTGGCTGAAGAGCGAAATCAATGACTGCATGGCTCACTCCCCTTCCGTCGGATCCGGCGGATTGCTGTCGGAGTCAGGCTCGAAGTCAGTGCCTTTGGTGTTTTCCTCAATGGCTTTCTTCCAGGTGCCGTCCGCGATCATGTCTTTGATGGCCGCGTTGATTTTGGCGGCCAGCTCGGTGTCGCCGTGTTTGATGCCCACGCCGTAGCGCTCCTCGGTGAAGGGCGAGCCCACCACACGCAAACGAGCGCGGGAGGCGGAGGCGAGGCCTGCGAGAATGATGTCATCGGTGGTGGCCGCGTCCACGATGCCCGAAAGCAGCGCGGTGGCGCATTCGGCCATGCCGGGCTGTTCCATCAACTGCACTTCCTTGGAGTATTTCTCCTTGATCGTCACGGCGGAGGTGGTGCCGGTCATCGAGCACAGGCGCTTGCCGTTGAGATCTTCGGGGCCGTTGATGGACGTCTCGTCCTTGCGCACCAGCAGATCCTGGCCGGCCACGAGATAGGGACCTGCGAAGGAGACGACCTTCTTGCGCGAGTCGGTGATCGAATATGAAGCGACGATCATGTCCACATCGCCGTTCTGCAGCATGGCCTCACGCTGCTTGGAGGGCGCTTCCTTCCAGACGATCCGTTCCTCGGAATAGCCGAGTTTTTTGGCGATATATCGCGCCACATCCACATCGAAGCCCTCGTATTTGCCGGACTTCTTGAATCCCAGACCCGGCTGGTCGAACTTGATGCCGATGCGAATCTTGCCCGCCTCGGACGTACCGCAGCCGGCAAGCGACACCACGCAGACCAACGCGCTCAGCGCGGCAATCACACGTTTTAACGGCTTGTTCATGTGTTTCATTCCAATCAGTATGCGAAAGAGTATGTGAGAGCACGGGGTGTGCGGGTCAGCGGTCGGTGCTCATGTGGTCATGTGCTCATGTGGCCAGCGGTCAGTGCGTGAGGATCTTCGACAGGAAGTCCTTGGCGCGGTCGGTCTGCGGATTTTCGAAGAACTCGTCCGGAGTGCCTTCTTCGAGAATCTGCCCGTCCGCCATGAACACGATGCGGTTGGCGACTTTGCGGGCGAAGCCCATCTCGTGCGTGACGCAGATCATGGTCATGTCCTCATGCGCGAGCTCGACCATCACATCGAGCACCTCGTTGACCATCTCGGGGTCGAGCGCGGAGGTCGGCTCGTCGAACAGCATCACCTTGGGGTGCATGGCGAGGGCGCGCGCGATGGCGACGCGCTGCTGCTGGCCGCCCGAGAGTTGCGACGGCATCTTGGACGCCTGGGAATCCACGCCCACGCGGGCGAGCAACCCCATGGCGAGGTCTTCGGCGTCCTTCTTGGCCATGTGGCGCACCTTGATGGGGGCCAGCGTGACGTTCTCAAGAATGGTTTTGTTGGCGAACAGGTTGAACGACTGGAACACCATGCCCACTTCGGCCCTGAGTTTCGCCAGATCCTTGCCTTCCTGCGGCAGCGGGTGGCCGTCGATGCGGATGTCGCCGGAATCGATGGTTTCCAGCCGGTTGATGGTGCGGCACATGGTGGATTTGCCGGAACCGGAGGGGCCGATCACCACCAGCACGTCGCCTTTGGCTACTTTCAGGTTGATGTCCTTCAGGACGTGCAGATCGCCGAATCGCTTTTCGACATGGCTCAGCTCGACCAACGGCTCGGTTGCGGCCTGGTTCGCGTTCATTACTTCAGACATACATCGCAGTATATCGAATGTGTGCGAATTGTGACGCTTTCGTCCCCTTCACCCCTACGAAACCACGCGTCGGGTGCTGTGAGAAGGAACGAGAAACCTTGATGGACCTTAGTACCGCGCCCTCATGGACAGCATCGTGACGAACGGTGTTACCTTGGTATTTGCATCGTGAGACTTCTGTGTTATATGATGACAACTACGTTTTCGGGAGGTGCGGAGTGGAGATTTACGTGTTGCCCCGAGTGCACGAGCGGCACCCTGAACTGGACGCGGAGGATGTTCTGACGGCTTTCCGCAGCATCATGATGGACGCTCTCAGGGAGAACGGCACGTGGGTCGCCATCGGCCTCGACGGGCACGGCAGGGACGTGGAGATGGTTTACAAGCAGATTGCAGACCGAGTGCTTATCTACCACGCGATGACCCCGCCCACGAAGAAAACCTTGAACGAAATCAACAGCCTGCACGGTGATGGGAGGAAGCAATGAGCGACTTCAGCGAACGCGATAAGGAACTGCTGGCGATGTTCGACATGACCGAAGAACAGGTCAGCGCCGACGTGGCGAAGATGGAGGACGAGAACGCCGACCACGGCATCACCGGCCCCGTTCACTACGGTCTGCACATGCTGCCGAAGTCGGACGAGCCGATGAAAAGCATGACGGTCAAGCTTCCCGAGAGCCAATATGAACGCGTGACAGCCGCCGCCAAACGCTACCACATCAGCCGCAGCGAATACGTGCGGCGACAGCTCGCCGGAGCGTTCTGACGCACCGCGTCACGGAAAAGACGGTTTACACCCCGTTATCTTTCACTTGAAATTAAATGATGCGTGCGGCAAACCACCGTCCGAAGCCGAAGGCGTACAAAGGTACGCCGAGTGCTGAGGAAAGGCGGTTTACGCTCCATCATTTAATTTCGCCCGAAAATTAAATGATGTGTGCGGCCTCAAGGCGCACCGAGGGAAGGCGTACAAAGGTACGTCGACCGAGGAGCAACGCAGAGGACGCTCCATCATTTAATTTTCGCCATCATTTAATTTTCGTCGGGGTCGTAGTCGACGCCGGTTTCAGCTCGTTGTTCGTCCGAAATCGGGGCAGGGGCGCCGGTGAGCGGGTCGCGGCCGCCGCCGGCCTTGGGGAAGGCGATGACGTCGCGGATGGAGGAGGCACCGGCCAAGATGGAAACGGTGCGATCCCAGCCGAGGGCGAGACCGGCGTGAGGCGGCGCGCCATACTTGAAGGCTTCGAGCAGGAAGCCGAACTTCTCGTCGGCCTCTTCCTTGGTGATGCCGAGCACGTCGAGCACGCGGGCCTGAATGTCGTCGCGGTGGATACGCACGGAACCGCCGCCCATCTCCTCGCCGTTGCACACGATGTCGTAGGAATCGGACATGGCGTGCTCCGGGTCCTTGTCGAAGGTGTCGATCCAGTCCTTGGAGGGCATGGTGAACGGGTGGTGCATCGAAGTCCACTTGGAATGGCCGACCGCCACATCGTCGTCGTCCGGGTCGTCGGTGGACTTGAACAGCGGGAAATCAACCACCCAGGTGAAGGCGAACTTCTGCGGGTCGAGCAGACCCTCGCGCGAAGCGAGTTCCACACGCGCCGCCCCCAGCAGCAACTGGGAGGATTCGCGGGCACCGGCGGCGAAGAACACGGCATCGCCGTCCTCGGCGCCAACGGCCTCCTTCAGGCCTTCGCGCTCCGCGTCGGAAAGGTTCTTGGCGACGGGCCCCTTGAGCTCGCCGTCTTCGCCGAACTGAACATAGGCAAGGCCCTTGGCCCCGCGCTGGCGCGCCCACTCCTGCCATGCGTCGAACTGACGACGCGGCGTGGAGGCACCGCCCTTGAACAGCACGGCACCCACATACGGCGCCTGGAACACGCGGAACGGCGTGTTCTTGAAGTAATCGGTCAGCTCGATCAGCGGGTTGCCGAAACGCAAATCCGGCTTGTCGGAACCATACTTATCCATGGCCTCCTGCCAGGAGATGCGCGGCAACGGCAACTGCACCTCGTAACCGGCGGCCTTCCAGACGGCGGCGATGACCTTCTCGGTCATGGCCATCACGCCCTCCTGATCCACGAACGACATCTCCATGTCGAGCTGGGTGAATTCGGGCTGGCGGTCGGCGCGGAAGTCCTCGTCGCGGTAGCAGCGAGCGAACTGATAGTAGCGCTCCACGCCGGAGACCATCAGCAGCTGCTTGAGCAACTGCGGCGACTGCGGCAGGGCGTACCAGGAGCCGGGCACCAAGCGGGCGGGCACGACGAAATCACGCGCACCTTCCGGGGTGGACTTGATGAAAGTCGGCGTCTCGACCTCGGTGAAATCCATGTCTTCGAGCGCGTGACGGGCGGCCTTGGCCATGTCGGAGCGCAGCTTCAGGTTGCGCTGCATGCCGGGGCGGCGCAGGTCGAGATAGCGGTATTTCAGGCGCACGTCCTCGCCCGGCAGCTTGTTTTCAGCTTCGTTCTCCAGCGCGGTGGAGACTTGGAACGGCAGCGCGTCGGACTTGGCGAGCACCTCGATGGTCTCGGCCACGACCTCGATCTTGCCGGTGGCCAGGTGCTCGTTTTCGTTGCCTTCCGGGCGCAAGCGCACTTTGCCGACAACCTCGATGACGAACTCGGAACGCAAGGGGCGCGCCATCTCCTCGTCATTGATGACGACCTGCACCAGGCCGGAGGCATCACGCAAATCGATGAAAGCGACGCCGCCGTGGTCGCGTCGGCGATCCACCCAACCCGACAGGGTGACCTTCTGGCCGATCAGTTCCTCGGTGACCTCGGTCGCATGATGTGTTCTATATGCCGTCTGGCTCATGCTCTCTTTACTCCCACAAATCAATCAATAACAACGCTTTGCCGGGCATTAACACTATCCGGCTCCCACGACGTGGCATCAGCCGGCTGCTGCTCGCCGCTGACGATGTTCTTCACCTCGTCGCCCGCGCCCTCCTGGCCGGGGAACCACACGTATGGAATGCCGAGTTTGTCGGCGTATTTGATCTGCTTGCCGAGCTTGGCCGCGGTGGGCGCGACGTCAGTTGCGATGCCGCGCGCGCGCAGCGTATTGGCGATTGTATTGGAGAGTGCGCGTTCGTCTTCGTTCCATACAGCCACGAGCACGCTGGCCGGGGACATGCGGTTGGCGTGCGCGCCGGCGGTGTGCAGCATATAGCTGACCAAACGGCTCAGGCCGATGGACAGACCCACGCCCGGATATTTGCGGTTGCCTTGCGATGCGAGATTGTCGTAACGCCCGCCCGAGCAGATGGAGCCGAGCGAGGCGGCACCGTCGAGGAATGTCTCGTAGACGGAGCCGGTGTAGTAATCGAGGCCGCGCGCGATTTTGAGATCGGCGATCACCGAACCGGGGCGAATGGCCGCGGCCTGATCGACGATCATGGCCAACGTGTCGAGGCCTTCGCGGGCGAGCGCGTAAGCCTCACTGTCGGTTGCGATGCCATGTTTGGCGGCGAGCGCGTCGAACTTGGAAGCGAGCTCCGCACCATCCGCGGCGGTCAGTTCCGCCAGTTCAAGACAAGCGCGCGCTTGGGATTCGCTGGCACCACACGTCTCGACGAGCAGCTTGGCCACCTCGTCGGCGCCGATTTTGTCGAGCTTGTCGATTTCGCGCAGCACGCCTTCGATATCGCTCAATCCCAGCCCGCGATAGAACCCTTCGGACAGCTTGCGATTGTTCGCATGCACGGTGGCCTTCGGCAAGCCGAACTCGCGCAGACGTTCCAGCGCATACACCATCACCAGCGGCAGTTCGACCTCATAATGATCCGGCAAATCGCCGTTGCCGATCACGTCGATGTCGGCCTGCACGAACTCGCGGAAACGTCCCTCCTGCGGGCGCTCGCCACGCCAGACCTTCTGAATCTGCCAACGCTTGAACGGAAACGCCAAGTCCCCGGAATGTTCCACCACATAACGGCTCAGCGGAACGGTCAAATCGAAATGCAGCCCCAGCCGCTCCTCAACCGGAGTGTCGGATTCGGACCCGACCTCCTGCAAGCGAGACAGCAGATAAATCTCCTTGCTGGTCTCGCCTTTCTTGAGCAACGAAGCCCCTGTTTCGACGGCTCGCGTCTCGATGCCGAGGAAGCCGTTGAGCTCAAATACCTCACGAAGCGTGTCGATGACACGCTGCTCCACTACGCGTTCGGCAGGGAGCCACTCTGGAAATCCTGATATTGATGCGCCTTTAGCCACAAAACCAATATAATAGGTGAGGGTTGCGTCAAGTATCCATGATTTCTTCAGGATGTGAAGCGCAAAACGCATACACCGACAAGCCGTAAGGAGCTGACCATGGCCGACGAACACGAGACTATTACCACCCCAGCAGAGCAGACGCCTCAAGCTGCCACGCAGGAGGCATCGACCACATCGGCAGCACCAGCGCAGGTAGAAACGCCGGCCGAAACGCCGACGCAGGCGGAAGAAGTTGCGCAGGCGGAGGATGCCGCGCAGACAGAGGAGACCACACAGACGGAAGAGGCTGCGCAGGCGGAAGATACCGCACAGACGGAAGAGGTCGCACAGGCAGAAGCGCCCGCACAATCCGAAGAGGCCGCGCAGGCAGAAGCGCCCGCATCCGCCCAGACGGAAGAAGCCGAGGCAGACACTCCGGCGGAGGACGCACCCGCGGCCAAAGAGGAGGAAACAACGAAGAAGAGCGCCCCGGCGAAACCGCACGCTCCCTCCCCTGCCGCTTTTGCCAAGAAACCCGCAAGCGGCGTGCAAGTGGCCGCGCCGTCCGCCGTGGCGTATACCGATGAGCAGATCAAGGAAGCCGAGCGCTTCGGTCGCGTGGACGACAGCGGCACCGTGTTCGTCAAGGAAGGCGAATCCGAGCGCGAAGTCGGCCAGTTCCCCGATGTGTCTAAGGAAGAGGCTTTGGCACTGTATGCCCGTCGCTTCCTCGATCTCAAGGCGAAGCTCGACACGCTGGCCGCGCGCCTGAAGACCACGAGCATCAAGTCCCGCGAAATCGACGAATCGCTGAAGTCCCTCGCCGTGGAAATCGATTCGCCTGCCGTGGTGGGCGATATCGCCGGGCTCAAGACTCAGTTCGAAACGCTCGAGACCGCCGCCGAAGCCAAAAAGGCTGAGCTCGCCGAGGCGCGCAAGGCCGCCGTTCAAGCCGCCTTGGAAGGTCGCACAGCCATCGTGGAGAAGGCCGAAGCCCTGACCGCTTCCTTGAACGACAACACGAATTGGCGTTCCACCGCCGACAAGTTCCGCGCGCTGTTCGACGAGTGGCAGGAGCACCAGCGCAGCAACGTGCGTATCGACAAGAAGGACGCCGACGAGCTGTGGAAGCGCTTCTCCGCCGCCCGCACCACGTTCAATCAGGCCCGCCGCAAGTGGGCGCAAACGCGCGACGCAGAGCGCAATCAGGCGAAGGTCGCCAAGGAGGCGATTATCGCCGAGGCGGTTGCGCTGAAGGATTCCACCGCTTGGGGCGAAACTTCGCGCAAGTTCAACGAGTTGATGGATCGCTGGAAGAAGTCGGGGCGTGCGGGTCGCAGCGAGGATGATGCCTTGTGGGAGCAGTTCCGCGAGGCCGCCGACACCTTCTTCAACGCGCGTCAGGCCGACCGCGATCAGACTTCCGCCAGTGAGAAGGCGAATCTCGCCAAGAAGGAGGAGCTGCTGGCGAAGGCCGAGGCCTTGGTGCCGGTTGCCGACGAGAAGGCCGCCAAGCAGGCGCGTCAGACGTTGGCCGCCATCCAAGAGGAGTGGGATCAGATCGGCTATGTGCCGCGCGATGACATGCGCCGCATCGAGGGGCGTCTCGATGCCGTGGACAAGCAGATCAAGGCCGTCGAGGAGGCCGCTTGGCAGAAGAGCGACCCGGAAGCGGACGCCCGCAAGTCTAGCTTCGAGGCGCAGCTTGAAGCTCAGCTCGCCGAGCTTGACGAGCGGATCGCCGCCGAAAAGGACGCCGACAAGAAGGCCGCGCTTGAAGCCGAAAAGGCCACCAAGGAGCAGTGGCTCAACGCGGTGAAGTAACGTTTTCGCCAAATCAAAAGTCCCCGGTTCGCGTGATGCAAGCCGGGGACTTTTTGGTTGGTCTTATCTTGATGATCAGTCGGACTGCTCGGCGGATTCGCCGGCGCCGACCGAAGCAGATGCGCCAACCAGCTCGGGAGCGGGCGCTGATTGCTCTTCCTCAAGCTGCGGCTCCTCGAACGACTCGCCCTTGAAGGTGAACTCGCCCAAGATGCCCTCGCCTTCAGCGTCCACAATCACGCGGTGGCCGTCAGCCAAATCGCCCAGAAGAATCTTCTCGGAGATGGCGTCCTCGATATCGCGCTGAATCACGCGGCGCAACGGACGCGCGCCGAGCAGCGGATCGAAGCCCTTCTGCGCGAGCAAATCCTTGGCCGCATCCGTCAGCTCCAGCGCCATGTGACGGTCGAACAGACGGTCATTGAGCTGCTTGACGTCCAAGTCGACAATCTGACGCACCTCTGGCTCCGAAAGCTGCTTGAAGACAATAATGTCGTCCAGGCGGTTCAGGAACTCCGGGCGGAACTGCTGCTTCAATTCCGAAGAGACCTGATCCTTCATGCGCTGGTAGCTCGACTCGGTGTTCGCGCCCAAGCTGAAGCCCGTATTGGCCGCCTTGGCGATGTCTCGCGTGCCGAGGTTGGTGGTCAGGATGATGATGGTGTTCTTGAAGTCCACCTTGCGGCCTTGACCGTCCGTCAGATGGCCGTCATCGAGCACCTGCAACAGCGTGTTGAAAATGTCGGGGTGGGCCTTTTCGATCTCGTCGAACAGCACCACGGAGAACGGCTTGCGGCGCACCTTCTCGGTGAGTTCGCCGCCCTCCTCGTAGCCGACATAGCCCGGAGGCGCGCCGAACAGACGCGAGGCGGCGTACTTTTCGGAGAACTCGCTCATATCCACGCGAATCAGCGCATCCTCGTCGTCGAACAGGAACTCGGCCAAAGTCTTGGCCAGCTCGGTCTTGCCCACACCGGTGGGGCCGGCGAAGATGAACGAACCGGAGGGACGCTTGGGGTCCTTGAGCCCCACGCGCGTGCGGCGAATCGAGCGCGACAGAGCGGAAACGGCCTCGTCCTGGCCGATGATGCGCTTGTGCAACTCGGCTTCCATATTGAGCAGCTTTTTCGACTCGGCTTGGGTGAGCTTGACCACCGGAATGCCCGTGGTGGACGAAATCACCTCGGCGATCACGTCCTCATCCACGACCATCTTCACGTCGGACTCGCCCTCCTGCCAGGCGGCCTGCTTCTCTTTGAGCTCGGCTTGCATCTTCTCCAAGTCGTCGCGCAGGGCGGCGGCCTTCTCGAAGTCCTGATCCTTGACGGCCTGCTCCTTGTCGGCGTCCACCTTGGCGACCTTCGTCTCAAGCTCCTTCAGCTCGGGCGGGGTGGTGAGCCGCTTGATGCGCAGACGCGCGCCGGCCTCGTCAATCAGGTCGATGGCCTTGTCGGGCAGGTTGCGATCCTGAATGTAACGCGCCGACAGCTCGGCGGCGGACTGCAACGCTTCATCGGTGATGGTGACGTGGTGGTGGTTCTCGTACCGCTCGCGCAAGCCCTTCAAAATCTCGATGGTCTCGGCGATGGTCGGCTCGTGCACCTGAATGGGCTGGAACCGGCGTTCCAGCGCCGCGTCCTTCTCGATGTATTTGCGGTATTCATCGGTGGTGGTGGCACCGATGGTCTGAAGCTCGCCGCGCGCCAACATGGGCTTGAGCATATCGGAAGCGCCGAGCGCACCGTCCGCGGAACCGGCGCCCACGATGGTATGAATCTCGTCGATGAACAACACGATGTCACCGCGGGTCTTGATCTCCTTCAAGACCTTCTTCAGACGCTCCTCGAAATCACCGCGATAGCGCGAACCGGCCACCATGGAACCAAGATCCAGCGAATAGACTTGCTTGCCTTTGAGCGTTTCAGGCACATCGGCAGACTGGATCTTCTGCGCCAAACCCTCAACGACGGCGGTTTTACCCACGCCGGGCTCGCCGATCAGCACCGGGTTGTTCTTGGTGCGCCGCGACAGCACCACCATCACACGCTCGATCTCCTGGGTGCGCCCGATCACCGGGTCGAGCTTGCCTTCGGCGGCCTCAGCCGTCAGGTTGCGCCCGAACTGGTCGAGAATCGCCGAGCCGGACTTGTTGGACTTGTCGGTCACGCCGCCGGCGTTCGCCAGCTCGCCCTTGCCCGCGTTCGTGGAATTGCCGCGAATCATATCGATGGTGGACGAGCGCAAGTCACCCAAATCGACGTCCATCTTGATGAGCACCTGCGTGCCCACGCCCTCGCCCTCACGAATCAAACCGAGCAGGATATGCTCGGTGCCGATGTAGCTATGGCCGAGCTGCAAAGCCTCACGAAGGCTCAGTTCCAACACCTGCTTGGCGTGGGAGGTGAACGGAATGTGTCCGTTGGATGTGGCGTTGCCCTTGCCAATCATCTCCTCGACCTGCTTGCGTGTGGCGTCGAGCTCCACGCCCTTGGCTGCGAGCGCCTTGGCGGCCACGCCCTCGCCCTCGCGAATCAAACCGAGCAGCAGATGCTCGGTGCCAATGTAGTTGTGCTGAAGGGTTCGCGCCTCTTCCTGCGCCAACACAATCACGCGCCTGGCACGGTCTGTGAACCGTTCGAACATGCTTGCCTCCCTAACACAAGAAACACTGCGTTTCACTTTAGCGATTCGCGGTGACGTTTCCCTAAGATTCACTCACTTTTCCGCTCAGAACGTAGTGGCACAGGCACCCCGGCGCATGGGGGACGCATAGGGGAAGTATGCTTGGGTTGTTGAAGAAGAAACCCGAGCGCCAGGAGGCGAACGATGAATGACAGCACCACCCAACGCGCGCAATTGGCCGATATCGTCGTCGGCGTCGATGGCTCCGACGAATCGTTCGCGGCACTGAAATGGGCCATGCGCGAGGCCGCGCTCACCGGCCAGCGCATCAATGCCGTGTTCGGCTGGACGCACTCGTGGGACACGGCCGGCGACGAGCCGGACAGCGAGGAGGCGTGGGATCGCGTGCGGCGGGGCATCGCCGACGAGCTGCACGCATGGGTCGACAAGACCAGCGCGAGCCTTGATTTCGACCCCGGCAAGCTGACGATGACCTCGGTGCATGCCTCCGGCACGTCCGCGCTGTTGCAGCTCGGCAAGGACGCCCAGCAGATTGTGGTGGGTCGTCGTTCGTTGGGTCGCGTGGCGCGTTGGTTCATGGGTTCGCTGTCCGCGTCGTTGGCTGAAGCGGCGCAGGTGCCGGTGACGGTGGTGCGCATTGCGGGAAGCGAGGATGAGTCGGTGACCGACGACATCGCCAACGCGCTCACGCCGGGCAACCAGACGGTTCATTATGTTTCGAGCGAAGGCGTGCCCGAGGCGGCGCAACGCCCCGTGGTGGTGGGGGTCGATGGTTCGAAGACGTCGCTGAAGGCGTTGGAGTTCGCCGCGCACGAGGCTCAAGTGCATGACCTGCCGCTGCATGTGCTGTTGTGCTGGCAGCTCAAGGATTTGGGCGCAGTGCCTGGTTATGAGAACGCGGTGCCGCCGATTGAGGCGGGGCAGCAGCGCGCCGAAGAGATACTTGCCAATCTGCTTGGATCCGCGGCCATCGCGCCGCAGATCAAGGTGGTGCCCCACGCTTTCCATATTCCGGCGTCAAAGGGGTTGATCGCCGCGTCGCGTTACGCCAGTCTGCTGGTGGTTGGTTCGCGCGGGCTGAGTGGCCTCGACGCGCATTTCCTGGGTTCGGTTTCCCGGCAGATCGTCAATTTCTCCGAGTGCACCGTCACCGTCGTGCACTAATGGTTTGGCGGGGATTTATTCCTCGTCTTCGGCGTCGTCGTTTTCTTCGATGGCCTCGTCTGAAGCTATGGCGACGACTTCTTCGAGTTCGGGAGTGTCGTCGTCTTCGGTGAGGTTGCCACGCACGTCATCGGAATCGATGTCGATTTCGGTGTTCTCGTCGATGTCCTCTTCGCTGGCCTCATCCGACTGTTCAAGGGCTTCGACCGCACCACGCTCCTCGCGCGGCTGCTGGGCGACCACGTCGATGCGCAGGTCGTCCAACGTGGGCTTCGACTGCACCCACAGGCGGCTCAGCTCCGGCGGCTCGATTTCGGAATGCTCGCCGCAACCGTGATCGAGCGAGACCACGCGCCCGTCGTCGGGACTCCATTTATTCGCGCACACGCCGAACAGCAGGTTCAGCTCGCCTTTCAGCGGCACGAAGAAACCGCAGGTGGAGCACAGGTTGCCTTCGGCGGTTTTGGTGGAAAGAGCCTTCGGCCCGCGAGGCCCTTCATACCAACGCTTCGTGGCTTGCGCCCGCCCCAATGGGGAGAGCACATGGCGACGCGACAGCGCAAACTCCTCGACGATGTCTTCGGTGGCGTCGTCCGACGCGACATCATCCGAGGCAGCGTCACTCGGCATGGAATCATCAGACTCAGCACCTTCAGCAACCGATTCGGACTTGCCATCATCCGCCTCAGCATCATCGGCAACCGGCTCGGTTTTTCTGAACCCATCCTCAAGACGCGGATCATCCGGATCGGTGCCAATCGAATCGGTGGGTGCCAAATCTTCAGGCCTCAGACGATCCTTCCACGGCACCCACGCGGGCGGCAGCAGCGCCTCGTCAGTGGGAATCAGCGAGGATTCGTTGACCGTCCAGGTGCCGGCCTCCTCATCGTGGTACAAGGTGATGGACCACTGCCAGCCCTCATACCCGCGCACATGCGCGCCGAGACGAAAATCGGTGACGCAATCCCCCAAATCGATGGTCTCGACCACATCACCCACCTGTTCGGGTTCACCAGCCACTTCAATGGCCACGGCGCGTGCGATATCACGCGGGTCGAGCTGCTTGGGGGTTTTGGAGCGTGCCATGAATCAGTCCTGTACGTCGAAATTGTCGGCCACCGCGCGCAACAGCGCCGCGAGCTTGCGGCTTTCGCCGGAGGAAGGGTAGCGATGGCGGCGCAAGGTATTGCCCGCGGAATCCAGCATCTTGATCAGATCCTCGCAGATGGCGGCCATGTCGTCCGGCTTCGGGCGGGTGGCCTTGACCAGCGAAGGCGCGGACTGCAACAGCGTCATATCCATCGCCTGAGGCCCCTTGCGCCCCTCGACCACGGAATATTCCACCTTTGTGCCCTTGCGCAACGTGGTCACGCCGGCAGGCACCGCGGTCGCGGGCAGGAAGACATCCCCACCATCATCACTGGTGATGAAGCCATATCCCTTGGCGGCATCGAACCAACGAACTCGACCGGTAGGCATCGCGCATCATCCCTTTCCTTATGCCTTGATTTCACTCAATCCGGTTTATTCTACCGCACCCGCGCCACCAAAGGCGTGAAGGGTATGTAGTTGTGTCAAGCCGCGTCAGACTGAGCCAGATTGAGCCAAACCGCGTCAGACTGCGCCAAGACAAGACAAGCGGGCTTCAGCGAGCGAGCCACTTGCCCTTGCTTGCCTTGGGCTTGGACTTGTCCCCCTCGTCGCGCGTCTCGTCAGGCGCGTCCGACAGCGACTCGACCGGCCCGATGGGCAGCATGATGGTGATGGTAAGCCCACCATCGGGGGTGTCGGAAGCGCAGATCAGGCCCTGATGCGCCTTGACCACGGATTGCGCGATGGCCAACCCCAAGCCGGTGCCGCCCTTGTCCCGCGCGCGCGAGGGATCGGCGGTATAGAAACGCTCGAACAGCTGCGAGCGCGACTGAGCCGGCACGCCCGGGCCGTGATCCTCGAAACACAGCACGGCGTAATTCGTGCCGGCATGCACCGACTGCCCCACTTCGACCGCATCGAGAAAACGCCTCATGGAATCGTCCATCGACGGCAACGCCGCAAGCTCAGCCGGGCGCACCGAAGCGGGGAGCACCCCCACGGCGACGCACACCGGGGAATCAGGCGGCGTGTACCGGTGGATATTGCCCACGATGTTGGTCACCACCTGGCGCAAACGCAACGCGTCACCCATCAGCGTGACGGGCGGCATATCCCCATCGACGATATTCAGCGCGGCGGGCTGTTCGCCCGAGGGAGCGAACGCCACCGTGCCCAGCCGCACCGTGCGATCAGGGTCGAGCGCGTGGAGGTCGTCCACCGCATCCGTCACCAACGCGGTGAGCGAAACGCTCTGCGTCAAATCGATGCCGCGCCCCTCGTCAAGCCGCGCGAGCGAGAGCAGATCCTCCACCAGCACCGTCATGCGCTGGCTGGAACGTTCGATATGCGCGATGGATTCGTCCGCCCGCTCAAGCGCGCCGGGCAAGTCGCGTTGCATGGTGTACAGCTCCGCATATCCGTGGATGGCGGCCAGCGGGGTTCTCAGCTCGTGGCTCGCGTCGGAGACGAAGCGTTTCATCTTGGCCGTGGTCTGTTCCTGCTCGTGGAAACTGTGTTCGATGCGCGCAAGCATCGTGTTCAGCGAGGCGGAGAGCGAGCCGACTTCGGTGTTTTCCGGGGCGGGCGGCACGCGCTGACTCAAGTCTCCCGCCGCGATTTTGGCCGCGGTTTTCTCGATGCGCTTGAGCGGGTCGAGCGTGCGTTGGATGATCAGCGCGGCCAGCGAGCCGCCGAGCAGCACGATGGCGATGCCCACGATGATGCAATATCGCGTGAGTGTGTTGATGGTGTCGATCTGATCCGACAGCGACAGGCCGATGAACACCACGCCTTTTCGCTGATTGGTTTTGTCGGATTCGTCCACCCAGTTGAACGCGGCCACGCGCCAGGGGGCGCTTGCCGTCTGCATGGTTTTGTAGCTGACATTGCCTCCGACGGTTTCGGAAGACGTGGCGTCGTCGCCGTCCGAGTCCGAACTCAAATCATGGGTGGTGGCCATGCGCACGACGGCGCTGGTGGTATATGGCTTGCCCAGCATGGAATCGTAGATTTGATCGTCCGGGGGCAGTTTGGGCATGGACACCACGTTGCCGTCGAGCACGGGATAGAGCGGGGTGGCCACTTCGCCTGTCAATTCGCCGTTTTCAGCGTATCGTATCTGCAAAAAGTAGCTGCTGAGGCCGTTGGTCTGCTTGTCTGCCTTACGCAACACATCGATGTTGCGCATCACGAGTGTGCGTTGCGAGATGAGTTCGTTATCCGTTTTCTGCAGCAGATAGTTGCCGACCATCTGGCGGATGGCTGCTGAAATGCCCACGGTGCCGACGATGAGCACCACCAGCGTGCAGGCGACGAGTTTGGCGCTCAGCGAAATGCGGTCGAGACGGTTGATGAAGAAATGAGTGAACCGGTGCCATATCGACGGTTTCTTCTTGCGCATGGCAGGGCTTCCGAGCGACTGCGGTGCCGCCGGAGCTGGTGCCTGGGCATCGACAGGCTGGCCTGTCTTGGGTTTAGAAGATTGGCTCATCATGGGTTCGGGTTTGGGTTATGACTTGGGTTCACGAATCATATAGCCGATGCCGCGTTTCGTTTCGATCAGCGGAACGGCCTTGTGCATCTTGCCGTCTTCTCCCCTCACTTCGACGCCATCTACCTTCTTGCGCAGATAGGAGATGTAGCTTTCCACGATGGCCGCGTCGCCGCCCCAGTCGTATTGCCACACATGGTCGAGAATCTGCGCTTTGGACAGCACGCGGCCTGAATTGTCCATCAGATAGCGCAACAGCTTGTATTCGGTGGGGCTCAGGTCGATGGTCTGCCCTGCGCGGGTGACGTCGTGCGAGTCCTCGTTGATTTCCAGATCGGCCACGCGAATGATCGGGTCGTCCTCGACTTCCTCGCGCGTGCGGCGCAGAATGGCGCGGATGCGGGCCACGACCTCCTCAAGGCTGAACGGCTTGGTGACATAATCATCGCCGCCGACCGTCAGCCCCATCACCTTGTCTTGCGTGTCGTCGCGGGCGGTGAGGAACAGCACCGGCGCGTCGATGCCTTCCTGGCGGATGCGGCGGGTGACGGTGAAACCGTCGATGTCGGGGAGCATGACGTCGAGCACGATCAGATCCGGCTGAACCTTCTCGATGACTTCGATGGCTTCGGAGCCGGAGGCGGCGGTGTTCACTTCAAAACCGGCGAAATGCAGGGAAGCGACAAGGAGTTCTCGGATGGATGGCTCGTCGTCAACGACAACAATCGATGCTTCTATGGGCTTATTCATGGTTCCAGCTTGTCCCCACTGCCTGTAGGTTTCCTGAACGTCGTCTGGGCGTTTTGCTGGCAGCGATATCAGTCGGATTCATGCGGGTCTGTTTGAGGCGCAGGAGCGGGCTCCTCGCTTGACTGGTCGACTGACTGCCTCATGTACTGCTCCGCGTATTCGGGCGCTACGTCTGACTGCTCGATGGGTTCGGATGCCTCGTCCCGCTGGGAATCGGCCGTCTGAGACTCATCGGATTCAAGGCTTTCCTCGATAATTGCCTCTTCGTCGTCGGCTGAATCCGCTTTGCCCTTGCGAGCCTTGCGGCGATGCAGCATCACCGCGACAACGATCACCGCCACAAGCGCGACCAGCGTTGCCCCCAGGCCAATCACGCCGACCATCGCCGTGGTGGACGATGTGTCGGTCTTCTTCTCCTTGGCGATCTCGTCCATCATCGCAATGGCCGCGCCCGACCAATCCTGTTCGCCGCTGGTGGCGAGCTTGTCGTAGGCGGCATTGCTCAGTGCGTCAATGGTGCTCTCCTTACGCAGCCATTCGTCGGAATTGGAGGAGGACGCCACCACCAGACTGCCGTCACCGGAGGCGACCGCGAGCAGCACCGTATTCGGCTTCGGGTTGACCGACTCGAGCACCTGAGTGACGAACTCGACGGGCTTGGCCGTCTCGCCGAAACTGTCCACATACAGCAGCCGCACGATGACGCCGGTGTCGGCCTTGGTCTGCTTGACCTTGTCGGTGACGGCGAAGACGTTCGACCCGAGCAGGTTCTGAGGGTCGGTGATGTCGTCCGTCATCGTCCCCAGCGCGTCGGCCGCTTGGGCGAACGGAGTTATCCACAATGCACAAATAAGCGCCAAAATCAAGCAAATAAGCCGTTTTGCCACGCGCGACACGCCGGTAAGGGGGGCTTCGCCCACATTACCTGTTTTCGCGGTGCCAAGCTGTTGCAATGTCATACACTCCACCTTACCGACCGGTTGCGCCAAGCGGACGGGCGGCGACAATATCAACCAAACCAACCATAAGGAGACAACGATGCCTCAATATCAAGTGGATTCCGAACAGATCCAATCCTCAAGCGCGGCCGTGCAGAACTCGGTGGGTCAGATCAGACAGGCCGTGGCGGGCATGTATGCCAACCTCAACAACCTGCAGAGCGTTTGGAAAGGCTCAGCGGCCACGCAATTCACTTCGGTGGCCGCCGAATGGCGTTCGGCGCAACAGCGCATGGAGGCCTCGCTGGAGGCGATTCAGCACGCGCTGACGCAGGCCTCCGCGGTCTACGCCGACGCCGAATCCGCCGCCTCCCGCCTGTTCGCGCAATAACGACAAGGGGTTCCTTGGCCTAAGCCAAGGAACCCCTTGAAGTTAACGGGCTATACGCGAATCAGTAGCCCATGTCGGCGCCCTGAGCGGGGGCGGGAGCCGGAGGCTCGGGCTTGTTGGCCACGACGGCTTCGGTGGTCAGGAACAGACCGGCGATGGAGGCGGCGTTCTGCAGGGCGGAACGGGTCACCTTCACCGGGTCGGTCACGCCGGCGGCGAGCAGATCCTCATACTCGTCGGTGGCGGCGTTGAAGCCCTGGCCTTCGGGCAGGTCGCGCACCGTGTTGAACACCACGTCACCGGAGACGCCGGAGTTCTCGGCGATCTGCTTGATCGGGGCCTCGACGGCGCGGAAGACGATGGCGGCACCGGTGGCCTCTTCGCCGGTGAGCGAAGTGATGGCCTCGTCGCTTTCGGCCTTCTTGGCGGCCTGAACGAGGGCCACGCCGCCGCCGGGCAGCAGGCCTTCCTCGATGGCGGCCTTGGCGTTGCGCACGGCGTCCTCGATGCGGTGCTTGCGTTCCTTGGCCTCGACCTCGGTGGCCGCGCCGACCTTGATGACGGCCACGCCACCGGCCAGCTTGGCCAGGCGCTCCTGCAGCTTCTCGCGGTCGTAGTCGGAATCGGTGTTTTCGATTTCGGCGCGAATCTGAGCCACGCGAGCGGCCACGTCCTCGGAGGAGCCGCCGCCGGCGACGATGGTGGTCTCGTCCTTGGAGACGATGATCTTCTTGGCGGTGCCCAGCACGGACATGTCAACGGAGTCGAGCTTCAGGCCCAGCTCGTCGGACACGACCTGCGCGCCCGTCAGGATGGCCATATCCTGCAGCATGGCCTTGCGGCGGTCGCCGAAGCCCGGAGCCTTGACGGCGCAGGACTTGAAGGTGCCGCGGATGGTGTTGAGAATCAGGGTGGGCAGCGCCTCGCCGTCGACATCTTCGGCGATGATCATCAGCGGCTTGCCGGTCTTCATCACCAGTTCGGCGATGTGCACCACATCCTGCTGGGAGGAGAGCTTGCCGGAAGTCAGCAAGATGTACGGGTCCTCAAGCACGGCGGTCTGGTCTTCGGCGTTGGTGACGAAATACGGGGCGATGTAGCCCTTGTCGAAACGCATGCCCTCGGTGAAGTCGAGATCCAGGCCGAAGCGGTTGTTGTCCTCAACGGTGACGACGCCGTCCTGACCGACCTTGTCCAGCGCCTCGGCGATCTTCTCGCCAACCTCGGGGTCGGCGGCGGAGATGGTGGCGGTGGCGGCGATCTGGTCCTTCGTCTCGACGTCCTTGGCGGCGGCGACGAGTTCCTTGACGATGACCTCGGTGGCCTTCTCAATGCCGCGACGCAGCGCGATGGGGTTGGAGCCGGCGACCACGTTCTTCAGGCCCTCATGCACGAGGGACTGCGCCAGCACGGTGGCGGTGGTGGTGCCGTCGCCCGCGACGTCGTCCGTCTTCTTGGCGACTTCCTTGACCAGCTCGGCGCCGATGCGCTCATACGGGTCGTCCAAATCGATTTCCTTGGCGATGGAAACGCCGTCGTTGGTGATGGTCGGCGCGCCGTAAGTCTTGTCGAGCACGACGTTGCGGCCCTTGGGGCCCAGCGTGACCTTGACGGTGTTGGCGAGCTTGTCGAGACCACCCAACATGCCCTGACGGGCTTCCTCATCATACGAGATGATCTTTGCCATGGTGTTTATATCCTCCAAATGGCTGATGTGTACTAGGTTCCACTCGCGAAACGTGAGGCCGCGCAATCGACCGTCAGCCGCCGACTGGCACCGACGCCTCCCGAGTGCTAACTGTGAGATTAGCACTCAAGGCATGAGAGTGCCAACATTCGCGCCGCCGATTGCGCCTTGGGCGTGAAAATCAGGGTGGAAATATAGAAAAACCCCGTCATACAGACCGGGGCAAACTGAGATGTACGACTTCTCAACCATCACGGACGGGTTATGTTATATCGGCGGGATTCACAGCTTGGTCACCGAGATGGCCTGCAATCCCTTTGGTCCTTTCTCAACTTCGTATTCGACTATATCGCCTTCGTTCAGGGTTTTGAACCCTTCCGATTGAATCACCGAATAGTGGACAAAAACATCTTCGTCCCCTTCAGCCGGTGTGATGAAACCATATCCTTTGCCATTATTGAAGAACTTGACTGTTCCCTGCGTCATACTACCTTCCCTATGAACATTGAAAACAATGAGTTACCGATACGACAGGGACACTAAAACCACACCGCCTCCCCCGCCATGCGATTCGTCGGACAAGTATAGCAACTTTCCGGGCCGACACGCGCCGCGCAACGCCCGCATAGCAAATATCACGGCGGATGGCCTTATGGCTCAATGTCCGCGCCGTGCCATAACGGCATCGGTGCTCAGTTCAACAGCACCACGACAATCGACGACGACAGGCCGGTGGTTTGCTCCACGTTGGAGATGCCCAGGGTGTTGGCGACATCCTGCGCAGTGGCCTTGTCGCTCTCGTTCTGATACCACACCACCGTGGCGCTCGGCAGCGTGCCGGTGGGATTCGCGGCGACGACGCTCGTATATCCCGCCTGATCGAGCACGCTCTTCTTGGTGGCGGCGTAGCCGGCGGTGTTGGTGCCGTTGACCACACGCACCGCAGTAGCCTTGTTGACCTGCGCGGCCTGGCGGGCGGCCTCCTCCTCGGCCTGCTTCTTCGCAGCCTCTTCCTCCTCAGCCTGCTTCTTCTTCGCGGCGGCTTCTTCTTCCGCCTGCTTTTCGGCGGCGGCCTGCTGCTCGGCGGCCTCTTCCTCGGACTGCTCGCTGGAGGTGACCTGGCTGCTGGTACTGCTGGTGGTGGTGTGTGACCAAGGCCACTTGATGTTACTGATCTCGCCGGAGAGCGCACCCCAAACGAGGAAACCGCACAGCGCCGCGACAATCACGACCACGACGAGCGGCAGGAAGCGCGATGCCGCACTGCGCTTGCCACGATGGACTCCGACAGGCCCCTGCGGCGGATTGTCGAACGCGTCGGTCTCGTAGAGCGCTACATCATGCTCGTCGTTGTTCGTCATAACATCAATCCTTCCATCACATGACTCCCCACATGAAGCTACCCACGAGTGTAACGTCACGGCAACCCCACAGATGTGCGCCACACGCCTGAATGCACTGGATATGCACGAAACCCGCGGGTGTGCCTTCGAGGATGCGCCCATAAGCACGTCTGCTAGTACAGTGGTGTCGCATGAGCGACATCAAAGCACTGAAAGACCTCGTGGAAGCGGGATGGGCCGAAGCGCTGGCCGATGTGGAGCCGACGGTACATCGCATGGGCGATTTCCTGCGCGAGGAGACCCGCGCGGGCCGTCCGTGGCTTCCCGCCAGCCGCAACATTCTCAGAGCTTTCACCATTCCTTTTGACTCCATTCGCGTGCTGATCGTCGGGCAGGATCCCTATCCCACGCCGGGGCACCCGGTGGGGTTGAGTTTTTGCGTGGCGCCTGATGTGCGCCCCTTGCCGAAGAGCCTGATCAATATATATAAGGAATTGATGAGCGATTTGGGCGTGCCGGCACCGAGCAACGGGGATTTGACGCCGTGGACGGGGCGCGGGGTGCTGTTGCTCAACAGGTGCCTGACCGTGGGTGTCGGGCGGCCCAACAGCCATCAGGGCAAAGGCTGGGAGGATGTCACCGACGCGGCGATTCGGGCGCTCAACGCGCGCGTCGACGAGCAGGGGAACCCGAAGCCGCTGGTGGCGATTCTGTGGGGGCGCAACGCGCAAAGTCTTGAGCCGCTGCTCACCAACGCGTTCATCATCAAGTCGCCGCACCCCAGCCCGCTGTCCGCTTCGCGCGGCTTCTTTGGGTCGCGTCCCTTCTCACGGGCGAACGAGGCGCTGACGAGGATGGGTGCGGATCCTATCGACTGGCGGTTGCCGTAGTTTAGTCAGACACGCATCTGCCAGCTCCGAGCAAGGCAGCGCCGGCGGGGAACGTTAGCCCCGCCGGCGCGGGAATGCGGGGTCAGAAGCAGAACGCCGGAACCACGCCCCGATGGTAATTAGCCCTTATAAGAATGTTCGGGTTGCCGTTCGAATTTACATACAGGAAATGGTCGTCATAGCTCGGTTGCACGGTTCGTTCCCACCAACCAGGAGGCTCGACACCAGTCGGAGTGCCGCCAGAACGAGTCTTATACAGGCTGTTAAGAGCCGCATTCTGGACATCCGCATCGGTGATCTTGCCCTTCCAATAATCGTATTGTGATCCCTCGGTCAAATCGTTGTAGCCCGTGCCCGTCAGTTCCGAGTAGGACAATGGCCATATCTTCATCGGATCCGTTCTGGTGTCTGTTCGCGGATTGCTGGAAGTCCCGCCACCGACGCCGTATATCTTCTTGACTTCCTTGATATCGCTGCGCAGGCCCTGAGGCAACAGAATGAAGATTTCCCCCTCAGGCGAGTTCATCTTTCGATACAATTCACTGATATAGAAACCACCGACATTGGTCTGCTTCGCACTCATCTGATACCCCTTGGGCATGGAATGCATGGCTTGGAATGTGAGGGCGGAATCGTCAGCGTCATGCGGACCGACATGGATGATGCGCAACTGCAAATAGTTGTCGGCGGAATTAGTCGCGCCGTTCTCACCAACAAGCTTCACATACAGGTGAATCTTGTCATCGTTCATATACCTCTTGTACTCATCGATGACGGATTGATTGTTCTCTCTGATCTTCGTTACATCCGCCTTAATAGTGGACGAGCCTTTCACAACATTGGCTTCAGGGTTGTCAGGATTGCCGCCAAGCCAATAAGTAGCTTCCTCCCACTTTGCGTACAGGCTTACCGTCCCGTTCGGGGAGGCTGTCAGATTCCCGACCCGCTGCTCGTTCGTGTATTTCGCCGCACCGGACGGTTTCGTCGCCCAACCGGCAAACACGTAACCCGCGTAGGTGAACCCGTTAGTGGTCAACTTCTGCTCCGTGCCGTATGTGAACGACTGCGGGTTCATGGAACCGGTGACAGTTGCGCCGTCGGGAGCATTTTTGTTGAACGTCACCGTGTATGTGATGGGCGTCCAACGCGCGTACAAGGTCTGGCCGTTGGCGGGCATCGTGTTCTTGGCGAAATCCCACTTGGCCCCGCCAGTCTTCTCCGTATACCAGCCGGCGAACACGTAACCTGCAGCCGTTGGCGCGGCATTCGGATCTGTGGTTTTGGCCCCGTACTTCACTGTCTGTGCGGACGGCATGCCGGTCGCATCGGTCTTGCCGTTCGCATCGAAGGTCAACTGGTAACTGTTGCGCGTGTATCTGACCTCAACCACTGTCTGGCCGTCACTCTTGATGGTTGCCTGAGCGATCGGGGTCACGGCAGTGAACCCGTCATACGACTTCGCCACAGCCTGGGTCTGCGCATCGGTCGCACCGGTCAGAACATCCGTATCCTTCGGATTGGCCGGATAATTGTCGTCTTCGAGGTTCTGCAGGTAATGCTTCACCGTGTACCGTGTGCCCGCATTCGCAGTCCACTTCGCCTTATAGGTCGCGTCCTCGACGGGGAACTTCGCGTCGTCGGGCAGCTTTGTGGCCTCATCGTCCGGAGCCTTGTACCAACCAGAGAACGAGTAACCCTCGCGCACGGGCGTCGGGGCCGTCAGCACGTCGCCCTCCTTGCCAGACAGGATCTTCGACTCCGAGCCATCAACTTTGCCGCCGTTCGCATCGAACGTAACCTTGCTCATCTTCGCCGGAGCGGGCGCGGGAGACGGGCCCGGATCAGGAGACGGGCCGGGCTCGGGAGACGGATCCGGCTCAGGAATCGGATCCGGCTCAGGGGATGGGCCCGGCTCGGGAGACGGACTCGGTTCAGGAGACGGGCTGGGCTCAGGGGATGGATTCGGTTCAGGAGTCGGACTCGGTTCAGGAGACGGGTCCGGTTCAGGAATCGGGTCCGGTTCAGGAGACGGGCTCGGCTCGGAAGTGACATCATAGGAGTAATCAACCGTGACGGTCACGCCCCGAGGCTGGGAAGCCAACGCCTGAGGCACCGTGGTCGCCCCCGTCCAGCCGGCCGTCAGCTCCCCACCTTGCTTGATCGTCCTGCCAATCAGCTGACTGTGCCAGGACACACCGTCGGACACGCGCACCAACTCGACTTTGATGTCACGATCCGACCCATTCCTCACCGTCAGATTGGGCACACCGTACACCGAGCCATCCGCAGAAACCTTCGCCTCGCCCGGCGCACTCACACTCACGCCCTCAAGCCCCGCGTCCGCGGCGCGCGCCTCACCAGTGGCCACAACGAACGAAGACGCCAGCATAGCCACCGCCAATACGGCCCCAGCCACACGCACCAGCACCGCACGCACGCCACGCACAACGTCATGGGAACGCCAGCGCGCCACGGACCAGCCCAACACCAGCAACCCCAACGCGGCCAGCACCGCCGCCGTCACGCCCGCACCCGTGGACGCCAACGGCGACGAACCGGCATCATCACCCGCGCCCACCAATCTCAATGTCACCGATGCCGAACCCAAGCCACGCCCGGCAGCCGATGCCCGCAACCCCAGCCACGCGCACGACAACACAGTCACAACACAGGAAATAACCAGACACAGCACACGCACCAACATTGGCGCACGAGAAGACTCACCCAAAGGCATGATCTTCAAACTCCTTTATCCATATACCGGCGTCCGCCGTGCGGCAAGACGCAACCGAGGCGTCCAAGGCTACGCCCCCACTCGTGATGGACGCAGACCCCCTATTTCCGCTCACAGCTCAGACGGGCAGGTTTCCAGCGAACCGCGCAACACCGGACCCACCAAAAGGAGGGCGGCAATCCGCCCGTTTCCCCGCGCGCCACCGCAGCAGACCAGTTATTAACAAGAGCGGGATAGAGTGTGGGCAGCGTACAGGCAATGAACACGAACGGGGATGGTGGATATGTCTGAGGAGAGCAACGCGCTGGAACACATCGTGAAGGTGTTGGGGCTGGGCACGCCGTCCGAATACCGCGACCACACATACATCAACGGCGAAAGCCTCTATTATCCCACCGGGCGCGTCTACGGCGGGCAGGTGATCGCGCAGTCGCTGATGGCGGCGGCGAAAACCGTGGGCACCTCGCGCTTGCCGCACTCGATTCATGGCTATTTCATTACGGCCGGCGACATTCGCCAGGACTTGCTTTTCGATGTGGAGACGTTGCGCGACGGCCGCTCGTTTTCGGCGCGGCGCGTGAACGTGACACAGGCCGAGGGGCCGATTCTGACGGCAATCGCCTCGTTCCAGGAGGAGGGGCAGGCGGGCGTCGAGTTCGCCGACCCGATGCCGGCCGACGTGCCCGCCCCCGAAACGCTGACCAACGCCAAGCAGCTGATGGAGCCGTATGCGGACAAGTCGGCGTTCGCGAAGTTCTATTCGGAAAAATCGCCGTTCGACATTCGTCACATCACGCCCACGGTCATGCTCGCGCCCGACAGCGCCGCCGCCGAGGCCGACAGCGGCAAGCAGATGGTGTGGATGCGGGCGGACGGGCATGCGGACGTGTCGCAGACCATGCATCGGGCGCTGTTGGCGCTAGGTTGTGACCAGATCATGATGGAGCCGGTGCTGCGCCGCGCGGGGTTGAGCATTTCAACGCCGGGCATCTCCTACGCTTCCATCGACCACTCGATGTGGTGGTATCGCGATGTGGACATCAACCAATGGCATCTGTATGTGCAGGACACGCCGACCGCCGCGCACGGGCGCGGGCTGGGCGTTGCGAAAGTGTATTCGCTGGGTGGCGAGCTGGTGGCCTCCATTGCGCAGGAAGCCATGATCCGCGTGCCGCAAGCGTAACGGCCGACCTTACGCCTACATGTTTTTGGTGGCGGCGGGCGCGACGTCACGCTTGCGGGCGGCGGCTTCGAGCTTGGGGTTCTCCGGGCCTTCGGTGGGCGGCAGCTGGCACAGATGCTCCCCCACCAGGCCGATCACCATATCGATCAGGCACACCACGGCGGTGACGGCGCATTCGACAACGGCATGTTCGTAGAATGACGCCTCAAAGTGCGAAATCGACGGGATGATCTGGCCGCCATACCAGCCGGCGAGCGCGGCTCCGGCGAGAATCAGCGCCTTGCACAGCACCAGCGTGTTGAAGGCAAGCGTGGGGTTGACGAAGGTGTTGGGGCGCTTCTTCGGGTCGGTGTTGGCGTATTTATGCACGTTCAGCGCGAGCACCAGCACCACGATGCCGACGATGATGAGCAGTGCGGCCACAAACCAAGGAGCGCCGATGAGCGTGACGCTGTAATGTTCGCCCAGCACCGCGATGCCGATGCCGGCGAGCGCGCCCAGCAACAGGGCGATAAGCGGGTGCCACCATGGGGTTCGACGTGCGTTCATTGTGCGGCTCCTTTCGCGTTGGACGGTTCCATTATTGCGCATCACGCTTGATTGGGGCTGATTGGGGTTCTTCGGGATTTTTCGGGGTTGTTCGGGATTCTTTCGGCCTCAGCTCACGCGGAACCGAGAATCCAGGCGTCGGAGAGCAGGCCGACGCGTCCCGCATCCTCGGCCTGTGCAAGCAGGAACGCCACCGGGTCGCCGCCCAGCGTGGCGTTCGGGTCCATGTCCATCCAAGGCGCAAGCACCGCGGCACGCCGTCGCGCGGAGGGCCACGGCACGCGGCAGTCGGGCTCGTCGCAGCGCACGCCATCCATATCCACCAAGTCGAGATCAACGGCTTTGCCGTGCGCGGTTTCGATGGTGCCGAGCGCATCGATGAGGTCGGCGGCACCCAGTTTGGTGACGATCTGGATAACGGCGCTCATCGCGTCCGGGCCGTCGAAATTGCTCAAGTGATACAGCGGCGAAATGCCCTCGACCTGATTGCCGGGGATGCCGTCGATGGCGACGATCGCCTCACGGAACAGCGTTTCCGCATCCGGGCTGGTGGATTCGAGGGAAATGACGGCGGGGCGGGATTGGGTGCCGGCTTGGGTGCCGGATTGGAGGCCGGCTTCGGTGCCTTCACCCACGCGTGGCGTGTGGCGGCTCTCGCCAGAGGCGAGCCAATCGCTCGAAACGAGTTCGACCGGTGGCTCGTCGGCTTCGGCGACGAGGCCTTCCGCGAGTTCGGAGACGGGGCCGCCATGCATGCCGGGCAAATCGGCTTGCGGGTCGAGCGCGGCCCACGGCACCAGCACGAAGGCGCGTTGCCAGGCGCGCGGGTGCGGCAGGGTCAGCGCAGGATCGTCGGACTGCCGCCCGTCGAAATCGATGATGTCGAGGTCGAGCGTGCGGTTCGACCAGTGCGTTTCGCGCGTGCGGCCGTGATCGGCCTCGATGCGGCGCAGTCCGTCAAGCAGCTCATGAGCGTCGAGTGTGGTGGTCACTTCGGCCACGGCGTTGAGGAAATCGGGGGTGCCAGCCGGCATGCCCCAGGCGGCGGTGCGATACAGCGGCGAGACGCCGATGACTTGTGTGCCGTCGAGCGCGTCGATGCGGCGCACCGCGTCGCGCAGCGTATCGGCCACATCGCCTTGGTTGCCGCCCAAGGCGATGACCGCGCGATGGGCGGTTTTGGCTTGCGCACGGGTGATGGTGACGGCCACATCGTCGAACGGCACCGTGATGGGCGCGTGCGGCTTGTGCACGGTGACTTCGACGCGGGCGATGGCCCCGATGGCGAGAATGCGGTCGGCGATGCGCTGGGCGAGCGCTTCGATCAGGTCGACGTGCTCGCCTTCGACGACGGCCACGATGTCTTTAGCGACGCGACCGTAGTCAACGGTGTCGCTCAGGGCATCGCTTTGGCCGGCTTTGGCGAGGTCGAGGAACAGCGTGACGTCCACGACGAAGGTCTGGGCGCGCTCCTGCTCGAAGTCGAGCACACCGTGCGTGCCGTTGGCGCGCACGCCGGTGAGGACGATCTTATCCATGCGATTCCTTTCTTTCCTTGTCGATTGTAGGCGTTGATGCTCCCCCGGCCGCCATCGGGCGCAAAACCATCCGGGCTCCGCAAAACAGTTTGTTCGCCGCTATCTCGCTTATGTGTGGCATACCTCTGAAAGAACTTGGAGTATCGCCGTTGGAATCACGCCGGCGATACTTCGGTTTCTTGTAAGGGCCTGCCACACGTAAGCGAGATAGCGTGGATCGCGTGCGTAAATGGCGCGTCAACGGCCTGATTTCACTGCGCATAGCTACGCCAAGTGTTGCCGATGGCGACGGCGGCGCGAGTGCGGGGCACGTCGTGCACGCGCACGGCCCATGCGCCGTGTTCGGCGCACAGGGCGGAGATGGCTGCGGTGGCGTTGTCGCGATCGTCCATCGATGGTTCGGTCACGCCGGCCTCACCAAGCACCGCGGAAACGAAGCGCTTGCGCGATTGCCCGATCAACACCGGATATCCGGTGGCGCGGAACGTCTCAAGGCCAGCAAGCAGGGGCATATTGTGTTCGATGCCGGGTTTGGAGAAGCCAAGGCCGGGGTCGATGATGACGCGCTCCGGCCTCACGCCCGCCTCAAGCACCGCGTCCACCTGACGCATCAGCTCGTCTCGCACGTCGGCCAACACACCGTGCTCATATCGCGAGGTGTCCGCGTCCGACGACCCGGCAAGCCAGCCGCGCCAATGTTGCACGATGTACAGACAGTCGTGTTCGGCCACGACGTGGGGTAGCCGAGCGTCCAACGTGCCGCCGGACACGTCGTTGACAATCTGGGCGCCGTTTTCAAGCGCGGCGGCGGCCACCGAAGCGCGGGTGGTGTCGATGGAGAGCGTCGCCCCGGCTGGCACGAGCGCCTTGACCGCGCCGGTGATACGCGCAAGCTCATCCGTCTCGGCCACGCGCGTGGCCCCCGGTCTGGTGGATTCGGCGCCGACGTCGATGATGTCGGCACCGCAAGCCATCATGTCACGCCCGTGCGCGGCGGCGGCATTCGGGTCGAGCCACAGGCCCCCGTCCGAGAAGGAGTCTTCAGTGATGTTGAGCACGCCCATCACCAGCGTGTGGTCGGCGTTGCGAATGGATTGCAGGTTGATCATGATGTTCAGTGATTCAGAATGAGGCTCATCGCTTCGGCGCGGGTGGCCGGATTGCGCAGCATGCCGCGCACCGCCGAAGTCACCGTGCGCGCCTCGGACTTCTTGATGCCGCGCATCGACATGCACAGGTGTTCGCATTCGGTGACCACGATCACGCCGCGCGCGCCCGCATATTCGACCAGCGCGTCGGCGATCTGTTGCGTAAGCCGCTCCTGCACCTGCGGGCGACGGGCATACACCTCCACCAGCCGCGCCAGCTTGCTTAGGCCCATCACCCCGTCTTTGGCGGGAATATAGCCCACATGCGCCACGCCGTGGAACGGCAGCAAGTGGTGCTCGCACACCGAATACAACTCGATATTCTTGACCAGCACCAGCTCGTCGGTGTCCACGTCGAAGTGCTTCTCGAGCACGTCGGCGGGCGAAGCGCCCAGCCCCGCGAACAGCTCCTTGCACGCGCGGGCGATGCGGTCGGGCGTCTCCGCCAGCCCCTCACGCGAGGGGTCCTCGCCGATCGAGCGCAAAAACAGGCGCACGGCCTCGCGCACGCCCTCCTCGTCATACCCGTGAGGCAGAGACGAGGACGAGACGCCGCCAACACCGTGCACCTGTTGCGTCATAATGCCGGTTCACTCCCCAGACGGCGTGCCAGCCGGTTGCTCCTCAGCCGGCTTGATGCCGACCGAGCGCTTGAGCGACTCGGGAATCTCCACCGGCGGCTTGTCGGAATCGGGGCGCTTGTCGTCCGACAGCCACACCGAGCGTTCCGGTGCTTTCTTGATGGGCGCGAAGATCTCGGCCAGCTCCTTCTCATTCAGGGTTTCCTTGACGAGCAATTGGCGCACGAGTTCGTCGAGAATCTCGCGGTTCTCGTTGAGGATCGTCCATGCTTCGGTATGCGCCGTCTCGACGAGCTTCAATACCTCGTCGTCAATGAGTTCGGCGGTGCGGTCGGAGTATTTGCGCGGGGCAAGGCCGTCCATGACGGTGGTCTGGTCGTCGTCATCCGTCCACTTGATGGCGCCCAGGCGCGCGGAGAAGCCGTATTCGCCCACCATCGTGCGGGCGATGGCCGTCGCTTTCTCGATGTCGTTGGACGCGCCGGTGGTGGGATCGTGGAACACGATCTCCTCGGCGGTGCGCCCGCCCATCGCGTAAGCCATCTGGTCGAGCAGTTGGTTGCGCGACTGGGAGTAGCGGTCGGAGGTGGGCATGACGGCCGTATAGCCGAGCGCGCGGCCTCGCGGCAGAATCGTCACCTTGGTCACCGGATCGGTGTTGTTCAGGGCCGCGGCGACCAGCGCATGGCCACCCTCGTGGTATGCGGTGTTGCGCAACTCCTCCAAAGCCATGCCCTTCGACTGCTTCTTCGGGCCGGCCTGCACGCGGTCAATGGCCTCGTCAATGGCGCGGTTGTCGATGAGCTGGGCACCGGCGCGGGCGCACAGCAAGGCCGCCTCGTTCAGCACGTTCGCCAAGTCGGCACCGGTGAAGCCCGGCGTGCGCACGGCCACCATGTGCAAATCGACGTCCGGCACGAAGGGCTTGCCCTGGGCGTGCACCTTCAGAATCGCCTCGCGGCCTTCCAAGTCGGGCGCGGCCACGCCCACCTGACGGTCGAAACGCCCGGGGCGCAACAGCGCCGGGTCGAGCACATCGGGGCGATTGGTGGCGGCGATGATGATGAGGTTGGTGTCGTTGTCGAAACCGTCCATTTCCACGAGCAACTGGTTCAGCGTCTGCTCGCGCTCGTCGTGGCCGCCGCCCATGCCCGAGCCGCGCTTGCGGCCCACGGCGTCGATCTCGTCGATGAAGATGATGGCGGGCGCGTTCTTCTTCGCCTCGTCAAACAGGTCGCGCACGCGCGAAGCGCCGAGACCGACGAACATCTCCACGAAGTCGGAGCCGGCCATCGAATAGAACGGCACGCCCGCCTCGCCCGCAATGGCGCGGGCCAGCAACGTCTTGCCGGTGCCGGGAGGGCCGTACAGCAGCACACCGCGCGGAATACGCGCGCCCAGCGCTTTGTATTTGGCCGGATCCTTCAAAAAGTCCTTGATTTCCTCGACTTCGGCCAGAGCCTCGTCTTCGCCCGCCACGTCGGCGAATCTGGTCTTCGGGGTCTGCCCTTCGAGCAGTTTGCCGTTGTTCTTCTTGCCGCCCATGCCGAACATGCCGGACGCGCCGCCCATACGGCTCATCAGGAACCAGAACAGCGCGAAGAAGATAATGAACGGCAGTATGGAGGTGAGCAGATAACTCACCACGCTCGTCGATTCGATATCGGCCGTCCAACCCTTGGTCGGGTTGGCCTTTTCGACGGCTTTGAGAATATCCTGCCCCTCGGCGAACGTGTAATAGAACTGCACATTCTTGCCGTAATTGCGGTTCTTGCCGGTGGTGGCGTCCTGCTTGTTGAAATCGCTCTTCAGCTCAAGCGTGACCTTCTGCTTGTTGTCGACGATCTTGGCGAACGTCGCGTTGCCGTTCTTGAGCAGGTCCAGGCCGTCCTTGGTGTCGATGGTCTGGGTGCCGAACCCGGTGAACATCTGGAACATCGTCACGGCAAGAACGACGATCACCGCGCCCCACAACCACGGCGACTGCCAGAATGGCTTGTTGCCGTCGGAACGCCCGGACTTGCCGCCGTTGTCGTTCTTGTTGGAGTTCTGCCCGAATGGGTTGAAAGGGTTGCCATTATTCTGCCCTGGGCCTTGGGGAAAGCTCATGCCTGTTCTCCTTGATATACTTCCGGCTTCAGCACGGCGATTGAATCGAGGTTGCGATATCGCTCGTCATAGTCGAGGCCGAATCCCACGACGAATTCGTCCGGAATCTCACACCCGCGGTATTTCACTTTCACGTCCACTTCGCGGCGGGACGGCTTCTCCAGCAAGGCAAACACCTCAACGGAAGCGGCGCCGCGGCGCTTGAGTTCTTCGACCAGCCACGCAAGTGTGCGGCCTGAATCCACAATATCCTCAACAATGAGAATGTGCCGTCCGCGAACATCGGCGGACAGATCCTGCCGAATCGTCACCGTGCCGGATGAAACGGTGCCCGAGCCGTAGCTTGACAGGCTCATGAAATCGATTTGACACGGAATCGACAGGGCCTGAGAGAATGCCGCCATCGTATCGACGGCACCTTTGAGCACCGCCACAAGCAGTGGGTCCTTGTCTGCATAGTCTTTGCTTACCTGCGCGGCGGCGCTTTGGATAAGCGATTGAATCTCTTCTTTGCTGACCAGCTCGTGGTCGATATCGTTTTGTATGTCAGCGATTCGCATGCTCACCATCTTGGCACAGGCGAATGACGTGTTTCTTATGTTTCGCTGAGCAACATCTGCAAGCCCCCTGCGTGCTTACAGTTGCGCCAGTTGCGCGACGAACTGGTCTATCGCACTGTTGGCGGCGCTGCCATCGCTGGGATTGTTGACGATGACGGCGAACAGCAGCAGGCCGCCCTGCTCGCGCGACACGTTGCCCGTCAGCGCGCGCACGCTGGACAGGGAACCGGTTTTGAGGCGGGCGAGGCCTCGCACGCCTTGCGAGCCGACGCGGTACCTCGCTGTGCCCGTGAGCCCCGGCACCGACATGCCTTCGATGGCCGCGGCCGCGCCGCCCTTCAGGCTCACCAACTGTTGCTGCACGCCGAGCAGGGTGCCCACCCGCAAACGGGTGCCGGGCGCAAGGCCCGAGCAGCTGGTCAACGTCAGGCCTTGGGTGGGCACGTCATGTTCGCTCAGCACCTGCGTGACGGCTTGGGCGTCGGCCGCGGTGTCGTTGCCCGTGCCGAGTTTGAGCGCGGTGAGTCGGGCGAACAGCTGGGCGAGCGTGTTGTCGGAATGGCGCAGCATGAAGGCCATCACCTCGTTTAACGGCGCCGAGCTCACTTTGGCGATCGGCCCGGTGGCGTCGGTGCCGCTGATGTCGTCGCTGTCGTCGACCTCGATGCCTTCCGCGGCGAGCAGCGTCTTGAACGTGGAGGCCGCGTCGGCGGCGGTGTGCTGGGACAGCACGGGGTATTCGGTGAATGCGTCCTGACTGCTGCGCTCAAGCCCGCTCCAGTCGCGCCCGCCGTCCACGGCCATGCTGGAAATCGGGGTGTAATAGAGATTGCCGTCGTTGTTCTGATCGATGCCGTCGGGTGTACGATCGTCGCCGAACAGCGTGTCGTCCACGGCGAGCGCCACATGCGTGACGCCGCGCTCTTTGAGCGCTTTGGCCGCGGACTGCGCGAGTGTGGCCAGGCCCGCCCGCCCGTTGATATGGTTCGGGTCGCTCTCGCCCTCGCCGAGCAGCATGTCCCCGTGCCCTTTGAGCACGAGGGTGGGATTGGTGTCGGCATGGGTAAGATACGTCTCGGTGTCGAGCGTGCCGCCCATATCCAACGTGCTGGCGGCGGCGAATGCGGTGAGGGTTTTGACCGTGGAGGCCGGTTCGCGTTCGGTGTCGGCCTCACGTTGGGCCACGATGTTGCCGTTCGCGTCTGCGATCACGACGGAGAAGTCGGAGCCCACGCCCCCGGCTTGCCCGAGCGTGTTGATCAGTTCTTCGGCTTTGGCCGCATCCACGGATACGTTGCGATTCGCCTCACCCGCGATGGTGCCCGCCGCAATGGAGGAAGCCGCGTCGGGATAGGTGCGCACCGAAGCCGAGCGCAAAGTGAGCATGCCCGGCACCACATCGTAGATGTCGGCCGCCGTGTATCCCGCGCACGCGGCGAGTGTGAGGGCGACGGATACGATGACGACGACGAGCCGATGGCCCGCATGTCTCGTATGGCCACGATGCGCCGCAACGCCTCGCGCCACATGGTTGCCTTTGCGTTTGGAACTCAATACCATATGTATTATTTCAGTGTTGCAGGGAAGCGAACAATTCCAACGTGGACAAGACCTTGAGCATTCGGCTCTCAAGCAGTTTGCCGCCCAGCTGAACGCCGGCCACGAGCACGATGACGCCATTGGCCAGCGACACCGGCAACATCACCCAATACCAGGACGCCCAGTCGCCGCCCAACGCAAGCACCACCGCCACAATGCCGGTGGGCAACATCAGCACGAGCCCGCCGAGCAACTGCAGGAGCGGAAGGAAAAATTGCGCCGCGCCGTGGCCTTGCGGCGAGGACATCGGGCGCTCCATCGAAGCCACCGGATACATCAGCACTGGGGAAATGACCTCGGCAAAACCCAGCGCGCACAAGCCCGTCCCCAAGCCAGCGGCAGCGAAAGTGAAGCCCGTCATCACGCCGCCCGACGTGCGCCAGTCTCCGGTGATGACGAACACGACCACCGTGACCAGCGCCACATAAGCGACAAGAAGCACAATCTGCGCACGCACGCGGCCGAGACGATCGTCGATGCCGCGCACGCCGCTAAGCACTTCCATGGCGAAACCGTTGCCGTCATAGGCCAAGCCGTTGCCCTCGGCAATGAACAGGAACAGGCACACCCAAATCAACGATTGCCACACGGCTGTGTTGCTGTCATGAAACTGCACGGCGAAAAGCAGCACGAACAGCAGCGGCATGACGGACAGCGGAATCAAACGGGGGTCCCTGCGCATATAGGTGGCCAAACGCGCCGAAATCGCGCCGGAGACGCTGTCGTGCGCCGAGGCGAACGCGCCGATGCCTTTGGTGGTGGCCACGGTGTGATTCTCAGCGGACAGGCGCTCCCTCTTCAAACACCACAAACAGCACAGATAACACAACGCCCACGTGGCCACCAGCACGGCCAGATGCACGCCCACCGCCGCCCAGTTGCCCGCGGCCGCGTCGAACGGCAGCTGGAAGGCCGCGCCGAGCGGCGTGAACGCCAGCACCGACGAGGAGCCAAGCAGGGGCTTGACATTGAACGAAGCGAAATCTTGCGGACCCACCAGAATGTTGGGCAACTGGCAAGCCAGCACGAACAGCAGAAACACCGCGATGTACATCACGCTTTTGCCGCGACGGGTGTTGGCGAGCGTGGTCAGCAGCGCAATCACCACTTTCGATATCCACATGATGGTGATGACGGCCAGCGGCGCGGCGACCACACCCATGATGACGGCCGCCGAGCCGGCGCCGCGATATGACCGGGCGAGCAGCAGCAGCGACAGCACGCCGGTCAGTGTGGGGACGCCGCACAGTCCGGCGATGAACAGGGCGAAGGTCAGCGTGCCGTCTTTGATGCCATACAGCGCGAACATGCGCGGGCTGACGGCCGTACCCTCACCCAAAAACATGACTTGCACCACCACCACGAGGACAGTGAGCAGCGAGCCGCCGAACACCATCGCCACGTTCAGCACATCCCACAAAGGCGCGCCGGGGCCGGCAAACGCCGGATTGGCGCCGAGCGCATTGCCGACATTCGCCGCTGTGGAGATGACGCCCAAAGCCGCCAGCAGGGCGATGACGTAGCCGATGGTCTGCCCCACGGACTTGCGCATGACGGCCAGCAGCAGCGACCAGCGCAACTTCACAATCGTTGCGATACAACTCATTGGGCACCCCCGTCGAGCCAGTCGAGCTGAGCCGCCTGATGGCGACCTCCGACCAGTTGCAGGAAGCGCTCTTCAAGGTCTTCGCCGGCGGCAACCTGCTCGACGGTGCCCGCGGCGCACACCTGGCCGCGATTGATGACGGCGACGTGCGTGCACATTTTCTCGACCAGCGACATCACATGCGAGGAGACGATCACCGTGCCACCGGTGGCGGCGTATTCGATCAGGATGTCCCTCAGGTTTGCGCTGGAAACGGGGTCGACCGATTCAAACGGCTCGTCCAGCACCAGAACGCGCGGGCTGTGAATCATCGCGGAGGCCAGGCAGATCTTCTTGGTCATGCCGGCTGAATAATCGGCCACAATGACGTTGGCCGAGGCCTCGAGGTCGAAGGCCTTGAGCAAATCGTTGGCGCGCTTGACGGCTTCGGCGCGCTTCATGCCGCGCAGCATGCCCGCATACACCAGCAGTTGCAGGCCGGTGAGCCTGTCGAAAATCTGGCTGGGCTGCGGCATGACGCCGATCATGCGCTTGACGGTGTTGACGTCGCGCCACACGTCATGGCCGAGAATCATCGCGGCGCCGCCGTCCGGCACGAGCAGACCAGTCACCATGTTGAGCGTGGTGGTTTTGCCGGCACCGTTCGGGCCGACCAAACCATAGAACGAACCAACCGGAATGTCCAAAGCGAGGCCGTTGACGGCAATCTTATTCTCAAACTGCTTGAACAGGCCGCGAATCGACACGGCGGCGCTCGCATCCAACGGGGTGATGGGGGGCATGGAATCGTTTGCACTCATGACACCCATCGTATCAGCCTCGCTAGCCCTTGTGCTCGATGGGTTTCCACTGGGCTTTGGAGAAAATGGCCTGGAATGAAATCGGCACGTAGCTGAGCATGTAAATGGGGAAGCTCAGCACATAGGCGAGCAGCTCCTTGTTGGTGGCGCCGATCTGCCGCCGCTCGGCCACGATGGTCAGCCCCGCGAGCGCCATCATGCCCAGCACCGACAGCACGATGCCGCCCGACCAGTTGGCGAGCGCGCCCAGCTGGCTTTGCCACGAGACGAAACCAAACGCCGCGAACAGCAACCCCAGCACCATGCGCGTCACACCCAGCACGGTGAACGGACACAGCAGCAGCGTGAAATCCACCGCCGAGAAGTCGCGCTCACGCACCGCGCGCCGAATCAGCGCCGGCCCGTAATAGCGGAACACCTGCAAGAAACCCTTGCTCCAGCGCAGCCGCTGACGCCAGCTCTGCGCGAACGTGATGGGCTGCTCGTCGTAGAGGATGGCGCTGCCGCAATAGCCCACGCGGTCGCCATGCAACACCGAGTCCATCGTGAACTCAAGGTCTTCGGTCAGCAGGTGGAACTTCCACCCCCTGTTGCGTTTCATGATCTCCTTGGAGAACATGAACCCGGTGCCGCCCACATGGCAACTGGAGCCGAACAGCATGCGCGAATTGTTGAGGAACCTCGATTCGCGGATGAACCACAGCGCCGAGCCGGACGAGACCCAGTTGTCGGCCAGGTTCACCGAGTTGCGGTAGCTGGTGAGGATCTTGAAGCCCGAATGGAACGCGTTGTTCATCTCCTCGAAGTAGCGCTTGTCGAGCTTGTTGTCCGCATCGAAGACGAAATAGGCATCATAGGTGTCGGCCAGGCCGGAGTCGATCATGTGGTCGAGCAGATAGGTCAGCGCGTAGCCTTTGCCGACGAGTTCGGTGTTGTGGCGTTCGACCACGTGGCAGCCGAGGTCGCGCACCACTTGCGCGGTGTTGTCGGTGCAATTGTCGGCCACGAGCCAGATGTCGATGAGGTCGGTGGGATAGGTCTGATTGTCAATACAGTCGATGAGATTGGAGATGACATGTTCCTCATTGCGCGCGGAGATCAGCACCGCGTAGCGCTTGTCCATCGGGGCTTCAGGGAACTGCACCGGCTTGGCGAACAGCGACATGACGATGCATGCGCCCTGATATACCAAACCGGCGGCTCCGACGACCATCAGCAGGACATCGAGCACGACGAGTAGCACCATCAGCGCCACCCCGCCCTTGGGTTGTCGGACGACTCGTCCGCCGAATCGTCGGTCTGCCCGCCTTTGAGTTTCGCTCGCTTGCCGCTGCCACTGCCGCTGCCACTCCCCTTGCCAGACGCCCCGGCGTTGCGCTTCAGCACATCCTGCGGAATGGCGACGGTGGCGGAATCGTCCGACTCGCCATCGTCTTGTTGATTGATGGCGTATATCTCTTCCTGCAACTGGCGGATTTCGTCGTTGACCGGCACTTTCTTGGTGGACCCCTTGGCCGCACGCGGAATGTGTTCGCCAATCGGCTGAAGCACATGCTCGTTGAACGCCTCGCTGGCCTCGACCACCTTGGACTTCTTGTCCGGCTTGGGGTCGTTCATCAACGGCGAATCGACCAGCTCATAACGACGCGTGTACGCACGCAAAATCACCTGGACGGAAGCGGTGATCGGCAGCGCGAGGAACGCGCCGAAGGCTCCGAACAGCGAACCGAACGCAAGCACGGCGATAAAGGCGATGGCCTCGTTGACATCCATCGTGTGCTGCGAAATCTTCGGCGCGAAAATCATGTTCTCGATCTGCTGGTAGATGGTGATGAACACCACCACGGCAATCGCGCAACCCAACCCCTGGCTCGTCCAGGCGAACAGCACCGGCAGTGCGCCGCCGATATAGGTGCCCAGCATGGGGATGAACTGCGAAACCACGCCGCAGAACAGCGCCAGCGGCAGCCAATAGGGCACCTGCATGATAATCAGGAAAATCGCGGTGAAAAAGGCGTTGAGCACCGCCAGAATCGTGCGCGAAAACAGGAACGACGAAATCTGATCCTGCGTCACGATCCACACCATCAGAAAGCGGCGCTGGGTGGGCGGGGCCATCCACTGGCAGAACGAGCGGCGCAACCGCGGGCCGGCGGCGGAGATGTAGCAGGTGATGGTCAGCACGATGGTCAGGTCGAGGATGAAGGCGAACAGACCGCCCAAGGTGCTCGCCGCCTGGCCGGCGAAATTGGTGACCCACGAGGTTTGCAGGTTCTTGAAGATTTCCGTGCCGAGACTGTTTATCTCGGGCAGTTGGAACGTGGTGCGTTGCATGATGAAGTCACGCACCTGCTCATACAGCGTCGGCAAGCCGGACACCATGCCGATCATCTGCTGGACGAACAGGTTGCCGAACATGGCGAGCAGCGCGCCCACCACCACGCACAGCAACAGAATCGCAGTGATGGAGGCGACGACGCGTTTCCACCCGTGGCGAATCAGCGCCAACACCATCGGCTCGACGGCGAGCGCGAGGAACAGCGCGACGATGATGTCGAATATCAGGTAGGCGACCTGCCCCCACGAGCGCCAGCAGAATGCGAACACGATGATGGCGATGGCCACGTACAGCAGGCCGCGGCCGAACCATTCGGGCGGGCGGCGCGGATCTCCTTTATCGGGGAAAAGGGTGTCGAAATCCCACCGTTGCTCCTGCTGCGCGCTGTCGTAACGTTCGCTCATGGTTCCCCATTGTAGCGAGGAGGTGTGTACGCCCACTTGCTATTCTTGGGGATATGCTGAACGTCTCGATTATCATCCCCGCGTGGAATGAAGCGGAACGTATCACGGACTGTCTGAGCAACGCGGTTCGTCAAACCGTCATGCCCCATGAGGTGTTGGTGGTCGACAATCGCTCCACCGACAGCACCTGCGCCATCGTTGAGCGTTTCATGGCCGAGCGCCCCGAAGCGCCGGTGCGCCTGTTGCATCAGGACGAGGAGCAGGGTTTGATTCCGACGCGCAATTTCGGCCTGAATGCGGCCACCGGCGATGTGCTGGGGCGCGTCGACGCCGACTGCATGCTCAAGCCCGATTGGGTTGAGGTTGTGTCGGGCGTGTTTGGCGAGGACCCTGAGGCGATGGGCGCCACCGGGCCGGTGACCTATTACGACATGCCCGCGCGGCGCATGAGCCTCATGGGTGACGACCATGTGCGCCGCCGCACCTATCGCGCCGACGACGGGCGGGTGCTGCTATTCGGTTCGAATATGGCGCTGAGGGCGAGCGCGTGGCGCACGGTGGCCGGCGAGGTGTGCCGCGACAGTGAGGACGTGATGCACGAGGATGTGGACGTGTCGTTGCATCTGCTGAGCCACGGGATGAAAACGGTGTATTCCCAAAGCATGATCTGCGGCATTTCGGCGCGGCGCATGGACACCTCGTTCAAGTCGTTCCACGCCTATATGAAGCGGTTTCGCAACACCTTCGAAGCGCACCCCGAGCATTGGCGCAAGCGCAAGTCGGAGAACACGATGTATGTCATGTACCCGTGGTTGCACGCACTGTACCCGGTGTATCAGAAGCTGCTTGAAGCGCGCGACATCAACCCCGCCGAACGCATGTGGTGGGACGAGCAAATAAATCTAGCCACCGCCCCCGAGCGCTAGGCGCGGGAGTGCCGGCGGAGGCGGGCGACGGCGAGCAGGGCCAGGGCGAGGCCGGCGGCCAGGGCCATGGCGCGGTATTGCATGTCGGTGGCCTGCACGCCGGTGGCGGGCACCTCGTCAAGGGTGACATTGCCGAAGTCCGCGCGGTTGAACTTGGTCTCATCCGCGGAATAGATATCCGTGTCCGCATCATAAGTGTAGGTGGGCACCACAGTGCCGGTCACCTGCTTACTGGCAGCCACCGCATGCAGATTCGCGGCCGTATAAGTGCTGCCCGTCGGAGCCGTCACCGTCTCGGTCGCCTTATACTGCTGGGAATTGGCCGGCTCGCCCGTCACGGCACGCGAATCGGACTCGGTCACCGTAATCGCCCAAGCCGACGGCACCTTCTCAATCACCAGATACTCGCCGTCGCGCAACTCGAACGTGTTGTCCGAAGCCGTGAACGTATACGACCGATCCGTCGCCGCACCCGAAGCGTCATACACCTGCCCCGCCAACTGCGTCGTGTCCGCAGGCAGACCCAAGGTGAACTCGAACAAATGCTGCTTATCGGAGTAATTATTCGACGTGCCCTTATACACACGCACATCGCCATACCCCGCCCAAATCGTCTGGTTATTCGCACCGGCGGCACCAAACAGATTCGTGTTGTCCAAGTTCTTGAACGCGCTCAGGTTTTTCACCGTCAAAGCGCTCGAAGCGCTGGTCGTGCCGAACTGGGCACCGGCGGGCTGCCCGGCGGCTACGGCATTGCGCACGCCGAGCTTCGCGGCGGCATCCAAGTCGCCGGTCACCGTGATGTACGCCTGCGTGTTGTTGCCGGTGTTGTCCAGGTCCTTCTGCACCGTGCCGAGCGCGGAAATCTTTTTATTGGTTGCATCCCACGTGCCACCGACATAGTTGCCCCACACCACCGGCGAACCGGACACCTCAAGTTTCGACGTGCTGGTATAAATCTCCACGGCACCCCTCATGCCGGCGGCACTGGAATTACCCGTGATGGTACCGCCGCTCAACTTCACCGTGGAATTGGTATGCGCAAAAATCGCGCCGCCGCCATAGTTCTTGGAATAATTGCCCGTAATGGTACCGCCCGTCATCGTGAACGAACCGCCAGTCGAATACAGATACACACCGCCAGCCGGGTTCCTCGCGTAATTGTCGGAAATCTCACCGCCGCTCATCGTCACGCTGGCACCATTCGCCACACTAATGCCGCCACCATCGTAACCGGCGTTGCGCGTGACCTTCGCGCCGTCCTCGATCAGCAGCGAAGCGTTGTTGCCGTTGACGCCGATGCCGCCGGCACCACCCCATCCCGTGTCGCTGGAAACGGTATTATCAGTGATTGTCGCCCCGTTCATCAGCTTTGTCGCGCCGCTGCATAATATCGCCGCGCCGCCTTGATTGGCAGCGGCACTATAAGTGAAGTTCTGTATGGTCGTACTGCCCACATTCAGAGTGCCGCTGCTGTTGATACCCTTGTTGTTGGTCGTGGCCGAACCGTCCAACGTCAACCTATCCTCGGCACCGGCGTTGTTCAGCTGCAAAGTCGCCCCCGACGCCACCGACAACATCGACGTCCCCGCCGTGAACGTCGAAGCCAAGCTCAACTTCGTGCCACCCTCCTTGGGCAGCAACACGACACTCTTGCCGGCAGGCACCGTCACCGTGGACGGCACCGCATACGCATCCACCAACATCGTCACGGTATCAGTCGCTGCCGAAGCCGTCACACACTTCTGCAACGTGTCATACTTGCCATATGTAGGCGAAGTGCTCTTCAACGATTCCACCAAGCACACCGGCTCGCCACCCCACACGACGTCCTGATACGTGCCCGAACCGACATAAGCCGCCTTGGCCCACCCGACGTACGAACTGCCATCAAGGAAGAACTTGTCAAGATTCTTCACCGTCAACGAGCTGGTGGCCGCAGACTTGGCGAACGTCGCGCCCGCCACGCCATACGTGGCGGCAGGATAGGCATAGATACCGATCTTCGCGTCATCCCCCAGATCATCATCGACAATATAATTCGCCGCACTGGTTCTTACTTCAAGATCCGCAGCTGTTGTGCCGTAGGTGTTGCCGTATATCTGCGGACTGCCACTGAGATGGACGGTGGGCATCGCATTGAGAGATGAAATCGCGCCGTAATAGGGATTCGATTGCGCTATCGCGCCCGTAACGTTATTGCCTGTAATGACGGCATTGCCGGAAATGGTCAGGGTTCCGCCACGCTGACTGATTGCACCGCCGTTGCGCTTCGCCGAGTTGCCCGAAATTTTTGCGTTTTCAGAGACGATGAGCGTATTGCTAGCGGTCTCGCTGACATAAATGGCGCCGCCGTCGTACCATGCCTGGTTGTCCGAGATGGTGCCACCGGAAATGTTAATGGTATTGCCCGCGTAATTCCAAGCACTGATAGCGCCACCATGGCTACCTTTGTTGCCGGTAAGCGAACCACCCGTCATGTTGAACGTACCCGTTTGAATATAAACCGCTGAATTGGCATAGGTATTGGCCTCGTATGCCCCGTTGTTGGTGAGGGTGCCATCCTGCAACGTGACCGTTGAGCCACCGGTGATGAACATCACGGAACCACCCATATTCGGTGTGGCCGAATTCGTGGAAGCCGAGTAATTGTTCTCGTAGGTGCCGCCATTGATGGTGAGGTTGGCCGCACCCTCCACGCGATACACGCCGCCCGTGCCCGACGAGTTGTTGAAATTCGCCGCGCTGGTATTCGTCGCCGTGGCCGTGCCGCCGGTGATCTTCACAGCCGGCTGGGTGCGCGTGATCGTCGACCTGTTGCCCTCAAGCGTGCAGCCGTTTAACGTCAGGTCACCCGCGCTGGTGATATAGCTCGCGGCATTGGCATAGGTGATGGTGCAACCGTTGAACGCCGCAGTACCACCCGAGGCCACGGAAATATACGCGCCACGCGTCAAGTCGATATCCAGATTCGAAAACGCATCGCTCCCGACACCATCATTCACTTGCAGACCCGCCCCCGACGCCACAGTGAACATCGACGTGGACGCCGTGAACGCCGTGGCCGGGCTCAACTTGGTGCCACCCTCCTTGGGCATCAGAACGATGCTCTTGCCCGTCACCGTCACCGTGGACGGCACCGCATAAGTATCCACCAGCATCGTCACAGTGTCGGTCGCATCCGAATTGTCCACGCACTTCTGCAACGTGTCGTATTTGCCATACCCAGGGGACGTATCCTTCTTCGACTGCACCTGGCACACCGGCTCGCTGCCCCACACGATGTCCTGAGACGTGGCCGAAGCGGCATAAGCCTCATTGGACCACCCGTAATAGGACGAACCGTCAAGGAAGAACTTGTCGAGATTCTTCACCGTCCCGGAACTGGCGGCCGACGACACCGCGAACGTCTTGCCCGCAGCGCCGAACGTAGCGGCAGGATTGGGATAAATGCCGATCTTCGCGTTATCGCCGAGATCGCTGTCGACAATATAGTTCGCCGCACTGACCTGCACTTCAAGATCCGCCGGCTTGGAATTGCATGTGTTGCCACTGATATTCGGACTGCCGCTGAGGTGAACGATGCTCATGGTCGTAGTGGAGAGCGAGCCGAGTGCGCCACTGGTGCGAGTAGTTTCTCGCGTGCAACTCGTATTGCCGGTGATTTCAGCATTGCCTCCGATGTATGCCACGTCGGAGGTGTTGTATCCGCGCAATTCGATGGCACCGCTGCAACGCCCAGCACTATTGTTGGTGATCTTCGCAGTGCCGTTGACATCCAACCGTCCGCCAAACATGAAGATGGCACCACCGTCGTAATACGCTGTGTTGCCGGTGATGGAGCCCCCGCTTATGGTAACCACATTCGAGGGATTGGTTGAAGTCGTGATCGGGCCAAAACTACTTTGATTGGCGGTGATGGTGCCGCCCGTCATATTGAACGTGCCGTTGACCACAGTGAACGGCGCATTACCCCACTGCGTTGAGGAGACCGAGTCGGATGGCGAATTATTGCCCGTGATGGTGCCGTCTTGGAGGTTGACCGTCGCACCACCCTTGACAAGAGCGACCGAACCCCCAATAACCGAGCCATCGTCGGTAAGGTTCGAACTCGACACCGAGTAATTGTTCTGATACGTGCCGCCGTCAATGGTGAGGTCGGCCCCGCCGTCCAGACCATACACGCCACCCGTGCCCGACGCATTGTAGAAGTTCGCCGCATTGGTATTCGTCGCCATGACCGTACCACCGGTGATCTTCACAGCCGGCTGATTGCGGTTATTGCTCGAAGCGCGATTGCCCTCAAGCGTGCAACCGTTCAACGCCAACGTGCCCGCGCTGGTGATATAGCTCGCGGCATCGGCGTAGGTGATGGTGCAACCGTTGAACGCCGCGGTGCCGCCATCGGCCACGGAAATATACGCGCCGCTCGTCAGGTCGATATCCAGATTCGAAAACGCATCGCTCCCGACACCATCGTTCACTTGCAGACCCGCCCCCGACTCCACGGTGAGCATCGACGTAGACGCCGTGAACGCCGCGGCCGGACTCAACTTGGTGCCACCCTCCTTGGGCAACACCGTTATGCTCTTGCCGGCAGGCACCATCACCGTGGACGGCACCGCATACGCATCCACCAGCATCGTCACGGTATCGGTCTCCGCCGCGGCGTCCACGCAACCCTGCAACGTGTCGTACTTGCTCCCGGAGGACGTCACCTGACACACCGCATCCGCCGCATACGCGTCCTGCGCGCCGGCAACCCCCAGCACAAGGAACGCCCCGACCGCGCTGGCCAGGCACATCAACAGCGTCGCCATCACGGCGCCGGCAGGCCGCCGCTTGCCAAGGGCGAGCCCGCGAGATTCAACGTTGCGAAGCATGATCACACCCGCCTTTCTTCGGTAACGCACAGACGAAACCGGTCCGTGCTCCTCCGATACCCCGACATCGGGAAATATTCACTCAACGGCAAACGGCTGTCCATCAGATCCCCCTGCGTCGGAACAGGCCCATGACCTGCCCGTAAATATTGTGTTCCGGCACGCACCCGAAAATACGCGAATCGACCGCGGTGCCGCGGTTGTCGCCCAGCACGAACACCGAACCGGCCGGCACCGTCAACGGGAACGTGACCCCGCCCGACACCTGCGTGGTCTCCTGGACGATGCCCTGCTCGACCTGGTGACTGCCATTGACCATCAACCCGTCCGAGGTGATGTCGACCTTGTCGCCGGCCACGGCCACAATGCGCCCGGCCGTGGCCGCGCCCTCGTAATCAAGCACCACCACATCCTGCGCATGCAACTTGGTATGCAAGCGGTAATAAAGCACCAAATCACCGTCCTTGATGGAAGGGCTCATCGACGTATCAGTAACACGGTAGGCACCGAAGACAAAGGTGAACACCGCCGCAATGGCAACGGCAATGAACACAACCTTGAGCAACAGCTGCAACAAATCCTTCCACAACGGCACATATTCCTGTTCCAACGCGGAAGCCGGTCTGACTGATTCACCCGATGCAGCCGGTCTGCTCCTCGACACACCATGTCTCACAACGTCCCCCGCTGCTCGCAGCGCCGGTTCGTCACACGGCGCACGGCCATGAACAGCAACGCCAACAGCAACAACAGCAGCAACAGCGAGAACATCACCGTCGCGCCGGTGCTGGCCAACGGGCCTTGCGCGGCGGGCGCGGGCGGCGCCTTGTAGGACACCGTCCACACCGGATCCCAGGACTTGCTGCCCTGCTCGTCATAGAACAAAGCCTTCGTGTTCAGATTGCCATCGGCGTCGTAACCCATCGCATAAATGCGCACCCTGTACGTGGTCGAATCGTAGGTGTAATTCGCCTGCCTGTCGGTCACATGCTGGTAAAGGGCGTACTCGTAACTCAGACCGCCCTCCACCGGAAAGTCGAAATCGACAGTCCGGCTGACGCTGCCCGTCATCGTCCAGCAATAGCGCCCATCAACCGTGCCTTCGGGCATGGGCGCGCCATCACTGACGGCAACCATGCAATATTCATAAGTCTTACGGATATCGGCACTATCCGTATCGATGCGCTGGCCGACGCCGAAACTGGCCCGATGCGTCGCGGCGCAGGCGGAGGGAGTCATGGCGAAAGCGGCAAACAGCGCGGCGACAACCAGAGTAATGAAGGCGCACGGAACCATGCGCACGACACCAAAGGCGCTTCGCGCTTCCCGCCTGTTCATATTCATCATCATTCGCTTCCTTCGGATGGGGAATCTTGCCCATCTTCCTGTTTCCGCTTGCGCTTCGTCACATACAGCACAATGCCCAACCCGGCCGCCAAAGCAATCAGCAGCCAGTCGTACCAGGGAATGCCGAACCATCCCCTGAACCCGTCCACGCCGGTGCCGGTGTTCGGCCACTTCACATAAGGATTCCCGTAGGTCTCGTCGGTGATCCTGCCCAGCAACACCCAACGCCCGTTGGTCTTCTCACTGGCGCAGGTCGACAACATCAACACACGGCTGCCGGTGTCCACGGACACCGAAGCGCGACGGTATTTCAGCTTGGACTCAACATAGCTGAGCCACTCCCGCCTTGCCGCCTGACCGTCAAGATTGGTCTGGTAAATGTTGCCGTCATACGCATCGGCCTCAAGGAACCCGAAGAACTCCACGCCCCAATCACGACCGTCATAAAACAGATTGCCGTACTGGTGCTCATCGAAGAAATCCTTGGCATCGAACTCATCCAGATCACCGAACATCAGATGGTCCTCCATGTGATGCCCATACACGATGGACGGGAAACTGGAGAAGTCCGATTTGCTCTTCGCGTCCAGGAACACCGAACCGGACAACGCCTCCTCGCCCTTCGCGTTCCTGGAAAGGTAAGTATTGTTGTCCCTGCCCTGCACCACCGGGTAATCAATGCCCGTGCCATAAACCTGCAACCACGCCTTGACATCCGGGTTGATCCCGCGCAACTCGTCGAACGACAAGGTGTTGCTCGGAGCGGGCTTGTACGGCTGCCATTGGCTGGCCGAGGCGGCGGTGCTGACCTGATGGGAATCCCACAACGCGTAGCACCCAATGGCGAGGAAACCGAGCAGGACGGCGACCACCACGGCGTTAACCACAAAGTTCGCGCCGCGAACCGCTTTCCGCCCGGCCTCCCCACACATGGATACTCGGAGTTTCTATTCGATTATGCTATCGGTTTCAGGCGCGAACCATGCGCTTGCGGCGGATGGCGAACCAAGCCGCGAACGCCGCCACCGGAATACCAATCATCAACACATACGGCAGCACCGCAATCAGAATACCCGTCGGGTTCGGAGCCGTATAGGTATTGGTGATGGCCGTGATGTTGCCGGTGGTGCTGTAATCCGAAGCGGAATCGTCGTTCACCAGCATCTGAGCGGCGGTGCCAGTGTAAACGGTGCTGAAGTTAAAGGCATCAGTGACCGGGGTGTCATCCGTCACCGTTGCGACAGCGGCATCGGTCTTGGTGGCCTCGTTAACCTGGGCGCTTGCAGTATAGCCGAGCTTGGTAACAACCGCGCGGTCGTTCTCAGCCACGACATACTTGGTGCCGACCGGCAGGTTCTTCACAGCTTCCCTATCAGCCGCGGGGAAAGCGGTATTAACCGGGTTCTTGCTGCTGTCACTGGTGAACTGGAGATACTCACCATGACGCAGATAGAACGTGACCTCATTGGAAGCAGTCTCACCAGCCTTCACAGTGAACGAATAAGCGTTGACAGTACGCGGAGCGACAGCGTCAGCGATCGAGTTGTCGGACTTGTTGTACACGTAAGCGGTGAACGTCTGATCCGTGTCCTTCACGCTGGTGGCCGGAAGAGTGATCTTCGCGGTCTGCTTGAACAGCTTCTGCTTGTCGCCGCCATTGCCGTTATCGGTAGTGGTAGTAGCATCATCGGCCACGGTCTTGCTGATCTGCAGCGTGGCATTCTGGCTGTAGTTGTTGGCGAACTCGAAGCCTTCCGCATCGGTGTCAGCGGTGGGATCCGTGGTGTTCGGGGTCTTCACCTTAGTCGGATCGACCTTGTGCAAATCGTTGGTTGCGTCGTTGGTGCCGATCTTTTCGCCCTTGCCGTTGCCGTCCACGGCGGTGCGCTCGACGGTCACATTGGTGATGGCCAGACCGGAAGCCGCGGTGGCGCTGTTCTCGACATACACGCGCACGGTGTACTTGGCCTGGGAGTTCGTGATGGTACGGCTATCCGGAGAACCAGTATGCTTGGCGGACGCGGTCTCCGTCACCGTGTAAACATACACGCCAGCGTGGGTGTAGGAACCAACATCAGTCAGCGTCTTGCTGACATCCGGAATGAATTCGGTGCCCGCAGTGGTAATCACCTTCTGGCTCTTGCCCGCATCAACAGCGGCATCGACCGTCACAGTGAGCGTATTGTTGCGGGACGTGTTGGAACCCGTGCCCATGTTGGGGAAAGTGCTCGTGGAAGTATCAGCCGGGTTCACCGTGGTGCACAGAGTGGCGGCGGTGACATCGGCGCCTTCCTTAACACCATCAGCGGTATCACAAGCCTTGACAAACGTGAAAGTGAACGTGTCATCCTTGATGTCCATACCGGCAGGAGCATTGATAATCTTGCTCAGCTTGACGTTATCCCTCGTTGTCGCGGTCGCCGTGGGATCGAAAGTGCTATCGGCACTAGCTACGGCCGCAAACACGCCCCCCCCCAGCAGAGTCGCGACGGCAGTCACGCCTACCAGAGTGCGTTTCATCTGCTTCATCATGTGCATATCTCTCCTTTACAGAGTCGGATGAATTCGTCGTGTCATGACTGTTGCAACTCGCAACACACCCACGGCTTTTCAGGGTTAATACTACACCCCTACCCCCCGAAGGTGCACCCCACCTTCCAGCTCGCGCAAACGACAGACAGCAGACGGCAGCTTGGGCCATCCTGCTTACGTGTGGCACCCAATCGCAAACAACGCGAGTAGGAGGGGCGGAATCACAACGGCCATACTCGCGATATCGGGAAAAACCCACCACACGTAAGCGAGATACCTCACCCTCGCCCCCTCCGCCCCATCACAGCGAAACCGTCTACCAAGCAGCGAGTACCTCAATGGCGTCAAGTCCGTTTTGCTCATGCTGTTCATCGAGATTATCCCAATAACGAGAGCCTTCAACGAGCTTCTCGTGTAGGAGTTTGAGGCGTTTTCGATCGGTTTTGCTGTGGAGCCGTTCGACTTCGGCATCGGGATCTTCAATCAGGGAAGAGAGCAGCGCGGCATCATAGAGGTGCCGATCGCCGTATCCGGCATGATCGGCGCTATATGCAGCGCTTTTGAGAACCAAAGCACCAAGCAAATCAGGGATGCGAATCGTGACATGCCGGTCGTGGCTGACCAGTTCAATCAACATGCTGCGTTCCACAGCTTGCGCACCACCTGGCATCGAAAGAATCGGACTGCCGGCGATTGCGGCGTCTTTGCTCAGGAATTTAGGTAAATGGTCAGCAACCAGAAGATCGACGATATCGCCGTTAGGCGCTGCCATGCGCGTCGTATAGCCAGTCAGCGTGCCGGGTTGTGCTTTAAATCCGCGCTTGTCAAGTACATTCCTGATCTTCGTGACGCCTCGCCGATCGGAAAGAAGATCAACAAGAAAATCAGCATCAGTGGTGGGCCGCGCGTCAAGTCCGCCCATAGTGGCATGGAGCTGGACCATAAGCCCTCCAGTGAGCAACCACGAGCTGGCGATGTCAGCTTCGGCAACCGCATAAACGATGTTCCACGGGTGCATAGAGTCTGCAATGGGAATGCTGGGAATCATGATTTATCCTCCTTACATGGTCAGGTCGATACGATTGAAGCGCGCAAGCAGCTCGCTGAGTTTCGTCAATCCTGCACGTCGCTCTCGCGGATCAGTGGACTCGGCAAGATCGGCGGCGCATACGCCAATGGGCATGGGGCCTTGCCCGTCGGGAATAAAGTCGGCCACCCGCAATCTAACTCCGACAGGTGCAGCACCCTGTTTAAGCCGACAATTTCTGACGAGCTGTTCGCATCCGTCAGCGAGGACATAACCCTCAACCAGACCTGTGCGTGCCAACTGGAATTCGTCAGCAAGCTCGCCGGTGGCCGCACAAGCGCGAATCATAGCTTCGGCCTTTTTGCGCATGGAATCCCTGCACCAATATTCGCTTGTCCTGGCCCGACGCCGGGTGAGCCTGGCGAGATTTTCGGCATCCATATCGTGCAAATATCCTCTCAGCCGATAACGTTGCTGCGGGCTAATCCACGGCACGGGTTCGTCGCTGATCATGTAGAGAGCGGCGAATGCCATCCGCTCAGAGTATGGGCGCCCGGCACTTCCAGCCCAACGCGCACAGCGAAGTACGGAATCGTCTGTGATGAGAACGCCTTTACGGCCGTCTGTGAAAGCGACGAGATCGCCCGCCTCGCACAGTGCAGAGATTCGTCGCTCGCTCACCTGCAATCGTTGCGCGGCTTCTTGACGGGTAAGCAGCGTGCTGGTCGTTCTGATGGACATGCCATCATTGTATACACAATTATTCCCATTTGTGAATAATTCTGTATATACAAAACTGTACGCCTAGGCGAATAGTTATGTATATATTTTCCGCCTCTCGTCACACCGCGAGGGAACAGCGCACGGCAGCTTGAGCCATCTCGCTTATGTGTGGCACCTAATCGCCAACAACGCGAGTAGGAGGGTCGGAATCACAACGGCCATACTCGCGATATCGGGAAAAAGCTGCCACACGTAAGCGAGATACCTCAGCCCCGCGGACTGTCCGCTTTGCGGGTCAGCAGCGCACTGTGCGTCAGTGCTGGTTGTTGAGGCGGTGATACATTTCGCTGATTTCCAGGTTGCGCTGGAACTGGGCGGGCTTGGTGTCCTGATCGATGGTGGCGAGTTCGACGCCGGCGATGCGGGCGAAATCCTCCCACGCCTCACGGCCGACCGAAGTGGTCATGACCGTGTGATGCGCGGCACCGGCCATGAGCCAGCACTCGGCCGAATCCTTGAGGCTCGGCTGCGGCTTCCACAGGGCGCGGGCGCACGGCAGCTTGGGCAGGTCGCCGAGCGGGCTGACCACATCGACCACGTTCATGGTCAGGCGGAAACGTTCGCGCACGTCGGACATGGCCACGACCACCGCGTCCTTCTTCGGGGCGACGGTGAACACCAGGCGCACCGGGTCGGCCTTGCCGCCGATGCCCAGCGGGTGAATCTCCAGCTTCGGCTTGGCCATGGTGCCCACGGACGGCGAAACTTCCAGCATATGCGAACCCATGATCATCTCGTTGCCCGGGGTGAAGTTGTAGGAATAATCCTCCATCAGCGAGGCGCCGCCATCCAGGCCATATCCCATCACGGCGCCGATGCGCACCAGCACCGCCGTCTTCCAGTCGCCCTCGGCGGAGAAGCCGAAGCCATACTCGGACGGGAAGCGCTGCGGACCCACGCCCGGCAACTGCGGCAGGGTGCCGAGATCCTCGAAGTTGTCGACGCCCGCGGTGCAGCCGTTGGCCTGCATCATGTTCACCATCGCGGCCTCTTCCTTGGCGGCGATGAACAGGGCGTCGTACTTCGCGTCGAGCAGTTCGGGGGCGATGTCGTACTTGGCCTTGTAATCCTCAATAATCGCCTTGACCTGGTCGTCCTTGACGGCCTCGTAGGCGGCGCACAGTTCGTTGACGGCCCAGGTGTTGATCGACGCGCCGAACACGCGCTCGGCCTCGGTCTTGTCGCCTTCGGTGACGGCCACGTTGCGCATGTTGTCACCCCAGCGCATCACCTTCATGGTGTTCGAGGCGTCCCAGCCGGCGGCGGCGCGCGCCCACATGCCGATTCTCTCCGCCACCTCGGGGTCGGTGTAGTGGCCGACGACGATCTTGCGCGGGATGCCCAGGCGCGTGAGGATATAGCCGAACTCGCGGTCGCCGTGGGCGGCTTGGTTCAGGTTCATGAAGTCCATGTCGATGGTGTTCCACGGAATCTCGAAGTGGTGCTGCGTGTTGAGCTGCAGCAGCGGCTTGGTGAGCACTTCGAGGCCGCGAATCCACATTTTGGCCGGCGAGAAGGTGTGGCACCAGGTGACGACGCCGATGACCTTCGGATTGGCCGAGGCTTCGGTCATGAATTGCTTGATGGCGTCGGAGGACTTCAGCGTGGGCTTTAAGACCAGCTTGACCGGAATCTTGCCGGTGGCGTTGAGCGCGTCGACGATTTCGGTGGATTGGGCGGCCACTTGGCGCAGCGCCTCTTCGCCGTACAGGTCCTGCGAGCCGACGCCGAACCAGATTTCCTTGCCTTCAAATGGGTTTGCCATGGTCATGTTCTATTGTTCCTTACTTCGTTGTATTCGAATGATTAATCAATGCTGGCCATAAATATTCTGGTAGCGGTCGTTCAGGCGCTCAATATCTTCCTGCGGAATGGGGATGATGTCGCCGAGCTGACGGGCGGCCCACATGGTGTGGGCGACTTCTTCGGTCATGGCGGCGGCTTTGACGGCGGCTTCCGCGTCCTTGCCGATGGTGAAGGGGCCGTGGTTCTGCATCAGGACGGCCGGGGACTTCGGATATTGCTTGAGCGTTTCGACGACGCCTTCGCCAATGGCCTCCGAGCCGATGAGACGGAACGGGCCGACAGGCACGGGGCCGCCGAACTCGTCGCCCATCATGGTCAGGCCGCACGGGATGTTCTGGCCAGTGGCCGCCCATGCGGTGGCGTAGGTGGAGTGGGTGTGCACCACGCCGTACACGTCGGGCATGTGGCGATAAATATAGGCGTGCGAGGCGGTGTCGGAGCTGGGGGATTCCGCGCCGTCGACCACGTTGCCGTCCAGATCGCACACCACCATCGAGCTCGGCGTCAGGTATTCGTAGCGCAAGCCGGAGGGCTTGATCACCATCAGATCGGCCGTGTGCAAGCGCTGCGAAACATTGCCTGCCGTCCACACGACCAGATTCCACTTGATCAGCTGCTCGTGCAAGGCGGCGACGACTTCGCGCACCTGCTTGACTTCGGCGCGAACTTCGGGGCCGTAATCAGCCAAAGTTGCCATGATTTGTTTCCTTTCGTCGGGTCTTACTTACGTTATTTGGTTTCCAGGGGGATGCTTGCGATCGCGGCATGTTCGATTGGCAGCCCCTTGCGGAAGCGAGCGAAGAAGGCCTCGAACCCCGCCACATCGGACGGATCGGGCGCCTCGGTGGTGGATTCGGCACCTGCGAACACGCGGTTATCGAGGTAGTCGGCCAGCGAGCAAGGTGTGTGCCACAAATAGTCGGCAAGCACCGCCATGCCCCACGCGCCACCTTCAGCGGCGGTGCTCATCACCTTGATTGGCGTCCCGAACGCGGCCGCAAGAATCTTCTGAGCCACCTTCGGCGTGGTGAATACGCCGCCATGACCGACCAACGAATCGACGGCCACGCCTTCGTCGTTGGTCATGACATCCATGCCGATCTTCACTGGCGAGAATGCGCTGAACAGCTGGGCTCGCATGAAATTAGCCAGGCTCATCTCATCTTCCGGGCCGCGGGCGAACAGCGGGCGCCCCTCGGAAAGTCCCGCCAGGAATTCACCGGTACGGAATGGATAATTGATCAAACCGCCGCAATCGCTGTCCGCCTGGTCGCTGACAGCCGCGCGGAAGAGGGTTCCGAACAACGTGCCGGCATCGACGGGATGCCCGATGGCCTGTGCGAATTGGCCAAACAGACCAACCCATGCATTGAGGTCGGAAGTGAAGTTGTTGGCATGGCTCATACCCACCAAGTCACCGGCCGGAGTGGTGACCAGATCGACTTCCGGATGCAGACGGGCAAGCTTGCCTTCGAGCACCACCATGGCGAAAATCGAGGTGCCGGCGGAGACATTGCCGGTGCGCACGCGCACGGAATTGGTGGCCACCATGCCGGTGCCGGCGTCGCCTTCAGGCGGGGCCAGCACGACGCCCGGCTGCAACGTGCCCGTCGGGTCGAGCAGCTTAGCGCCCACTTCGGTCAATTCACCCGCGGGAGTGCCGGCGACCAGCGGCTCCGGCAGCAGATCGGCGAGCTTCCACGGCTGCGCCGACACCTCAGGCAGGGTATTGAATTTGTCGAGCAGCTCGGTTTCATAGGCATGGGTGGCGGGGTCGATCGGGAACATGCCGGAGGCATCCCCCACGCCAAGCACCCTCCTGCCGGTCAGCTTCCAGTGCACGTAGCCGGCGAGCGTGGTGATGTAGTCCACTTTCGAAACGTGCTCTTCCCCGTTGAGCACCGCCTGATAAAGGTGAGCCACGGACCAGCGTTCGGGGATGTTGTATTGGAACAGCTCGGACAGCCGTTCATGCGCCTCGTGGGTGTTGGTGTTCTGCCAGGTGCGGAACGGCACCAGCAGTTCGCCATTCTCATCGAACGCGAGATAGCCATGCATCATGGCGGAGAAACCGATATGGCCGATGGAGGTCAGACGCTCCCCATACGCGTTGTACACATCGTTCGCCATGGAAGAGTATGCGGTCTGCAGCCCCTTCCACACCTCTTCGAGCGAATAGGTCCACAGGCCGTCCTCCAGATGGCTGGCCCACTGATAATCACCCGAAGCGATGGTGCTGTACGTATCGTCGATCAGCACGGCTTTGATGCGGGTGGAGCCGAACTCGATGCCGAGCGAAGTGCGGCCCCCACGAATCTTCTGCGCAATTTCGGCAATCTGTTCGCCGGGATTCGCTGCTGCCATATATGCGCTCCTTATCTGGCCTGATAGCGGCTAATCGGTTGTATCTCAAGCGTTTGCAGGCTCTTCTCCGAGCTACTGTTAGCGCTCACATTCATCGGTTCATTATTGTAGCGACTGCTGGGCCATGCCACAAGCGCGGCATGCGGATTGCTTTAGATTGCCTTAGATTGCCTTAGATTGCTTTACATATAACCGACATAACGAAGCGTCGCACATAGCCGAACGCTTCGCAAGACAGACAGCATATTCACGCGCGGGAGGCGGGGCCGAGGGACGCGCGGTTGACCACCGCGGCCGGAATCAGCCCCATGCCGTGTTGCGTCGAGTGGAACACCGGCTCCGGCCCCTCGCCGAGCAGGTGCAACGTCTCGCGCATGGCGGCGGTGCCAAGCCCCTCGAAGTCGGGCCTGACCGTGGACAGCGGCGGGAGCATGTTGTCCATCGCGGGCATGTCATCGAAACCGACAAGGCTGACGTCCTGCGGAATCCGCAAGCCGTGCTCGTGCAACGCGCGCGCCGCACCCACCGCCTGGCTGTCGTTGGCCGCAACCACCACCGTCGGCAGCTGCGCGCCGGTTTTGCCGCAGGTGTCGATCAGATGGTTCATCTTCGCATACGCCTCGCCGGCCTGCCATGTGTCGCAACGCATCACCTGCGTGCGCACGGCCTCGCGCGCGCAAAGCGCCTCCCACGCGGCCAAGCGGGTGGCGGCGTCGCGCCATTCCTTGGGGCCGGCCAGATACAGAGCGTGCCTGTGCCCATAGCCGGCAACCAGCCGCACAACCTCCTGCATCGCGGCCCACTGGTCGATGCCGACGAAAGCGGTTCGCCGCATATCCTCGTCGGCAATCAACGCGCGCACCTCACGCATGCTCATCCGGCCATGCGTGGACGTGACGATGACGCGCGGCTGGCTGACCCGCGCGCGGCAAGCGACATCGAACATCACGTCGGTCGGCGTCAGGAAAATAAACGCATCCACATTCTGCTCGTCCAACATGTCGACGAGATCGTCAAACTCGCGCTGGGTGCACAGGGCTTCATGCACCATCGCGACGCTCATGAACAGTCCGTGGCTGCGCGCCATGGATTCGATGGCGCCGATTGTGTGGATGGGGCCGAAAAAACCCGAGCCGCCGGCGATTAGCCCGATGGTGCGCGAGCGATGGGAGGCGAGCGCCCTGGCTGAATTGGAGGGGCGATAGCCGAGCTGGTCGATGGCGGTCTGCACGCGGGCGCGGGTGGCGTCGGAGACGTCCGGGGAATCGTTGATGACGCGGGAGACGGTCTGGTGGCTCACGCCGGCCAGCTTGGCCACCTCGAACATCGAGGGGCGTTTGTTGGACTTGGTTGCCATATCGTTCCTCTTGTTCCTCCCGCGTGACGTCACTTCCAGCCTACCGCGAAACGTGAGCGCTCATAACGATTATTGGGGTTGCTGTTCCGCGATCAGACGGGTTCGCTTCGCCTTATGCGTTACGATGCGTACGATGCGTTACGTCAGCTTCCAAGTGACGCGGTGCAATGCGGAGGGGCCATGCTCGGCTATGGCGGCTTTGTGCGCGGCCGATCCATAGCCCTTATTGTGCGCCCAACCGTACGGCGTATATCGGGGATTTCCTTGGGCGAGGGAGACCATCAGAGCGTCCCTCGTCACTTTGGCGATTACGGCGGCCGATGCGACGGTGGCGCAATGCCTGTCGCCCTTGACCTTGGTGACCACATGCGCGGGCACGGGGACGCTCGGCGCGTCGAAGGTGCCGAGCGCCTTGGTGATGTAATCATGCGGGCCGTCGAGAATCGCGCCGACCCTGGTCGAAGCGTTGGTCTCGATGCCGAGCGAGCGCTCGAGTTTAGATAGAGCACGCAAGGCAGCAATGCCAAGAGCATACGAGATGCCCCACTCGTCGATTTCGCTGTTGCTAGCCTCGCCCACGGCCCACGCGGCGCACCAATCCTTCAGTTCGTCGACGATGGCTTCGCGGCGATGCTCGGTGAGCATCTTGGAATCGGCCACACCAGCGGGCACAGCCAGCGGCTTGTCGCCTTCCAAATCGCGCGTCCAAATGGCCGCGGCACCAACCATCACCGGGCCGGCGAGCGCGCCGCGCCCCACCTCGTCGAAACCGACGACAAGCTCATAGCCCTGTTCGGCGAGTTCGCGTTCCAGCGCAAGAGTCGGGGTGATCACGAGGCGTTCCCGTCGGGCACGTTGTCGAACACTTCGTGATGGGAATCGAGCAAGCCGATGCGGTTCAACGGCCAATATCGGAAAATCGCCACGCCGACGATGTCGCTGACGGGGACAAGCCCGTGCTGGCCATCGTCCTGATGGTAGCGGGAATCGGCGGAATTGGAACGATTATCGCCCATCACGAACACATGGCCGGCAGTCACCGTCACCTTAAACGCGAAAGAACTCGGCTGTACATCCGACTTGAGATATGCGGATTCGTCGACGGCGACGCCATTGATGGTGATCGGCTGCCCAGCGCCCGCACACTCGACCACATCGCCCGGCAGTCCGATCAGGCGCTTGATCAAATAGTCACCTTTACTCGAACTGGAGGATTCGCCGCCCAGCCAGTTGGCGGGGTCGTGGAACACCACCACATCGCCGCGTTTGAGACTGAAGAAGCGGGGCGTGAGTTTGCTGGCGGCCACGCGATCGCCGATTTGAATGGTGTCCAACATTGAGCCGGAGGGGATGGTATAGCAGCCGATGAGCAGGATGCGCACCAGCAGCATCACCACCACGGGCACGCCGCACCACAGCACGAAGTCGCGCCAGGTGAAGGTGCCGGGATCCACCGGCTTGGCATGTCTTGGCACCTGATTGCCTTTGGCGGCGCTGGTGGGGAGCGGCGCGGGATCGACACCGTGGTCGGCCACCGCAAGCGTATAGCTGTCGCGGTCTTCGACGATCAGCTGACGCGGCGAAGACTGCGGCATCGACGGCTCATCATGCGAATCGGACATATTCCCTCCTGAAGTCGGCGGCACCCATCATAACCGTTGAATATGGGTGCGGCCCGGAAACCAGCGGAATCCGGGCCACAGCAATAAAGCCTTGAGCAACGCTCACTTGGCGGAGTTGTCGCGGCGCTCGACGATACGAGCGGCCTTGCCGCGCAGCGAACGCAGGTAATAGAGCTTCGCGCGGCGCACGCGGCCGTGACGCACGACCTTGATGGAGTCGATCGCCGGGGAGTGCAGCGGGAAGCGGCGCTCCACACCGGTGCCGAAGCTGATCTTGCGCACCACGAACGTCTCGTGAATGCCGGTGCCCTTGCGAGCGATCACCACGCCGGTGAAGGTCTGGATACGCGAGTTGTTGCCTTCCTGGATCTTCACGTTCACGTCGACGGTGTCGCCGGCGCGAAACTCGGGGATTTCCTCGGCGGGCTTCAGATTCTTGGCATTGAATGCCTCAATAGCGTTAACCATTGCTATTCCTCGGTCGCTGCCGCATATCAACGCACTGGTTCGGGGCGGGGCGGCTTAAAGTGAGCCGCGCGCCCAATCGTTTCCTTCGCGGGTTTGCCCGCCAAGGGGTGCCAATCCGCCGTATTGCGCCCTTTCGAGCGCTTCGGCTGGACCTGTAAGCGAAGCGGGTTTATGCGGCAACCCGCTTCGCGACACAACAAGATGCAAAGATACTCTAGCCATAAGACGACGAAGAGCCCAGTGGACTCTTCGTCATATTCACATTCGGCGCCAGCGCTAACGCAACCGCGCTCAGAACTCGCGGTTGGCGCGATAGAACTTGATCAGCGACTGGGTGGAGGCGTCCTGGGCGGCCAGGGCGTCGTCATCCTGCGAGATGGCCGGGGTGATCTGCTTGGCGAGCTGCTTGCCCAGCTCCACACCCCACTGGTCGTAGGAATCGAGACCCCACACAGTGCCCTCGACGAAAGTGATGTGCTCGTACAGGGCAATCAGCTCGCCGACCGCGAACGGGGTCAGCGCCACGCCGAAGATGGAGGTCGTCGGGCGGTTGCCGGTGAACACGCGGGCCGGCACGATCTCCTCCGGCGTGCCCTCGGCGCGCACTTCGTCGGCGGTCTTGCCGAACGCGAGCGCCTTGGTCTGCGCAAAATAGTTGCCCAGGAACAGCTCATGCACGTCCTGGTCGCCGTCCTTGGTGGGGTTCGGGGTGTTGACGAACGCGATGAAATCGGCCGGAATCAGCTGGGTGCCTTGGTGGATCAGCTGATAGAAGGCGTGCTGGCCGTTGGTGCCCGGCTCGCCCCAGAAGATTTCGCCGGTCTCGGACGTGACGGGCGTGCCGTCCCAGCGCACGGACTTGCCGTTGGATTCCATCGTGAGCTGCTGCAGGTAGGCGGGGAAGCGATGCAGATACTGGTCGTAAGGCAGCACGGCGTGCGAGGCGACCTTGAAGAAGTTGCGGTACCACACATTCAACATGCCCATGAGCACCACGACGTTCTTCTCGAACGGGGTGTTGGCGAAATACTCGTCAATCTCATGGAAGCCGTGCAAAAATTCCTCAAAGCGAGCCGGGCCGAACACGACGGCCAGCGAGGTGCCGACTGCGGAATCGACGGAATAGCGGCCGCCGACCCAGTTCCAGAAGCCGAAGGCGTTGTTCGGGTCGATGCCGAACTCGGCGACCTTCTCAAGGTTGGTGGAGACGGCCACAAAATGCTTTTTGATGGCTTCGGCGGTTTGCGCCTCGTCGTTGCCGCTGATCGCGCCGGCGGCCTTGAGTTCCTCAAGCAGCCACGTGCGGGCTTCGCGGGCGTTGGTCAGGGTTTCCAGCGTGGTGAAGGTCTTGGAGACGATGATGAACAGGGTGGTCTCCGGGTCGAGGCCCTTGGTCTTTTCGGCCAGGTCGTTGGGATCGATGTTGGAGATGTAGCGAGCCGAAATGCCGGCGTCCGCGTAGGGCTTGAGGGCTTCGTACACCATGACGGGGCCCAGGTCGGAGCCGCCGATGCCGATGTTGACCACGGTTTCGATCTTGCGGCCGGTGATGCCCGTCCACTTGCCGGAGCGCACGTCCTCGGCGAAAGCGTAGATGCGACTGAGGGTCTCGCGCACGTCCTTGACGGTATCCTGGCCGTCGACGATAAACTTGCCTTCGTCTTCGACCGGGCGGCGCAGCGCGGTGTGCAGCACGGCGCGGTCCTCGGTATTGTTGATGTGCACGCCGGAATACATGGCCTTGGTGCGCTCGTCCAGCTTGACGGCCTTGGCGAGGTTGGCGAACAGCTGCAGCGTTTCGGGCTTGATGAGGTTCTTGGACAGGTCGAAATGCAGATCGCCGGCGTCGAAGCTCAGCTTGTCGACGCGGCTGGCGTCCTCGTCAAACCACTGCTTGAGGCTGATGCCCTCAGATTGCAGCTCGTCGTAGTGCTTCTGCAGGGCGGCCCACTCAGGGGTCTTGGTGGCGTCAACTGGAGGATTGATGGCCATGATTGATTAGGTCCTTTCATCATTGGCGGGAAGCGGCGCATCAGACTGATGACAACGTTTGCGAAGCCTCCCATGTCAGTTCACAACATACTCACAAAAGCGGACAGGAGACAACAAAATACGCCATCAGCCATATCGGCGACTAAGACAACGGGAAAGCACGTTAGATTAAGCAAAGGCCGTGTCTTGGGACGAACAGTCCGGTGGGCTGTTTGTAACAGCGAGCAGCGATAGCGTCGCGAGCGCGCGACACCAAACACGGGATTGACGCAACCACGAATCACGGTGTCTAAAGCAACCTGTTCTCGGAGTGCATACCGGCAACCAAGACAACGGGGAAACACGTTAAATAGGCAATGTACGTGTCTTGGGAGCGGATGTCGCCGTGTTCGACACCCTCCGGGCCGGTAGGCCAAGTCTTACGTCTCACACAGCAACATCCGCTCCGAAAGTCGTCTATGTCTGTTTGGGGGTAACGCGTCTGTGTTCGCTTGAGGGTAACGCACGTTTATGTTCGTTGAGAGTAAGGCGGTTATGTCTGTTTGGGGTGGCGCGGTTATTCCTGTTTGAGGCGGAGTTCCTCTTCGAGTTGCTGGATGCGCAGGGCCTGGGCGGCGATGAGCTGGTCGCGCGGGTCGACGGCCTTGCCCTGCGGCGCGGATAGGTCGGGAGACTGCTTCCAGCGGGCGAAGGCGCGCTCGATGCGCTTATAGCCGACAAGCTTGGGATCCAAACCGGCCTCGCGGAACAGGGCCGCGGGCTTCTCACCCTCCCTATAGCGGCGCATGCACTCCACGCGGAACCAGTCCGCGTAGCGGATACGCGAGGACGCGTCAATACTGTCCACCGCAGCCAACGACGACAAATACGCCCGCTGACCCGACGTGAAACTTTGCGGCTCACTCATCCGTGCACCATCCTTATCAATCATCGCCATTCCGGCCGAAGCCTTATTCGGTCATTGTCATTTCGACTTATTTGTCATTTCGACCGAGCGCAGCGAGTGGAGAAATCTTGCTTTGCATGCTTATGACGTTGGCCGAAAGATTTCTCCGCTTCGGCCTGGCGGCCTCCGGTCGAAATGACAGTAAGGGGGGGGAGGCATGCCCGGTCGAAATGATATGAGGAAAGGCGGGGGAAGCGGGGCACGAGCCCCATGTCCCCCGCCTTTCGGAAACCGTCAACCGGCCGGTGGCCGGGCGGTTTAAGCCCGGCCGGGCCGGTTGTTCGGTTTAGTGGGAGCGACGGCGGCGCAGGGCGCTAGCGGCGAAGCCGGTAGCAGCCAGGGCCAGGGCCGTAAGGCCCGCGGCGAAGCCGGTGGCGCCGGTGGAGGCCAGGGCGTTGACCTTGGTCCAGCGGGCGTGCAGCTTCTTGCCGATCGCATCCTCCAGGTTGGTGATCAGGTTGCCCTCGTCGTCGTACCAGCCCTCGAACGTGTAGCCCTCACGCGTCGGCACGGGCAGCTTGCCGTCCTCGCCGGTCCAGTCGGCGGGGATGTCGCCGCCGTTGGCGTCGAACGCGTCCGCCACGCTGGTCCACTTGACGTGCAGCTTCTTGCCGATGGCGTCCTCGAGGTTGGTGATCAGGTTGCCCTGCTCGTCATACCAGCCGTCGAACTTGCTGCCGGGCTTGTACGGCAGGGGGAGCTTGCCGTCCTCACCAGTCCAGCCGGAGGGCAGGTTGCCGCCGTCGGTGTCGAACGCGTCGTTCACATTCGTCCACTTGGCGTGCAGCTTCTTGCCCACGGCGTCCTCGACGTTCGTGATGCGGTTGCCGTCCTCGTCGTACCAGCCATCGAACTTATAGCCCGGCTTGCTCGGCAGGGGCAGCTTGCCGTCCTCACCAGTCCAACCGTCAGGCAGGTTGCCGCCGTCGGTGTCGAACGCGTCGTCGACCGGGGTCCACTTCGGATGCAGCTTCTTACCGGCCGCGTCCTCGACGTTGGTCACGGGGTTGCCGTCCTCGTCCACCCAGCCGTCGAACTTATAGCCCGGCTTGCTGGGAACGGGCAGCTTGCCGTCCTCGCCGGTCCAATCGTCGGGGATGGTCACGTCGCCGTCCACGTCGAACTCGGTGGGCAGCTTGGTCCAGTGGGCGGTCAGCTTCTTGCCGGCCGCGTCCTTGACCGTGGTCACCCGGTTGCCGTCCTCGTCGTACCAGCCATCGAAACGGTAACCGTCACGCGTCGGGGTCGGCAGCTCGCCATCCTCACCCGTCCAATCGTCCGGCAACGTGCCGCCGTCGGGGTTGAACGCGTCGTCGACCTTGGTCCACTTCGCGTGCAGCTTCTTGCCCACGGCGTCCTTCACGGTGGTGATCAGGTTGCCGTCCTCGTCGTACCAGCCGTCGAACTTGTAACCAGGCAGGGTCGGGGTGGGCAGCTCGCCGTCAGCGCCCGTCCAGTCGTCGGGCAGGGTGCCGTCGCCGGGGTCGAACGCGTCGTCGATCTTCGTCCACTTCGCGGTCAGGTTCTTGCCCACCGCATCCTTCAGCGTGGTCACCTGATTGCCGTCCTCGTCAAACCAGCCATCGAACTTGTAGCCGTCACGGCTCGGGATGGGCAGATTGCCGTCCATGCCGGTCCAATCCGACGGGATCGTACCGCCGTCGGGGTTCAAGCCCTCCGTGCTCGGGTTCTTCGTCCACTTCGCCGTCAGGGTCTTGTCGCCCAAGTCGGACGCACCGATCGCAGTGACCTGCTTGCCGTCCTGATCAACCCAACCCGCGAACGTGTAACCGTCCTTCGTCGGGCTCTTCAGGGTCGCACCCACGCCATACGTGTACGTGGCGGGGTTCTTCGGGTCCGAACCGCCGTCGAGCTTGTAGGTCAGCTTGTAGGTGTTGGCCTTCCAGGTGGCGTTGACCTGCAGCATCGACTGGGTGAACGTCTTACCCTTCACATCCCGATCCCAGCCGGTGAACGTGTAGCCGGTACGGGTCGGATCCGCCGGAACGGTGTACGTGGTGCCCAGCGCGCCGGTCTGGATATTGGACGTGTTGCCGTCCTTGTCCGTGCCGCCGTTGTAGGCGAACAACACCACACCGGTCGCATTCCGCACATACTGCGCCGTCAACACCACATCCTTGCCTGGCATGGTCAGACTCGCCAGCTCGTCACTGGTGACCAGGCCAAACTCGTCGGACTGCCAGCCGACGAACGACCAGCCAGCCTCGGGAGCGACCTCCGGCGCCTTGACGTCCTTCAGCTTCGCGTCAGTGGCCACCTTATACGTCTTGGCGTCCTTCAGCGAACCATGATCGCCCTTGGCGAACGACACCGTGTGCGGGTCCGCGGTCCAGTCGGCCGTCAGCACCAGCGACGCCGCATCGAACGTACCGGAGGGATCGACCTTCTTGCCATCCGCGAGCCAGCCCTTGAACGTGTACCCGTCCTTCGTCGGGTTCGCGGGCACGTCGTACTTCGTGCCCAGCGGGCCGGACAGGGTGAGCACGCCCTCGCCGCCGATCTGGCCGCCGTCCGCGTTGAACACCACCGTGGCGGTCGCGTTCTGCGCGTACTGCGCCGTGAACTCCACGTCCTTGGCCGGCATCACCAGGTTCGCCAGCTGCTCGGAAGTCACCAGGCCGAACTCCTCGGACTGCCAACCCACCAGCGACCAACCAGCCTCCGCCTCAACCGCCGGAGCCACAACATTGGCATCGGACAGCTTCGCGTCCGTGGCCACCTGATAGTCCGTGGTGCCCGTCAGCGCGCCGTGATCGCCCTGCTTGAACGTCAACGCGTGGCTGTCCGCGGCCCACTCGGCCACGTACACGCTCACGCCATCGGCATACGTGCCGTCCGGCTCCTGGCCGGTCGCGTCCGCCCACTTGACGAACGCGTAGCCCTCACGGGTCGGCGTGTTCGGAACGGTGTACTCGGTGCCCTGCTTGCCCTCGAGGGTCACGCTGGCGTCCTTGTTATCGATCAGGCCGCCGTTCGCATTGAACACGGCCTTCGCGCCCTTGGTTTCCACGTACTGCGCCGTGAACGTCACCGGGTTCTTCGCGCCGGAGACGACGTACCCGTCCTTCACGGCGTTCGCGCCGTACAGGCGCTCGTCCTCGCTGGACTGCCAGCCCGTGAACGTCCAACCGGCCTTCGCGCTCACCGTCGGCTCGCCGGGCACCTTCGCGCCCGAGTTCACCGTGTACTCCGCGTCGCCCGCCAGGGTGCCGTTGTCACCCGGCAGGAACGTGACCGTGTTCGGGTTGACCTCCCACTGGGCCGTGTACGTCACCGAAGCGTACTTCGTGGACGGGGTCTTGTCCCAACCCGTGAACTTCCAGCCCGTGCGCGTCGGCTTCTCGGCGGCGGCCGTCTTGTCCGCCTCGGAATACTCCGCGCCCTCCAGGCCGGTCAACACCAGCGACGAGTCACCCTTCTTGTTGTAGCCGCCGGCGTAGTTGTAATGCACCTCCACGCTCGACTCCGGCACATACTTCGCCGTGAACGTCACCTCTCGGTTCGCGCCCGACACGACATACGCGTCCACAGTGTCCTGCGAATACACCTTCTGGTTCTCGCTGGACACCCAGCCCACGAACCGGTAACCGGCGTCAACGCTCACCGTCGGCTTGCCACCGACCGTGTCACCCGACTTCACCTTGTTGTACTCGGTGTTGCCCGCCAGCGTGCCGTGCTTGTCGTTAGCGTCCTGCACGAACTTCACCGTGTTCTCGTTCGGCGTCCACTTGGCCGTGTACGTCGCGTCCGTCACCAGCTTCACCTCGGTGGCATCCGCCGCCAGATCGTCCAGGGACGAGGGCGTCGCCGTCCAACCGGCCAACGTGTAACCCGTACGGGTCGGCGCCGGCACCTTCGCGGTCAGGTTCTGGTTCGTCTTGACGCTCGAGGACGACTTGCCGTCCAGGGTGCCGCCGTTGTAATTGAACAGCACCTCCACGGTCGGCGTGTCCTCGAACTCCGCCTCGAAATTCAGGCCCGGCTCGGAAACCAGGGCGGCGATATCCGCCGGCTGATACAACGCGCCCGGCGTCTTCACGTCACCCTTGGTCACGCTGGCACGCCAGCCCTTGAACACCTGGCCGTCCTTCGCGCTCACCGTCGGGGCCACGTAACCCGTCACACTGCCCAACGTCGCGTCGGTATTCACCGACAGGCTGGCCGCGCCCGCGGTCTGCTCGCCCTTATTGGCATCCACGGTGAACTTGATGTCGTTGGCCGTCGCGCTCCACTTGGCCGTATAGGTCGCGTTCTCGTACTTCAACGACGGGGTCGCGTCCTTGCCGTCCTTCGTCCAACCCTTGAAGTCGTAACCGTTGCGCGTCGGGACCGGGACCTGGTCCGCCTTGTACGCCATGTCCTGCGTGCCCGTGAGCGACGAAGACGACTTATCATCCAAAGTGCCGCCGTTATAGTCGAACACGACCGTCATCTTGGGCAGATCCTCGTACACCGCGGTGAACGACAGGCCCGGCTTGGCCTTCACGTCCTTGATCTGCGCCGGCGTGTACACCGTGCCGTCACCGGCCTTCCAGCCAGCGAACTTCTTGCCGGTGCCCTCGGTCGCGGTCACCACCGGGGCCTCGTAACCCGTCACGCCGCCCAACGCATCGCCGGTCTTCACCGACAGCATGGGCTTGCCCGCGGTCAGCGTGCCGTCACCGGCCTCGCCCTCGGTCTCGTTCTTCACGGTGAACGTGACATCAATGGGGTCCGCATTCCACACGGCCGTGTACACCGTCACGCCATCCGCGTACGTGCCCGTCTCGCCCGGCTGCAGGACCGTGGAGCCCGCGGCCCAACCGCCGAACGAGTAACCATCGGTACGCGCCAGGACCTTCGGGGCGGTATAGGTCCTGCCCTTCAAATCGCTCATGCTCACGAGCGCGTCCTTGCCCGTGTTGTCGATCTGGCCGCCGTTCGCGTTGAACACCACCGTGCACTTGTCATTCGCCACATACTGCGCCGTGAACGTGACCTTCCTGGCCATGTCGCCGGTGCCGGTGCCCTTCACCTCGTACGTCGCCATGTCCTTGGCAGCGTAGACCTTGCCGTCCTCGCTGGACTTCCAACCAACGAACGTGTAACCCTTGTCCGCGGTCGCCGTCGGGGCCGTGACCGAGGCCTCACCCAACGTCTGGGCCGTCTTCACCGCGTCCTTGTACTCCGTCACCGCGCCCGCGGGGAACGAACCATGATCGCCCTGGGCGAACGTGACCGTGTTGTCGTTCGCAGTCCAGTTGGCCGTGAACTTCACGTCCTCCGTATACGTCGCCGTCTTATCGGTCGTGGCCGGAGGTGTCACCGTCGTCGACGTCGTGGTCCAACCAGCGAGCGTGTAACCCGTACGCGTCGGAGCCGGCACGTCATACGAAGTGCCCTCACGGCCGGTCAACGTCTTCGACGACGCGCCATCAGCAGTGCTGCCGCCGGCGTAATCGAACTGGACCGTCATCTTGTCCGTATCCGCATACACCGCGGTGAACGTCACATCCGACGACACGACCAGATCGGCCAGCTTATCGGTCGTACTGTCAACCGTGTACACGGCGCCATCCACACTCGACTGCCAGCCCGCGAACTTCCGGCCCGCAGCCTTACCGGCATCGGTCATACTCACAACCGGCTTCACATACGCCGGATTCGTCGCCGTGGACAGCTTGACGCCATTCGCCACCGACAGGGACTCGGGAGCAGTCATCGAACCATACTGCTTCGTCGTGTCCGGGTTGACCACGAACTTCACATTACGCATCGCCTTCGCTGTGACCGACACATTACCCGTCACCTTCGCAGCAGGAATCGTCAACTCACCCGTGGTTGTATTAAACGTGTAATCCGTATTGGCAGTGAGCTTCTTGCCGCCAACCGACACCGACACCGACGACGCATCCAACGTGTGACTCGTGTCGGCGGGCTTCAACGTCGTAGTAAACGTATTATTCGCCAACATCACCGTGTCCTTATTAGTACTCGTCACACCATCCAAGTCATACGACACATCAACACGCTGAATCGAAGTGGACGCCTCACTACCAGCACCCGAGAGAGAGAAGTCCTCAAACTCAACATAAAAACCTTTATTGTATTGCTTATGATCGTCATTGTTCAGATCATTCCACCGACCCGTGCCGTCACGACCATACTCGGCACAACCTTCAGCACCCCCAAGGGCATTGGGTTCGCCATTGGACCAGTTGACGTATACGCCATCGGGAGCTTTACCGGTTGATCTTGTGCTGGTGGTCCAGATCTTCGTTCCGGCGCTCGGGCCCGTCACCCAATACCAAGCCGTACCGTAATCCTCATCCGCAGCATACGTGCCGATATCGTACGTGTCGGGATCATCAGCCGCATGAGCCGCAGTTATGAAACGGGTCGCACCAATCCAACCCGGCGCGTTGTTGAACGACTTGTAAATGAGGTTATGCTCCTCTTTCGACTCGATAGTCAGCAAATGACCCTTCTGCTCATAAAACTTCATGGACTTCGCCGCACCAAACGCCTCATCCCAATCCAGAGCATCATTGCCAGCCTTTTGGACGAACGTGTACGCGTGGCCATTGAACAAAGTTATGCTGCACTGCTGGCCGTCGTACTCCACCTGCAGCGTCGCGTTCACGGCGTTGACCGACACCTTCTGCGCTATATTGCTGTCCAACGTGAACGTCAAACCACGCAAAAACGACTGCAAGTCCAACGCGGCCACACCCTCCGTGGCCGACTCCGACTTCTTGATCACAAGATACTTATACTGTTTATCGGCAGTCACATCGTCTTTTGCCACGTACGTGCCGTCCTTGTCCAGCGCCTCCACAAACTCGCCGTTCGTCGGAGCGGTCGAGCTCAGGGTGAAATACCCCGAATCAACCTGCACCGTGACATACGAGCTGGCGCCACCCGACACGGCCGCGTTGCCCAACTGGTACGTGCCCTTGCTGAGATTGACGTTGGTCCTGTTGCTCTCGTTCAGCCTCACCGACGGCTTGTCGTCAGCCGCCCACACCGCGGGCACCGCCACCGCAAGCACCATCAGCGCAGCCAAACCGGCCGCCAGTATGGCAACCAGCCAGCGCAACAGCCCGCGCCTGACGCCGCTTTGAGATGAAAATCTCACCATAAGAAACTCCTAAAATTTCTTTTTCTTCTACCAACCTTCCCCCAACAAAGACGGCGCTCCCACGCGCGGAATCCGCGCGCGAAGACGCCCTCCCAATCGGGGGAGGAGGAAACCCCGAGCATCCGAATCGGTCAGAACCATGCGACCGTCCCGGAAGAACGGGGTCACCAATAGCGCAAAAACTACCCCCCCCCAGGACAACACAGAACTCCAACAGCGGCGGGTAAGTATAAAAAGTC
>NZ_JAAIIJ010000024.1 GCF_012932445.1 Bifidobacterium panos
GTTGGATATGAAGAAGGGCGGGGGCATGGGGGGCGTAAGCCTCGCGGCCCCCCGCCTTTCGGGGCCGTTAACTGGCCGGGGGTTAGGCCCGATCCGGGCCGGTTGGCCGGGCGGTTGAGCCCGGGCCAGCCGGTGGGCGGAACCGGTCGGTTAGACCGGTTCGGCCGGTGGGCCGGGGTTAAGTCCGGCCCGGGGAGCTGGGCGTTAGCCCAGCTCGGGGATCGGGCCGTTGCCCGGGCCGGTCAGTGGGAGCGCTTGCGGCGCGCGCCGCTGGCGGCGAAGCCGGTGGCGGCCAGGGCCAGGGCCGTCAGGCCCGCGGCGAAGCTGGTGGCGCCGGTGGAGGCCAAGGCGTTGACCTTGCTCCAGCGGGCGTGCAGCTTCTTGCCGATGGCGTCCTCGAGGTTGGTGATGAGGTTGCCCTCGTCGTCGTACCAGCCCTCGAACTGGTAGCCGTCGCGGGTCGGCACGGGAAGCTTGCCGTCCTCACCGGTCCAGTCCGCGGGGATGTTGCCGCCGTTGGCGTCGAACGCGTCAGCGACGCTGGTCCACTTGACGTGCAGCTTCTTGCCGATGGCGTCCTCGACGCTGGTGATCAGGTTGCCCTGCTCGTCATACCAGCCATCGAACTTGAAGCCGGGCTTGTACGCCAAGGGGAGCTTGCCGTCCTCACCGGTCCAGCCGTCAGGCAGGTTGCCGCCGTCAACATCGAACGCGTCGTTCACGCTGGCCCACTTGGCATGCAGCTTCTTGCCCACCGCGTCCTCGACGTTGGTGATCAGGTTGCCGTCCTCGTCGTACCAGCCGTCGAACTTGTAACCGGGCTTGCTCGGCAGGGGGAGCTTGCCGTCCTCACCGGTCCAGTCCGAGGGGATGTTGCCGCCGTCCGAGTCGAACCCGTCCTCGACCTTCGTCCACTTCGGGTACAGCTTCTTACCCGCAGCGTCCTCGGTGTTCGTGATCAGGTTGCCGTCCTCGTCGTACCAGCCGTCGAACTTATAGCCGGGCTTGGTGGGAACGGGCAGCTTGCCGTCCTCGCCGGTCCAGTTGTCGGGCAGGGTGCCGCCGTCCGGGTTAAACGCCTCGTCAACCGGGGTCCACTTCGGATGCAGCTTCTTGCCAGCGGCATCGTCCACGTTGGTCACCGGGTTGCCGTCCTCGTCCACCCAGCCGTCGAACTTGTAACCGGGCTTGGTCGGGACGGGCAGCTTGCCGTCCTCGCCGGTCCAGTCGTCGGGGATGGTCACGTCGCCGTCCACGTCGAACGTCACGGGCAGCTTGGTCCAGTGGGCCGTCAGCTTCTTGCCCGCGGCATCCTTCAACGTCGTGACCTTGTTGCCGTCCTCGTCGTACCAGCCGTCGAAACGGTAGCCGTCACGCGTCGGGGTCGGCAGCTCGCCGTCCTCGCCCGTCCAGTCGGACGGGATCGTGCCGCCGTCGGGGTTGAACGCGTCGTCGATCTTCGTCCACTTCGCGTGCAGGTTCTTGCCCACCGCATCCTTGACAGTCGTGACCAAGTTGCCGTCCTCGTCGTACCAGCCGTCGAACTTGTAGCCGGGCAGGGTCGGGGTCGGCAGCTCGCCGTCGGCGCCGGTCCAGTCGTCAGGCAGGGTGCCGTCGCCGGGGTCGAACGCGTCGTCGATCTTCGTCCACTTGGCCGTCAGGTTCTTGCCCACCGCATCCTTCAGCGTGGTCACCTGGTTGCCGTCCTCGTCGAACCAGCCATCGAACTTATAGCCGTCACGCGTCGGAATCGGCAGCTGGCCGTCCGCACCCGTCCAGTCGGACGGGACTTTGCCGCCGTCGGGGTTCAACCCGTCGGTGCTGGCGTTCTTCGTCCACTTGGCCGTCAGGGTCTTGTCGCCCGTGTCGAAGGCGCCGATACCGCTGACGAGGTTGCCTTTCTGGTCGGCCCAGCCGGCGAACGTGTAACCGTCCTTCGTCGGGTTCTTCAGGCCGGTGACGCCCACGCCGTACGTGTACGTGGTGGGGTTCTTCGGGTCGGTGCCGCCGTCGAGCTTGTACGTGATCTTGTACGTGTTGGCCTTCCAGGTGGCGTTGATCTGCAGCAGGGCCTGGTCGAACGTGCCGGACACCTCGCGGTCCCAGCCGGCGAACGTGTAGCCCGTGCGGGTCGGGTCGGCGGGCTTGGTGTACTTGGTGCGCAGCGGGCCGGTCAGGACCTTGGACGCGTTATTGTCCGTGTCGGTGCCGCCGTTGTAGGCGAAGATCACCACGCCCGGGGCGACCGGCGTGTACTGCGCCGTCATCGTCACGTTGCCCGCCGGCATCACCAGGGTGGACAACTGGTCGGTGGTGACCAGGCCGAACTGGTCGGACTGCCAGCCCAGGAACTCGTAACCCGTCGCGGGCTCGACCGTCGGCGCCTTGACGCCCGCGCCGGTCAGGTTCGCGTTGGTGGCCACCTGGTACTCCTTGGTGCCCGTCAGCGCGCCGTGCTCGCCTTCCGCGAACACCAGCGTGTTCTTGGCCTCCGCCCACTTCGCGCTGACCACCAGGACGGCCTGGTCGAACGTGCCGGACACCTTCGTGTCCCACCCGTCGAACGTCCAGCCCTCACGCGTCGGCTCCACCGGCGCCTCGTACCCGGTGCCCAGCGGTCCGGACAGGGTCACCGTGTCCTGGCCGTCGATCAGGCCGCCGTTGGCGAGGAACATCACCGTACCGGTCGGGTTCTGCACATAATGCGCCGTGAACGTGACCGCATGGGCCGGCATGACCAGCTCCGCCAACTGCTCCGAGGACACCAAACCGAACTCCGCGGACTCCCACCCGTCGAACGACCAACCCGCCTCCGCGGTGGCCTCGGGCGCCGTCACGTCGGTGAGCCTGGCGTCCGTGGCGACCTGGTACGGCGCGGTCTCGGGGATCGTGCCGTGATCGCCCTGCGCGAACGTCACCGTGTTGGCCGTCGCGATCCACTGCGCCGTGTACACAGCCGTGCCCTCGGCGTACGTGTTGGTCGGCTCCTTGCCGTCCGCGTCCAGCCACCCGTCGAACGTGTAGCCGTCACGCGACGGGTCGGCCGGCGTAGCGTACTTCGTGCCCGCCGTGCCCGTCAGGGTGTCGGTGGACTTGCCGTTGACCAGGCCGCCGTTGGCGTTGAACACGACCTTGGCGCCCTTGTTCTCCTCGTACTGCGCGGTGAACGTGACCTGCGGGTTCGCGCCCGTCACGACGTACTTATCCTTCACGCCGTCCGCCGCGTAGACCTTCTGGTCCTCGCTGCACAGCCAGCCCGTGAACGTGTACCCGTCCGCCGCCTTCGCGGTCGGCTCGCCGGACACCTTGTCGCCGGAGTTCACCGTGTACTGCGCGGTGCCGTCGAGGGTGCCGTGATCGCCCTGCTCGAAGGTGACGGTGTTGGCGTTGACCTTCCACTTGGCGGTATACGTCTTGGACTCGTACTTCAGCGACGGATCCTCGTTCCAACCGTCGAACGTGTAGCCCGTGCGCGTCGGGGTGGGGATCTGGTCCTTCGCGTACGCGGTGCCCTCCTGGCCGCTGAGCGTGCCGGACGTCGCGCCGGCCGCGTCAAGGCCGCCGGCGTAGTTGAAGTGCACCTGCACATCCGACAATGCCACGTACTCGGCGGTGAAGGTGATCTGCTGGCCCTTCGCGCCCGTCACGACGTACTTGTCCACGCTGTCCTGCGCATACAACCGGTTGTCCTCGCTGCACCGCCAACCCACGAAACGCCAACCCTCAGAGGGTTTCGCCTCGGGCTTGCCGCCCACCGGGCTGCCGGTCTTGACCGTGTACACCGCGGTACCCTCAAGCGTGCCGTGGTCGCCGGCCATGAACATCGCCGTGCTCTCCAACGCCGTCCACTGCGCAACATACGTCACCGACTCATACTTGCCCGACGGGGTCTTGTCCCAACCCTTGAACGAGTAACCCGTGCGGGTCGGCTCCTCGTCGGCCTTCGCCTTGTCGGCGTCCTTGTACGCGGTGTTCTCCTTGCCGCTGATCGTCACGGACGACTCGCCCGCCGCATTCCGACCGCCGTTGTAGTTGAACACCACATCCACGCTGCCCAACTCCACATACTCCGCCGTGAACGTCAGACCGGGCTCGGCCGCCAGGCCGGCGATCTGGGACGGCTGGTACAGGCGGCCGTCCGCGCTGGACTTCCAACCCGTGAAACGCCAACCCGAGTTCGCCGTCACCAACGGCTCCGCATAGCCAGCCGCGCTGTCCAGCCTCGAACCGGCCAGCACCGACAGCTTGGCCTGCGCGCCGGTGGTCAGCGAACCGTTGTCGCCCACGTTGAAGCTCACGTCGACGGACTGCGCGTCCCACTTGGCCGTGTACGTCACATTCGACAGCAGCTTCACCTCGGTGGCGCCCTCGGCCAGATCGCCCGCGGACGACGGGGTCGCCGTCCAACCGGCCAACTTGTAGCCATCGCGAGTCGGGGCCGGCACAGCCGCCGTGAGGTTCAGCTTGTCCGTCACACTCGAGGACGACTCCTCGCCGACCTTGCCGCCGTTGTAGTCGAACGTCGCCGTCACCGTCGGCTGATCATCGAACTCCGCCACAAACTTCAGGCCCGGCTCGGAAACCAGGTCGGCGATATCCTCCGGCTGATACAACGCGCCCGGCTCGTCGTTCACGCTGGCACGCCAACCCAGGAACTTCCTGCCGTCGACCGGGCTCACCGTCGGCTTTTCGTAGCCTTCCGCGGCCTTGCTCATCGGCTGGTCGGTGTCCACCGTCAACAGGGACTTGCCCGCGGTCTGCTGGCCGTCCGCCTCGTTCACGGTGAACGTGATCTGGTTGTGCGTCGCGCTCCACTTGGCTTTGTACGTCACATTCTCGTACTTCATCGACAGGTCCACGACGGTCTCGCCGTCCTTGGTCCAACCGTCGAGCGAGTAGCCGTTGCGCGTCGGAACCGGAACATCGTCCAGGGTGTACGCGGTGTCCTGCGTGCCCGTGAGCGACGAGGACGACTTGCCGTCCAGGGTGCCGCCGTTGTAGTCGAACACGACCGTCATATCGGGCAGCTTCTCGTACTCCGCGGTGAACTTCAGGCCCGGCCTGGCCTTCACGCTCGCGATCTGGTCCGGCGTGTACTTCGTGCCGTCATTGGCCTTCCAGCCAGTGAACTTCCAACCGTTGCCCGCCGTCGCGGTCGCGCTCGCCTTCACGTAACCCTCCGCGGCCGTGCTCAACGCGTCGCCGGTCTTCACCGACAGGGACGCCTTCACACCCGTGTCCAGCGAACCCTTATCGGTCGCGTCGAACGTGATGTCCCTAATGGTGTCCGCGTTCCACAGGGCCGTGTACACCGTCACGCCATCCGTGTCGTACGTGCCGCTCGGCTGCGGGTTCACGGCGGTCTTGCCATCCAGGGACCAACCACCGAACGAATAGCCGTCGGTACGCTCCAGGACGGTCGGCACGACGTAGGCCTTGCCCTTCGAATCGCTCATGCTCACGACCGCGTCCTTGCCCTGGTTGTCGATCTGGCCGCCGTTCGCGTTGAACACCACCGTGCACTTCTCATTCGCCACGTACTGCGCCTCGAACGTCACCGTGCCGTTCGCGCCCGACACCACGTAGGCCTTCACGGCCTCGGCCGAATACACCAGATCGTTCTCGCTGGACATCCAACCCGTGAACGTCCAGCCGGCATCCTCCTTGACCGTCGGGGCCGTGACCTTGGCATCGGCCAACGACTGATCCGACTTCACCGCATCCTTAAACGCCGCGGTACCCGTCAGATCACCGTGAGCGCCCTTCGTGAACGTCACCGTGTTGCTGTTCGGCGTCCACACGGCACGATACGTCGTCGACTTCGCGGGATACTTGCCCGCGAACTTCGTGCCCGTGCCGTCGGCACTGGTGTTCCAGTTGTTATCCTTCGCGAGCGTGTAACCCGTACGCGTCACCGACGGGGCCGCCAGAGCCGCGTCATACGTGCCGGTATACGAATCCTTCGCGCCGTCGGCCAGCTTGCCGCCGTTCGCGTCGAACGTCACCGTGATGTCCGTGGCCTTCGCCCACACCGCGTAATACGTCTTGCCCTCGTCAATCGGCAACACCGTCGAAGGCTCAGTCGCGGCCTTCTCCGCGCTCCAACCCTTGAACACGTAACCATCACGCGTCGGCTCCTTATAACCCGTCGCCGTGTTCAGGCTCAAAGCGGGCGTACCCGACACCTTCAACGTCGTCTTGGAAGCCGTCGCATCGAACATGCCACCATTCGCATCCAGCGTGAAGTCCACGGCATCCTTGACCTTCCACACCGCGTACAAGGTCATATTATCGGCGGTCATAGGCACATCGGCACCAGCCTTATAAGTCGTGCCCGAACCATCCGCCTTCGTGTTCCAACCCTCGAAGGTATACGCCTCCACACCAGCAGACAGGACCTTCATACCATTCGAGTCCGCCGCCTTGAACTTGTAACCCTCGACATAACCAGTCGAATCCGTCGGAGCCTGACCAGTCACCGACTGACCCTTCGGAGCATTCGCATCATACGTGACATTATGGAACGAAGTCACCTCGACCAACTGCGTAAGCGACTTCGTCTTGCCCTCGGAATCCTTGAACGTCGACACGAACGTCGCATGGCCATTCTGAGTGAAGGTCTTCGAACCATGAAGCCAAGCACCGGAGTCCGTCTGCGTAGCGCCGCCCGTCGCGTCCTCACCGTTGTCAACCGTCAGGCTCTCGAGGAGGGTCGACTTACCCGTCGTGTTCATCCTCGAAATCACCTTCACAGTCGCCGTATTATTAGTGGAATCCACCACAACGCCATGCGAAAAATCAGTATCCAACTTGGCCATATCATCCGTCGACTGGCCCAGGGCATTATTCGCCTCCGTATCAGGCACAATCACCGGCGCAGGGTCATCCTTAAAAAACACACTGACAGTCGACGGCGCACCCCACGGCAGATTATTCTTCACATTCTTCGGAGACTCCCGATAATCAGCGGTCGCATTCAAACGACACTGATCAACAGTTATCATCGACAGATTCGGATTATTGCTGAACGCGTTAACCGCCAGGTAGTCCACCTTTTGCGGAATCGTCACCTCGGTCAGACTGTTATTCGTAAACGCGCTGGCGGCAATACTGGTCACGGACTGCGGTAAGGTGACCTCCGTCAAACCACAACTCACGAACACGCTGTCGGCGATTGCTTGGATGCCCTCCCCGAGGGACAGGCTCCCGATCGTCGTATAAGTGAAGGCATTCTTTTGGATCGAGGTGATGCTGCCCGGAACCGTCACCGACTTGAACGAGCCCTTGCTCTGCACCGCGCTGACACCGATGCTGATCGGGGAGCCCGTTTGGGACGTGCCGTCCGCACTGGTCCACATCACTACCGAAGGAACCGTCAAATCCTGCTCGCCAGTGCCGGCATCACCCAGATAGGAGATCAACTGCTTGGAAACCGCGTTGTAATACCACTTGGAACCATCCGCGCCAAAGGCCGTCACAATCTGCGGATCCTCGGTTTCGTCCTTCCACACCACCGAAGCATACTGCGCACCCCACGGAGAACCAGGAATGCTGCCCTTCAACTTGGTGTGGATATCAATCTTCTTCATCGCCGCAGCGTTGAACGCGCCGATGCCGATGCTCGTGACCGAATCGGGAATCGACACCTCGGAAAGAGAGCCGCAGTAGGCAAACGCGGCGCTGCCGATGGTGATCAACGAGTCAGGCAACGACACCGACTTCAAGCTGTTACAATTCTGGAACGCGCCCGAGTTGATGGTGGTCAACGAGTCAGGCAACGACACCGACTTCAAGCCCGTAAACTGGAACGCATCATTGCCGATGGTGGTGACCTTGCTGCCGTCTTCGAACGACAGGTCCACGATATTGAGCCTATTCGCATTGCAGAACGTGCCCGCGAAGATGCTTGTCACGTCCTTGCCGCCGATCTGGGCGGGGATCACCAGACTCGCGTTCGCCTGATGATACTCCGAATGGGCGCAATTATCATGCCCGGACTCCTTCAGACCGAGGATCGCGCCGGTGTTCTGGTCGAAGTAGAAACACGAGTTGTCAACCGCGGCAACACCCGTGTCCTTCCACTCCACAACACCATTGTGGGCGCTCAAAGAACCCTTCAGGATAGTCGAATCAGGCACATGATCAATCACTATATGCTTAGGACCGCTGTAGCCATAGAACGCACTGTCGCCGATACTCTGGATCGTCGAGGGAACCTTCAACTCGGTGACCTGGGCATTGGAGAACGCGTAGCTGCCGATGGTGGTCGTCTTGTCGTTCAACGTCACGTTCTGAACGCCGCTATTACGGAACGCATTCGCGGGGATCACGGTGACCTTTGTATTCGAAAAATCAACCGACGTCAAGCTGCCACAGCCATAGAACGCGCCGTTGCCGATGGTCTCCAACGTAGCCGGCAGATCCACCGACGCGAGCTTACCGCAACCGCCGAACACGTCGGCGCCGATGGTCGTCAACGCGGCCGGCAGACCAATCGACGTCATCTGCGAGCAATTATTGAACACGTTGCTGTCCAGGGTCGTGACCGTGTCCGGCAGGCTCATCGACGTAAACGAGTTCGTCTGGAACGCGTTGTCGCCGATCTTCGTGATCTTGCTGTCGGCGGCGAACGAGACCGTGGTCAACTGCTGGCCGGCAAACACACTGTCGCCAATCTCCGTAATCGTGTACGTCTTACCGTTATAGTCGATGGTCGCGGGGATCTCGATATCCTTGCCCGTCGTGGTCGACGGGACGTACTGCGTGATCTTCGCTTCCAGCGTGCCCTCGTCGTACGAGCAGATCAGCTCGTCGCCCAACACCTTCGTGGCAGCCGAGGCCCGGCCGGCCACCAGCGTCAGCGGCACAACCATGGCCACCGCCACCAGCATGAGCAACACACGTTGCACCACGCCCCGGCGTTTCAAGCCATCCTGAGACAAATGTCTCATCATAAGAAACTCCTATTCCTTCTTTTCCTCGCCCCCACAACCGGCAGGGCGACTCATACAGACCTCCCTCACACGGGGGGCTCCGCACGTTTCGCACGGATACCCCCCGTAGGAGAGAGGGGGCCTTGTATGCCTGAATCGGCCGCAAACATACAGCTGATTGGGCACACTGGTCTCCAATGCCATCCGAGACTACCCCCCTCCAGAGACAGAAAACCCCCTCCAAACCAGCAGGGAACCACCGAAACCAATCCCCCCGTAGAAACACGCTACGGGGGGTTAGCACGCTCCGGGCTGGCGGATTACGGTAGGAATGGCGAAAGACGTGGTTGACGCGACCACCCCCGCAAGCGGGGCCCAGGGGCGTGTGTCATTTCGACCGAGCGCAGCGAGTGGAGAAATCTTGCTTTGCCGGGATATCACGCCAGCCAAAAGATTTCTCCGCTCCGGCCTAACGGCCTCCGGTCGAAATGACAAAGAACGGGACGAACAGTCCAGTGGGCCCCAGGGGAGATGGATAGTGATATACATCACGAAAATTGCGCGGGTGCCATCGGCGCCTCGGTGACGAATGGTGAAATACCGGCGCAAACACAATATGTAGTGTTTTGCGGCACGACACGCCACTAAATGTTGGGTGCATGGTTTTCTGACAATCAGGGTTACTATCGCCAGACGCGACCCTTTTCCAGTGGGTCGGCGATAGCAACAAGCACACAACACCAACCAGGAGAGAAACGATGAACATCACCGTGTACGCCAAGCCATACTGCCCGCAGTGCGACGCCACCAAGCGCCAGCTGGAACGCCAAGGCATTGACTATTCGGTGATCGACATCACGCAAGACGAGCAAGCCCTCGGTCAGTTGCTTCAGGCCGGTTTCGCGCAGGCGCCGGTCGTCGTCACCGAGCAGGAGGCGTGGTCGGGGTATCGCCCCGACAAGATTCGCAGCCTTGTGGGGGTTATGCAGTGAGCGCACTGGTGTATTTCTCGTCCGCTTCCGGCAACACCGCGCGGTTCGTTGCGGGGTGCCGGTTCGACGAGGAAGGCATCAGCGTCTATAGGATCCCTTTGAGATCCGCCGACGAACCGCTGGTGATCGACGAGCCGTTCGTGCTGGTGGCGCCGACTTACGGCGGGGGCACGGTGAGCAAAGCCGTGCCCGTGCAGGTCAAGCGCTTCCTGAACGACGAGCGCAACCGGCGGTGGATTCGAGGCGTCATCGCCTCCGGCAACACGAATTTTGGGGAGGCGTACGGCATTGCCGGCGACATCATCGCCGCCAAATGCCGCGTGCCGCTGCTCTATCGCTTCGAGCTGATGGGCACACCCGAAGACAGGGACACCGTGCGCAACGGATTGCGTGAACTCTTCAGCGCCCTCGACCTCGATGGTGCCGACGATGGAACGGAGCACGGCAAGACATAGGAAGCATTTAGGAACACGACGGACATGACGGATATGAACAGTATCAGCAATCTGGCGATTGAAATTGAACGGACTGCGGGGCGGGGGGCCGAGCAGACCGCGGGGCAGACCGACGCAGGGCAGACAGCCGAGCGAGACACCGAGCGGGACGCGGGGCAGACTTCATACGACCCGCGGCACGATTTCCATGCCCTGAACGCCATGCTCAACCTGTATGACGCCAACGGGCGCATCCAATTCGACAAAGACAAGGCCGCCGAGCGCGAGTTCATGACAGGCCACGTGGCCGCCAACACCATGCGGTTCGATTCGACCGCGGCGCGGCTGCAGTATCTCATCGACAATGGCTATTACGCAGGCAAGGTGTTCGCGCAGTATTCGCCCGAGTTCCTTGACGCCTTCTATGCCGAAGCCGAGGGCGGAGTTGAGGGCGGTTCCGAGGCCGGCGGCTTCGAGTTCCCCACCTTCCTCGGCGCGTTCAAGTTCTACCGCTCCTATGCACTGAAAACCTTCGACGGCAAGCAATACCTCGAAAACTTCCCCCAGCGCGCCGCAGCCGTGGCGCTGGAACTGGCGGCAGGCAGCGAACAGGCCGCCCGCGAGTATCTGGAGGCGATCGTCTCGGGGCGCTTCCAGCCCGCCACCCCAACCTTCCTGAACCTCGGCAAGGCGCAGCGAGGCGAGGCCGTCAGCTGCTTCCTGCTGCGCGTGGAAGACAATATGGAGTCGATTTCACGCGGCATCAACGCGGCGCTGCAGCTCTCGAAGCGCGGCGGCGGCGTGGCGCTGCTGTTGACCAACCTGCGCGAGCTGGGGGCGCCGATCAAGCACATCCAGCATCAGAGCAGCGGCGTGGTGCCGGTGATGAAACTGCTGGAGGACTCCTTCAGCTACGCGAACCAGCTGGGGGCCAGGCAGGGCGCGGGCGCGGTGTACCTAAGCGCCCACCACCCCGACATCATGCGTTTTCTGGACACCAAACGCGAGAACGCGGACGAGAAGATCCGCATCAAATCGCTGTCCCTGGGCGTGGTCGTGCCCGACATCACATTCGAGCTGGCCAAACGCAACGAACAGATGGCGCTGTTCAGCCCCTACGATGTGGAGCGCGTTTACGGCAAGCCGCTCGCCGACATTTCGATCAGCGAGCATTACGAGGAGATGGTGGCCGACGGGCGCATTCACAAAAGCTACATCGGCGCGCGCGAGTTCTTCATGACGCTGGCCGAGCTGCAGTTCGAGTCGGGATATCCGTACATCGTGTTCGAGGACACCGTCAACCGCGCGAACCCCATCGACGGGCGCGTGACGATGAGCAACCTGTGTTCCGAGATTCTGCAGGTGCAGGAGGCGAGCGCCTACAACGAGGACCTCACTTACGCGCATGTGGGGCGCGACGTGTCGTGCAACCTCGGGTCGCTGAACATTGCCAAAGCGATGGACGGCGGGCGGCTGGCGGGCAGCGTTGCGACCGCGATTCGCGCGCTGACGGCGGTGAGCGAGCAGACGAGCATGGAGTGCGTGCCCTCGATCAGGCGGGCCAACGCGGAGGGGCACGCCATCGGGCTTGGGCAGATGAACCTGCACGGGTTTCTGGCGCGCGAGGGGATTATGTACGGCAGCCAGGAGGCGCTGGATTTCACCGATATGTATTTCATGACGGTGGCTTATCACGCCTATCGCACCTCGCACGAGCTGGCCGCGGAGCGGGGGGCGGCGTTCGTGGGTTTTGAGCGTTCCGATTACGCCAAGCCGGCCGGAAGGGGCAACTATTTCGACAAATACACCGACGGGCGGCGTTCGCTCGAGCCGCGCACCGAGCGTGTGCGCCGGCTGTTCGAGCGGTATGGCGTCACGATTCCGAGCGCGGACGACTGGCGCGAGCTGAGCGAGGCGATCCGGCGCGACGGGATCTATAACCAGTATTTGCAAGCCGTGCCGCCCACCGGGTCGATCTCATACATCAACCATTCCACCAGCTCGATTCACCCCATCGTCTCCAAAGTGGAGATCCGCAAGGAGGGGCGGACTGGGCGTGTCTATTACCCCGCGCCTTATATGACCAACGAAAACCTCGCCTATTACGCGGATGCCTACGAGATTGGCTGGCAGGCCATCGTCGACACTTACGCCGAGGCGACGCAGCACGTTGATCAGGGGTTGTCGCTCACGCTGTTCTTTCCCGACACCGCGACCACGCGCGACCTGAACAAAGCGCAGATTTACGCGTGGCGCAAGGGCATCAAGACGCTGTATTACATTCGCATTCGCCAGCAGGCGCTGTCGGGCACGGAGGTGCAGGATTGTGTTAGTTGCGTGCTGTGATGGGGTGATGGGCGAAATGACAATTTACGGATCAGCAATCACGAAACACGAATCGCCAATCACCAATCACCAATCACGAATCATGAATCTACAAATCAGCAATCACGAAAGGAACTTGATATGTCACCGATTTCCGTGCCGCGCAAACCGCTGAAACTCATCGACCGCGTCACCGCGATCAATTGGAACTGCCTTGAGGACGACAAGGATCTGGAGGTGTGGGACAGGCTCACCGGCAACTTCTGGCTGCCCGAGAAAGTGCCCGTTTCCAACGATATCCCCTCCTGGCAGGCGATGAGCGAGGCCGAGCGCGTTCTGACCATGCGCGTGTTCACCGGGCTGACGCTGCTCGACACCATCCAAGGCACCGTGGGCGCCGTCAGCCTCATTCCCGACGCGCTGACGCCGCACGAGGAGGCGGTGTACACCAACATCGCGTTTATGGAGTCGGTGCACGCCAAGTCGTATTCCTCGATTTTCTCGACGCTGTGCTCCAGCGCTGAGATCGACGCGGCCTTCGCCTGGAGCGAGGAGAACGGGCCGCTGCAGCGGAAGGCGCAGATCGTGCTCGACTATTACGAGGGCGACAACCCGCTCAAACGCAAGGTGGCCTCCACGCTGCTCGAGTCGTTCCTGTTCTATTCCGGCTTCTATTTGCCGATGTATTTCTCTTCGCACGCGAAGCTGACCAACACGGCGGATGTGATTCGTCTGATCATTCGCGACGAGGCGGTGCATGGGTATTACATCGGCTACAAGTACCAGCGGCAGCTTGAGATGGCGAACGGGGCCGAGCAGCGCGAGATGCAGTCGTATACTTACGATTTGCTCAACGAGCTGTATGACAACGAGGTGGAATACACCGAGTCGCTGTATGAGTCGGTGGGGCTGGTGGAGGACGTCGAGAAGTTCCTGCGCTACAACGGCAACAAGGCGCTGATGAATTTGGGGTATGCGGCGCTGTTTCCGGGGGAGATTTGCGATGTGAACCCGGCGATTCTGGCGGCGCTGAGCCCCAACGCGGATGAGAACCACGATTTCTTCTCCGGGTCCGGCAGCTCCTACGTGATGGGCAAGGCCGTCGAGACCGACGACACCGACTGGGACTTTTGAGGGGGCGTTGGCGGTGTGCGGCGGTTCGCGGGGCGCGGGACGTTGCGGGGCGCGGTGCGGCTAAATGCAAAAAGCCGCATAAAGCGGAACAGAACGAATGCCGCCACTCACCCCAAAATTCTTCGCCGACACGCGGATCGCCTCGACGGGGCTGTATTTCGCGCGGTATGAAGCCAAGCTGCGCGAGCGCACATGCTCCGATGTCTTCACCTCGATGGGGATGCCGCCGGCGACACCCTCGCGCTCGTAGACGAAATCAACCTCAGCCGTGCTGCCGCTGGTCCAGTAGCGCAACGGAACATCGTTGGCCGTCAGCATCTGAGCAACCAGATTCTCGCCGATGCCGCCGATATCCAATGTGGCGCGAATCTTGTCGTCAAGCAGCATGCTGGCAGTCAGCCCGTCGGCCCTCACCAGCAAGCCCGTATCCGCCATATAGGTTTTGAACGACGAGAGATCCTCGTGGTTCTTCAGCGGGGACGAACCTGCGCTCACGTTCACGCAGCGGTTGATCAGCCCGGCGGACAGCAGCCAGGAAATCGCGTCGGCGTATATGGCGGCGCGGCCACCGGTTTTGACCGCCTTGTATTGGAACTTGTGGTTCTGCTTGGCCAGCTGAGCCGGCACGCTGTTCCACACATCGCGGATCCTGGCCGTTTCGGCGGGCATGGCGTATTTGGCCATGTCGCCCACGTACAGATCGCGAATGTCGTCTTGCACTTCAGCGACCGCGGAGTAATCGTGATCGTCGAGGAACACGCTGACGGCTTCGGGCATGCCGCCGACCAGAGCGTATGTCCACAGCAATTCCAACATGCGCTCGTGCAGGTAAAAGGGCTGGCCGGTTTCGTAGCAATCGCGGATGTCGTCGACCAAGCCGCCCTGCCCCAGGGCTTGCAGGAACTCGGGGAAGGTCATCGGGTGCATGGTGTAGGTCTGCACTTTGCCCACGGGCATGGTGAACCCTTTGGACTTCACCTTGGACTTCACCGCCACGCCCAGCAGGCTGCCCGCGCCGATGACATGCAGTTGGGGCAGCTCCTCGCAGAAATATTTCAGGCTGGCCAGCGCGCGGTTTGAGGCTTGGATTTCGTCCAGCACCAGCAGTGTGCGGCCTGGTTCGATGGTGGAATTTGACGCGGTGGCCGCCGCAAGCCGCCGGATGAGCATTTGCGGGTTGAGATCGGCGCTCTGCTCGCCTTCAAACACCGCGCGGGCGGCGCCGTCGCGCTCCAAATCGAAATAGGCCACGGTATCGAAGCACTCGCGCCCGAACTCTTTGAGCACATGGGTTTTGCCCACCTGACGCGCGCCATACAGCAACAGCGGCTTGCGGCGTTTGCGCTCTTTCCATTCGCGCAGATAGCGCATTGCCTCGCGTTGCATCCGCTGTCACCTCCCCTGCCTATTGCATCCTGTCTGCCACGAATGTTAACACCCAAACAGCGATAAATGCGAATTAATGTTGATTTTTACATTTTTTGGTACATAAAAATGTAAATTGATACATTAATTCGCATTTAACGAGCGGACAGGTCCTGCTGCACGCTGAGCCCACGGCACTATGGTCATTTTTAAAAAATGCAGATTTCTGCAATTTCTAAAAATGGAACTGGAGCAATCTGGCTTCATATCGCTATGGTCATTTTTAAAAAGTGCGGATTCACGCAATTTTTAAAAATGGGGCTATGGGCTAGGCCTGGGCGAGACGGCGCATTTGGTCGGGGTCGATGACCTTCTTGTGTTCGCGGCCTTCCTTGGCACCCTCGGCGCGCTCGTAGGCGTCGATCTTCTTCCAGCCGGCGAAGTCGATGGGCTTGACGCCGCGTTCGGCCAGCAAGCGATCGATGGACTCGGGGTCGCGGTCGGCGGCCACGCGGCCACCCTCGGCGGCCTTGGCGAGGTCTTCGAGCATGTTGGTCACGATGGCCAGCGCGTCGGACTTGGTGGAGCCGATCAAGCCCACCGGGCCGCGCTTGGCCCAGCCGGTGGCATACAGGCGTTCGCGCACGTCGCCGCCCTCGGCCTCGGTGGTGATGCGGCCGTCGCCGTTCGCGTTGGCGAGGTGGGCGCGCTTGTCGTCATAGGCGATGCCGGGCGCGGTGGCCGGCTTGTAGCCGATGGCGTGATAGACGGCCTGAACCGGGTAATCGACGAACTCGCCGGTGCGGCTCATCGTGCCGTCCGCGCTGGTTTCGGTGCGCTCGACGCGAATCGCCGTGACCTTGCCGCCCTCGCCCAGCACTTCGGTGGGGGCGGAGTTGAAGTGCACGTAGTATTTGCGGTTCGCCGGGTTGCCCTCGAAGTCGGTGTCGCCGTCGTCTTCCATATCTTCGGCCATCTCGCGGATGGCGAACAGCTCCTCGACCATCTGACGAGTGAGCTTGTCCTGGCCGGCCACCTCGATGGTCTCGTCATCCAAGTCGAAGTCGTCTTCATTGATGACGAGCTGCACGCCGGGCAGCTTCTCCATCTCGCGCAGCTCCTGCACACTGAACTTGGCCTGCGCCACGCCGCGGCGGATGAACAAGTGCAGTTCCTTAGCCTTGTTGGCCTTGATGCCTTCGTAGACGTTGTCGGGAATGTCCGTCTTGGCTTTGAGATCGTCGGCGTTGCGCATCAGTTCGCGCGCCACGTCCATAGCCACGTTGCCGCCGCCGATGACGGCCACGCTTTCCGCCGTGAGCGGCCATTCGCGAGCGCCGGTGGGATAGCCGTCGTACCATTCGACGAACTTGGCCGCGCCGTAGACCCCATCGAGGTCGGCACCGGGCAGATCCAGCGGCTTATCCTCGACGGCACCGGTAGCGAACAGCACGGCGTCGTAGCGTTCCAGCAGTTCGTCGAGCGTGACGTCCTTGCCGAACTCCACGTCGCAATACAGGTGGATGTCGGGGTTGTCAAGCGTCTTTTCCAGCGCGTCGGCGATGAACTTGATGGACGGGTGGTCGGGTGCCACGCCGTAACGCACCAGGCCGAACGGCACCGGGAGCTTCTCGAACAGGTCGATGCGGGCGCTGCTGCCCAGCCCCAGCTCTTCGCCCAGCTTCTTCAGCTGACGCAGAAAGATGTCGGAGGAATACACGCCGGCCGGGCCGGCACCGATAACGGCAATACGAAGTTCATTGGATTCAGTCATAAATCACCACAATAATCCAACCGCACGAATCGGCAAAGGGGAGTTAAGTCAATTTCACGAGTGTTATATGGTGATATTCTTATGTATAACATATACAACACATTGAATACACACATGCGTTACCATGGGAGATTCACACATGGCCAAGACGGCAGCAATTAATATGCGCATCGACCCGAAAGTGAAAAGCGAAAGCGAGTCGATATTCTCCAGCCTCGGCATGACGCTGACCGAGGCCATCAACGTGTTTCTGCACAAGTCGATCATGGAGGGCGGGCTGCCTTTCGACGTCCGCCAGCCCAAGTACAACAGCACCACCGAGGCTGCCATGCGCGAGGCGCGCGACATCATTTCCGGCAAGAAGCAGGCCAAAGTCTACGATTCCGTCGACGATCTGTTTGACGACCTTGACCAGTAAGGCGACGGCTTATCATGACGCTGACAATCGTCGCCACTTCGCAATTTAAGAAAGACTTCAAACGCATCAAGAAGCGTGGCCATGACATGCGCGAACTGCACAAAGTGCTCGGTACGCTGCGTGCGGGCTTGCCGCTCGACGAGCGCAATCGTGACCACGCGCTCGTCGGCAACTACATCGGATTTCGCGAATGCCACATCAGGCCGGACTGGCTGCTCATCTATGCCATTGACAACGAGCGGCTTATTCTCACCGCTTCACGAACCGGCTCCCACGCCGATCTGTTTGACGAATAGCCACTTTGCTCAGCTGGCTAGTCGCGGTTGAGGAGGGCGGTGAGGGCCCACAGGATGCTCACGACGTCGATGGCTTCCTGGAGGAACGCGCCGGCGACCACGGGGATGAGGTTGAACGCGGCGCACACCATGGCGATGATCGACAGCGCGAGGCCGCCGATCACGGCTTGCAGCATGATGCGCTTAGTGCGGCGGGAAATCGAGATGGCGCGCGGCACGCCGGCGATGTCGTCGTTCATGATGACGACCTGCGCCGATTCGGAGGCGGCGGTGGAGGTGCCGTCGGTGATGGCCATGCCGATGTCGGCGGCGGCCAAGACGGGCGCGTCGTTGACGCCGTCGCCCACCATCATCGTGATCGAGCGGGTCACTGATTCGCCGGTGAGGCGTTGCACCACGCGGTCCCACACCGACTGGGCGGGCGGCGCTTCGATCGAGGCGTTCTTGACGGCGGCGAGCTTGTCTTCGGGGAACAGCTCGGCGCGCACGTCGTCGATGCCGACCTCTTTGGCGATGATGTTCGCCGAGGCGGCCTTGTCGCCGGTGAGCATCGACAGATGCCCCACTCCCAACTCGCGCAGGCGGGCGAGCGAGGCCTTGGCGTTGTCGCGCGGCACGTCCTTCAGCACGACGCGCGCGGTGAGACGGCCATCGACGGAGACGAAAGTCGCCATTTCGTCGGCGGCAAGCGCGGCCTGGAACACCTCGGAGGCTTGGGCCGGCACCTGCTCGCCCTCGGTGACGAACGCATAGCGCCCCACGCGCACCTTGCGGCCATTGACTTCGCCGGCCACGCCCTTGCCTGAATCCTCATGCACGTTCTTGACCACCGGGTGCTCGATGTCGTGGCCGTCCCAGTCGGAGCCGGGCAGGTCGTGCCCGCCCGCTTCGGCGTAACGCGCGGCCAGCCGCTTGATGGCCGCGGAACCCGCCTTCGCGATGCCCTGAGCGAGAATATGCACCGAATAGGTTTCAAGCACGCCGGCGAGCAGCAGAATATGGTCTTCATCGAGCCCGTTCGCGGCATTGCCCTGCGCCTGAGCGCGCATGTCCACACGCACGACCTGCGGCTTCTTGACGGTGAGCGTGCCGGTCTTGTCGAAGAAGATATGGTTCACGCGGCCCAGCGTTTCCAACACTTCCTGCGCCTTGACCAGAATGCCGGCCTTGGCGAGACGGCCCGTGCCCGCGATATATGCCACCGGCGCGGCGATCAGCAGCGGGCAGGGCGTGGCGATCACCAGCACTTGGGCGAACCTCGCCGGCACACCCGAGATAATCCACGCGGAACCGGCGATCAGGAACGAAAGCACGGTGAACGGCACGGCCAGCAGATCCGCCACGCGCACCACGGTGGCGCGCGAGTTTTGCGCGGAGGAGACAAGCTCCAGAATGCGCTGGAATTGCGAGTCGCGGGCGAGCTGGGTGGCACGCATGGTGAGCGTGGTCGAGCCGTTGATCGCGCCGGAGAGCACGCGCACGCCGGCGAACACTTCGCGCGGCATCGGTTCGCCGTTGATGTTGCTCAGGTCAAGCGTGGCCGAGTCGGACAGCAGCTCGCCGTCCACCGGCACGGTTTCGCCGGGGAGCACCACCAGCACGTCGCCCATGCGCACCTGTTCGACCGGCACGGTGTCGAAATGGGAGCCGGAGGATTGGATGCGCTTAATCTCTTCGGGGGTGACGGGGCGGAACTCACCTTCCTTGGCGGCCGCACCTGCGCGGGCGGCGTTCGCCCCCACTCCGGGCAGATTGACCACATGCGCGGTGACGGGCGCGGCCTCCATCAGCGCGGTAAGATTGCTTTGCGCCTTGGCGTGCGCGTATTCCTCAATCGCCTCACCGGAATACACCATCAGCACAATAGCCCAGCCAGCCCAATACTCGCGCACGGCGAGCGTGGAGAGAATCGCGACAATCACCAGCACATCGACACCGACATACCCTTTGCGAATATCGTCGATCATGCCAATCAGCGCATCGATAACTGTGTAAGCCACCAGAAAAATGACGACCCACTGGCCGAGCGAGGGATTCACCGACCAGAACGGGCGGCTCCACGGGCGCACGTTCCATAGCAGGGCGATCGGAAGCGCGGCGAGAATGGTGATGGGCAGCATGGGCACGAGTTTGCACGCTGCGAAAAGTTTGGAGAACAACGACGAGATGCGTTTCAATGTAAGCTCCTTACGCTGCATCGGTGCCGGCTGGCGGAACGCGCTTGCGGCGCTCGCTGCCGGGGGTTGCAATCACGCCTTGTTAACCCATCGGCGGCATTGCTGGGGTGGTGAGTGACCCTCTGAGTGACCCTCTGAACACCCCTCTGTGTGGGGGATTCCCGCGATGCTTACCCGATACACGGCGTAAAGATTATCGATATTCAATTATTGCTTCTGTTCAGCCTACCACTATCACGCGATGCGCCCCGCGCAATCCATTGTCAGGATCGCGCGGGGCGCATGCTGGTGGTTATGTTTGGTTATGTTGTTTGGTTATGTTGGCTATGTTGCTCGGCTATTGGGGGGTATCTCGTTGCGGATTACCACATGCCGAACGGATAGCCGTTGCTGCCCGAGTTGTTGTCGTTATTGTTGTTGTTATTGCCGTTACCGTTGCTGTTGCCGTCGTTCTGCTGGCTCTTATTCGATTCGGAACGGTTGGAGCCGTTGACCTCATCTTCCTGCTTGTCGAGGGTGACGTCGAGTTCCATGGTATTGCCGTCGCGCACGATGGTGAGCTTCGCCTTGTCACCGAGCGCGGAGGCGCGCACGAAGCCGAGCAACGAAGCGACGCTGCTGACCGCATGGTCGTTGAACGCAACGATGGTGTCTCCTGCCTTCACGCCGGCCTTGCTGGCGGGGCCGTCCGAGACAACGGAGGAGACGCTCACGCCGGCGCGGGTCACGCCGTCCGCCTCAACGGTGCTGGACTTAATCGTGACGCCCAAGGCCACATGCTTGACGGAGCCGTTCTCCATAATCTCGTTGGCAACGCGCTTGACGAGGTTCGAGGGAATCGCGAAACCGATGCCGATCGAGCCGGAGGTGGACGACGAGCTGGACGAGCTGGACGTGGAGGCGATTGAGGAGTTGATGCCAATCACCTGGCCGGCCGCGTTGAAGGTCGGGCCGCCCGAGTTGCCGGGGTTGATGGCCGCATCGATCTGCACGGCGTTGGTGACGATGTTGTTCTGGTCGCTGTCCATCACCGTCACCGGGCGGTTGAGCGCGGAGACGATGCCGGTGGTGGCGGTGTCGTCATAACCCAGCGGATTGCCCACGGCCATGATGTTCTCGCCCACGGCCAGCGTGTCCGAATCGGCGAACTCGACGCCCTTGAGATCCTTAGGCGGGTCGTTGAGCTTGATCACCGCAAGATCGGTGGTGGTGTCGGTGCCGACGATCTTGGCGGAATACATCTGGCCGTTGCTCAACGTCACCTGAATCTGCGTGGCGCCCGAGATGACGTGATTGTTGGTCACGATATTGCCATCACTGTCCAGAATGGCGCCGGAACCGGAAGCGACACCGCCGCTGACCTGGGCTTGGATGGAAACGACCGACTCGGAGACCTGCTTCGCGACGGCCTGCCAGTCGGGGGCTTCGCCGGATTTCGCGGTGGCGGAGCCGGAGCCGGACTGGTTTGAACTGACGCTGCTGAGCGAGCTGGTGGTCGGCACCTTGACCGCGCCGCTGGTGATGGCCATAAACCCGATGCCGAGGCACAGCGCGGCGGAGACCAGCGCGGCGACCACGGCGATGATGACGCTGCGGACGGTGGCGGAAGATGCCCTTTGGTCTTGGCGGGCGTTGGGGTTGACGTTCGGGGTGCCCGGCTGGATCGGTTGACCCGGCTGGGTGGGCTGGCTGGACTGACCCGGCTGGAACTGCTGGCCCGCGGGCTGACCGGCACCCTGCGGCGGCACCTGACCTGCGGCATTGCCGAACTGCTGGTCGGCCTGGCCCTGCTTGGGCCTGAACGGATTGGGCACGCCGGGCATGATGTACGGGTTGCGATTTTGCGCGGGCTGATTCGGCTGGGCCTGGCCCGGCTGGGCTTGGCCCGGCTGGGTGGGCGTGGGGCCGTACGCGCCGTATTGCGGAGCCGGGCGGTATTGCGCGGTCTGCTGCTCGGGCGCGGCTTGGGTTCCGGCGGCGGGCGCGGTCGTCTCAGTCGTCTCGGTCCCGGTGTCGGCGGCCGTATCGATTACCTCGGTTGCCGCTTCGGCGGTCGTATCGCGCTGCGCGTCGCCTTCCGGCACCTGCGCGTCGCTCACCGGCGCAATCGACTCAGTGTGCTGTGCATCCTGCTCGGAGGAAACAGACTCGACATGCTGCGTGTCTTGGGGGTTATCAGGCATATTCGGGATGTTCTGCTCTTCGGCCATATACGCTCCTTCAACGTAATCGGCGAACGGTCGGCTGCTGTTCATCAGCACTTCAGGTTCCGACGCGCTTTGCTATCTAACTAACTTGCCACATAAGAGTAAAGATGCCCGCTCTGGAAGTTTCCTGAATGTTCTTTGGGAATCTGTAACGAATGCCATCACCCAATATATATTGACTTATGAAAAAACCGCGCCAGCCGCCACATACCGGGGGAAATCAGCCACCACAGCGGGGGCGCGCGGCGGAAATTCGACTGTTCGCCTAGAGTGAAGCACATGACCGATCTTCTGGAACACCCTCTGGGCGCGAGGCCGGGCAAACCCGGCGACCGCGGCGCGTTTTCGTTCGAGACCATCACCCGGCTGCCCGACGCGGCGAGCGGCTTGGGGCGAGACGGCGCGCGATATGGGCGCACCGGCATCATCCATACCCCGCACGGCGACATTCGCACCCCCGCTTTCGTGCCGGTGGGCACCCAGGCCGCAATGAAGGGCGTGCTGCCCGAGACGATGCGCGAACTCGGCGCGCAATGCCTGCTGGCGAACGCGTTCCACCTGTTCGAGCGGCCCGGCGAGAGCGTGCTCGACGCGGGCGGCGGGCTGTCCAAGTTCATGAACTGGGACGGGCCGACGTTCACCGATTCCGGCGGTTTTCAGGTGCTGTCGCTGGGCGCGGGGTTCAAGAAGACGCTGGCCATGGACGTGACCGGCAAGAAGTCGGACGACATCATCGCGGCCGGCAAGGAACGACTGGCTTGGGTGGACGAGGACGGCGTGACGTTCAAATCGCCGCTCAACGGCGACGAGCACCGCTTTTCCGCCGAAATCTCGATGGGCATTCAGCACAGGATCGGCGCGGACATCATGTTCGCGTTCGACGAACTGACTACGCTGATGAACACGCGCGGCTATCAGGAGGAGTCGGTTGAGCGCACGTTCCGTTGGGCGCGTCGCTGCGTGGCCGAGCACGAGCGGCTGACGGCCGAGCGGGTGGGCAAGCCGTATCAGGCGCTTTATGGCGTGGTGCAGGGCGCGAATTACGAGGACTTGCGCCGGCGCGCGGCTTCGCAGATTGCGTCGCTGGATTTCGACGGCGTGGGCATCGGCGGCGCGATCGAGAAGCGCATCATCGGCAACACTTGCGCGTGGATCTGCGACGCGATGCCGGAAAACCGCCCGCGCCATGTGCTCGGCATTGCGGCGGTGGACGACATTTTCGCCTGCGTGGAGAACGGCGGCGACACCTTCGACTGCGTGGCGCCGGCGCGATGCGCGCGCAATGGCGCGATTTACACGCATCGCGGGCGATACAACATCAAGCGCGCCGAAAACAAGCTCAACTTCGAGCCGCTGGAGGCCGGCTGCGGGTGCTACACCTGCACGCACTATTCGCGCGCGTATGTCGCGCATCTGCTGCGCGCCCGCGAAATCAACGGTTTCACGTTGGCGACGATTCACAACGAGTATTTCTTCGTCCATCTGCTCGATGACATCCGCGCCTCGATCGACGGCGGTTATTTCGAGCAGTTCCGCGACGAGAGCCTGGCGCATTTCTACGGCGAGTGACGGCTGCTGCCTTCACCACCTTCATCACCCTCACCAGTCGAGGCAACTGGCACAAGATTTCTCGACTACACTCACTGCGTTCACTCCGCTCGAAATGACAGTAAACGGGGTTCGCTCGAAACGACAATAACCAAAACGCCCCCACGAAACGGCAATAACCAAAACAGACCTTCGCGGTCGGGGGCCTCTACCCAAGTCTTCTGAACGTATTTTTAAAGCATTATACTTATTTTAATTATTTTAAATGCGGAAGGAACCAGCCCCATGCCCAACCCATTCAAACCGACCGCAGGACGCATACCGCCCGTCCTCGTCGGACGCGAGGAAATCATAGACGACTTCGACTACGCCATCACAGACGGCGTGGGAAGCCCCGGAAGACTTATGTTCCTCACGGGCGCCAGAGGGGTCGGCAAAACCGTCATGCTCGACGCGCTGGGCGAACGGGCGCGGCAACACGGATGGGAAGTAGTGAACGAAAGCGCCGACCACGGGTTCACCAAACGTCTCGCCGACGCGCTCACCGGCAAAGACACCACGCGCATAAGCGCCTACGAAATGCCCAGTCTCGGCGCGAACGGAACCCTCGGGAATATCGAACTCAGTCTCGGTCGCGTCGAACTCGAGCGCAAAGAGGAACGTTCCCTGACGCTCCGCCAGGCCGTCGGCGCGCGGTTGGACAAAATGAACGAAAACAAGCAAGGCATACTCATCACCTTGGATGAGGTGCAATCAGGGACAATGGACGAAATCAGGGCACTGTCCACAGCAGTCCAGCATTTGATTCGGGAGGGACGCAATATCGCGTTCGTGTTCGCCGGACTGCCGTCAGCCGTGAACGACGTACTGTCAGACAATGCGATAACGTTCTTGCAACGAGCGGAACGCCACCATCTCGGCTCCGTGCCAGCCGAAAAGGTGCTTGAGGCATTCGAGGAATCGTTCGGCGGCGAGAAAAAAGCTGGAATGGAAACCCTGATTCGACTGACCAACGCCACGCACGGATACCCTTTTATGATTCAGCTGGTCGGGTATTGGGCTTGGCGCATGTCCGAAACCAACGGCCACGGCGAGCGGGTCACGGATGAGGACGCGGTTCAAGGTATAGAAAAGGCGCGGGCGAAACTCGGCGACATGGTTCACGCGCCTGCCCTGCGGGGGCTGCCGGCTCAAGCGATCAACTATCTGCTTGCCATGTCTGTGGATGACGGTGTTTCCAATACCGGCGAGGTTGCGCGGCGCATGAATCGCTCCCCGCAGTTCGGCAACGTGTATCGCACTATGCTCATCGAAAACGATTTGATCGAACCTGTTGGATATGGCGAGGTCACGTTCAAGATGCCGTATTTGCGCGATTATTTGCGCGAACACGGCGCGTATTTGCAGATGCGGGAGAATATTAGCGAACTTGGCGGGGGCGAGGTTAGCGAGAGCAAGCCCAGCGAGGGCGAGCTTGGCGAACACTAGTGCGCGATCGTTTGTTCGGCGGTTGGGCGGATGCGCGACACGCTTGGGCGTGCTGACTTGCGCCGATTGCGGAGGTGGTGCTAAGTTGGCTGTTTGTCTGCGAGTGTGGCGGAATGGTAGACGCGCTGTCTTCAGGTGGCAGTGAGTGTATGCTCGTGGGGGTTCAAGTCCCCCCACTCGCACCAGCAATCAAAGGGCTGGAATCGTTGAAACTCCAACGATTCCAGCCCTTTTGCTTTGCTCAAAACAGCTCCAGTGGTGACAAAATGGTGACAAAATTTGGCCTATAACCCACAGACTGCTGGATCAACCGTCCTGATGTATGAGCGATGAAATGAATGCCAAGAGCCCGCGTTGCACCTAAGGGGACTGAGTCTCCGACGGCGTGGAAGCCGACTTTCAATGCAGGCAGGCTCTTGATGTATCCAGTATATCGCTTCGCGAGCACATTGCCGTGAATGCGCCCAAACAGTAGGCGTCTCTAGGCGCGTCACCATACCTAATTCCATGACCCGTATGGGTCGCGTCTTCCTACTGCGATCCGGCGGATTCAAGCCCCCCACTCGCACCAGATAACAGAGCCCCGGAACGGTTGAAAAATCAAGGTTCCGGGGTTCCTTCGCAATGTGCCGAGGATGGAAAATGTGCCAGAAAATATGCCATTTTCTATCAAACTTCGTTAAGAAACATTGAACACGTCGGCTATCGCTGCTGCCGGCGCTCTTCTAGCAGGGTCATGAACCGTTCGACCGTGGCCGGGTCCTGATGGGAGAAGAAGGCGCTGGTGGCGGTGTCCATTGCGGCAATAGCGGACATGTCCTCATCCGACAGGGCAAAATCGAAGACGTTGAAGTTCTCCGCCATGCGCTCCTTGTGCGTGGACTTGGGAATGACGATAACGCCCCTCTGAATGTGCCAGCGGAGCATGACTTGCGCGGTGGTTTTGCCATACTTCTTGCCGATTGACGCGAGGGTCTCATTGGCGAACAGGCCGTTTCGCCCCTCGCCAAACGGCGCCCACGCCTCCAAACGGATGTCATACTTATCCGCCCATTCCTTAAGCTGCGCCTGCTGATTAAAGGGATGGACCTCCATCTGGTTGACCATCGGCTTCACATCGACGAAGTTGGCAAACTCCACCATGCGGTCAGCATAATGATTGGAGATGCCGATGGCTCGGAGTTTGCCCGCACGATACAGTTCTTCCAAAGCATGCCACGCGCCGTAGGTGTCGCCGAAAGGCTGGTGCAGCAGCATCAAATCGAGATAATCCGTGCGCAACTTCTCCATGGATTCCAGCACGGATTTCTTGCACTCCTCATAACCGAAATGTTCTATCCACACTTTGGAAGTCAGGAAGATTTCCTTGCGGTCGATGCCCGATTTTTCGATAGCGGAACCGACCTGCTCCTCGTTGAAGTAGCTCTGCGCGGTGTCCAGACTGCGGTAGCCCACCTCCAGCGCGTCCAAAACGCAGCGTTCGCACTCGTCCTGCGTGACCTGATACACGCCATAGCCGAGCTGAGGCATCTTTACACCGTTGTGTAACGTTACATATTCCATAGTGAAAACTCCCTTTCGTAATTTCGCAATTCATATCAATAGCTCAGCTGATCCAGCCAGCTGGTCACATCGCTGTCGGATGCGGACGAGCGGAATCGCTGCCCACTCTGCCAATTCCCCGTGCCCGCCATTTTGGCCAGCAACTCGCCGCTTTCGCCGATGCCCGAACTGGCGGATGTGCAGAACGGGATCACGGTTTTGCCTGTGAAATCGTTTGCCGTAACGAATTCGTTGACCGGCCACGCCGCGATGCCCCACCAAATTGGGTAGCCAATAAATACCGTGTCGTATTCGTCCCAATTGTCGACGCTCGCGGACACGAGTTTGATATCCCTTTCGGATTCATTCTCGTGCTCTTTATTGACGCGACTTGTGCTTTTCGTCCAGTCCAGATCGTCGCTGCTGTACGCCTCCGCGGGTTCCAGCTTGAACAGCTCTCCGCTGGTCTTGTTTGCAATCACGCTGGCCACCGCTTCCGTGTTTCCGGAAGCCGAGAAATACGCAACCAGCGTTTTGCCTTTCTCGCTCGCATTCGGAGAAGTCTGAGATCCCGCCTGATTATTGGCTGTCATGTCACCCTCGTTTCCCGTCTGCTGGTTATTGCCACAGGCAGCCAAGCCGAACATGAGCAATAAACCCATAAATAGCGCGCATATTTTCTTCATCGGCGTGCACTCCTTTCGTCTTGAAACTTGCATTTTGGCTGTCGGCGCTGTTGCGCGGTACGATCGTATAAGCCGGTAGTAGCTACCGGTCAAATGGCTTGTTGAGATGTTGCGAGGAGGATTGCCATGTACTCCATGAAAGAGACCTGTCAGCTTACGAATATGACATACGAGAACCTGAAGTTCTATTGCAACGAAGGGCTTGTGCCCAATGTGAAGCGCGACAGCCGCAACTACCGCGTCTTCGATGAGTACGACATCAAATGGATTCAGGCGCTGACCTGCCTGAAAAAGTGCGGCATGAGCATTGCCGAGATGAAGGAATACCTGGCCTTGTGCCTGCAGGGCGAGGCTTCGATCCCGCAACGAAAGCTCATTCTGGAGGCGAAGCGACAGGCTCTGCTCAAGTCCATCGACGAGCTGCGGGAGTCGGTTGCCTTCATCGACTGGAAGCAGGGCTTTTACAACGACGTTCTGTCCGGGAAAACCGCCTATTACAGCAATCTGCTGCCAGAGCATCATCCTTCGGAAAATTGATCCAATCGGCAGGAGCTTCTTTTCTCCGAACGAACGCAACGGCGCGCCCATCGCAATCGGTTCAAACTTCCTGTGTCGAAAAATGTTGCTCTGGGTGATTTAGGAAAACGCCAGCGGCGACAGAGTGGGGCGCGAGCGACGGCACGGAGCGGGATTTCAGCACGGCTTATCGGTATACGATAGGAAGGGACAAGACCAGAAGAGGTAAGAGCGAACATACCGAATTACGAAAAGAGGGTCCCCATGTCCAGCATCAATATCACACAGGCGTTGCGCGAGCTGCCGAAAGCCGAACTCCATCTGCACATCGAAGGCACGCTGGAGCCGGAATTGGCGCTCGAACTGGCCGAACGCAACGGCGTCGAGCTGCCGTTCCGCGATTTGGCCGACTTGAAAGCGCATTACGAGTTCGCCAATCTGCAATCGTTCCTCGATTTGTATTACCAGCTGATGGCGGTGCTGCGCACGCGCGAGGACTTCACCGACCTGATGCTCGCGTATCTCAAGCATGCGCATGAGGACGGCGTGCGCCGCGCGGAGATTTTCTTCGATCCGCAGGTGCATATGAACAATGGCCTCAGCTACGACCTGGTGCTGGATGGTCTATTGGAAGGGTTGCGCATTGGCCGCGAGCGCTATGGCATCGAGGGCGGGCTGATTATGTGCTTCCTGCGTGACTTGCCGGTCGAGTCCGCCGAAGCGCTGATCGAGACCGCCGCACCGCGTGCGAGCGAACTGCTGGGCGTGGGGTTGGATTCGGCCGAGGTGGGCTATCCGCCCGAACTGTTCAAGAGTGTGTACGCGCGCGCTGCCGAGCTCGGTTTGCACTTGGTGGCCCACGCGGGCGAGGAAGGGCCGGCGGATTACGTGCTTCAGGCGTTGGATGTACTGCATGTCGAGCGCATCGATCATGGCGTGAACACGGCTGACGACCCGGCGTTGGTGGGGCGCGTGGCCGACGAGGGCATTGCGCTGACCGTGTGCCCGCTGTCGAACCGCAGGCTGCAGGTGGTGCAGGATGTGCGCGAGTTGCCGATTCGCGCGTTCATGGATGCGGGGGTCAAGGTGACAGTGAACTCCGACGATCCGGCGTATTTCGGCGGCTATATCGCGGCAAATTACGAGGCGCTGGCCGAGGCCGGCATCGCGCTGCCCATGCTGGCCGATATCGCAGCCAACTCGCTGAACGCGACTTTCGCCAGCGCGCAGGAAAAGACGGCGATGCTGGCCGCTCTCGACGATTGGCGCGGCAAGTACTTGGACTAGGAACAATACGAAAGCAAGAAGGAGCAATGGCCTACACCATCGAGGATTTCGCCCGGGAACACAACATCACTCCGGAGGAGTCCGCCGCCGTCGAGGCTCATACGCTTGAAAAGACTTGCTTGTCGGCCAAGGCGTTCGATGAGTTCAAGGACGCCTTGGATCGCCCAATGCCTGAGGCCATGCAAGAATTGCTCGCCCGGGAACCAAAGTGGAAGTAGGGATTGTGAGCAGTGCCCAGCAGGTCACGGTGAGTTTCGATTACGATGCGCATGCCCGCGCTTCGGAGGAGATGGGCTTCACGTCCGACGAGGTGATGAAAGGCGAGACGGTGATGCGTTCGCCCGAAGATGTGCGCGCGCATTTTAACGGACTGATGCGCAAGGCCCTTCAAGATGTTTGAACGCGTCGCGGCTGGATGAGTTCGATTGCGAGGTCAAGCGGGGCGCGGCTAGCGGACTAGGAAGACCATTAGGATGATGAGGGCGAAGCCGGCGAGGTCGGTGGGGGCGAAGACGACGCCGGTGAACATGACGGCGGTGATGGTGGCCATCATGGGTTCGACGGTGCCGAGCATGGTGGCGCGCATCGAGCCGATGCGCATCACGCCGGCCATGAACAGCCAGTAGGCACCAAATGTGCCGACCACCACGGTGAACACCAGCAACGCCACGCCCAGCGCGTCGAAGCTCGGCACGCCCTCCCACGGGCGCACGAACGGGCACAATGCCAATCCCGAAATCACAAACATAATGCCGTTGGCCACGAAATTGCCCCATTTGGCAATGAGCACGGCGGGCAGAATCGACAGCGCCGAAGTGGCGAGCGCGTTGGCCAAGCCCCACGCCAACCCCTGTGGCGGCATCGCGAGCGTGGTCAGGTTGCCGCCGGTGGCGATGAGCACCGTGCCGACGAACGCGAGCGCGACGCCCAATGACTCGCGTTTGCCGGGAAGTCGGCGGCCCGCCACGCACACCCAGGCGAGCACGAACAGCAGGTTCAGGCTTTGCAACACTGTGGCGGTGCCGGAGTTCGTCCAATGAATCGATTGCAGATAAGCCACCTGCCCGGTGAGCAGGCATAACAACGACGTCAGCAGGAATCGCGGCCAGGAACGCACGTCGCGCACCGCGCCGACCAGTTGCTTCGGCGTGGCGATGCCGCCCGCGAGCAGAAACAGCAGCCCGGCGAACACTTCGCGCACGCAGGCGAGCCACATGGGATCGGTGTGATAGGTGTCCATCAGCACCTTGGATACGGTGGCGTTGCATCCCCACAGCACGCCGCCGATCAACGTCAGCCCGATGCCGGCGAGCATGGCGCGCGGCTCGGCACCGAACGAGACGAGACGAGCGCCGCTCAACCCATGATTCTTCTTCATCACAGCACTTCAGTATGGCACCAATCCCCAACAGTGCGAGGGTGAACCGGCTAAGCGTCGCCATAAGATTCTTCGACTCCGCTACGCTCCGCTCAGAATGACAAATAAACAGTTGCGTGAAGGGGACTATTCGCCGCCCAGCAGAGGGGTGTCGTAGAAGGCGAGGATGCGTTCGAGATACGGCTGATACACCTCGTTGGGCATGGAGAAAATCTCGTGAGCCGATTCGTCGATGCGCACCAGCTTGGCCGTGCCGCCGCCGTCCTGCACGCGACGCACGAACAGGTTTTGCGGCTCGTTGAGCACCCAAATGTCACGCCCGGCCTGGAACAGCAGCATCGGCGTGACGATGTCGGCGCACGCGGACGGGTCGAGCACCGCGCGGCTGAGCTTGAGCGCCTGGCGCACCCACTCGAATGCGGCGCGATAGGTCTGATATTCGACGGTTTCGCAGCGCAGGCGATGGTACCAGCGTTCGCGCGCTTCGCTGGAATCCTTGTACAGGCTCATGTCGATCGGGGCATCGGGATCGAAGTCGACCTGCCCGAACACACCTTTGCGACCCAAGCCGATGCCGCAGAACACACCGGCCAGCGCACGCGCGAGCCACAGCGGCATGCCGGTTTGCGGGGCGATCATCGGCGCGGAGAGCACGGCCTTGTCGAACAGGGTGGGGTATTGCTCCAGCACGGCCGCGCCGATGCCGCCGCCCATCGAGTGACAGAACAGGTTCAACGGCTGACCATTGGCATACCGCTGGCCGACGCTTGAGGCGAACCCGGCGAAATCGGCGACATAGCGCCGCCAATCGTCAATCCACACTAGGCAGCGGCTGTCCACATCGCGCGCGGATTTGCCGTGCCCGCGATGGTCCAGCACGCACACCGAATAGCCCGCGAGCAGGAAATACCACACGAGTTCGTCGTATTTCTCCGCGAACTCGGTGAAGCCGTGGCTGATGACGATGCACCCGCGGAACGTGGCCGTGGCACCCTGTTCGCGCTCGGTGTCGAACTTGGCGGCGTCGTAGGCGAGATAGTGCAGTGTGCCGCCGATCGGCTCGAGTCCGGCCGCGCGCTCGGCCTCCGAGGGGTCGAACCGCCCCTCTTCGCGGCAGGAGGCGAGCGCGGGGCGCACTGTGTTCAGCATCGTGTCGGCATAGGTGTTTTCGTCGATCAGGCGTACGGCATCTTGCGACCGGAAGGTGCGGCTGCTCATATCACTGGATTGCATACCCACCACTGTACTTGACTGCGTTACTTGACTGCGTTCCGCGAGCGAACAAACGCAAGTCGCCTTAATATAGGTCGGATATTAGGTTAGATATAGGCCATAATATTTAGACTAGATATTTGGGTCAGATTAGGCCATATAGATACTGTTATATACAGTGTTATATATAAGTCCTTACCAACCCGCGAAAGCAAGCTCGCACAAGGCTTCCTCCCTGGTCGAAATACCCACCGAAAGGGGCATATCCCCCAATGAAGCTTTTGCAAGTATTAGTATTGTGCGTCGGCCCTGTTATGACCTCTGCGTACACTGGTCAAGGATAGAAAGGGATGACTATGAGCGTTCTCGACCGTTTTGAGAAAAGCGTGGAAGGCGCAGTGAACGGAGTATTCTCAAAACTCGGCTCCAAAGACCTGCAGCCCGTCGACCTCTCCAGCGCGCTTGAGCGTGAGATCGACAAGGAGGCCATGCCTGTGGGCCGCGACCGCACGGTTGCGCCGAACGAATACCGTTTCAAGCTGAGCACCCCGGACTTTGACCACATCGAGCAGTGGGGCAGCGAAGCCCTCGCCGACGAGCTGGCGGACAACCTCACCAACTACGCGCGCAGCCAGCATTACGCATTCGTGGGCCCTGTGGTGGTCATCTTCGAAGAGGATCTCGACTTAGGCAAGGGCAGCTTCAAGCTCACCTCCGCCTCCGTGCAGGGCAACGCCGTGCCCGTCACCACCGACGAGCAGAACGAGGACTGCCCGCTGCTGGAAATCAACGGCAATCAGTACATGCTCACCAAGGAGAAAACCGTGCTCGGCCGCGGTTCCGGCTGCGATATCGTTATCGAAGACCCGGGCATCTCCCGCAAGCACTTGGAAATCGACATCACCGGCAACGGGGTGATCGCCCGCGATCTGGGCTCCACCAACGGCACGTATGTCGAGGGTCATCAGGTGCCCGCCGCCACCTTGCTGGACGGCAATACCATTACCATCGGCCGCACTCGCATCCTTTACTGGGCCTCGTCCCAGGAACAGGAGTGACGCGCCCCGGCGCCAAGGCCTGAACTTATGACCGAACTTACGTTTGCACTGCTGAAATACGGATTCCTCATCCTGTTATGGGTATTCGTATGGCTCGCCGTGCGCTCTTTATACAAGGACATCGAGTCCTTCAGCCCGCGCCCCTCGCGTGCGCGCCGGCGCAAGAACCGCCGCGCCCTCAAGGCGGCGAGCGCTCCCGTCGCCCCTGTCATGACGGCATCGGAACCGGCACAGAGCAACCTGCCGTTTGGCGCGGGGCCGACGCTTCTGGTCATCATTGACGGGCCGCTGGCCGGATCTTCCGTGCCGCTGGGCAACGAGGCGATCACACTGGGGCGCGCCGCGTCGAACACCGTGGTGCTTGACGACGAATTCGTATCTTCCCATCATGCGCGCCTGTACCGCGACCAGGCGTCCGGCCAGTGGGTCATCGAGGATCTCGGCTCCACGAACGGCACTGTCGTGGGCGAGCAGCGCCTCGGTGCGCCCGTCATTCTGCCCGCCGGCCTGCCCGTGCGCATCGGCGCCACCACGTTCGAGCTGAGGTGATTCGATGAGCGACGACACCCAGCAGCCCAGCATGCCACCGACGACACCCTTGCCAAAGGTGCCGCCAAAAGAGCAGGCGGAAGTATCGTCGAGCCAGTTGTTCCTCTATTCGACAACCATTTCCGACGTGGGCACGGTGCGTGCGAACAATCAGGATTCGTCATTCGCGGGCGAGCATCTGGTGGCGATTTGCGACGGCATGGGCGGCCACGCCGGGGGCGATACGGCTTCGACCATCGCCATTCGCTCTCTGGCGCATATTGAACGCGACGACAACAGCGAGGATGTCTCCGCCATTGCGACGATGATGGAAACCTCCGTTCTGGCCGCGCACGATGCGATTGTGGGCAAGGCTCGCCGCGAACGCAAGCTCAGCGGCATGGGCACCACGGTGACGGCCGTCGCGCTGGTGGCGGATTATTGGGTGATCGCGCATATCGGCGATTCGCGCGCCTATCTGCTTCGTGACGGTGAGCTCACACAGATCACCCAGGATCACAGTTATGTGCAGCACCTCATCAACACCGGGCGCATCACCGAGCAGGAGGCGAAAAACCATCCCCAGCGCAATGTGGTGATGCGCGTGCTCGGCGATTTCGACATCGACCCGCACCCGGATGTCGCCATGCTCAAAGCGCATGCCGCCGACCGCTGGCTGTTGTGCTCGGACGGACTGTGCGGCGTGCTCGAAAATTCAACCATCGCCGAGGCGATGACCGCATTCGCGGATCCGAACGAGTGCGCGCAGCACTTGGTGAGCATGGCGCTGAAGGCCGGCAGCACCGACAATGTCACGGCGGTGATCGCCGACGCCACGCTGGCTCTTGACGCGCGCGCCTTCGACTTGCCCCATCAGACGCCGCTCGTTGGCGGCGCGGCGAGCAACAGCCTCGAGCCCATCGCGGATATCATCAACGAACCGGTTTCCACCGCACCGCCACTGCGCAACAACGGCTCGCCCGCCCAACGCGCGGCGGCGCTGACCCAAACCACAAATTCCTCAAGCGAAGACGACAAGGCCCCCAAGGTCGTCCAGCCCTCCGCCTCGCGCGACGAAGCCGACGAACTCGCCACGCCGGACACCGGCGAAATCCCGGTGGTGCAGAAAACCGACGGCAACATTTCCTCCGACCCCAACGACCCGGAGGTGGCCGAGGTAATCGAGCAGAAGCAGGAGGCGAAACGCAAATCGGCCAGCAAGCGCCAGCATCGCCTTCGCACGGCCGTCATCATTGCGATCCTGACCGTGCTGCTGATTGGCGCAGGGGCGGGGTACGGCGCGTATCGCTGGAGCCAAAAGCAATACTATGTGGGCGAATCCGGCGGCAAAGTGGCGATTTACCAAGGTGTGCCCACGAATATCTTCGGTTTGCGGCTCTCGCACGAAATCGAGCACACATCCATCAGCACCTCGGATTTGCCGCAGAATTGGCGCGACGAGCTGCATCAGGGCATCGTCCGCGACAGTTTGGACGAGGCGCGCTCGCATGTGCAGCTCATTCGCAAGGAACTCAAATCGTTGGAGCAGTCCAGCAAGACCTCGGGCACTGCCGCGGAGAGCGGCTCTTCCAAGACGGAAACGTCTGGCTCGACATCTAGTTCGGAGTCCAACTCGTCAGACACCAAACAGAACGGAGGGCAACAATGATCGCCCTACGTTTGCGCCAACTGTCTCTGCTGCTGTTCTCCTTCTTGATTTGCGGCATCGTCTTCTTCCAAATGTTCAGGCGCACCACCGGCAAAATCCCCACGCAATACCTCTCCCTGCTGGTGCTGGCGGCCTCGCTGTCGCTGGTGTTCTGGGCTCTGGCCGCGCATTTCCTGCCCTATGCCAGCCAAGTGATCCAAGCGTGCGTGGTGCTGCTCACCGGCATCGGCACCGCGATGATCGCCCGCATCGACTATGAAAACGACACGTCGGTGGCCTTGCGCCAACTGGTGTTCGTGTGCATAGCCATCGTGCTGTGCTGCGTATTGATCGTCACATTGCGCGATTACCGCCTGTTGCGCCGCTTCTCCTATGTGAGCATGGTGGTGGGTTTGGCGTTGCTGCTCTCCCCCATGGTGCCGGGCTTGGGCGTGGAGGAAAACGGTTCGCCCATCTGGATCAGGGTTCCCGGCGGCACCGTGCAGCCGAGCGAGTTCGCCAAGCTGTTTCTCGCGTTCTTTTTCGCGGCATATCTGTTCGATCACCGCGACCAGCTGGCTGTCGGCGGCAAGAAAGTGCTGAAACTGCAACTGCCGCGCGTCAAGGATCTGGGACCGATCATCATCGTCTGGTTCGCTTCGATGGGCGTGCTGGTCATACAGCATGACTTGGGAACCTCGCTGATGTTCTTCGCCATGTTCGTCGCCATGCTGTATGTGGCCACCGGTCGCGTCAGTTGGATCATCATCGGCTTCCTGGCTTTCGCCGTGGGCGCGGTACTCGCCTCGATGATTTTCAGCCATGTCGGCGCGCGCGTTGAGGCCTGGCTGCATCCGTTCGACCAGACGCTGTATGACCGGCAATACGGCGGTTCCTATCAAATCGTCACCGGCCTGTTCGGGCTCGCTTCGGGCGGCCTGTTCGGCACCGGCCTCGGCCAAGGCCACCCGAACCTGACCCCTTACGCCAATTCCGATTACATCTACGCCTCCATCGGCGAGGAACTTGGCCTTATGGGCTGCTTCGGCGTGCTGCTGCTGTATATCATCATCATTGCCTCCGGCTTTATCACCGCCATGAAGATCAAGGACGGGTTCGGCAAACTGCTCGCTTCCGGGCTGGTGTTCACCATGGCGTTCCAGGTGTTCACCGTGGTGGGAGGCATCACGCTGGTGATTCCGCTCACCGGCCTGACCCTGCCGTTCATGGCCGCCGGCGGCTCTTCGCTGATCGCCAACTATCTGCTGGCCACGCTGCTGATCATCATCTCGAACGCGGCGAATAAGCCCGTGCCGGAAACCGTTTCCGACACGTTCCAGCATGAAGCGCTTGCGGTATTGCGCGATCACGAACTCAAGGAACGCGAGGCGGAACGCGCCGCCAGCACCGCTCGTGCGGTGAAGGGAGGCGCCCAATGAACAAGATGTTGCGCCAACTGTTCACCGCGGTGATCGTATTGTTCGCCATTCTGGGGATGTCCACCTCGATCATCACGGCCATTTGCGCTAACGCCCTGAACAACGACACCCGCAATTCGCGCGCGCTGTATCACGAACTGGGTGCCCAGCGCGGTTCCATTCTCGCCTCCGACGGCACCGTGCTGGCCAGCTCCGTGCCCAGCAACGACGCCTTCAATTACCAGCGCACGTACGCCGACGGCGCGCTGTATGCGCCCGTCACCGGCTATTTCTCAATCAGCCAGCGAGCCGACCGCGGCATCGAATCCTCATATAACTCGCTGCTTTCGGGCGAATCGGAGTCGCTATTCTGGCAACGCCTCAAATCGATCGCATCGGGGAGCGAAAACAAGGGCGCGACCATCGAGACGTCAATCAAGCCATCGTTGCAGTCCGCGGCCTATCAGGCGTTGGGTTCCCGATCCGGCGCGGTGGTGGCCATCGAGGTGAAGACGGGGCGCATCCTCGCCATGGTGTCCACACCAAGCTACGATCCGAACGAATTGGCGACGCACGACAGCAAAACGCTGGAACAGACCTATACGAATCTGGTCGAGGCCAACCCGAGCCCGTTGCTCAGCAACGCCACCAGCCAGCTGTTCCCGCCCGGATCCACGTTCAAAACCGTGGTGGCCGCCGCCGCCCTCGAAACAGGGAAATACCAGCTCGACAGCCAGATTCCTGCCGGAGCGAGCTACACTCTGCCCGGCACAAGCACGCAACTGACCAACTCGTCGTGGCAAGCGAACGGCTCCAATGGCACCATCAGCTTCGAGGACGCGATCGCCTATTCGTCCAACACGGCGTTCGCCCAACTGGGCGTGAGCCTCGGCCAGGACGCGATTGCGCAACAGGCCACCAAACTCGGCTTCGGCAGCTCGATCACCATCGACAGCTCCAATTCGTCGGGAACGCCGATGAAGGCCACCGCCTCGCGCTTCCCCACCTCAATGAGCGACGACAAGCTCGCCCTGGCCTCCATCGGTCAAGGAGATGTGGTCGAAACGCCGTTGCAGAACGCGATGATCGCCGCAGCCATCGCCAATGACGGACAGCTGATGCACCCCACGCTGGTCGATCGCGTGCGGGCCAGCGATTTGTCTGTGCTGAGCGAAACCAAGTCTTCGGTGATGAGCACCGCGTTCAGCGCCGACACGGCCAACACGCTCACCGAGATGATGAAGGCCGTCGTCACCAAGAGCTCGCCTTCTCTCGCGCCCAACGGCATCAGCGTGGCCGCGAAGACGGGCACCGCGCAAATTGGCATGAACAACGATGCCATCGATGGCTGGGTGATGGGTTTCGCCCCGGCCGATGACCCGCAAATCGCCGTGTCGGTGTTGGTACACAACATCACCGATTATGGAATTACAGCTGCGGGCCCGATTTTCAGTTCCGTGATTGAGGAGGCGCTCAAGCAATGAAACTTGTTGAAGGACGACTCATTCATGGCCGCTATCGCCTCGATTCGCGACTGGCGCAAGGCGGCATGGGCGAAGTGTGGAAAGGCTGGGATATTCAGCTGAACCGGCCGGTGGCGATCAAGGCGTTGCGTTCCGACCTCACCAACGCCGAAGCCAAGTTGCGTCGGCTTCGCGCCGAAGCACACAATTCCGCGAACCTCGCGCACCCGAATATCGCAGCGTTGTTCGAGTATTACGAACACGACGGCATCGGCTTTTTGATTATGGAATATGTGCCGTCGAAATCGTTGGCCGATTTGTTCCACGAGCAGCAGGGTGGCATGGAACCCCTCAAGCTGCTGCCGATTCTCATCCAAACCGCGCGCGGCCTGTTCGTGGCGCACAGCCACGGCGTCATCCACCGCGACGTCAAGCCCGCGAACATCATGGTGTCCGACAATAACGACGTGAAAATCACCGATTTCGGCGTGAGCTATTCGACCGATCAGGAACAGATCACCCAAGACGGCATGGTGGTGGGCACCGCGCAATACATCTCCCCCGAGCAGGCGCAGGGCCAGCAGGCCACGCCCCAATCCGACATCTATTCGCTGGGGGTCGTCGCCTATGAGGGGCTTGCCGGGCACCGCCCGTTCACCGGCGCCACGCCTGTGGACATTGCCGCCGCGCACGTCAACGATTTCGTGCCGCCGCTGCCGGATTCGGTGGACGTGCAGTTGCGTGAATTCGTCATGTCGATGCTCGCCAAGGATCCGCTCGACCGCCCAAGCGACGCCTTGGTGGTCTCCCGCACACTCGCTCGCATCGAACGGCGTTTGCTCGATGAGCAGACCGAACTGAATGCTTCCACCACCACCATCTCGGGCACCCGCCTGCCACGCAGAATCGCGAGCGCCCCCCACCTTCCGCCCGTCGCGCGAAACGTCGCCGACTCGCAGACCTATCAGAAGGAGCAATAATGAGCAACATGCCCTCTTCTTTGGCTAATGGCCGCTATCAGATCGGTCAGCTTATCGGACGCGGCGGCATGGCGGAAGTGCATGTGGCGCTCGACACCAGACTGGGGCGCACCGTCGCAGTCAAGATCATGCGTGCCGATTTGGCCAATGATGCGATCTTCCTGACCCGCTTCCGCCGCGAAGCACATTCGGTGGCGCAGATGAACAACCCGAACATCGTGAATATCTACGATTCGGGCGAGGAGACGGTGACCGACGAAGCGGGCCGCACCGAGCGCCTGCCCTATCTGGTCATGGAATACGTCAAGGGACAGACCCTGCGCGACATCATTCGCGCCACCGGGCCGCTGTCGCAGCGTGACGCGGCGCAGGTGATGCTGGGGATGCTCAGCGCCTTGGAATATTCGCACCGCATGGGCGTGATCCACCGTGACATCAAGCCCGGAAACATCATGATTTCCGATCAGGGCGCGGTCAAGGTGATGGATTTCGGCATCGCGCGTGCGCTCGACGATTCCGCGGCGACCATGACCCAATCGCAGGGCGTGGTGGGCACCGCGCAATACCTGAGCCCCGAGCAGGCGCGCGGCGAAACCGTGGACATGCGTTCCGACCTGTATTCCGCCGGTTGCGTGCTCTATGAGATGCTCACCGGCAAGCCGCCGTTCACCGGCGATTCCGCGGTGGCCATCGCCTATCAGCATGTCTCCGAAGTGGCCACCCCGCCTTCCACCGTGGTGCCGGGATTGCCGTCGATGTGGGATTCCGTTTGCGCGAAGGCCATGGCCAAAGACAGGCAGAACCGTTATGCCACGGCCAGCGAGTTCAAGAAGGACGTTCTGACCATCATGAACGGCGGCGAGCCGGTGGCGGCCGCGTTCAACCCGCTGACCGATCTGGCCAATATGAAGGCGCGCAAGCAGGCGGAGCAGGACGCCGCCACTGTCGCGTTGGACCACGGCGAAGTCACCCAGGCGTTCAATCCGATCACCGGCCAGTTCCAGCAGCAACAAGCGGCGGCGAACACGCGCGCCGAGCAGCGTGCGACCGCGGCGAAAGCCAAGCGCAAGAAGCAGATCATCATCACTTCGATCATCAGCTCCCTTGTGCTCATCGGCTTGCTTGTCGGGTTGCTGTTCATGATGAACAACAACAATAAACAGCAGCAGGAGGAGCAAACCGTCAGCGTGCCGACGATCACCACTTCGATGACCAAAGACATGGCTCGTTCGAAGATCGAAGCGGCGGGCTTGGTCTTCGAAGAGATGACGGACACCGATTCCACCGAAGCGGAAGGCACTTTCACCAAGCAAAGCCCCGACGGCGACACGAAGGTGAACAAGGGCTCCACCGTCAAGGTATGGTTCTCCGCAGGCCCGCAAAGCAAGCAGGTTCCCGACACCAAGGGCATGTCCCAAAGTGACGCCCGCGAGAAACTGACGCAATCCGGCTTCAATGTGCAGGTCAGCGTGCAAACCGAAGACAGCATCGACATCGACAAAGACAAGGTGACCCGCACGGATCCGGCCGCAGGCACCTCACAGCCGAAGGGCACGTCGATTATGATGTATGTTTCGTCGGGCATGACCAAGGTTCCCGATGGGCTGGTGGGCCAGACGAAGGATGCCGCGGTGAAGACCCTGCAGGACATCCAGTTCAGCGTCACCGTCGAAGAGGCGTATTCCGATTCCGTCGAGACGGGGATGGTGATCAGCGTGAACCCCGGTTCCAACACCTCGGTGGCTCAGCGCTCGTCGGTGACGCTCATCATCTCCAAGGGCAAGGAGCAGGTGACCGTGCCGGATGTCGTCAGCTATGGATACACCTATGGCCAAGCCAAGGATATTCTGGAAAAGTATGGCTTCACCGTCAAGCAAAACGGTTCCACGAGTTCCGGTGACAAAGTCATCGACCAGACTCCTGAAAATGGCGACGAAGCCGACAAGGGTTCCACCGTCACCCTCACCACCACGCCCTCGTCGAGTTCGAACTCAAGTTCAAGTTCGAATTCGAGCTCGAGTTCCACCAACAAAACCCCTTGATGGAGTGCGGCGGTTGGCCGCGGGTTGATTTAGTTAGTTGGCTGATTGGCCGTTGATTAGCCGACTAGCTGCTTACAGCTGACTTGCTTACCGGCTGACTTTGGGCTTCAGTCCGGCGGCGTTTGCCACGGCGCTGGACTGGCCGCACACTGCAAGCCAGTTGGCGAGCAGACGGTAGCCATCTTGAGTCATCACCGATTCGGGATGGAACTGCACGGCGTACATCGGCTTGCCCTTGACGCGAATCCCCTGCACAATGTGGTCGCCTTGCGTCCAAGCGGTCACTTCGAGCGCGTCGGGCACCGAAGCCGGCTCGACGGCGAGCGAGTGATAGCGCGTGGCCGTCATCGGGTTGGCCACGCCGTCGAAGATCTCGTCATCGACGTGTTCAACCAGGCTGGTTTTGCCGTGCATAATCGTGGGAGCGTGGCCGACGGTGCAGCCATAGACCTCCGCGAGCGCCTGCAGCCCCAGGCACACGCCGAACATCGGCTTGCCCTGCTTGGCGCACAGGCGAATCATGTCCTCGGACGCGCCGGAATCGCATGGCGCCCCCGGCCCCGGGCTGATCAGCACGCCGTCATAGCGCTCGGTCACCGTTTCATCGGTCGGGTCGATGGCGTCGTTGCGCACCACGTCCACGCTGGCACCGAGCGTCTTGAGATAACCCACGATGGTATAGACGAACGAATCGTAATTATCAATCACCAGAATATGGGCAGAATCGCTCACCATGGCTCCTTTGGTCTGTTTTGGTCTGTCTGTCTATCTAATCAATCTATCTATCTAAATCGAACTATCGAACTATCGATCTATCGTTCCGTTACTCCGCCTGCTCAGTCGAACGCGGCGTAATTGCTCATCTGTTGCAGAATGGGGATATTGGAGGCACCCCACGGGAACACCCATTCAAACAGCGCGGCGGCGGCGGCGAACAGCAGCAGCGCAAACAGCACGATGCGCACCGGCAGCACCCCGGGCTGTAATCGCAACAGCCAGCCGTATATGCTCGCGTCGGGGCGGGGCTTGTCGCCACTGCGAATCTCGGCGAGCAGCGGCCAACGCCACGCCACGGCGGCGGCGGCGAACAGCACGAGCCAGGCGAGCAGCGCGCCGAGCACATAGGGCTTGAGCGAGCTGATGCGGGCGGGAAGCGACATATAGGATGTCGACTTGGCCGCGAACTTCACCTTGTTGTTGGAATCGATGACGGCAAGCTCCTGCGGCACGCCGTCCGAGACCTTCGCCCAATACTTCAGCTCTCCCCACACGACCCAGCGATGCGTCGGGGTGGTGTATTTCGGCTCGCAAGTGGTCAGGGTGATCCTGCGCTTGTCCGCCGCTGCGCCCGGCTGTTCGGGAACGGGATCGATGACTTCGGCATTGGTCGGCTCCACTATCTTGTAAGAGGTATAGGTGTAGACATACCAATAGTCCTGCGTGCGAACCACGATGGGGTCGCCCTCTTGCAGCTTGTCCACGTCGCCCAGCGGCTGGCCGTATCCGTTGCGGTGGCCGGCGACGGCGAAATTGCCGAGCTGGCCGGGCATCTGCGTGTTCGTATAGTGCCCCAAGCCATGCCGGGCGAGCTGCGCGGCATCCGTGCCCTCAACCACATTGCGTTCCCAACTTTGGCCGAAGCGCGGAATATAAATCTGCGCGATCAGATCGCCGTAACTGGCGCTCGTCGGCTGCACGGGCGCATCACCCTCCTGCGCCTGGGCGATTTTGACTTCCGAGGAGGAGGCGGGGTCCGACCAGCTGACCTGCTCGCTCGTTTGGGCCTGCGTACGTTCCGCCTGCACGCCCGTCCACCACATCTGCCACACGATATAAAGCGCGCAAATCGCGGCGAGCGTGAACAGCAGTTCCGACAATATGCCGAGCGCTTGCCACAACGGGCTGCGGCGCGTCCCCGCTTGCCGCCGAGAGCCATGCCTCATCAGTTATCCCCCTTTGCCGACTCGTCGGCATCTGAAGCATCCGCTTCCTGTTCGGTTTTGCCGGACACCTTCGCATATTTCAACGGTTGCAGCAACGCCGCGGTTTCATCGAAATGCAGATTCTTCTTGCGCTCCACCTTCCAGCCGAGGCCGAAGGAGCTTACGTACTGCTTGTAAATCTTAATCGTGGGCGAGTCATTCAGCGCCTGGATGAGATTGTCGGCGTCGCCGATGGCCGAGATGGTGAACGGAGGCGAGTATTTCTTGCCGTGCAGGGAGATGACATTGCCCGAGCAGATCACGGCGGAATTGAACAGCACGCGCTGATCCATCAGCATCATGGCTTCGGCGCCGCCTTCCCACAACGCGTTGACGACGGCCTCGATGTCCTGTTGGTGAATGACGTATTTGTCGATGTCCTCGGACGAGCCGGACGAGTCGACGGTTTGCTCCCACAGCGGCGAATCGTCCAGCGTCACCGTCACGCCGGGACCTTCGACGGCCGGCAGCGTCGTGCCGCTTCCCGGGTCGTCGGCGGTTTTGCTGGAGTTGCCGTCCTTGGTGGCCAGTTCGGTCATGGTGTTGACGTCGGAGGAAAGTTTGTTCACTTCCTCCTGCAGCTTATTGACCTCTTGCACGCGCTGTTCGATGAGGCCGGCTGTGTCGGAGGTGACGGTGGAGGTGCGGTTGACGCGCAGATTGGTGACGAACAGATACCCCGTCAGCGCCACGACAAGCAGCACGGCGACACTGCCCATCACGGAGCGCTTAACCCCATGCTTGCTGGCATGCTTGCTCATAGACCACCTTTCGGATGGATTCACGGGACTACCCACGTCATGCCGACGCGCGTCGCCCGTCGCTTTCGAGTGTAGCCACTATGATGACTTCTAGCCTACTGAATGGAGATAAGCTGATGGCTGACGAAGAACTGCACACAATCGACCCGAACGAGCCCCAGGACTTGCAGTCCGATCACGATGCCGAGAAGGTCGAGACGCTCGACATCACCGAGATCGAGGAGTTCAACGAATCCGGCGAAGTCGCTGAAGCAGAAGTCGCTGAGACCGAGGAGACTGAGGAGACTGACGGGGTCGACGGTGACGCGGCATCCGAGGAAGACGCGCCCGAGGCCGAGGCGGAAACCGACGCCGACGAAGCGACCGAGGCCGAAGTAGCGGAAACTGATGCCGATGAAGCGCCTGTGGATGAGGCCAACAACAAGGACAATAAGAACGCGGACGACAAAGACGACGACGCTCAGGAAGCGGTCAACCTCGTCGATATGGACAAGATCGAAGCCGTGCTGAACGCCACTGCGGACACGACGGCCATGACCCCGCAGATGCGCCGCATGATGTCGCGTCAGGAAGAGAGCACCAAGCGCGTCGAGGAGTCCATCAAGGGCACCAAGTCGAACCCGCGCTGGTTCGTGCCGCTGTTCTGCATTCTCATGGTGATTGGCCTGATCTGGGTGGTGACTTATTACCTGACCTCCAAATACCCGATTCCGAACATCGGCGCTTGGAATCTGCTTATCGGTTTCGTCATCATCATGATCGGCTTCCTAATGACCATGTGGTGGCGCTAAGGGTTCGCTAAGGGTTACCCACAAAGACAATAACGGTTCGCTGGCGGCTTGTATATGCGATTGCGCAATACAAACAACCAGCGAACCGTTGCCATTACCAGCAATTCTAAGCCAGTCACCAACCAGCCAGCCGATATCCACGCCTACGGGGCCAACATAGATAGCGGCACGACCAGCACGCCATCCTCGCGCTGATATGCCGTGGCAGTGCCAGTGAGCACCAGAAGGAATGCGGGGCTCCCCTCACGTTGCTGATTCACGCGGTCGGCCAGCTTCAGCAGATGCTTTGCGGCCTGATCGACCATACGCGAACCAAGCTTGACCTCCACGAGAGCCCACCTGCCATCGTCGAGCGTAATGACCGCGTCCGCCTCCAGACCAGTTTTGTCGCGATAATGGCGCACCTGCCCCTGCAAGGCATCGGCATATATGCGCAGATCGCGCACGCACAGTGATTCAAACAGCAGCCCGAACGTCTCGAAATCAGACAACAGCTTGCTTGGGGTGGCCCTGAGCATTGTGGCCGCGATTGAAGGATCAACGAAGTGGCGTGTTGGACTTGTGCGGACCGCCGTTTTGGAGCGCAGCCGCGGGCTCCAAGCCGCGAGGTCTTCAATGACATAAGCTCGCGTCAGCGCGTCCACGTAATCCGCAACGGTGTCGATTGAGGGCGGCTCGCCTTGCATATCATTGGCTATGGTGGTCAACGGCGCTTCCGATGCCGTGTTTCTGGCATAGGAACGCATAATCGAGCGCATCCATGTTTTGTTGCGTTTCATGCCATCCATCTGTTCGATGTCTGCGTCAAGCAATTCACTCACGTAATCGCTCGCCATGTCCAATGCGTTCTGGCGATCCCGCTCGATAACGGCCTCGGGCCATCCGCCACGACACAGGGCGAACGCCAAGTGCTCGATATCGAAATCCGTGATGCCTGCTGCAACCGCCAAATCGCCGTCGAATAGTGACGACAATGAAACCGCCCCGCTGGACTCACCGGATTCATACAGTGACATTGGGCGCATGGTCATGCTTGAGATGCGGCCGACACCCGAGTGCTGCGGCTGTTCGCCTGCCCGCCGCGGTGTGGCCGATCCGGTGAGAATGAAACGCCCTCTGCCGTGTCCACTGTCAATCGCAAACCTGACAGCGTCCCATAGCTGGGGGGCCATCTGCCATTCGTCGATCAGGCGAGGCTCTTCACCCGCGAGTATCGCCGAAGGCTTGGCATCCGCCAATGCCAGCAACGCAGGGCCGCTATCGGGGTCTTGTAGGTAAACCTGGCTGGCCGATCTCTGACGCGCCGTAGCGGTTTTGCCGCACCATTTAGGCCCCACGATATGCACAGCTCCCGCCGTGCGCAGCTTACGGGCAAGTACGCTGTCGGCAATCCGCGGCAAGTATTGGTTTACGGACATGACATTCCTTTGCAATCAAAGCAATAGGCACATCATATTCCTTGAGTTGGACCGTTTTCATTCCTTGAGTTGGACCGTTTTCATTCCTTGAGTTGGACCGTTTTCATTCCTTGAGTTGGACGCAGGGGCTGATGATGTCTGTTGATGGATTTTCTGTTTGCTGCGGTTCTGAATCCGCCTTGCCATGTTTGCCCAATACGGCTCGCCGTCTCGACATCTAAGTTATCCACAATGTTTTCCACATGTGTGGAAAACTACACGTGTGTAATTTATGTCTGTGGACAGCCTAGAGCCTAGAAGACCGGCGCACAGACCAGAATGACCACAATCAGCACCGCGACAACGGCAGTGCCGTAAATCATCATGCGCTGGGTGAACGAACGGTTGCGCAAAGCCGGTACGCCGGAAACCAGCAGCCAAGTGAGCACGCCGCCGGTGACGAATCCGCCGGCATGCGACTGCCAGGCGATGCCGCCGACCACGAACGGCAGCAGGAAGTTGATGCCCATCCACACCAGCATCGAGCGGATATCCGCGCCGATGCGGCGGAACACCACCAGCAGGGCGGCAAACAGGCCGAACAGCGCGCCAGAGGCACCATACGCGGCCATCGTCCAATCGCCGCTCACCCGCGCCCACACCATCAGCCCGGCGGCACCGCCAAAACCGGAGATGAGATAGAACGCAAGGTAACGCCAATGGCCCATCATGCGCTCCAGCACCGGCCCCACCGAGAACAGCGCGAGCATATTGAACGCAATGTGCATCAGGTTCGGCGCGTGCAGGAACATCGAAGTCAGCCACGTCCACGGATGGGAGACCATGGTCGCGGGCATGACCATACCGAAGTTGACCATCACGGCGAACGCGCGGGGCGCCATGAATCGCAGAATCATCTCCACCAGCCACACGGCCACGCATGCGACGATAAGTGCCCATGTGATTACCGGGCCGCCGCTCGCCCACTCGCCACGAATCTGCCGTTTGGTTGGAATCTGCATGCCCCCACTGTAGCGAATGGCATTCCCGGCCGGTTCGGGCGAGCGGCGGCGTGGAATCCGGGCGCAACCGATGGCGGCGGATTGTTGTCTGCCGCGACTGGCGGGGACAACCTCACTTAATCCTCACATAACTCGTTTTATGATGGATAGTGGAGTTGGTTTGAATGGACAGGCCAACAAGCCTTAACGAAAGGAGTCGCCATGGAGAATAAGTCTTCAAGCGGTTGGAAGTTCTTTGCCCTGCTGTTCGGCGCACTGCTCGCCGCAGCCGTTGGACTCTACGTCTACAAGCAGCAGAACCCGGATTACGATCCGTGGGAGGAACCGTGGGAGAACAGCTCCTCGCCGGTCGATTTGGGCTTGGACAAGGCCGAAGACGAGGACGAAGTTGCCGAGGGCGAAACCGCCGCGGAAGTTGCCTGAATCGAATAAACGTTTAAAGCGCTTAAAACGCTAAAGCAACGAAGAAAACCCCTGCGCCACAACGGTTGCAGGGGTTTTCTTTACGCTATTGACCTCACGCTACTGACCTCGCGTCATCAACCTCACGCAAGCGCCGGCAGCGGGCCGGTGTGCCAGATGCGCTCCAGATAGTCGCTGATCGAGCGATCGGAGCTGAAGTAGCCCGAGTTCGCCACGTTGATCAGGGCCTTGCGGTTCCACTCAAGCGGCTGGGCATACAGCGCCTCGATTTCGGACTGGATGGCGGTGTAGGCGTGGAAGTCGGCCAGCGTCATGAACCAATCCTTGGAGAGCCAATCGCTGACCAGCGGGGCGTAGGTGTCCTTGTTGCCGTTGGAGAAGGTGCCGTCGGCCACCATGTCGATCGCGGCCTTCAGGCGAGGGTCGGCCTCATAGTACTTGCGCGGGCCGTAGCCGTCGGCATAGAGCTTGTCCACCTCGTCGACGGTCATGCCGAAGAGGAAGAAGTTCTCGGCGCCCACGCGCTCGCGAATCTCGACGTTTGCGCCGTCGAGCGTGCCGACGGTCATCGCGCCGTTCAGGGCGAACTTCATGTTGCCGGTGCCGGAGGCCTCCTTGCCGGCCTGCGAGATCTGCTCGTCGAGGTCGGTGGCCGGGATGAGGTGCTGGGCGAGGCGCACGTTGTAGTTCCACGGGAAATACACGTTGAGCTTGCCCTTGACGTCCGGATCGTTGTTGACCACGCGCGCCACATTGTTGATCAGCTGGATGGTCATCTTGGCCAGGTAATAGCCGGGGGCGGCCTTCGCGCCGAAGATCACGGTGCGCGGCATCACGTCGTCGGCGGAGAGCTTGCCCGACTTGATGTCGGCGTAGCGGGCGATCAGGGCCAGAATCTTCAAGGCCTGGCGCTTGTATTCGTGCAAGCGCTTGACCATGGTGTTGAACATGGTGTCGGGGTCGAGGTCGAAGCCATACTCGCGTTTGGCGTAGTTGGCGAAATCGACCTTGTTGGCCTGCTTGACGGCGGCGAACTTCCTGACGAACTCGTCATCGGCGGCCAGCGGCTCCAGGCCCTTGAGCAGCTCCAGGTCGCTCAGCCACTTGTCGGTGCCCAGGCCTTCGGTGATGAGGTCGGACAGGCGCGGGTTGGCCAGCTTGATGAAGCGGCGCGGGGTGACGCCGTTGGTCACGTTGGTGAATTTGTCAGGGTAGACGTCGGAGAAGTTCTTGAGCGTCACGTCCTTCAGGAGCTGGGAGTGCAGTTCGGCCACGCCGTTGACGTGCGAGCCACCGTAAGTGGCGAGGTAGGCCATGCGCACGGAGTCGCCGGTGTAAATCGCCATATCCTTGATGGTGACGGCGCCCACGCCCTTGGCTTTCAGCTCGGCCTCGAATTGCTCGTTGATCTTCTCGATGATTTCGAGGTGACGCGGCAGAAGCTCGCCGATCAGGTCGGCCGGCCACACTTCCAGCGCCTCGGGCAGCAGCGTGTGGCAGGTGTAGTTGAAGGTCTTGTTGGTGATGGACCAGGCGGTGTCCCAGTCGTAGCCGTATTCGTCGATGAGGATGCGCATCAGCTCGGGGATGCCGATCACCGGGTGGGTGTCGTTGAGCTGGAAGACGATCTTGTCCGGCAGCGTGGTCAGGTCCGGCTTGCTTTCGCCCGGATAGAACACGCGGATTGCGTCATGCAGCGAGGCCGACACGAAGAAATACTGCTGTTCAAGGCGCAGTTGCTTGCCTTCCTTGGTGGAGTCCTCCGGATAGAGAATCTTGGAGATGTTCTCCGCCTTGACCTGCGGCTTGACGGCGCTTAAGTATTCGGAGCGGTTGAAAGTGAGCAGATCGAACTCGTCTTCAGCTTTCGCGCTCCACAAACGCAGGGTGTTCACGCGGCCGGAGGCGTAGCCGGGCACCATGTAATCCACCGGAACGGCGCGCACCGACCACGCCGGCTTCCACACCTTCTTGCCGCCTTCCTTGACGACCTTGCCACCGAAGGAGACCTTCTGCGAGCGGTTGTAATCGATATGCCCCCACGGCTCCTCGTTGGCCAGCCAGTAGTCCGGCGTTTCGACCTGCTTGCCGTCCTTGTCGAACTCCTGCTTGAAGATGCCGTACTTGTATTGGATGCCGTAACCGAACGCCGGCACGCCCAGCGAAGCGAGCGAATCGATGAAGCACGCGGCCAGACGGCCCAGGCCGCCGTTGCCCAAGCCCGGCTCGTATTCCGTGTCGACGACGTCCTGCAGGTTGAAGCCCAGGGATTCGATGGCGGCGTTGTATTGCTCGGTGAGCCCGGCGTTGAGCAGGGCGTTGCGCAGCTGCTTGCCCATCAGGAATTCGGCGGACAGATAGCCGACGGCCTTGGTGGTGCCGTTGACCATGTCGTGCTGGGTCTGCATCCACGAATCCATCAGGTGATGGCGCACGGCGACTGCCGCTGCGACGTACACATCGGCGGGGGTGGCCTGCTCGACGGTGACGCCTTGGGCGTATTTGAGCTGTTCGCGGATCTCGTCGGCAAATTGCTCGGCGGTGACTGGGGATTTTGGTGCGGTGATTTCGCTCATATTGCTTCCCGACTTTCTCTGTTATGTTTCCCGGTCAATAGTATGTCGCGGTATCGTTACGATTCAATTCCGCCCGAAGGCTTCTGTCACGTTTCCACACCGTTGTGCATACGTTGTCACTGCAAGGCTACCACATACATCAGTCTCGAGCTGCAGTAATCGACGCATGAGGTGTTGCCAAAATGAAAACGTAGGCAAAACGCCGTACCAAGCCGCGCCAAACCGCACCAAACCGCGGCATGGGTGCCGTATGCGCCACAATGGAGGCATGGCAGTGATTTTGCGCAAGGATTTGGAACGCGGGCGCGCGGCATACGAGCAGTGGGGGCAAGCGGCTCGACACGCGCTCGCAGACGGCGGCGAGGCGGGCGCGAACGGCGGAAACGGGGGGAACGGCGAGAGCGGCGCGAGCACAAGCGTGGCATATCGCGCGAGCCTTGACCCCGAAGTGCCGCGTTCCACACAAGCCATGGCCGTGCGCTATTCGCTGCATCTTCTGGAGCGCAAAGCCCCCGGCCCCGGCGTGGAGGTGCGCGTGGCGCCGTGGGGAGCCGTCAAGATTCTCGACGGGCCGGCTTCCGATCCGCATAACCTCACGCCGCCCGATGTCATCGAACTCGAGCCGAACGTATGGTTGCGGCTTGCGTGCGGCATCACCACATGGAGCGAGGAGCGGCAAGCGGGGCATATCAGCGCCGTCGGCGAGCGCGACGACCTGAGCGAGCTGCTGCCGCTGTAGATATCAGCTCTTCTTGCGCTTCAGCGCGCTGGGCACCGGCATGGGCATGGGCTTACGCGGTTTCGGCGCGGGGTTGGACACCGGCATTTCGCCGCTGGTCGCCTTGGCCGCGGCTTCGGCGGCCCACTTGGCGTAATCGTCCAAATCGTCGGCAGGGGCGGGAGTCGACACGGAGTCCGCGTTTTTGTCCGCATACTGGTCTTCCACATCGGCGAACGGATCGACCGAACCGGAACCCGGCTCCTGATGGTTCAGCTCCTTGGCAAGCTCGTCGTAATCGGTGTCGGTGGTCAGATACTTGAGCTTACGGGCAATTTTCTGTTGCTTGGCTTTCTGACGTCCGCGGCCCATCTGACCCCCTGCTGTATTCGCTTGCTATCGATTCATCACCTAAGAAGAGTACCACTTGTTCAAGCAGGTTTGCTTGTCTGCTGACACTTTTACGATAAAAGCGATATTTTGCACAGGTTTATCCCACTTCTTGGCGAAGGATGGCAGGCATGACGGACGAAACGCGGGGCACGCAAATCACAGCGGTCGGCAATGAAATGAGCGCCAGTTTTCTAGCGGCGAAAAAACGTTCGGACGCCACCGAGGCCGAAATCGAAGCCAATCCCGGCAAATTCACCATGCTCACCGGCGACAGGCCGACGGGGCGGCTGCATCTGGGCCATTATTTTGGCACAATCCGCGAGCGCGTGGCCATGCAGAACAAGGGTGTGCACACCAACATCATCATCGCCGACTATCAGGTGATCACCGACCGCGACACCACCGAACATATCCAAGACAATGTGCTGAACCTCGTGCTCGACTACTTGGCCGCGGGCATCGACCCGAAGAAGACGATGATCTACACGCATTCCGCCGTGCCGGCCGAGAACCAGCTGATGCTGCCGTTCCTGTCGCTGGTCACCGAAGCGGAGCTGCACCGCAACCCCACCGTCAAAGCGGAGATGGAGGCTTCCGGCCACGCGCTGACCGGGCTGCTGCTGACCTACCCGGTGCATCAGGCGTGCGACATTCTGTTCTGCAAGGGCAATGTGGTGCCGGTCGGCAAGGATCAGCTGCCGCATATCGAGTTGACTCGCACCATCGCGCGCCGTTTCAACGAGCGGTATGCCAAGAAGAACCCCGTGTTCCCCGAGCCGGCGGCCATTTTGTCCGACGCGCCGGAGATTCCGGGGCTTGACGGGCAGAAGATGAGCAAGTCGCGCGGCAATTCCATTGTGCTGAGCGCCACCGCGGAAGAGACCGCGAAGCTCATCAAGAAGAGCCGCACCGATTCCGAGCGCACCATCACTTTCGACCCGGTGAACCGCCCGGAGGTGTCCGCGTTGCTGACCACCGCCTCGCTGGCGACCGGCCGCGCGCCTGAGGATATCGCCGCCGAGATTGGCGACGCCGGCGCGGGTGCGTTGAAGATGTATGTCATCGATTCGGTGAATGGGTTCCTCGCCCCGCACCGCGAGCGCCGCGCCGAGCTCGCCAAGGACATGGACTACGTGCGTGACGTGTTGGAGGACGGCAACCGCCGCGCCAACGCCATCGCCGAAGCTACCTTGGACGAGGTCCGCTGCGCCATGGGGATGAATTACTGAAATTCAGTGACGGGGTGTCTGTTTCGTTACTTTACTTCGGCTATTCCTTAAGTCCCTTAATATCCCTATAACCCTTAAGCGCCTGTAGTCTTTCGAGCTGCGCCCGTTGTGGGCGAGACGACGGGCGGGTTACGATAGCGGGTATGAGTGAATTCAAAGACACGGTGTTGACGTGGCTCGCCGCCAATCTCGGCAAATTGATTTGGCTGGTGGTGGTGATTGCGCTGGCGATTGCCGCTTCGACGGTGTTCGGCCGGCTGTTGCGCCGCGTGCTGGATAAGTCGCAGATTCCCAGCGCCTCGATTTTCGTGAACCTCATGCGCGCGATTATCTGCCTGCTCGCTTTCGCGCTGGTGCTGGAGCCGGTGTTCGGCATCAACCCCACCACGCTGCTTGCCGCACTGGGCATCGGCGGCTTGGCGCTGTCGCTGGGTTTGAAGGACACGATCGCCAATGTGATCGGCGGATTCGCGCTGATGTTCGGGCATGTGATTCGCCCCGGCGATTTGGTCACCATCCAAGACATCACCGGCACGGTGCGCGACATCACCTGGCGGCAGACCGTCATCGAAACGCGGCTGGGCAATCACATGGTGATTCCCAATTCGGTGCTCAACACCACCGCGCTGACGCGACTGACGCCGGCCACGGAAAGTGCCGTCACCGTGGCGTTCACCGCGCGGGGCGACAGCGCCCCGGAGCAGCTCGAACGCGACATTCTCGCGGCCGTCAGCGGCGCAACAGCCGACCTGACCATGCCCGGCAGTCAGCCAGTCGTGAGATTGACGGGCTTTTCGCCGTATGGCACCGAAGGCAACGTGGTGTTATTCGCGCGCGACGGCGTGGCCCTGCCCACCGTGGCGGATCAGGCGGCGCGCGCCATCGCCGAAATGAGCGACAACCATCTCGTCACCAACGGCGCCTCCTCAGCGCAATAGCCAGTCGCGGGTTCCATGCGGATGGCGCGACGGCAAGCGCGACAGGGACGATGAGCGCGGGCCAGGCAACACGTTCACTAAATAGTAGCTTGATAATAGTATGGAAAATACTAATCTATTATTAGATGTAAATATGTATAGAAAGGAAATACTATGAGCCCGGCAGCAGCATTGGATGTATTTGACGACATCGCCTCGATCAGCGACTTCGGCAAAGGCAAATACAGCAAGATTTTCGCGCGCGCGGAGCACCGCCCGCAGTACATTCTCAAGAACAACACGCCCAGCTACGTCATCATCGACTTTGATGAATACAAGCGGCAGATGGACGCTCTGGAGGATCTCTACGATTACGAACTCGCCGTTCAGCGGCTCGAAGCGAACGAGGGTAAGCCCACGATCAGCCGGGAAGAAAACATGAAGCTTCTGGGCATCACGCAAGCCGACATCGACGCCGCACCGGAGGTCACCGTCGAATGACCGCATGGGAACAGCAATTTCTTCCAGAAGCCAGCAAGGAGATGGGCAAACTTACCGAAGCGGTGCGAGTGCAGGTCCAAAAAGGTTTGGATAAAGTCGCCCAAAACCCATTGCCACAAAACGAAGGCGGGTACGGCAAGCCGCTGCGCAACGATAACCAGGCAAAACTCGCCGGGCTCTGCAAGGTCAAGTTCCGCGAAATCGGCATCCGCGTGGTCTATAAGGCGGTTCGTCAAGACAATGTGATGCGCATCATCGTCGTGGGTGTGCGTTCCGACAAGGAAGTATATGAACTCGCCGACGCACGCCGCCGCAAATATTCGCTGTGAGTGCTAGCGCAATAGCCAGTCGCGGGCGCTGCTGACGGGAACCCCCTTGGAAACATAGCTATCCGCCACGCGCGAAACCACATGCCGGCGCTCCGACGGCACCCCCAGTTCGTCACCGATGGCGCGCAAGTGCTTGGCGAATCTGTCGTGATAGGTTTCGCTCGATTTGATCTCCACAAGCATCGGCTCCCGGGGGCGCGATTCGTCAATCAGATCGATTTCGCGGCCGCTGGCGTCGCGATAAAAACACAAACGTGGCTCCTGCGTCTGATTGAAGTAATCCTTCAACGTTTCGCCGATGATGAGATTCTCATACACGGCACCGAGATGCTCGGAAAGCAGCAGCTCCTCCAAGCTGGTTATTCCCAGCAAATAGCACAGCAACCCCGTATCGTAAAAATACAGCTTCGGGGTTTTCGTCAGGCGCGTGCGCGCACTGCTGTGATAGGGCATCAGCTCGAAAGCCACATAGCTCGACTCGAGAATCGACAGCCACGATTTCGCGGTGAGCGGGCTGATGTCCGCGTCGTTGGCAAGGTTGCTGTAGTTGGTGAGATTGCCGACGTTCAGGGCGCACAGTTCCAGAAATTTCCTGAAGCTTGCGAGGTTGCGCACATCAAGATAATCGGACACATCGCGTTGCACATACGTTTCGACGTAGTTCGAGAACAGCAGATGTTCCGGGAGCCCCGTGTCGTACAGGCGCGGGAAGCCGCCGGAGAACATGAACTCATCGGCCGTCAGGGTGGGTTTCGCCTGTAACGCCTCTTTGAAGGAGAGCGGCAACAGTTTGAGCAGACCGACGCGGCCGGCCAGCGATTGGGTGATGTTCTTGAGCAACAGGAAGTTCTGCGAGCCGGAAAGAATATATTGCCCCGGCTTGTTGTTGGCGTCGGAGACGACCTGTATCTCGGAGAACAGTTCCGGCACATGTTGCGCCTCGTCGATGATGAGTTTCGCCGGTCGGTTCCTGATGAAGCCGACCGGATCCTCCTGGGCGAGCCGGCGCACTTGCTCGCTTTCGAGATTGATGTATTCGTAGTCGGGGAACGCATGCCTGACCAGGGTCGATTTGCCGCTCTGCCTCGGGCCGGTGACGGACACCACGGGAAACCAGGTCGCTAGTTTTTGGGCTTGGTCGATTAATGTTCTGGGTATCATCACCGCTCCTGAAATCCGATAATCCTATAGTTGCTTTTCCGATAATCCTATAGTAGGAAATCCGATAATCCTATAGTAGCGATTCCGATAATCTTATAGTAGGAAATCCGATAATCCTATAGTAGGAGCTGTTGCGGGTATGGATCGATGGCGCGAAACCCAGCGAGCGCTAGCGCAGGACGCCTTCGATGAGGCGGGTGATGAGGGCGGCGTAGGAGATGCCGGCGGCCTCCCATGCCTTGGGATACAGGGAGATGGGGGTGAAGCCGGGCATGGTGTTGATCTCGTTGACCATCACGGTGCCGCTGGGCGTGACGAAGGTGTCGACGCGGCTCAGTCCGGCGCCGTCCACCGCCACGAACGCGCGGCGGGCCACTTCGCGCACCCGCTCAAGCGTTTCGGCCGGCAAGTTGGCCGGCACCTCCACATGCGAGGCGGAGGAATCAAGGTATTTGGAATCGAAGTCGTAGAACTGGTCGTCGCCCGTCTCGCGACGGTCGAGCACGATCTCGCCGGGCTGGCTGACCTGCGGCTCGTCGCCCTCGCCGGGGCGCAACACGGCGCACTCGATTTCGCGCGCATCGATACCCTGCTCGATAAGCACTTTCCAATCGTGCTTGCCGGCCTTCTCGATGGCCTCACCGAGCGCCGCGGGCTGCTCCACCTTGGTGACGCCGAAGCTGGAGCCGCTGCGCGACGGCTTGACGAACAGCGGGTATTGCAGACCGGCCTGTTCGACTTGTTCGAGCGCTTCGGCGGCGGAAATTCGGCGCGCGTCCACCATCACGCCGGGCGCGGTGGGAATGCCGGCCGCGTTCAACAGCACCTTGGTGTAATGCTTGTCCATGCAGGCGGCGGAGGCGAGCACGCCGCAACCGACGTACGGCACGCCCATCATCTCCAGCAAACCCTGCACGGTGCCATCCTCGCCATACATGCCGTGCAACACGGGGAATACGGCGTCCACATGGCCGAGCGGCGCGATATTGGTGGGGTTGTGCGGGTCGGCTGCGAAGAAGCCGTCCTTGCCGAGTGAGACGTCCAGCATCACCGGGCGCGAGGTGGCAGTGACGGTGACTTCGGGCATTGCTTCGCCGCTCAGGTTCGCGTTGCGCGGGTCGGGGCCGTCGACAATCCACTGGCCGGTTTTGGTGATGCCGATGGGCAGCACGTCGAACCGCTCGGCGTCAATCGCATTCAGCACGCCGGCTGCGGACACGCAGGAGATCGGGTGTTCGTCGGCGCGGCCGCCATACAGCACCGCAATGCGCTTCTTGGTCATGACTGCTCCCTCTTGCTCTCAGCCGGCTTTGTTGTGTTGGGTTGTGTTGGGTTTGTCTTGGCTTGTGTTGGGTTATTCGACGGTGATGTCGCTGCCGAACAGTTGCGCGAGCATATCCGCACAGGAGATGCCCTCCTCAAGCACGCGGTTCATGGCCGAAGCCAGCGGCGTGGGCACGCCGTACCGCTCGCCGAGCGCGACCACAGCCGCTGTGGTGGGCACGCCTTCGGCCACGCCGTTGCTTGCCTTGGTGGCTTCGTCCTTGCTCATGCCCTTGCCCAGATTCGCGCCAAATGTGTAGTTGCGGCTCAACGGCGAGCCGCAGGTGGCGATCAGGTCGCCCACGCCAGCGAGCCCCGCGAAGGTCTTCGGATTCGCGCCGGCCGCTTCGCCCAAAGCGGTGAGTTCGGCCAAGCCGCGCGTCTCGATCATGGCGGCGGTGTTTTCGCCGTACCCCGCGCCGCGTGCCATGCCGACGGCGAGCGCCACCACGTTCTTCAGGCTGCCGCACATCTCCAAGCCGATGACATCGGTGGTGACGAAGGCCTTGAAATAGTTGGTGGTGCAAGCGCGCGCGACCTTCTTGGCATTGTCGATATCCTCGCAGGCGACCACGGTGGCGGCGGGCTGCTCCTGGGCGATTTCCTTGCTGAGGTTCGGCCCGGACACGGCGGCGAAATGGCTGGCGTCAAGACCCAGCGATTCGCACACGACCTCGTCCATGCGCTTGTTGGTGTTGCGTTCGATGCCTTTCATCAGGCTCACGACTATGGCGTTCGGGGGGATCAGCCCGTTGAACGGTTCGAGGGCGACGCGCGCGAACTGGGCGGCGATGGCCACCACGACGATCTCGGCACCCCGCACGGCTTCGGCGCGATCGCCCGTAGCCGTCATGTTCGCGGGCAGTTGCTCGACAACGGGCAGGCGCACCTCATTGCAGTGGCGGTCACGAATGCCTTCGACGATCTCCGGTTCGATGGCCCACATCGTCACGTCGTTGCCTGCGTCGGCCAGTACTTTGCCGAAAGCGGTACCCCATGCTCCGGCGCCTAGAACTGTAATATTCATCGGCACGCCTCCACATGGGGTGCTGTCACATTACCTCGCGGCTGCCGCCGCTCGGCGTCGCCTACAAACAGCCCACCGGGCTGTTTGCCTAACGGCGCCGCCCCTGCTCCAGCGCCCAAAACCGTAACGTTAACCATTCACGCGACCTCCTGTACCTCACGACTGCCGCCGCTCGGTGTCACTTACAACGGATAAGCATGCTCGCCGTTATATATTTATTCTCTTTGCTTGCGCTGTTGTTAATGCTACTGCACGACACGCTGCATTGTGCGGTAATCCCAATAGCCAGCCGGGGCCTCAATGCCTCGAATCTCGGCCATAATCTCGGTCATGCGCACACGAATCCGCCGCGTCAGCTCGTCCGCAGCCTCGTCAGGGGGCCATTCACCCCATGATTCGCCACCCTCAAGCAGGTCGGAATAATCAAGCCGGGCGTCGTAGCACATCACCACGTTCTTGCGCGGCCACGGCCACCAATGGTTGATGCTGGCCGCGCCCCACGTCACGGCGCAATACAGCGGCACCTGCTCGCCCAAGCGGCGCGAGGATTCGAGCGCGATCATGCCCACGCCGTTCTTCATGCTCATCGGCCACTTCTGCGGGTCGCGCGTCACTGTGCCCTCGGGCCACACCGTCAGGGGCCGCCCGGAGGTGAGAATGTCGACCGATGTCTCTTCAATGGCGCGCGCTTTGCCGCTGCGACGTTCGACTGGCTGCATGCCGACCAGCTGGAACCATTTGCCGATCAGCGGCCACGATGCCATCTCCGCCTTGGCCATGTAGCGCGGGCGGCGGCCCTGGTGGAACAGCGCCATCATCGGGATGAACACGTCGTACATGGTCACATGCGTGGCGGCGGTGATGAACGGGCCGGTTTCAGGGATGTTCTCGATGCCCCACGCGCGCACTTTGCTACGCGTACGCACCACGCGGTCGCAACCGGTGAGCAAGCGCCGGGTGGCTTTGGGGTTCTGCGCCGCGATTTCGGCCTCATTGGCCTGGCGAGGGTCGCAGGGGAAATCGTGGGTGATGTCGACGAGATGATGCCGCTTCGCAAGACGCGCGACCTGTTCGTCGCTCAATGCTTCGACCGCCGAGCGCGGCGAGGGCTTTCCTTTGGATACCATGCTTCCCATTGTGCCCCACAGCATGCCCGAGGGCTCGTGGGGACCATTCGTAAGTATCCGTCAGTCGAAGTTGGCACCGAGCGCGGCGAGTTTGCCTCGGAAGTCGGCGTAACCGCGGTCGATCAGCGAAATGCCATGCACATTGGAAGGCCCTTCGGCTGCGAGCGCGGCGATCAGGTGACTGAAGCCGCCACGCAAATCCGGCACGTCGATGTCGCGTCCCGTCAGGGGAGTCGGCCCGAAAATCACAGCGGAATGCTTGTAGTTGCGCTGCTGGAAGCGACATGGCAGGGAGCCGAGGCACTCGCGGTACAGCTGCACCGTCGCACCCATCTGAACCAGCGGCTTGGTGAAACCGAAACGATTCTCATACACCGTCTCGTGCACAATCGACAAACCCTTGGCCTGAGTGAGCGCCACCACCAACGGCTGTTGCCAGTCGGTCATGAAACCAGGGTGCACATCCGTTTCGATGGCCACCGGCTTCAAGTCGCCGCCCGGATGCCAGAAGCGGATGCCCGCGTCGGTGATGTCGAACTCGCCGCCAATCTTGCGGAACACATTCAGGAAGGTCATCATCTCGGGCTGCGTGGCACCCTTGACGAAAATATCACCGTGCGTGGCGAGCGCCGCCGAAGCCCAGGAAGCGGCTTCAATGCGGTCGGTGAGCGCGGTGTGCGAATAACCCTTCAACGACTTGACGCCCTCGATGCGGAACGTGCGATCCACATCCACGGAAATGATCGCGCCCATCTTCTGCAGCACGGCCACCAGATCCATGATCTCCGGCTCGGTGGCGGCACCCGACAGCTCGGTTTTGCCTTCGGCCAGAACAGCCGCGAGCAACGTCTGCTCGGTAGCACCGACGGACGGGTACGGCAGGTGGATTTTCGCGCCGTGCAAGCCGTTCGGAGCGGTGATGTGAATGCCGTCCTTATGTTCCTTATTCACGTCCGCGCCGAGCTTGCGCAACGTCTCCAAGTGGAAGTCGATTGGCCGACCGCCGATGTTGCAACCACCCAAAGCCGGGATGAACGCCTCACCCAAGCGGTGCAGCAGCGGGCCGGAGAACAGGATCGGGATGCGCGAGGAACCGGACAGGGTGTCCACGTCGGCCACGTCCGCGAGCTTGACGTTCGTGGCATCAATGGTGACCACACCCCCGTCGCCGTCGACGTCCACGCTCACGCCGTGCAATCGCAGCAAATCGGACACCACATGCACGTCACGAATCTCAGGAACGTTTCTTAAGACGCTGACGCCGGGCGCAAGCAGCGCCGCCACCATCGCCTTGGAGACGAAGTTCTTCGCGCCGCGCACCTTGATGGTGCCCTGCAACGGCCGGCCGCCCTCGACATGCAGCACATCGTTTTTGTCTTCAGCCACGATTCGCTCCTCGTTTCTCCTCACGCAACACACTGCATTCCAGTTTGCCATATACCATGTGCGAACAGCGTGAAAGCGTGAATACGGGCACAAGCAGCCCATCGCCGCTCACACCGCGCCGAGCAGTCCGCCGAACAGCACCACCAGCAATCCCGCCACTTCAAATACGAAAAACAGAATGAAGGAAACCCAGCTGCGCGTGAGCACATTCAGCGGCGAATCCTTCTTAATCACCACCAGCAGCCCCACCCACACGACGGCGAACACGGCCAGGGCGAACCCGGCGGCGATAATGCCGAGATTCGCGGCGTTGGCCACGGTGGACGAGTCGCCGTACATCACGTAGGTGACGTACCAAAAGTTGAGATTCAGCAGCGACAGCCCGGCGATGAGCTGTTCAAAGGCGAAGGCGAAGGCGAACAGGATGCGCCACAGCCAGCGCTTGGAATCGACCGCCGCCATCCCCAGGCAGGTGAACGCGATCAGCGTGGCCGCCCACGAGAGGAATGCCATGCCCTGCGGGGTGAAGGCGCTGAAGAACTCGACCACTTGCGCGGTGTGGTGCGCCGCGAGCAAACGCCCCAGCCAATACGGGGCAATGGCCGCCACGAGCACGCCGAGGAAATAGGCCACCCAGTGCAGTGGGCGCGAACGACGCCGCTCGATGTCGGCCAGCGACAAATCGGTGTCGGCGATGGTGGCCTGAGGATGCTTGGACACCTCCACGACTTCGACTTTGCCGTCGATGGCCTCCCCCGCCTCGTTGCCAGAGCGCCCGCTCAAGCGTGCATCGCCTACCATGCCACCCCCAAGATATCTTAATGATCTACGAGCTCTAGCTCATAGTAACGCTAAATGAATCAAGGGAGATTCCAACACGAGCCTGTCAGCCATAACAAAACGCATCGAATCGCGGGACGCGTTTAATGTGAATAGGATGATGTATCTCAGATTATGACACAAGCCGCTTGCGGAAGATGCTCGGCGGAGACTACGATGAAAATCAAGATCGGCGATAAAAATACCACGGGTGTTTTTCCCCGCAAGGGGATAGCCGATCTTAAATCTTCAATCTTCCCTAGCTTTCCTCGTCAATCTGTTCTCTGCCCCATGGATACCACACTTCGGCGGCCATCTTCGGCTGGATGAACCTGTTGTAATGCCCGCTTTTGAGACCATTCGAGAGTATATGCCTTTGAATGGCCCACAGTCCGTAGTCGGCCACCTGGAGCCCCGCGCTGGAATTGGAATCCCAGATATGCGGAACCACATGCACCTGCCCTCGGTCGAACTGCGCGCACACGTCACGCACGGCATCCCTCACTGCCCTCTCTCGACTGCTCAGGTTGATCTTGGCCACCACCAGATGCACGACAATCCGGTTCTTTCCGTCCCAAAGTTCGCGGATCAGATCGCCCGTATGGCTGTACAAGGTCCATTTGTACAGCCAGAGTTTGCCTCTTGCTTGGAGGTATGGATACGCCCTCTGTTTCGCCATGAACGTGGCGTAGAACCGCACATCCATGTTGCCTATGCACTCGAAGAAGCATTGCTTGGTGTCATTGCTGTCATGGGAGGCATGGAAGCCACTCTGCACTCCCTGTCGCGAAGCTCGGGCGCGCAGCACCTTCATGTACTCGGCGCCATGCTCACCCTCGAACACGGCGCTACCGAACGCGAAGTACGGTTTGCTGTCCGGATCGTAGTCCGGCGTTCCCGTTTCGTCGAGAAAACACCAGTACTCATGATCCGGGTCGTTGAAATCGGTCTCCATGGAATTATCGTCCGTTTCCTTTTGTTTCCTGCTCGTTGTTCCCTCGCTGGTTCCGTCCGGTCGAGATCGCTTTATAGGTCACTCTATCGTGTTCAGAATAGGGCATGATTGCGCAAAAACTTGCAACGACGGAACATCGCGAGCGCCGATGAAAAAGCCGAAAAACCCTGCAAATGCTTGGGTTTTCCAGCTGTTGTTTGATGGAGCGGACGACGGGAATCGAACCCGCGTAATCAGTTTGGAAGACTGAGGCTCTACCATTGAGCTACGTCCGCGTGACCGCCGTGCGCCGGCGCGGCCGGTGCAACGAAAGCCGTGTGCCATTATACACATGGGCCGGGCCGCGCACCCCGGCACATTCCCATGGCGCGGTGTTCTCCCGGTGGCGCGGTGCCGCAAAACGTTGCAATTCCAACAACACCGCGCCATGGGAACACCGCGCCATGGGAGCTGGGTGGTTAGGCGGTGACCATTAGGGCGGCACCGGCGATGAGTACGACCAAGCCGACGGCGAGATAGGCGATTTTGCCTTTGCCGGCGGCCTCCTTGAGCACGATCGCGCCGGACAGGGTGGAGACCAACACGTTGAGCTGCGAAAGCACGAAGGCATTCACCATGCCGATCATGCTCATCGCAATCAGATACGTGGATGCCGCAACGGCGAAAATCAGGCCGGAACTGATGTTGCGCACCGTCGCGCCATCGACGATCTCCCGGTAAGAGAAGAAGCCGATCAGGAACGCGGACATCAGCATGCCCAGCGACTGCGGCAGGAAACCCTGCAGCTTGTTGTCCACGCTCGCCATCAGCGGGAAGGCGGAATACAGCCAATAGCCGGCTGTGGAGAGCACAAGGATGACATAGTCGCGCGGTTTCGCGTTCGGGGATGCCGTTCCCTTCCCGTTCGTCAGGTACACGCCGACGACAATGATGACCAGCGCGACCAGGCTTATCACAATATCTCGCTGGCCTTCCCATTCGCCGAAGAACAGCCCGCCGATTATCGAGTTGCCGATGATTTGCAACGCGGTGGACAGCGGCATGGTCACGCTGACGCCGAGATGCGTGTAGCAGTAATACTGCCCCGCCTGGCCGAAGCTCCAGCAAAATCCGGACAGCGCGAATAGCACCCAATTGACAGTGGAAAGCTGGTAGCCGCAAATGACATGAATCGCCGCGGCCACGAACACGATGCCAATCGTCGTGCCCAACAGTTGGCTGCGGAAAGTTCCCTTGCCCACTTTTTGTAGCCACAGAGGAAGTATGCCCCAGAATATGGCGGGCAGAATGCCGATGAGAATGCCCATTGCGAGTCCCTTTTTCTACTGCAGAATAGAGGCGTTGCGCAAGCGTCGTCATGACGCACCGACGTTTGCGCAACGCCACAGATAACCGATATGCCGCCTTTTACAGCAGGCCGAGCACGTAGTCCTTGATTTCGCCTGGTTCGGCGTGTTCGGAGAAGAGTTCCTTGAAGTGTTGGCCGGCGAAGGCGCCCTTAAGAAGTTCGGGGTCGAGGTCTTGGTAGATGTCGGTCAGGGGACGGTAGGCTTTGGCGCGCACCTGGTCCAGGATCTTCTTGTTGCGCTGTTCGGGCTCGACGCGCTCCTTGGGGTAGCCCGAGCCGGGCTGTTCGAGCCACATCTGTTCGAAGATGTACTTGAGTTGGAGTTCCTGGCCCCATCCGTTTTTCAGGGCGAAGGGGATGGCCATGGCGTTGCCGTCGTTGATCTGGGCGAAGGTGTACGCGTCGAGGGGGTCCTCGACGTGCCCGCAGATCACGCCGGGGAAGCTGTTCAGGGCGAGCATGGCGCCCTCGCCGGTGCCGCACCCGGTGACCACGAAGTCCGCGGCCCGGGTGTTGAGCAGCGCTGCGGCCAGGATGCCGGTCTGCACGTAGGTCAACTGGGCGGTGTCGTCGGCCGCGTACATGCCGTAGTTGTCGACCTGGAAGCCCTTGGCGTCCGCCACCCCCTTCAACGCCCCGTAGATCAGATTGTTCTTGGCGGCCTGGGAGTTCTCGTTGATCAAAGCGATACGCATGATGTTCACTCGTTCCTTTCGATTATGGTTATCGGTTTGCCGGATTGGCTGTTTGGTTTTGGTTGGTGTGTATTTCGGCTGTCAGTTTCCCGTTTGTGCGTGTTTGGCCGCGATGACCGGCTCGAGCAGGGCGCGCGCCTTGCGGCACGCCTCGCTGACCGCATTCCAGTCGCCTTGCTTCTGGGCCTGGGAGGGCACGGGGAAGCTGCCGCCCACGGCGAACACGTTCGCAAGGCTCATGTAGTCGGCGGCGTTGTTCAGGCTCACGCCGCCGGTGGGCAGGAAGCCCATCTCCGCGAACGGGCCGGACAAGGCCTTCAGGGTCCTGGTGCCGCCGTACGCCTCGGCGGGGAAGAACTTCGCATAACGAAGCCCGCGGTCGTAGGCCTTCTCCACGTCCGAGGGCACCGCAGTGCCCGGCAGAATCGCCACACCGTGCTCCAGGGCCCAGTCGACGACTTCCTCGTCGAACGCGGGCGTGACCAGGCCGGTGCAACCCGCCTCCACCGCCGCGACGGCCTGTTCGGGCGTGTGGACCGTGCCCGCGATCAACGTCACCCCGGGCACCATGTCACGGATCCGTTTCATGCCTTCGATGGCATGGGGGCTGCGGAACGTGACCTCGGCCACCGGCACCCCGCCCGCCTCAAGGGCACGAGCCAACGGCACCGCCTCCTCCACCGAATTCAGCGTCACCAGGGGCACCACGCCCACTTCGGCCAAACCTGTTATCAGATCATCCGTCATGATCGTCATAATCTCCTTGAATCTTGAATATCGTCTTGTCGATTGGCGTGCCGTTCATGCGGCGCGCGGGTGCGAGACGGTGAACGCCTTCAATTCGCTTGGTGTGGGCAGGCCCTCGTTGTCGGACTCGTGCTGCGTCTGAATCGCGCCCAACGCGCAACCACGCACCGCCGCCGAAGCCAAATCCTGGCCTTCGAGCAGCGCGGAGAGCACGCCGGCGGCGAACCCGTCACCACACCCCACCGTATCCACCACACGATCGACCACAAACCCCGGAACATAACAGGAACCCGAACCCGTGGCGGCCAAGGCGCCGCGCGGCCCGTCCTTGACCACCACCGCCCTCGCACCATTGTCCAAGAAGGCCTGCGCCACCGTTTCCGGGGTCTCGGCGCCGAACAGCTCGCGTCCCTCGGCCAAACCCGGCAACACCAGGTCGGCCTGGGCGGCCAGCTCGCGCAACGTGTCGCGCATCGTATCCGCGTCCGGCCACAGGGCGGGCCGCAGATTCGGGTCGAACGACACGAACACACCACGCTCGCGCGCCGCCTTGACCAACGCATACGACGCCTCAAGCGCGGTTTCGCTCAACGGCGGCAGGATACCGGTCAGATGCAACACCGAAATACCCCGCCAATCGAGCGCTTGCACGTCCGCCGGCGAAATCGCCGACGCGGCCGAACCCGCACGCCGATAAAACGTCGTCGGATCACCATGACTGACCCTGGACTTGAGCATGAACCCAGTCGGACGCGACCCATCACGCACCACCAAAGAGCTATCCAGACCGTTGGCCCGCATGAAACCCAGGATCCGATCGGCGAACGGGTCACAACCCAAACGGGTCATATACACCGGCTCCTGGCCCAGGCGCTTCAGGCCGACCGCCACGTTCAACTCCGCGCCAGCCGTCGACGCCGCGAAATTGCGCACCTCGCTCAGGTCGCCCTCCTCGCACGCGCCGAACAGAGCCATCGCCTCACCCACGAGAAGCACCCTGCCCGGGCGGATGCCGCTCACGGTCACGTCTGCCATCACAACCTCACCCTTGTCCGATCAGGCCGGCTGCTTGCCGATATACGCCAAAATCCCACCATCGACATACAAAACATGGCCATTCACGAAATCAGACGCACCCGACGCCAAAAACACCGCCGGACCCATCAAATCCTCAGGAGACCCCCAGCGAGCAGCCGGAGTCTTCGCAATAATGAACTGATCAAACGGATGACGAGAACCATCAGCCTGACGCTCACGCAACGGCGCCGTCTGCGGAGTCGCGATATAACCCGGGCCAATCGCATTACACTGAATATTCGCCTCGCCATACTCCGAACAAATATTGCGAGTCAGCATCTTCAACCCGCCCTTCGCGGCAGCATACGCCGACACCGTCTCACGGCCCAGCTCACTCATCATCGAACAAATATTAATGATCTTGCCGTGTCCCTTCGCGATCATGCCCGGCAACACCGCCTTCGAGACAATAAACGGCGCATTCAGATCGATGTCGACGACCTTGCGGAAGTCCGCGACGTCCATCTCCAGCATCGGCACACGCTTGATGATCCCCGCATTGTTCACCAAAATATCCGGCGTGGTGCCGAAATCCTTCTCGACATTGGCGACCAAGCCCTTGACGGCCTCCTCATCGGTCACATCCGCGACATAACCCCTGGCCTCGATGCCGGCCTCCTTGTAAGCGGCCTCGCCCTTGTCGACCAGCTCCTGCTTGATGTCGTTAAACGCAATCCTCGCGCCAGCCGCCGCAAACGCCGAAGCGATGGCGAAACCGATACCATACGAGGCACCAGTCACCAGAGCAACCTTGCCTTCAAGCGAGAAACTGTCCATAGAGAAACCGGTCATGAGATATCCTTCCAAATCGTTGTTATTGCTGTTATTGCTGTTATTACTTAAGTGCTAGAAATCGGCGTATCGGCTCACCACGCGCGCGATCGCCTCGCCTTTCGTCTCCTCGAACACCACCGAAACCATGGGGCGGTATTCGTTAACGAGGTTTAGCATCGTCTCGGTTTGCAACAAACCTTCGCCGTTGTTGCACGACTGCACCTGCTCCTGGCCCTCCACAATGCGGTAGTCGCGCAGGTGCACGGCCACGATGCGGTCGGCGAACAGGTCGAAGCCCTTCTTGGCGTAATCGACCTGATTGCCGTAATTGCCCGCATACACCAGAGCGGTGGGGTCGAACACGATGCCGAGGTACGGCGAGTCGATGTCGTCAAGCAGTTGCCGCGCACGCTCCACCGAATAAATCGGATGGTTGATGCCGGGCTCGATGCCCACCACCGTGTTCATCCGCTCGCCATAGGCGACCAGCCGCGCGATGACGTCCCGGGTTTCGGCATACACCTCGTCCGTGAAGTTGCGTTCGTCCACGACGTTGGGCACCTCGCGCACCGAGCCTGTTTCACTGGCCACCACGGGCGCGCCGAAGAAACGCGCGTTGCGCAGGTACGCCTCGAAGCGGCGCAGCAGCGGCTCGCGCTTGGCCGGATCGGGATGAATCATGTTCATATAGCAACCGAGCACGGCCACCGATGCGTCGTGACGCGCCAAGGCGCGGCGGGCGCACTGGCCCATCCCCGGGTTGACTCGCTCGCAGAGTTCGGGGAACTGCACCGGCAACGCCAGTTGCACGCCGTGCACCCCGTATCGCTGCATCTGTGCGGCCAAATCCTCAAACGTCGAAACTCCCGGCACATCATGGCCGCGAACCGCGATATTGATCATGCGCGCCTCACCTCGCCATCGGTTCAAAACGCGCGGTGAGCACGAAGTCGCTGGAGGTCACACCGCTGAACTTCACCGGCGTGCCCACGATTCTCGGGCCGCCGCCGACGAAAGTGACCGTTTCGCCCGGGTCGTATGCCGTGGGCGCGGTGCCAGCCTCCTCGTCGTGGGTGAGCGTCAGTCGGGTGTCGCCGGCCTGGGCGATCACCGGCGAACCGACACGAGCGGCCCACATCGAGCCGTCGAACTCGACACCTGCGTCAATCCGAAGATCGTCGCCAACCAAACCGACCACGCAGGCGAATGTCGTGCGCGGCCCGTCGAAATGCACCCGCACGGTGAAGCCGTCGTCGCTCAGCTCGACGTCAACGGTGGAGCGAAGCGTCATTTCGTCGCGGTGGCGCTTGTCGAAGGACATCTGCGCGAAGAAGCGACCCTCGTAAGTCATCGGATAGCGTCCGTCACCTTGGATGTACTCTTCCTCAAGCGGCTGGTAGTAGCCGCTGGTACGGCTTTCCTCAGCAGTCCAGCGCATGCCGGTGCGCCGGATCGCTGTGGGGCGCAGCGGCCCGATGTCGAAGAAATCCGGGGCCAGCCGCAGGGTCGTTACGCCCAGTTCGCGCGTATGGTAGTCCATCAGCGAAGCGTTATTCGCCAGCCCTGAAGCCACGCGATACGTTGCGTCGAAATCCGAGCCGGCATACACAGTGGCCGTCCGAAGCGGATGCGCGGTGTCGTCAAACCACAGCGCGCGCGACATCTTCGTATCGAGAAAGTCCACGATGCGCGGGCCGGCATCACGGCCGACATCACGGCCATCCGCCACCTGCGGCAGAACGGCGCACACGCGCTCGTCAATGAGCAGCTCCGTGAGGTGACGCGCCGGATCGTCGATGTCGCGCTCGCTCAGCTCGTGAGCGAAGGCCACCACGTCGGCGTCCGCCTTGACATTGGCAAGCAGGCGCGCTTGGGAGAGGAACGGCTCGGGATCGTAGGATTCAAACTGATCCTGACGACGCGACTGCATGGTTTCCAACGTGCCGTCCGGCTGCATGAGCAGGGCATTCGCCTTCAGGCTCTTGTTGACGATATCGAGGAAATCCTCGCGGCGCAGCCGTCGCGCCATGGCGATCAGGCATGGGTTGGAAACATGCGCGGCATAGTTGGGGCTGCGTTCGCTATACAGACCGTCCGACTGGATGTCGATGTGCTCGGCAAGCCACTGATGCGCCCGCTCGATAAGTCGTTTGTCGTCGAGCAGAACGCCGAGGCCGACCAAGGCGCTGGAAATCTCCCAGCGGTGGTTCGGCGTGTGGATGCCGCCGACGAGCATGGCGGGCGCGGCCTTGCGCGCGATGGACATCAACGGCTCCTTGACCACGGCCATGACTTCCGGCGAACAGCGGTCGAGCCCGACCAGCTCCATCGCCAGGCACAGGTCATTGATGGTGAAGCCGCTGTCCGGCGGGGACACCAAGTTGTCTCCACCGCAGAACAGCCCCTCGTCCAATTGCAAATCGGACAGATGGGCGACCAGCGCCGACAGGCAGTCGAGCAGTTGGCCGCCGTTGGCCATCACCGTGTCGGATGAAACGGCGCTCAAAGCCACCATGCCTTTGATGAGTTCCATCGTGGGGCGGTGAGCCAGATTGGCAAGCGTGTATTCGTCAGACGTGGCAGCCAGCACATCGGCGGGAATCCGGCGCTTGGCCGCGTCAATCACCTTTGCTTTGTAAGAAACATCCAGCATGGAGAACTCCTTCGTCCACTGCGGGGCCGCGCAAGACGACCCCGCGCAAACGGGCATCAGCCCTTGAAACCGGCGTCAGTGTCCGCGCCGACAATGTACTTCTGGCAGAAGCAGAAGATCAGCACCAGCGGAATCATCGAAATCACAGACGCGGGCAGCAGCACCGCCCAGTTGATCTTCTCGGCGCCGACCAGCGAGCGCAGCGCGACCTGAAGCGTGAACTTCTTCGAGTCGTTCAGGATCAACAGCGGCCAGATGTAGTCGTTCCAGCGCCACTGGAAGGAGAAGATCGCCAGCGTGACGATGACCGGCTTGGAAATCGGCAGCATGACTCGGACGAAGATGCCCAGTTCGGAGCAGCCATCCACGCGCGCCGCCTGCATCATCTCGTCGGGGACGGTGATGAAGAACTGACGGAACATGAAGATGCCGGTTGCCGTGATGATCGAGGGCACGATGATACCGGCCAGGGTGTTGTACAAGCCGACGTCTCGAACCACCAGGAACGAGGGGGACATGATAACTTCGGTGGGCAGCATCGTGGTCAACAGGATGCCGATGAAGAACAGGCGGGTCCACCAATAGTCGTACTTGGCCAACGCATAGCCCGTCATGGCGCTGACGATGATGGTGAGCACCGTGGTGATCAGCGCGACGACAGCCGTATTGGCGAAATAGTGCGCGAAATCGATGGTGGTCCACGCGGTGACGTACCCCGAGAAGGTCCACTTGCGCGGGAAGAAGCTCAGCGGCACCGCGAACAGTTCATCGGCACCCTTGAAGGACGACAGAATCAGCCAGAACAGCGGGAACGCGAAGCAGATAACCAGGAACCACAGCATGATGGTGGATGGCGCGCAGTCCCTGAACTTGGCCGCCAGGCGGCCCTTCGGCTTATTGGTTGTGGCGGCTTTGGCCGCAGCAGTAGAAGCACTCATCACTTACCCTCATTCCGCTTGTTGAACCACATCTGAATCAGCGAGACGATAACCAGGATCACCAGCAGCACCATCGACGCCGCGGAGGCGTAGCCGATGCGCGAGTTCGAGAAGCCCGTCTCGTAGATGTACTGCACGACCAGTCGGTTCGACTTGCCCGGACCGCCTTCGTTCAGGGCTTGCACCATGGCGAATTCCTTGATGCCGTTGATGGTGCCCAGCAGCACCACCATGAACGTGGTGGGCGCGATGCCCGGCAACGTGATGGCGCGGAACTTCTGCCATGCGTTGGCGCCGTCAAGGGAGGCGGCTTCATACAGGGATTCCGGCACGTTCTTCAGCGCGGTGATGAACAGCAGCATGTTGAACGCCATGCCGGCCCACACGCCAGCCAGCACCAGCACAAGGAACGAAAGGTTCGCGTTGGTGGCCCAGTGCAAAGGCTGGCCTCCGAGGGACTCGATCACGGAGTTGACGATGCCGAAGCCCTCGCCGAACATCCAGCGCCAGATAAGACCGGTGATAATCGGGGACACCAGCCACGGCAGGAAGAACAGCACCTTGGCGATGGAAGAACCGATGGCGCGCCGGTTGGTCACCAGCACCGCGGCCAGCAGCGACAGGCACACGTTCAGCGGCACCGAGCAGATGATGTACTCGAAGGTGCGCAGCAACGCCGACCAGAACGCCTGGTCCTGAAACAGTTCGACGAAATTTTCAAGGCCGACCATCTTGTATTTCGGCAGGCCCTTGTAGTTGGTAAAGGAATAATACAGACCGATCGCAGCCGGCCAGATGAAGAAGATGGCATACAGTATTATCGCCGGAACTATCAGGATAAACGGCGCCGCGATGGGCTTCTTCAGCTTGCTTGTCTTCTTCTTGTCATGTCGTGATACTTCGGTGTGTGTCGCAGTCACAGCCATTGCCTCCTCGCACGTTCTGCCACCGATTCGAATTGCAAGAGGCGCCGGGCCGCGGCACCGCGCTGGGCGATACCGCGACCCTCAACGCCCGATCCGTCACTCATCGACGGTGTAATACTTGGTGAACTTGGTGTTCATGTTCTTGATCGCCGTGTCGACATCCTCTTCGCCGGAGAGATACTTGATCGTCTCCTCCTTCATCGGATCGTCGCTGGGCAGCACGCTGCCCTTGAGCGCCAGCTGGAGCTGAACGGTGATCTGGTGCGCGAGCACATCCTGATCGGACTTGGCGATCTCCTCCTGGAAGAGCTGCATGTCCTCGTTGCGCTGCTCGAACGTCGGCGTGACGCTGTCGAGGGCCGACAGATAGTTGCCCTGCTGGCAGAACTTGCTGTAGACGTCCTTGGAATAGAACCAGTCGAGGAACTGCTTGCCCGCTTCGGAATAGGCGACCATGTAGTTGGTGCCGACGTTGGTGGCGCGGGTGGGCTGCGAGGGCATCACGACGGTCTTCCAATCAAAGGAGCTGATCGAGGTGACGAAATCGGCCACCTGCCAGTTGCCGGAATAGTAGGCGGCAACCTGGCCGGACTTGAACAGCGAGGACGGATCTTCGCTGGACAGCCACACGGACTTGGGCATAATCGAATCGTCGTTGATGTTCTTCAGGTACTCCAGCGCGGTCTTGGCCTTGTCGTCCAGGGCCCAGCTGCCGTCGGACTGCTGCTGCACGCCCTTGGAGCCGAACTGATAGAGGAAGGAACGCTCGCGGTGCGTGGAGGCATCCATCACCATGCCGTACTTGGCACCGGTGGCTTCCTGCACCTTCTTGAGCGAATCGATGAACTCGTCCCACGTCCAGGAGCCGTCGGCGCTCGGGTAGGAGACGCCGGCCTTGTCGAACAGGGTGGTGTTGATGAACAGGCCGACCGCCGTCAGATCGGAGGGGATGGTGAGCACCTGGCCGCTGTCGTTCTTGACGATCAGGCTGTCCATGACTTCGTACTTGGTGGCCAGATCGGACAGGTCCTCAAGCTGGTCGGACCACACCGGGTCGATCTGGGGCACGCGTGCGATGTCCGGCAAATCGTTCGCCTTCACGGCGTTGGAGAGCTTGGTGCTGAGGTCGGAATAGGGAACCTCCATGACGTTGACTTTGACGCCCTTTTCCTTCTCATACTGCTCGGCCAGCGTCTTGTAGGCGCCGTTCTGGTCGTCAGCGAACGTCAGGGTGATTTCCTTGGCGTCGGAACCGCTATTGCTGCTTGAGCTGGAGGAACCGCAGGCGGCCATGGAAAGCATCAGCGTCGCCGCGAGCGAACCGCCGATAATCCGCTTGACTACTTTGTTCATTTTTCTACACTCCTTTGTGTCTGTTGTTGCTCCGTACTTCGTTACGTACAGTTTGAAGTATCAGATTGTTAACTAATATAACACATCATTTTGAGAAAAACTATTTTCGGATGAAATATTTTGATCTTTCTATCGGCAAATCAGTGCATTCGTAAGGAAAATAAAAACTAAACCATATAAGGCAGCGAGCCATAATCGAAAACGCGAGCGCGCCACGGAGCACAATTATGCTACAATTATTATCAGCGTAATAATAAGTATGGAGACAGTGGAGAAACAGCCGGTTGGCCGCCCCACTTACATAATGGAAAGGCAACGAGGCCTCCTCCATTATCGTCGATACACATTTATAAAGCGGCGCGTAAAGGAGTCTTATGGCAAAGATATCCCCCACAGGTGGAGTCGTGCCCACTAGCAGCAAGGGCACGATTCTCGAATCGCTGTGCATGCACTCCCCCCAATCACGCTCCGAACTGGCACGACGGACGGGCTTTCCCCTGCCCACCGTGCACCGCCTGTGCGCCCAGCTCAAAGGCGACAGACTGATCGAAGACACCGGCGAAACGCACGACGGCCCGGGCCGGCCGGTGCGACTGCTCAAATTCAACCCCAAAGCGCACGCCTCCATCGCCATCAACATCCGCAGTTGCCGCATTGACGGCGCGGTGTTCGGGCTGGACGGCACGATCTTGCACGAAGAGACGACCATCTGCAAGGAGGACGACGACCAACGCGTCACGCCGCAATACCTGCAGCTGTCCATCCAACTCATCAAATCGCTGATCGGCTGGGCCGAAAGCAACAACATCGCACACACCGGCATCGGCATCGCGCTGCCGGGCATCGTGCGGCCCAACGGCACCATCGACGCGGCGAACGAGCTCGGGTGGAACAAGACGCCGTTGCGTTCCATCCTGCAGACGCAATTCGACGACACCATTCTCATCGAGAACAACGCGAACGCCTTCGCCTATGGGGAGTTCATCTCCATGAACGAGGCGAAGAAGAACCCCGCGGTCGGCTTCATCATGCGCCCTTATGGCGTGGGCGCCGGCATTGTGTCCAACGGGCAGATTCTTCACGGGTTCCACGGTTCCGCCGGCGAGCTGGGGTACATGCTCACCAGCAGCAGCTCGCTGGGGCGCTATTACCCCACCGGGGGCAACCTGGAGAAGCTGATTTATGGGATCGGCCTCACCGGCGAAACGGCGGCGGCCGACGACGGCAAAGTGCGCGAGATGCTGGACTTGGTCGCGCTGTCGATCGCCAACCTGTGCCTGATCGCCGACCCGGAAATCATCGTCATCGACGTCAAGGACGTCATTGACGAGAACACGCTGATCCAAGGCATACGCAACCGTCTTATCGGGCGCATACCCAACGTGGCGGAAATCACGGGGACGCGGCTGGGGCAGAAGGCCACATTGATTGGCATCGGCGTGCTCACGGCCCAGGCAATACGCGGAAAGGTGTTTCAATGAGCAATGAGGCGTTTATTCATACCATCCGCGACGTCAGCGCGCTCAGGCCGCTCGTCGGCGTGGATGTGGGCGGCACGAAAACCCGAATCGACATCGTGCGGGACGGCCTTGCCGACAGCTGGACCACCCCGAGCGACACGTGGCGCACCAACAGCGACAGCGTGATCGAAAACGACATGCTGCGCCTGGGCAAGATCATCGTTTCGCGGCTGGAGCAGGCGGAGCGGTTGGAACCTGTCTCTTATCCCCCTCTCCGAGCCCACGAGAC
>NZ_JAAIIJ010000025.1 GCF_012932445.1 Bifidobacterium panos
CCGCACTCCGACCGCCGCCAAACCAGCCACCCGAAACCCCTTGCAATCCCGCGGAAAAACAGGACTCAAACCAAAGCCCGCCCCACCCAAAACACACACCCGCAACAAACCCAAGGGGGCAACCATTCCCCCGATTCAGCAGGCCGATCGGAATGACAAAAACCCAGCCTGGGCTCCCGCGGGCGGGAGCTGTCAGCCGTCAGGCTGACTGAGGGTGGTTGGACCAGACACGTGCCTGGTGGGACCACCCCCAGTCGCGCATCCGCGCGACAGCCCCCGCCAGGCAGGGGCCCAAGGCGTGCCGAACCGGCTACGCCAGAATGACCTAGGCGGATGTTGACGTGTGAGACGTAAGACTTGGCCTACCGGCCCGGAGGGTGTCGAACACGGCAACATCCGCCGCCAAACACCGGAATCGATCAAACAACACGCAAACCAAAACGGAACGACGAAACGCACACCGAGAACGAAATGGCGAAACGCGCACTGAGAACAGCGAAAACGGGCACTACGACCCGAAACAAACTAAGAACGATCGCAACGCACACTGCGACTCAAGCACGCAGAGAACGACTCCGCCGCGTTGACATGGATCTACAGAGGACACGGGACGGGCTAGTTCCGTCAAAATGAGTTCGCCCATGAAGGCGAAACAAAGAACTCACAGGGCTGTCTGTCTAAATGTCGTAGCGCCAGGATTTGTCGGTGATCACTCGCGCCATGGCCAGGCCGATGGGCAGGCAGACGATGACCATGAAAGCACGGAAGGCCCAGTCCAGGGCGGTAAGGGTGTTGAACTGGCCGAGATGGAACATGGCCTGATACATATACAAGCCGGGAACCATGATGACGATTGAAGGAACGGTCAGGCAGATGCGCGGATAACCCAAATGCGGCGGCAAAAGGCCGCGTCGCACGGCGGAACGCCAAGCGGAGGCGAGCAGGCCGGCCAGCAGGGCACCGATGAACGCGGCGGCTTCAAGGGGCACGCCGGCGTCGGTGATTTCCAAGCGCAAGGTGTCGGTGATCATGCCGATGCAAGCGGCCACCAGGCACATGCGCTGGGGCGAATTGAACATCACCGAGAATCCCCACACGCCGATGAAGGCGAACACCATGCGCAACAGGCAATTCACCACCGGGTTCAAACCGAGCGGATCGAAGCCCTGCGGGTTCAGATGCACGATGCTGGCCACCATCCATCCGCCCAAAGTGGCCATGAGAATGATGCAAAGCACGTAGGCAATGCGCTGGATGCCTGAGGGAAAATCGATTTTCGCCATGTCGAGGCCGCCGGTGATGAGCGGGAATCCGGGGATCACAAACAGCATGGCGCCGATATAGGCGGTGTCGTGCGCGAGCGCGGCCGGATGGAACAGGGACATCAGACGCAGCGTGCCGGTGCAGGCGAGCGCGGCGAGCGCCACGCAGATGAACGTGACGAAGAACTGGTTGAGATGGCGCGCGAAGAGATGGCGGCGCAACCAGTGGCCGAGCCCGGCACCCACGAACGCGCCGATCATGTCGACCGGGCCGCCGCCGAGCAGGAACACGAAGGACGCGCAGGCCGAGGCCGAGGCGAATCCGGCGAACGCGGGGGAATACAGCGGCTTGCGGTGCTCGATTTTGTCGAGCCGGGCGTGTGCCTGGCCCACGGTGATGGATGCGCCGTCGGCGTCGCCTTGCTTGCCGACATGGTCGAAATGCTCGGCGTATTCGCCTTCGGGGGCGCTATGGGTTTTGGCTCGGGCTTTTTGGGCTTCGGACTTGGCCTCGGCTTTGGCTTTGGCCTTAGCTTTAACCTCGGCCTTACGGCGTTCGCGCAAGTTCTTCGACAAATCGGCGGACACCTGCGAAGCATCCTTGGTGTCAAGATGATCCATCAGCCCTTCGGACACTTCCGTGCGGCTGTGATACATCGACCCCTTGCCGAGGTTCACGTTGAACCAGTCGGCGAAATGCTCCAGCAGCCAGATGCGCTCGGTGTTGACGCCGGTGGTGGGCAGGTCCACCACTTCGGTGATGCGGTTTTTGCCGTCGGTGCACGAGGCTTCGATGTCGGTCAGGTTCACGTCGGCGCGCACATGCACGCCCAGCGGATAGGCGATGCGGTGCATCATCTCGCGCACGCGGAAACTGCCGGTGCCGGCACCCAAATCGAGCATGCCCACGCGCACAATCACGCTGGTCTTGGCCGCGATGCCAGCCTCGGTGACGGGCTTGTCCCAGTCGCGTTCGATGTCCTCCATATCCAGGGGAATGGAGTGGGTATGGAATTTACTGACTGCCGAAGCGCCCTCGAGCCCGTGTGCGGCGGCGCTTGTCTCCTGCTGTTCGCTCACGCTTCTTTTGTACTCCGCGCACCGAACGAAGCGCGCGGAATATGGACTCGTAACGTAAATGGCGATTTTGTCCCACTACACTTGAGCACACGACAACCACATTGAGCAAAGGGCTGTGGGCTCGCAACAGTCGGCCTCGAACAACCGCGGAGGAGCCGCGGACAGCCGACAGACCGAGCAACCCAACGTTCGATAAAGGAGGTTATATGTCTGAATCCGAACATCAGATCGCGTCAGCCGGCGCTGCCATCGCCGCAACCGGCACCGGGCGCAAGGCTCCCGAAGAGCACGATCTTCCGAAGAATCTCAAGAGCGACATGGATTTGTGCCTGAGGATTCTGCGCGATGTGCTGAACGAATACGACCCCGAGCTGCTCGCCACCTTCGACACCGTGCGCAATTACGCGGTGGAGGCCAGCGCCGAGCATTTCGGCGGCACGAGCGGCCTGGGCGCGAATAAGGATGGCTTGGCCGAGGCTGTCAAGGTCATCGACGCCATGAATGTGCATGACGCGCAGCTGCTCGCCCGCGCGTTCGCCACTTATTTCCACCTCGCGAACCTGTCCGAAGAAAACTACCGCGTGTCCGTGCTGCACAGCCGTGAGGCCAAGGTGGACGAGAACGAGGCCGTCGACCCGAGCAACGAGCTGACGGTGGCCTATCACCAGCTCATCAACGAGATGGGGCCGGCCAAGGCCAAGGAGCTGCTGGATCGCCTGGAGTTCCATCCGGTGTTCACCGCGCACCCCACCGAGGCGCGGCGCAAGGCGGTGGAAGGCAAGATTCGCCGCATCTCGCAACTGCTCGAATTGCACAAGGTGCTGGGAGGCTCCGATAAGAAGGAGAACTGCCGTCGGCTGTACAACGAGATCGACGCGCTGTTCCGCACCTCCCCCATCGCGCTGAAGAAGCCAACTCCTGTCGAAGAGGCGGACACCATTCTCGATATCTTCGACAACACGCTGTTCCGCACGATTCCGCGGGTCTATCGCCGCTTCGACGACTGGATGCTGGGCGACAAGGCCGGCTTGGTCGAGCCGGCGTGTCCGGCGTTCTTCCACCCCGGCAGCTGGATCGGCTCCGACCGCGACGGCAACCCGAACGTCACCGCCAAGGTGAGCCGCAAGGTGGCGCGCAAGTTCAGCGACCATGTCCTCGCCGCCCTTGAGGAAGCCACGCGCACCGTGGGCCGCAACCTCACGATAGAGACGGGCACCACTCCGGCCAGCGCCGAGCTGAAGAACCTGTGGAGCCACCAGAAGGAGATGAGCGAGCGGCTGACGGACAAGGCCGCTGTGATTTCCACCAGGGAGACGCACCGCGCGGTGATGCTGGTGATGGCCGACCGCCTGCACTACACCATCGAGCGTGACGCCGACCTGATGTATCGCTCCTGCGAGGATTTCATCGCCGACCTGAAGGTGGTGCAGCGTTCGCTGGCCGAGGCTGGCGCGAAGCGTTCCGCCTACGGCCCGTTGCAGGATTTGATCTGGCAGACCGAGACTTTCGGTTTCCACATGGTGGAGATGGAGTTCCGCCAGCATTCCGTGGTGCACGCCCGCGCGTTGGAGGACATTCGCGAGCACGGTTTGCACGGCGAGCGCGGCGAGTTGCAGCCGATGACCCACGAGGTGCTCGACACCTTCCGCGCGCTCGGCTCGATCCAGAAGCGCAACGGTTTGAAGGCCGCGCGCCGTTATATCATCTCGTTCACCAAGAGCGCGCAGAACATCAAGGATGTCTATGAGCTGAACCGCCTCGCGTTCGCGCACCCCGAGGATGCGCCGATTATCGATGTGATTCCGCTGTTCGAGCAGCTGGAGGATCTTGAAAACTCGGTGGACGTGCTGGAAGACATGCTGAAGATCCCCGAAGTGCAGGCGCGGCTCAAGGCCACCGGCAACAAGCTGGAGGTCATGCTCGGCTACTCAGATTCCTCGAAGGACGCCGGCCCGACTTCCGCCACGCTGGCGCTGCATTCCGCGCAGGAGCGCATCGCCAAGTGGGCCGAGTCGCATGACATCGACCTGACGCTGTTCCACGGCCGCGGCGGCGCGGTGGGGCGCGGCGGCGGCCCGGCCAACCGAGCGGTGCTCGCGCAGCCGGTGGGTTCGGTCAAGTGCCGCTTCAAGCTCACCGAGCAGGGCGAGGTGATTTTCGCCCGCTACGGCAACCCGGTGCTGGCGATTCGCCACGTCGAGTCGGTGGCTGCGGCCACGCTGTTGCAGTCCGCGCCGAGCGTGGAGAAGTGCAACACCGAGATGACCGAGAAATTCGCCGACATGGCAGGCAAGCTCGACGAAGTGGCGCACACGCGCTTCCTCGACCTGCTGAACACCGACGGTTTCGCCCCGTGGTTCTCCACGGTGACGCCGCTGACGGAAATCGGGTTGCTGCCCATCGGCTCGCGCCCGGCCAAGCGCGGCCTGGGTGCCAAGTCGCTTGATGATCTGCGCACGATTCCGTGGATTTTCTCGTGGGCTCAGGCGCGCATCAATCTGGCGGCATGGTACGGCCTCGGGTCGGCGTGCGAGGCGTTCGGTGATTTGGACACTCTGCGCAAGGCGTATGAGGAATGGCCTCTGTTCTCCACGTTTATCGACAATATCGAGATGTCGCTGGCCAAGACGGACGAGCGCATCGCCAAGATGTATCTGTCGATGGACGAGCGCGAGGACTTGCCCAAGAAGGTGCTTGACGAGATGGAACTCACCCGCAAGTGGGTGCTGGCCATCGTGGGCGACGATTGGCCGTTGCAACACCGCCATGTGCTCGGCCAGGCCATCCGCATCCGTTCGCCGTATGTGGACGCGCTGTCCCTCACGCAGGTGCTGGCGTTGAAGTCGCTGCGCAAGATGGTGGACAAGGAGGAGCTGAGCCAGAGCCAGCAAGCCGAGTTCATCTACCTCATCCTGTGCACCGTGTCCGGCGTCGCCGCCGGCCTGCAGAACACGGGCTGATCCCCGCACGCTGCCATACCTAAGAAAAGCCTCGCTCGCCGCGAGGCTTTTCTTTTCCCGCCCATCGGGCGGTGCAGCGCCGTTAATCGCCTACGCCCCTCAGCCGCCCACACAGCCGCCAATCCCAGTCACCAAGAAACTGCTACAGCTTGGCAAGGGCGGCAACGGCATACAACGGAAGATCTTGAATGCACCCGTCTTTTCGCGCAGGCAATGCCGAAAAACGCACAGGGTGCTCGAAACCAAACCGCTTGATGGCAGCCTTGAGACTTTTGGCATGAAGATTGACGCCCGACTTCACTTCAATCGGCACGACACAATTTTCACTCTGAATCACAAAATCCAGTTCATTCGTGGAATTGGCATTCGTCCAATATCGCGGCTCATAGCCATACGCGATAAGCTCCTGACATACCAGCTGCTCGGCAAAGGCGCCCTTCGCCGAACCGAACACCGTATCGCCATCCAATACGATTTGAGGATCAATGCCACTCATCTGACGCAACAACCCGACATCGGACGAGAACAATTTGAACGCATTGCAATCATCAAACGATTTGAGCGGATACTCCGGCGACGTGACACGCCCGACTTTCAGCGCAATGGATGAGTCAAGCAAACGTTGGATGGCCAACTCGAAATCCTTGCCCCTGCCTCCGGAGCGAACGGCACCATATAGGAATTTCTTGTTCTCGCGCGCCAACTGGGAGGGTATGGAATCCCAGACCTGCGACAGACGCAACGAAAACCCCTTTGGCATATCGTCCGCGTATTTCGAAAAATCGCCGCGATAACCTTGCAGAATATCGTGTTGCACTCGGGTGATTCGCTCAAAATCGACACCCGGATAGCTGGCGGCAAAAGCCTCGACGGCTTCAGGCATCCCGCCAACCACCATGTAATATTTCAGCCACTCCATGAGCTGCCCATGGAATACGCGCATCATATCGAAATCGGCATTCTCGACGATCTGTCGCAAATCTTCCTTGCCTGCAGCATCAAGAAACTCCAGAAAAGTCATTGGATACAAGCGGCAACGATCGACTTTGCTCACAGAATGGGAAATTTCCGGGTGGATGGTGATTCCCAATGAGGAACCTGTCGCTATCAGCGCATATTCCGCGGCCTCTTCGGCAAAGTATTTCAACGCTTCCACGGCTCTTGGAATCGCCTGCACCTCATCCAACACAATCAGGGTTTTGCCTGGTTCTATTCGCGTTTGGGAAGCGAGCGCAATGCCGGCAAGCAGACGTTGCGGGCGCAGCGAACCTGCGAACAATTGGTTCATGGAATCGTTGTTTTCAAGCGATACATAGGCCAGCGAATCAAACTGCGTGCGCCCGAATTCCTGAACCAGCCAGCTCTTTCCTGTCTGACAAGCACCGTCAAGAATCAGAGGCTTGCGATGCGCACTGTTTTTCCAGGCGATCAGTTGGTGCATCATCCGTCGTTTCACCACAACCCCCTATGTTCAATCGTGTCCAACGTGATATAAACCATTTATGTTGGTATTTCAACGTTTTCTCTCGCTATAGTAACATTTTCTAGGGGAATTTGCCTGGGTTCTGGCACATTTTCTAGGGGAATTTATGCGGTTCCAACTACATTTTCTAGGGGAGATTGCGTGTTCCAACTACATTTTCTAGGGGAAATTGTGTGATCTGACTACATTTTCTAGGGGAAATTGCGTGTTCTGACTACATTTTCTAGGGGAATTGAGGCGAGAATAGCTACATTTTCTTCACTTCCGAGTTCCGGCACGTTCTCTTTTTGCGCCTGTGGCGAAATCGCCGAAATCGTAGAATGGGTGTACGCACACTTCGCCGCGATATAAGGAGGGTTATTATGGCACTCACGTTTATGGTTCCGGGGCTCGATGAGGCCACTTCCGAGAAAGCCATCGGCATTTTGCAGAGCCGACTCAGCCAAGAGCAGGAAACCGCACTGGTCCTGAAGCACGTTCATTGGAATCTGACCGGCCCGAACTTCATCGCCGTGCACGAAATGATCGATCCGCAGGTTGACGTTGTGCTCGCGCAGGCCGACGAAACCGCCGAGCGCATCGCCACGTTGGGGGGCTCGCCGGACGGTCGCGCTGACGCGATCACGCGAGTGCGCACCTGGTCTAAGTTCCTGCTGGAAGGTCGCGCCGGCACCGAGGAATACCTCAAGGCGCTCGACGCCTATTACAGCGAGTTCATCAAGGCCGACCGCACGGCCATCGCCGAGCTGGACGAGCTGGACGTCATCAGCTCCAACATCGTGCAGGACCACGTTCAGGAACTGGAGAAGTTCCAGTGGTTCATGCGCTCCCACCTCGTGTGAGCATGTGCGATCGCCAACGCGAACGGCGCGCCACCAGCTGGCTTCAGTTCCAAGACATAATGAATGGGGTTGCGGGTCGTGCGCCTTCTGCCGCAAGATCGAGGACACTCGACAAACACCATATGGCGTAAAGCGGCAGATTGAGCACGCCGCCCGTACGGGACACATTCGACCGAGACAATACAACACCCTCATCCACCCGATACTCAGGATTGGCAAGCAGCGCATCAATGGCCGCATGCGTGTTGTAATCGTTGCCTGATTTCACCTCAATCGGCATGACCCCATCACCATTGGTGTCAGCGATGAAATCGATTTCGCCGCGCTTTTTGGCCATGTAATAATACAGCGGCACGCCTTGCGCGGTCAGTTCCTGCGCAACGACGTTCTCATAAATCACCCCGAGATTCGGATTCCTGTCACCCAAATACGCCGCCTGCGCAGTGGGAATCATAGCATTTCAAGCGTTTGGTGCACAAAAATCCCGTTTTTGAAATGCCACTTTTGCACAAAATGACCATTTTCAAAATGCTGTTTTTGCACAAAATGGACAGATTGGCTTCAACAGTACGCGCTGGAGAGGCGGCTATTAGGCATCGGGAGCGGATCGACGCCTGTAGTCCGACACGGGGATGCCTGGTGCCGGTTGACATATCCACGTCTGCTGGTACGCTAGCTACTTGTGCGCTTTTACAGCGTGCAAGACGGGCCCGTAGCTCAGCCGGTTAGAGCGCATCCCTGATAAGGATGAGGTCGGAGGTTCAAGTCCTCCCGGGCCCACAGGAGAGAGCGGCACAAGCCGCTTTTTTCGACTATGGGGCTATGGCGCAGCTGGTAGCGCATCTGCTTTGCAAGCAGAGGGTCGCCGGTTCGAACCCGGCTAGCTCCACCTATAGGGCTCTCGGAGTAATCCGAAAGCCCTTTTTCACGTCTCGGCGTTGTTTTGCGGGCGTCATTTCCGTTCTCTCGAATTAATTCCCCGTTTCGTTATTGTGTCTGCGACGCTCAACGGGGAACGTTCTTGTATTCAGGCCACGTTCGGGTGCTTATCCGTTTATAGGCTTATTCCTTTAATGGGGAGAATAGAAACCACAAAAGGAATGTCCTCGTCGGGATTCGGAGATTTCCTTTGTGCGATTTCGGTAAAACCGGCCAAACCATACAGCTTCCGGTACAGAATCTCTCTCGAATCGACCAGAACGAAACGTCCTGCCGTAATATGCTGCGCCTCTATGACGTAGCCCAATGCCTCTCTGAGAATCTGAGCGCCGGGAAGCTCCTCGGCCGACACATTGTCATCACGCGCCAGCTCGCCTATCGTGAACACTCCGATATGACTGCCGTCACGTTTCATCAATCCGCTGGAAAAGCTCTTGCGCTTCTTCTTCCCGTAGGCACTCTTCCACCCGTCGCTGTTTTCGACCTGTTCCCAGTCAACGCTGGTCAAACCAAGAGTGAAAAACCCCAGAAAGGCATCCGTGCCCTGCTCCAGCAGAAGATAGCTTCTCGACTCTCCTTGTTTTTCGGCAATCTCCATCTGCCGATGAGCGAATCTCTCGATATGAGGGGAACGCCTGCAAGAAAACGAGCCGAGGGAATCCTTGATCCGCTCGGCTCGTTCCGGCTCGCTGTCTGCCAACCCCCAAAGCTCGTCAATTGTGAGGATGAAGTATTCTTTCACTCGGTTGCCTGATGCTCCAGTATGATGCCGACTTCCTTCTGAAGTTCGGGATTGCCGCGCAGCCGACGCGATTTGAAACCGCGCATAAACTCATTGAGTTTTCTTTGGGAAGCCTCATAATCAAGGGTTTCCAACTTTGCTGACGGCAGCGTGTACGATTCGGTAAGAGAACGCAATGCCATGATTACTGCCTCCTTTCATGCGCTTCGCCTGCCCGTACAACGGGCGACGGCTTTTGTGTGTGCAACCTCATTATATGCACGCCCGTGAAACCGACACCATGAAAATTGTGAAAATCCAAACCCGCATCAACCGTGCGGGAGAACGGATCAAACGGTTTCCTCGTCACCGTAGTCGTCACGGTACGTTTCGCAAGCCGCCGGCGGAGGCGGAGGATGAAGCCGAGCTGCTGTTCCGGCTGCTGGAGTAGCTGTAGCTGTATGACTGCTGGGTGGCTTGGGCGTCGGCTTGGGTTTTGGCGGCGATTGAATCGTTCACTTTCGTGGTGGCTTGCGCGATTTGCTGTTCGTCCTTGGCCTCGATGGCCTTGGCGAGTTCGTCGCGCACGGCGTTGTCGGCTACCTTGCCGTCCGAATCCGCCAACAGCGCGTTCGCGTCATCGATCACCTTGTCGAGCTTCGAGGCGTTGACGTTCTCCACGGCCTTGCTCAGGCTTGCTTCATGGGTTTTATACCATTCGGCCTGTTCGCTCAGCTCGGAGGCCGCGTCCTTCAAGCCTTTCGTGTCCCCGACGGGGCAATCCACGCTGTTCGGCTTATTCACCTTCAGTTCCGACTCCAACGCTCCGACGGTTTTCTCGTCCTTGACCTGATCAGACGTGACTTCGCCCGCGCTCTTCGCGTCACCAGCCACCAGCTTCGTATATTCCGCCCTGGCAGATTCCACATTCTCCGCCGCACTGCTGCACGAAGCCCCAGCCACACTCAACTCATGCTTCGACCACGCAAACCAGCCCACACCGGCAATAACCAGCACAACCGCACTGATAGCGGCAATCAGCGCCACGCGCTTGCGCTTGTCAGCCCAAATGCTCTTCAGCATCTTCCCGTTTTCCTTCCTTTCCTGACTCCGCCTCCAACCAACCCTGCATAAAGGATCGACAGAAACCCGCGATCTATCCAACATCCCCAATACTAGAGACAGATGATCATACAAGATACCAAGCCAAATCAAGCACCAGCCGCCAACGCCCAAAAACAGCCTTTCGGGGCGTACCTGTCAGTCCAGGCGCAGCAAATTCCGCGACTCTGCAGTGAGAGAGTAGTAGGCCGGGCGTTTCCCCTTGTGCTGAAGGATTCCTTGCGCTTCAAGCCTTCCCACGCCCAGACTGACCTTCTTTCTGCCCGCTGATAGATTGTCTTCCAGACGGCCTCGCGTGACTTGATGCGGATTGGCACCAAACAGCTCCTCCTGTATGAGCACTGCAACTATGCCCGTTTCGCACTCCGTCCAGCCGCGCTCGTCCGAAATCGTCTTGAGATCACCTAATGTTCGATCAAGTATGGCGCTTTTCCCCGAAAGATCATCGATGATGCGCCTCTGGGCATCGGACACGAAACCCATCATCCTGTACGCAAAGACGCTGCCATCCAAGCAGTTCAGTGGATGTTGCGCGTCCTCGAACGCCTTGTAATACCGCCCCTTGCCGTCGGAGATGACCGGACTGAGGCTCATGGCGGTCGGTGCGCTCAGGTGCCGCCTCAATTGCAGCGCGAACAGGAAGCGCCCTGTCCTGCCGTTCCCGTCGTAGAACGGGTGGATATATTCGAACGTGAAGTGACACATGGCGGCTCTTATCAGGGGCAGCACCTGCTCGTTGCGGGTAAGCGCCAGCCATTGGGTCAGGCACACCTTGATTTCGGATTCCGGTGTGATTCCGACATGTATGCGTCTCGCCGTCGAGGGATCGTCAATGTATACCGAGCCGCTGCGGAATAGGTCGCCGTCCGGCCGATCTTTCTTTCTCAGCTCATTGGACATCACCTTGTCGTAGATTTCCCTGATGTCCTCCAGCGTTTCCGGCAAAGCGAAGCGATCCGGGTTGTCGTCGCTGAGCGCGAGGAATAGTTTGGCGAACTCGCTGAAACGCTTGTGCGGCCCGTCGTTGACCGCTGTTTCCAAAGCTTCGCTGATTTCCCTACGGGTTGATCTCACTCCTTCGATGCTGTTGGTGCTTTGCATCTCCGCCCCGATGAGGTCATACAGGTAAGCGCGCTTCGCTATGTTCGGCAGCTTGTTCCATAGCCTCGCCACATCGTTTTCCTGCTCACGAATGGAATCCATGATGATGGCGAGTTCCCGGAAATTAACCGCGAAAAGTTCGTGCCCGCGCAGGACGATCCCGGACTTGAACGTGCTCCACCCGCTCAGCCTCTGAAGGTATTCCCGCTCGGCCAGTTCGCTCGGACGCTCCGTTGAACGGCTCATGTGAACAATCTGCCGTATGGTCTTGTAATCCATCGCATTGTTCCTAATCGACTATTTGGCCTCTCTCGATTCGATCAACACTAGCTCTAATGTTCCAAAAAGGCAAAAAGGAGCATTAGGAGCTTGCTTGGTAGCTGCAAATAAGCGCCGGAAGCAACCTGAGTGAGCCTATGGGAACGCCCCTCATGGCGGAGTGGAAGGCCGTGAGGGGCGGTTGGGATTGGGTTTGGGGTTAGGGTTAGGGTTAGGGTTAGGCGACCGGGAAAACCTTGTAGAGGAAAACGCCGGCAATTGCGCCCAGAATCGGCGCGACCACGGGAATCCACGCCTCACTCCAACGCGAAGTGCCCTTGTGCGGAATCGGCAGAATCGCATGCAACAGACGCGGCACGAAATCGCGCGCGGGGTTCAGCCCCGGGCCGGTGGGACCACCCATCGAAGTGACCAAGCCCCACACGATGAAGCCGACGACGATGGAGGCCGCGGCGTGATCCTGCGCGCCCCACGGCATGGTCAGGCAGCACAGCGCGCCGACCACCAGCATGAAAGTGCCGAAGAACTCGTTGAGGAAGTAGTTGACGCGATTGTCGTAAGCATCGGTGGTGCAGAAAGTGGCGAGAATCGCTTCGGACTCCTCGGTCTCGTGATAGTGCGGGTAATAGGTGATGTAGACGATGAGCTGGCCGGCGGCCGCGCCGAGCAACTGCGCCACGATGTACGGCAGCACCAGCCCCCAGTCGAACAGCCCGCCGACGGCCTGCGCGATGGTCATGGCCGGGTTGATGTGCGCACCGGAAATCGCGCCGAACATCAGCACGGGGAACATCACGCCGAAGCCGTAGCCCATGGCGATGTTGACCCAGCCGGCGTGGTGGCCTTTCGTATTCTTCAATTCGACGTTGGCCACGGCGCCGTTGCCGAACACCAGCAGCACGGCGGTGCCGACGAACTCGGCGGCCAGTTTCACAAACAGGGAGTATTCCACTTTGGTGATCCTTCGATTCTTCTTCTCTGGTTTTTCTGATTTTCGATTTTTTGATTTTCGATTTTTCTGATTCGTTGCGGCATCGGAATCGATACCAACAAAAAAGACCCATCGAACTGATGAGTCTTCTTGTCTGTGCCCCCTCAGGGATTCGAACCCGACAAAAATGCTCTTCGCTATCGTTGCAATTCCAAGGAAATCTCTTTCTCACCTCCGTTGTTTGCCCACATTTTGCCCACATTTTGTGAGAACAGCAAGTCATCCATGCTTTGCGACAGACTGTCCAAATCATCATCAAACAAATCTGCATAAGTGTCAAGCGTCATGGTGGCCGACTTGTGCCCAAGCTGGCGTTGAACCGTCTTCACGTTCGCCCCGGATTGGATCATCAGGCTCGCGGCGGTGTGGCGCAGATCGTGAATGGTCATGTGACCGCGTTCTATCCCAGTCCGGCGAAGCGCCACAAAAAACCACCCGCCCTCACTGGTCGGACGCCCACCGTCACTCATCGGCTTGTCAGTCGGACGCCCTGGCATCGTGAACAGAAAATCGGTCGGACACCTGCCCTCGCATTGCGTACGCAGCTCTTCCCTGAGAATCGCCGGAAACATGACCATCCGGCTTTCATGTGTTTTCGTGTCGCTCTCCACAAGATCCGTGCCAACCCTCGATATGCTCCTGTGGATATGGATGCGGTTTCTCTGCAAGTCCACGTCCTCGACCCGCAGCGCGACAAGCTCGCCCCAGCGCATTCCGCACAGGCCAAGCGTCAGGACGATAAGCCGTCTCCACCCGCAATTATCGGCGAGCGCGAACAGCTCGGAACCTGCCAGGTACACGTGCTTGCGTCGTTGCTTGCGTGGCAGTTCCACGCCTTCGGCGGGGTTGGTCGGTATGCGGCTGTCTTTTACCGCGTCCGCGAGGATGCCGGAGAGGATGTTGACGCATCGGATGACCACGCTGGCGCTTCGTTTCTTCGAGAGCGCCCCCACCCATTTCTGGACTTCCCCGCGTTTGATTCCCGCGACGGGTCTGGACTCCCATGCATGTTTGACATGCGTGCGCCATGACGCTTCAAGTGTGGCCACGTATGTCGGTTTCGTGCTGATGCGCTTCTTCGCTATCCACGGCTCCCATAATTCGCCCACTGTGGCGTTTCCGGCCTGCGGGTCGATGAAGCCTCCCAGCGCCTGTGCCGTGGTGATGTTGGCGGCGGCCCACGTGTCCGCGTCCATTTTGCGTTTGAAACCGCGTTTACTGGTCGATGCGCCGTCCGGCTTGCGGTAGCGCACCTCGAATCGAACGCCGTCCTTGAGCTGGTATTTTCTGATTGAGTAAGCCATATATTTCCCTTTCGCTGACTTGTCAAGTCTCGCAAGGGGCGGCGGTTTTGGCAACTTGTCGGGAGTTTCAGGAGGTTGGCGGTACGTCACGGGGCTTGCCATCTTGCCATCTTGCCATCTTCCAGCAATTCCAACGCCCCGAAGGCGGCAACAAGATGGCAAGATGGCAAGGTGGCACACAAGAGCAAAAATGAAGGAGCCGCGATAATATGTCGCGGCTCCCGCTCCCTTGAGTGTCAGCAAAAGGAAAGCATCTCCAGTCTACCCGAAAACGACGAAAAGGCCCCTCGCCCAAGACGCTCACCCAGTCACTGGGTCAACGAAGCTTGGACGAGGGGCCCTGATGTTCAGCTGGCCGTCAAACCGTTGGCACGGATGGCGGAAACACCGATTGTCGCACCAAAAAACAGGGCGACAGCACTGATTGTAGTCACGATGGCGTCGGTATATGGCAACCCCCAGACGGGGCCGAGCGCGCCGACCAGCACCGCGAGCGCGGGCAGGACGGTGAGGGTGAGCCACTTGAGCACCTGATATGCCTTGTCGGGCAGGAGCCATGTCGGCATCTGGCCGTCGCTTGTGTCATCCGTGGCGGCGGTATCCGTGGCGCTTGTGGTTTCGACGGTTGCCAACGTGGCGAGGCGGGCATCGGTCTGCTCGTCGGTCTCGGGGGTCACTCCCTCCGCATGCTTCGGATCACTCATTAGCTCGCCTCACTTCTTCTCACTTGCAGACACATTGATTTGGAGCTTGTCGAGCTTGGCCTTGACCTGCTGCTCGACGACCTTGGCGATATCGGCGGGATTGGTGCCGACAGCCTTGGCCAGGGTTTCGATCGTCGCGGCCTGGGCGGTGAGCATCGTCTTGAGTTCGGCGATGTCCCAACGCGCCTGGATCACGCTGTCGAGGACGTTCCTGCCGTCGTTGCCTTTGGTGGTGATCAAGGCGTTGCTCGCGCCCTCACTCGCCCTGTCGCGCAGCTCGCTGCGCGTCTGGATCACGGAATCCCAGAGATTCCTGCCGTCGTTGCCTTGCGCGGCATACAGTTCATCGATTGTCATATCATCCTCATTTCCAGCGCCGTTCCAGCGCAAAAAGCAGTTCCATGGGTAGTTGTAATAGGCCGATACGTTTGTCTCCCAGCCGGTTTGGTCGCCGGCGTTTCCGGCGATCGAGTTGTTTTCGCTGATGCTCGCCTGGGCGAGCATGCCGCCGCCCAAGTAGACGGCCACATGGTCGGCATCGTTGAGCAGGATGTCACCCGCCTGCGGATCGCCGTCGTTCACCACGCGCACCCATCCGCGAGCGGTCAGGTTCGCGCTCAGATTGCCGGTGTAGGTCGCGTCGCCGGTGTCGAAACCCGCCTCCTGCAGGCAGTGGATGACGAGGCTGGAGCAGTCGCAGTTGCCGCCGTTGGGGTTGAAGTTCCATCGGTCGTACTGGCTGTATCCCATGTTCGCGTCCACGCACCAGTAGCGCATGCGTTCGATCAGCGTGTTTACATTTGGCACATTTGCCCTCCTTAAAACAGAAAACCCCTCGGTTCCGAGGGGTTTGACGCCGCCGGTCGGATTGGCCGGAGGCAGGTCTTGAAGTAAATAGATTGGGTGTTCACCAGCGGCCGTCACCGCCGTGGGCGAGCATCCAGACGGCAAAGCCGAGCGTGACAAGGACGATGAGGGGAATCATGTCGTCTCCTTGCCTGTGCCGGACGGGGGTTGCGATGCGTGCGAGCGGATAAGCTCCTCGTAGAAGTGGCGTCCGACGCCGTTGCCGCCGAGTTTCTCGTAGACCCGGTAGGCGTTTTCCGCGCGTTGCTTGTCGGTGACGCTGACGGGCAGGCCGCGCTCGACGGTCTCGGCATGTAGGCGGGCGAGCTTGTCGAACAGCAGCGCCCTGTCCGCCTCGTCTGAGATTTCGTCGTGCGCCTCCCTCCTGGCGATGCGCTCGGAAAGGTCGCGAAGTGTGTCCTTTTCCTCCTTGGTGAGCTTGCTTTCCTTTCTCGTGGCCAGCCACTGGGTCAGACAGCTCGACCCCGCGATGGCCGTGACAAGGCCTACGACGGCGGTTTCCGAAAGCATGCGGTTCCTTCCTGAACGAAAGCCCCGCCTTGGGCGGGGCCGTGTGTCATTGTGCGAGATAGGTGGTGTTGGCGTTGAAACTCGCGTTTGCCGGGATCGTCTTGCCGGTGTCGTTGCACAGGCGCAGCGACCCGTTGGCGTCAATAATGAACCTCACGTACCCGGTCACGGAAGACGAGGCGACCCCGCCCGCGAAACAGACCCCGTTGCTGGCGTATGTCCCGTCGGCGGACGCGATGTCCAATGTGACGACCCCGCCCGCCGCCAGATCGGCGGACAGAAGCTGCGCGTTGCGGATGACGAGTTCGCGGATTCGGCCAGTCCGGGCCAACGTCACACCATCCGACAGATTGGTTTTCTCAACAATTGAGGGGGGGTGATCATGATTCGTGTCATTGTTTCTCCTTAGTGTG